>CAXTLC010000034.1:0-50438 GCA_964245075.1 uncultured Acetobacteraceae bacterium
CGCCAACTATCTCAGGCATGCAGGCTATGACCCAAATCGATACGGTAACGCTCTAATTCTGTCGCGGACCGCGAGAGGCGCGCCAAGGCGCCGAGCGGCCGCACGGGGCGGCGCGGGGCAAGTTGCTGAAGGATGAACGGTTGGCAGGGCCAGCGTCTTCGGGTTCATGACCGCCAGCGACCCGCTACGGAGTGGTTTACTGCCGGGGAGATCAGCAACTTCACATACCTCTGGACGGCTGTGACCCCACCAGGGCTGCGGTGTAGGGATGCCTGGCCCCAAAGAATACTCTTGCAGTGCTCCCATCCTCGACGATACGTCCGCGTTGCATCACCGAAACCGTATGGGCGAACTGGCGCACAAGGGCGAGGTCGTGGGACACGAACACATAGGTCAGGCGCAACTCCGCTTGCAGGGACAGCAGCACCCCGATGATGTCGGCTTGCACGCTGACGTCGAGTGCGGAGGTCGGCTCGTCGAACACGATCACGTCTGGCTTGAGCACCAGCGACCGGGCGATGGCCACGCGCTGCCGCTGACCGCCGGACAACGCTTGCGGCTTACGGCGCAGGAGATGGTCGCCGAGCCCGACATCGGCCACCACCGCGCGGACGCGCGCTGCCCGCTCCGCGCCCGACCCAATGCCGAACCGGTCGAGCGGCTCACGCACGAGGCGCTCAACCGTCCAGGTCGGGTCAAGGGAGGTGAACGGGTTTTGGTAGACGAGTTGGAGGTGGCGCCGCACGAGACGCAGCGATCCACGCGCACGGCCGGTGATTGTCTCCCCCGCAACCGCGATGCTGCCGGTGTCGGGGGCCTCCAGCCCGAGCAGCAGGCGGATGAGTGTCGTCTTGCCGGAACCGGACTCGCCGACCAGCGCGTGCGTGGTGCCGGTTGCCACGCTGAACGACACGTCGTCGACGGCGGTCAGCACCTTGCCGTCGAGATTGAACGTCTTGGTCACGCCACGGACCTCGATCTTCGGCGCATCGGGGGAGTCGAGGCGGCGCGAGCCGATATCCCGCAGCCGGGCATAGCGGTCGGGGTTGAGGGCCGGGACGTCAGCCCGCAGCTTCTTCGTGTAAGCCGACCTGGGCGAGGCGAACACAGATGCGGTTTCACCTCCCTCCTGAACGAGGCCATCCCGAAGCACGACCAGCGAGTCGGCCCGTTCGGCTGCGATCGCCAGATCGTGGGTGATGAGGAGCAGGCTGATACCCAGGTCCCGTTGCAGATCCGAAAGCAGATCGAGGATGCGCTTCTGGATGGTGACGTCGAGCGCGGAGGTCGGCTCGTCGGCGACCAGCAGCGCCGGGCCTGGCAGGACCGCCAGGCCGATCAACACACGTTGCAGCATCCCGCCGGAAAGCTGGTGCGGGTAGGACCCGTAGACACGCCGGGGCTTGTCGAACCCAAGCTGGGCAAACAGATCCAAGGTACGCTCGGTGCGGAGCGCCGCGCTGGGCTCGTCCAGCAGCGCGGCGGCCTCCTCCGCCTGGGCGCCGATGGTGCGCACGGGGTTGAGCGCCGTGCCGGGGTCCTGCGGGACGAACCCGATCGCCCGGCCCCGCAGCGGCCGGAAGCGGCGCTCGGAAAGCCCCAGCACCTCCTGGCCGTCGAACTCGACCCGGCCCGTGGCGCGACCCTGGCTCGGCAGCAGCCGCAGCACCGCACGTGCGATGGTCGATTTCCCCGAACCGGACTCGCCGATGACGGCGAGGCTCTCGCCGCGGCGCAGTTCGAAGCCGACGTCGCGGACCACCGCATCACGCCCGTAGGATACAGACAATCCCTCGACGCGGAGCAGCGGAGCGGGGCGCCACGACGCCTGCCGGGGCGTGGCAGCGCGGACAAGGTCCGCGCTCAGTCCGTCTTGCGGAGCCATCGGCTGATCCTGTTCACCGAGAGGACGGTCGCCACCGTCACAAATGCGGGCACGTACACCAGCCACGGCCATCGCAGGTAGTTCTTGCCGACGGAGATCAGCAGGCCCCAATCCGAGGCAGGCGGCGGATCGCCGTAGCCGAGAAAGGCGAGGCTCGCGATTACCAGGATCGACAGGCCGAATTGCAGCACCGCCAGGGTTAGCACGGACTGCCACGCGTTCGGCAGCACGTGGCGCAGCAGGATGTAGCCGCGCGAGCCGCCCTGGAGGAACGACGCTTCGACGAAGGTCGCCTGCTTCGTCTTGATCACCTCCGCGCGCATGATCCGGGCGAACACGGCGACCGCCGAGACGCCGGTTGCGATGGCGGTGTTGACGGTGTCGAAGCCGAGCGCGGTCACGACGACGATGGCGAGCAGGAAGCTTGGGATCGCCAGCAGGATGTCCACGAGGCGGGAGAGCATGATGTCGACCCAGCCGCCGAAGAACCCTGCGGCCAGCCCGATGAGTCCACCAGCAGCCAGGCCGATGACGACGGCGACCAGCGCGCTCGTGACGGAGGAGGCCGTGCCGTAGACGACTCGGGCGTAAAGGTCGCGGCCAAGGTGGTCGGTGCCGAACCAGTGCGCTGCGCTGGGGGCGAACAGCTTGTGGGCGGGGACGCCGCTCGCCGGGTCCTGGCTGGTAAACAGGCCTGGCGCGAGCGACCAAGCGATCATGAGCGCGATCACCGCGAAGGAAAGGATGACGGTCCCCGGCACCCGCATGCCGGCCCGGCGGCGCGGCATCACTGGAGCTTCGGTGGCGAGCGATGCGGCGGTCATGTCATCACCGCGTCGACAGTGGCTGGCCGGCGCCCGGAGCCATCGGCAAGCCTCAGGCGCGGGTCGAGCAGCGGATAAACCAGGTCGGCGGCCAGATTGACGAGCACGAACACCACGGCGGCCAGGGAAACCACCGCCTGCAGCACGGGCAAGTCGTGCGTGGCGGCTGAACGCTGCACCAGGCTGCCGATGCCGGTGCGGCCGAACACCGTCTCGGTGATCAGCGAGCCGCCGAGCAATTCGCCGATGGTGAGTGCGAGCACGGTCACGACAGGGAGCGAGGACGGCTTGAGCAGGTGCCGGGTGAACAGCCGAACCGGTCCGAGACCACGGCTGCGCGCGACGGCGACATAGTCCTGGGCGGCTTCGTGATCGAGGTTAGTGACGAGCACCTCGGCGATCCGGGCGGAGATGGGGATGCCCAGCGCGACGGCGGCGAACAAGGTCGCCCAGGCGCTGTCAGGCTCGATGACGCGGAACAGCCCGAGTTGGAACCCGAACGCATGGATCAGCGCAAGCCCGATTACGAAATTGGGCACCGACAGGAACAGCGACGGCACGGCCCGCAACAGTCCCTGGCCCAGCCGCCGCGGCAGGAACTGTGACCCGAAACCGATTGCGGCCGCGAGCAACAGCGCGATCGCGAAGCCGGCCGACGCAAGGATAAGGGTCGATGGCAGCACTTCGACGATCAGGGTGGTCACCGGCCGGGTAGAGCGCATCGACATGCCGAGATCGCCGACCAGGAAGTGGGACAGGGCGGCCCATAATTGGACGAGGACCGGCTTGTCGAGCCCCTGGGCGGCGATGATCGCGCTGATCTGCTCCTCGGTGAAGCCGTTCTGCGGGTCGCGCAGCACGCTGGTCACCGGGTCGCCCGGCAGGATGCTGACGACGACGAAGGTGAGGACATACGCCAGGAGGATGACGATCGCAGCCTGGGCCAGCCGCCGTCCGGCATGGCTGAGATAAGGGTGCATGATGCGGGCTATTTGCTTTTGGTGGCCGTGTAGTAGCTGGCGTAGGCGACGCCGTTGTAGGTCTCGCCCGCGAGCTTGGGGGATTGCACATAGATGCGCTGCACCATCTGCGTGCGCGGAATGAAGTAGCCCTGCTCCAGGACGTATGTCTGCAGCGTGTCGAGCAGCGGGTTGCGGATTTCGACCGACCCGGCGCCCGCGATCCTGTCGCGTAGATCGTTGAGCGTCCGGTCGGTCTCGTCCAGCGCAAACCAGTTCTCGCCGTTCCTGGCGTTGGTCAGAATGCTGGCCACGGTACCGGCATCGATGAAGCTGCGCGTCACCTCGTAGGCCGGGACCGCGGGGCCGCCGACCCGGACCTTCTGGTCGTAGGTCACGACGTCATACGCCCTTATGTCCACCTTCCAGCCGAGCTTTCCAAGCTGCTGGGCGATGAGTTCATCGACCGATTTCGACGTCGCAAGGTAGGGGTTCGAGTTCAGCGTGAGGACGAGCTGCCTGCCCTCCTTGCTGCGGAGGCCGCCGCGCCCGCGGACCCAGCCGGCGGCGTCGAGCAGCGCCGCGGCCTTGCCGGGATCGTAGGCCAGCAGGTCGCCATGGTCGGTGGCGCCGGGCACGTTGCTCTGGATGAAGGAGGTCGCCAGCTTCCACTCGGGCGTGTAGACGGTGTCGATGATCTCCTGGCGGTCGATGCCGGACTGGAGCGCCTGGCGGACCCTTACATCGTCGAACGGCGCGAGCTTGGTGTTGAGCGCCCATCCGTTGACGAAGCCGAGATAGCGCGGTGTCGCGATACGCAGGCCCTCGTCCTTGAGCGACTTGATCTCCTGGGGCGAGGCGTTGTAGGCGATATCCGCCTGGCCCGACTGCACAGCGGACACCCGCAGCGACGGTTCGGAGACGATCTTGTAGGTGATGCTATCGAGGGCACCCGGGCCGGTGCAGCCGACCGCAGGCGGGCCCCACCGGTAATCCCTCCGCTTGACCAGCTTGACGAAGTCGCCCTCTTTCCAGGACGCGACCACGTAAGGGCCGCTGCCGGCGGTCCTGGCGAGGTCGGCCTGCTGGGTCGCCGGCAAGGCGATGGTCTTTGGCGAGATCAGGATCGAGCCGTGATAGCCGAGGGTCGGGATGAAGCCGAGCGTCGGCGCCTTGAACAGAACCCTCACCGTGGCAGCGTCGGTCGCCTCGGCCCGGTCGTAGGTTTTCGGAAACAGGCCGATCGGGTTGATGCCCTCCTTCACGCGCCCGGCGAACCAGATATCGAGGTTCGCGACGACGGCCGACGCATCGAGCGGCGTGCCGTCCGAAAAGCTGACGCCCGGCTTGAGATGCAGGGTAAATTCGGTGGCGTCCTCGCTCTGCTCCCACGCTTCGGCGATCCATGGGCTGACCCGGCCGTCGGCATCGACGTAGACGAGCTTGTCCGCAACGTGCCCCCATACGTGGCCCTGGAAACTGGAGATGGCGCTGTTGTTCGGGATCCAGGTGGAGCCGAGCGAGTCGATCAGGAACACGATGTCCCCGCCGTCAGCCGCTGCCGCGGCGGCCGGCCGCCAAAGGGCCGTAAGCGGGGCCAGGGCAGCGGCCAGCGTCAGGTGGCGGCGCGAGATGGGGAGTGCTGTCCCGCTGTCCGAAGCAGGGCGCCGGCCCAGGGGCGCGGTCAATCCAGCAAGTCCGGCTCTTGCGCCGTCACCAGCTCCCACAGCGGCTGGAAGCTCAGCAGGCCCGACCGCGGGCGGCTGACCTGGCTGGCGGTGAGGGTGGCGGTCTCGTGGTCGATCGGGATCGGCTTGCCGGCGGCTTCCGCCAGCAATTGCGTCTGCGCCGCGTTGTCCATCGAGATATACCACCAGGCCGCCGCCTCCACCGTGTCCCCCACGGTCAGGATGCCGTGGTTGCGCAGGATGACGGCCTTGTGCGGCCCGAGTGCCGCGGCGATGCGCTCGCCCTCGCTCTGCTCCAGCACCACCCCGGAAAAGTCGTCGAACACCCCGTGGCCGCCGTAGAACTTGCAGCTGTCCTGGGTCACCGGGTCGAGCTTGCGGCCGAGCGTGGACCACGCCTTGCCATAGGTCGAATGGGTGTGCGCCGCCGCCACCACGTCCGGGCGAGCGGCGTGGATGGCGGAGTGGATCGCGAATGCGGCGCGGTTCACCGGACGGTCGCCCTCGACGACTTCGCCGGCATGGTCCACCCGGATGAGGTCGCGCACCCGAATCTGGCCGAAATGCTGCCCTAGCGGATTGACCCAGAAGCTGTCGGTATGCTCCGGGTCCCGGGCGGTCACGTGCCCGGCCAAACCCTGGTCGAAGCCGTAGCGGGCGAACAGGCGGAACGTGGCGGCCAGGCGCTGCTTGCGGTGCAGCCGCTCCTCCGCGACCGACCGGGCAGGAACGGTGTCGCGCAGCAGGCTGACAAAATCGGGGCCGGGGCGAGAAGCAGTGGATACGTAGTTCATCAGGAAGTTCCTTACTATTCGGCGGCGACGTGAACGGCGCGGCGCGCGGCGACCAGGGCGTGGACGCGCGGGATCAGCTCCCGCCCGTACTGGATGGCGTCCACCAGCGGATCGAAGCCGCGGATCAGGAACGTCGTGATGCCGAGGTCGTAGTAGTCGGCCATCGCATCGGCGACCTGGTCCGGCGTGCCGACCAGCCCGGTGGAGTTGCCCTGCGCGCCGGTCAGTGCGGCGATGCCCGTCCATAGCTGCTTGTCCACGCGCGAGCCCTGCGCCGCGGCGGCCAGCAACCGGCGCGACCCCTCGTTGGCGGGGGGCGCATCCTTCCCCATCCGGGCATTGTGGGGCGAGCGTCCGCTGCCGCCGCTGGCTTTCAGCGCGCGGGCTTGCGCGAGGATGGCATCTGCCTTGGCCCAGGCTGCTTTCTCCGTGTCCGCCAGCACCGGGCGCAGCGACAGGCTGAAGCGGGGTTGCCGGCCAAACGGCGCGGCGGCGGCGCGGATGCGCGCGACCAGGCTGCGCACCTGGTCGTAGGTCTCGCCCCACAACGCGTAGACGTCGGCATGCTTGCCCGCGACGGGAATCGCCGCCTCCGACGCGCCGCCGAAATACACCGGGATGCCTGCGGCGTTGTATGGCTTCAGGTCACCGAAGCCGCGCTCCACCTGGTAATACTTCCCGGCGTAGTCGAACGGGGTTTCGGCGGTCCATTCCTGCCGCAGGACGTCGATGTACTCGCTCGTCCGGGCATATCGTTCATCCTTTGTCAGGTGGTCGCCGTCCTGCGCCAATTCCGTGTCGTTGCCGCCGGTGATGATGTGCACCGCCGCGCGGCCGCGGGAGAAGTGGTCCAACGTCGCAAGCTGGCGGGCCGCCAGGGTCGGCGCGGTGAAGCCGGGCCGGTGCGCAATCATCAGGCCGAGCCGGTCGGTCACGGACGCGATGTGCTGGCCGACCAGGATGCTCTCCGCGGATGTCGAGTTGAACGCGACCAGCACGCGGTCGAAGTCGACATGCTCATGCGCCTTGGCGACCGCCTCCACGTAGCCAAGGTCCAGCGCCGGCCCGGTGCGGCGCATCGTCTCGGACGAGTTGAAGTGGCCAACATAGCCGATGAATTCCACAGTCATCGAATGTTCTCCGTCAGTCGTGGATGCCGGCCTGGCAGCCGGTTGCAGGTTCATCATGATTGACTGCTTCACGGACGAGCGTAAACAAGACACGAAAGCAAAGATTCAGGCAGCGATAGTTGATTTTTTCGCGGTGGCACACGGGCATAGCATGCCGTTCTCGACCAGACCGCAACCCAAGTTGGCGAGCTATAGTGCTCTGCTCAGCAAACCCGAGCAGCAGACCAGGCAGGCCGCTCAGCCCGAGATTCCTTTTGGCAGCACGTAGGCCGTAACCGGCGGCGCAGGAGCCTCGAAACGACGCGCCTGGATCAGGCAGCTCTGCGCCGCGCACCCCTGCGAAAAGCCGGACGCGCCACGGTCCAGGGTCAAGGCATTCGGGTTGCCATGCTTGTCCAACCCGCCCTCAGGGTCGAACCAGGCGCCCGTCGCAAGCCGGGTGACACCCCGCATGATGTCCGGCGTGACAATCGCGCCGGCCAGGCAGCGTCCGCGGTCGTTGAACAACTCCACCACGTCGCCATCGGCGATGCCGCGCGCCGCGGCGTCTTCGGGATTGAGGTACACCGGCTCCCGCTCCGCCACCTTGCCGGCGCGGCTGTACGGGCTGTGGTCGAGCTGGCTGTGCAGCCGCCGGGCCGGCTGGTCGGACAGCAGGTGCAACGGGTGGCGCGCCGTGTCTGCCGAACCCAGCCACTCCACCGGCTCCCGCCATACGGCGTGTCCAGGGCAGTCTTCCAGCCCGTATCCGGCGATGGCGTCGCAGAACAGCTCGATCCGCCCCGATGGCGTGCCGAGCGGGTGCGCCACTGGGTCCGCACAGAACGCGGACAGCATGGTGAACGGCCGCCCGTGCGGCGCAAGGCGGACCAGGCCCTGGGTCCAGAAACGCTGGAAGGGCGGCAGGTCGATCCCGACGGCGGCGGCACGGTCCGCGCTCTCGCCGTAGAGGCGGTGCAGCCATCCCATCTCGTCCAGCCCTTCGGTGAACGCGTCGTGCCGTCCCAGCCGCTCGGCCAGGGCAGCCAGGATCGCGTAGTCGTCCCGCGCTTTCGCCAGAGGTGCCACGGCCCGGCGCATGGCGACGATGTGGCCTTCCCGCGTCGCGTAGCCGATGTCGTTGCGCTCCAGCGGCGTGGTGGCAGGCAGCACGATGTCGGCCCGGCGTGCGGTGGGGGTCCAGAAGGGCTCGTGCACGATCACCGTCTCGGGCCGGCCCCAGGCACGCTGCAACCGGTTCAGATCCTGGTGATGGTGGAACGGGTTGCCGCCGGCCCAGTAGACCAGGCGGATGTCCGGATAGCGGCGGGTCTCGCCGCGATAGGTGAACCGGCCGCCTGGATGCAGCAGCATGTCCGCTATGCGGGCCACCGGGATGAAGTCGGGCACGGCGTTGCGGCCCTGCGGCAGCGTTGGTCCGCCGAAGCGTGGGTGCGCGCTGCCCTGGGTGTTCATCGGCCCGTAGCCGAGCGCGAAACCACCGCCGGGCAGGCCGACCTGGCCGATAAGGCAGCCGAGCGTGATGGCGGCCCAGAACGGCTGCTCGCCGTGCGACGCCCGCTGCAACGACCAGGCGGCGTTGACCAGGCTGCGCGTGCCCATCAGCTCGTCAGCCAGGGCGCGGATGCGGGCGGCCGGCACGCCGGTGATCGCCTCCGCCCATTCCGGCGTCTTGGCCGTGCCGCCCGCGTCGCCGGCCAGCTTGGACCGCACACGGTCAAAGCCCACCGTGCAACGGTCAAGGAAGCTGCGGTCGAAACCCGGATGGTGCAGTACCCCGTGGCACAGGGCCAGCATCATCGCGGTATCGGTATTCGGGCGGATGGGGATCCATTCGACCGGTCCGCCTGTGTCCAGGTTGTCGCGCACCGGGCTGATGTTGACGAATCGCGTGCCGGCTGCCGTCATGGCACGCAGCCCGGCCCGTGCCCGGTGGTCGCCCGCGCCACCCGATGACACCTGGGTGTTCTTCAGCGGCACGCCGCCAAAGCTGACGAACAGGCGGCAGTGCTCGGCCAGCAGCGTCCAGGACGTGTGGCTGGCATTCAACTCGTCCATCGGCATCAGCAGGTAGGGCAGCAGCGCGCGTCCCGCGCCGAGGCTGTAGCTATCGACGCTGCGGACGTAGCCGCCAGCCACGTTCAGGAAGCGGTGCAACTGGCTTTGGGCGTGGTGGAACCGGCCGGCGCTGCTCCAGCCGTAGGAGCCGCCGAAAATCGCGCCATTCCCATGAGTGCCGCTGACCCGTGCGACCTCGGCCGCAACGTGGGCCAGGGCGGTGTCCCAATCCACCTCCACGAACTCGTCCTGCCCGCGCGCTGCCGTGGCGCCGGGTCCGTTCTCCAGCCAGCCGCGCCGGATGGCCGGGCAGCGGACCCGCAGCTTGGTGACGCTGGCATCCAGCATGTCCAGCCCGATCGGCGACGGGTCGGGGTCGGTGGACAGCCCGTGCAACAGCGGCAGGTGACCGGGGCGGCGTTCGACCTCGTAGATGCCCCAATGCATCGCCGTGTATTGGTGATCCGCTTCGGCCGCCAATGACGCCACCCCGCTCAGGCCGCGTCTGCGGCGAGACGGGCCGGAGTTTCGGCCAATGCTCCGCCAAAGGAAGCGAGACGCGGCATTACGTTCTCGGCGAAGCGGCGCATCTCGGCCTCGAACGGCTGGAATTGCAGCAACAGCGTTTCGATTCCCGCGGCGTGGAAGGCAACGAGCCGCTCGGCAATCTGGTCGTAGCTGCCGACAGTTCCGGCAGCGGTGCCGCCATTGGTGCCGACGCGCGGAGACTTCGCCATGGTCTTGCGCATGACGACGGCCGGATCGGTGTTTGCGGTGACGTAGGCCTTCATGTCCGCGTCTAGTTCCGCCAGTTGCAGCAGGCGCTCGTAGGCGGCCTGTGCTTCGGCCTCTGTCTCCCGGGCGATGACGAAGCAGGACAGGCCGAAGCCGACCGGCTCCGGATGAAGCGCTGGGCGTGGTCGCCGGCGCACGTCGGCAATCAGCGCGCGCACGTCTTCGAGCGGTTGGCCATTGATGAACCAGACGTTGGCCTGGCTCGCAACGAGGTCCCGCGCCGGCGCGGACTCGCCGCCGACATAGATTCGCGGGCGTGGGCGGAACGTGCCCGTCGGACGCAACTGGTAGTCGCGCGCCTGGAAATACCGGCCCTCGTGCTGCACACGCTCGCCGCGCATCAGCGCCTCGACCAGCGTCAGCCACTCGGCCCCGTAGGCGTAGCGCTCGTCGTGCTTGAGGAAGACGAGGCCGGCATCCTCGATCTCCTTGCGGTTCCAGGCGTTCACCAGGTTGATGGCGAAACGTCCGTAGCTGATCGCCTCGATCCCGAGGGCCATCTTCGCCAGCGCCACGGGATGATAGAGCATCGGCTTGATCGCCGCGATGATCTCGATCCGGCGTGTCTCGGCAGCCAACCCGGCGGAGGCGGTCCAGGCTTCGAGCTGGTCCAGATCCGGACGGTGCGGATTCATGGTGTGCTGGGCAACGAGCACGCAGTCGTAGCCAAGCGCCTCCGCCTCGAGCACGAGGCGGCGGTTGCGGTCCCAGGAGAGGCATCGTAGGGCTCCTCCGGGTCATGCAGTGCGGCCCGATTGCCGTGCACCAGCGCCCATAGGCCGATCCGCAACGGGTGGCGCACCGACACCTCAGAGCGCCGCGAGATGGTCGGACACCGTGACCGGCTCCGGCAGCACGCGGCGTTTGACCAGCCAGTCCGCGGCGTCCTGAAGCTGCTGCACGAAGCGGGTGTCGCTGGGCGGATAAAAGCGGTAGCGGCGGTGCAGCCGCACGAATTGCTCGCGGATCGCATCGTCGTAGCGCGCGGCCTTTTGCAGCATCAGCTCGGACTCCGCCGGGTGCTCGTCGGACCACGCCGCTTCCTGCGCCAGCGCGGCAATCACGGCCCGGACCAGGTCGGAGTTGTCCCGAGCGAAGCTGCGCGTGACCAGGAACGAGGTGTAGTCGATCTGGAAATCGAGGTCGCGCCCTTCCAAGAACACGTCGTGCGCCCCGTATTGCAGCCGGGCGATGTCTACGCCGGGGCTCCACATGGCCCACGCATCGACCTTGCCCGCGGCCAACGCCGGGCCGGCATCGGGTGGATTGAGATAGATGAACCGGACCTTGGTGCGGTCGATGCCGTGCTTTTCCAATGCCGCGACCAGCAGGAACTCACCAAGCCCCGACCGATTGACTGCGACCGACTTGCCGACGAGGTCGGCCACCTTGTCGATGCCGGATCCGTCCTTGGCGATGATGGCCGTCGTCCGCGGGTCGTAGACGAGGAATTGTGCGAACACCAAGGGGGCGCCCGCGATCAGTGCGGCGAGCGCGGGCGTGGTGCTGCCGCCGAAGCTGAAATCGGCGCTGCCGCCGACCACCGCCTGCATCGTGGGGGCATGGTTGGGAAATGGGCCCAGCCACTCGACCTTGATGCCTTGCCCGGCAAGAGTTTGCGCGAGCAGGCCGCGCTCCTTGGCGAGCAGGGTCAGCCCGCCATAGCCCCAGGTCAGCCGCACCGTGTCGGTCGTCCGGCCCAGTGCCTTCCGGGCTGCGAGGGACAGTGCCCCACCCGCGAGCAGGGAGGTCTGCAGCATGTGGCGGCGTGAGAAGGCCGGGCCGCCGGTTGGTAGCATCGCATCAAATTCCCTCATCGTAGTTCGGCCGCGTCGACGCCCAGTTCGCGCAGCAAGTCAGGCCGGAGGGAGCGAGGATCAAACCGATCGCGCAGCCTGAATTCTGCGGCGATCCGGCCCGAGCGCATTACCAGGGCGCGGTCAGCCAGTGCGAGCGCCTCGTCCACGTCGTGCGTCACCAGCAGGACGCCAGGGCGGTGCCGCGCGACCAGCTGCCGGACCAGGGCCTGCATCCGGATGCGGGTCAGCGCGTCCAGGGCGGCGAACGGCTCGTCCAGCAACAGCAGCTGCGGCTCCTGCACCAGGGCACGGGCCAGGGAGACGCGTTGCGCCTGCCCGCCGGACAAGTTGCGGGGCCAGTCGTCCAGCCGCTCGCCCAGCCCGACCTCGGCCAGCGCCTTGGCCGCCCGCGCGCGGGCACCCTGGGCCGGCAGGCCCAGCGACACGTTGCGCCACAGCGTCTCCCACGGCAGCAGGCGGTGTTCCTGGAACACGACGGCGGGGCGGCGGGGCACCTCGACGCGGCCCTCCTGCACCGGGTCCAGCCCTGCGAGGATACGGAGCAGCGTGGTCTTGCCGCAGCCGCTCTCACCCAGCAACGCCACGAACTCGCCGCGCATGATCGTGAGGTCGAGCCCATGGATGACCCGGCGCTCGCCGTAGTGCCGGGTCAGGCCCGACACGACCGTGGCCGGTGCCTCGGCGTTCATCGCCCCGTGCTCCTTGCGTAATTTGGATGCCACGCGAGCAGGCGCCGCTCCAGGGCACGGGCGACCGCGTCCGCCCCGACCCCGATCGCGGCGTAGATGAGGATGGTCAGGACGATGACGTCCGTGCGCAGGAACTCCCGCGCATCCATCGCGAGGAAGCCAATACCGGATTCGGCACCGATGGTTTCCGCGACGACCAGGGCGAGCCATGCGGTCGCCAGGGCATAGCGGACCCCGGTCAGGATCGAGGGCAACGCGCCGGGCAGGATAATGCGGCGGACCATCTGCCAACGGCTCAGCTCGCGCACGCGCCCAAGCTCCAGCAGCTTCGGATCCACCTGGCGGATGCCGAGCGTCGTGTTGACGTAAATCGGGAACACCACACTGAGGGCGACGAAGAAGATCTTTTCACCCTCGCCGACGCCGAACCACACGATCACCAGCGGCAGCAGCGCCAGGAACGGGATTGCCCGCACCATTTGCACGGGCCGGTCGATCAGGACCTCTGCCACCCGGGACGAGCCGACGACGATGCCGAACGCGAAGCCGACGCCGCCGCCCAGGACGAAGCCGATCGAGGCCCGGAGCAGGCTGATACCGAGATCCTGGAGCAGGCTGCCCGACACCAGGAGCTTGTAAGCTGTGCCCGCAACCTTGGTGGGGGCGGGCAGCAGATACGGTGGAAGCCCGCCCAGCCGAAACGCCGCTTCCCAGGCGATCAGCAACAGCGCGGGGATGCACCAGGAAAGCAGCGCAAGCTGGTCCGGAGCGCATCCGGCGGCAGCGGCCCGGCGGCGCAGCCAAGCCCGACGTCGCGCGGGCATCGCTGGCGACGCCGCGAACTCCAAACCGGTTTGACGCGCGTTGCTCATGCGTAGGCTTTCCTGAAATTCCAGAACAGGGCGTTCAGCCCAGAGCACGCCGGCCGGCGGCGACCATGGCGCTATCGGTTTGCGGCGCGTGGACCAGCCCGCATTGCACGTCCCGCCAGTAGCGCTCCAGCCCGTTGTGGCGACTCAGTCCGTGGTTGCCGGCCAGGCTCACCGCCAGCCGTACCGCCTCGACCGCGTTGCGGGTCAAGACCACCTTCAGCGCGCCCGACTCGGCCGAAGCTGGCAGCCCGCCGGCATCCACCTCCGCCGCGACGGAGCGGATCAGCCGCGCATTGGCCGCCAGCAACGCCTCGATCTCGCCAACCGCCTCCTGCACCCGCGGCAGGCTCGCGAGCGGCTTGCCCAGATTGGACGGCGTGCGGTCGCGCAGGAATCCGACGATCCAATCACGACCGGCACATGCCACCCCGTCATACAGTGCCCCGATCAGGGCGGCGTTCCAGACTGCCTGAACGTCGTCGCGTGGCGGCGGTCCCTCGCCTGGCACGTTTAGTGCGCCAACCTGGTCGTCGGGCACGAAGGCATCGTCCAGCACCACGTCATGGCTCCCCGACGCGCGCAGGCCGAGATGATCCCAGCTTTCCTCGATCCGCAGTCCATCGCTGCCTGCGTGGACCAGGAAGCTTCCCACACGGGGCTTCAGCTCGTCGGTGCGGCAAAACGTGTCGAACCAGGTCAAGCCTGCGGCACCGGTCGAGTAGATCTTGCGTCCGCTGACCCGCCAGCCGCCCACGACCCGGCGTGCCATGGTGGCCGGCAAGCCGCCGCGGGTGGGGCTGCCCAGGTCCGGCTCGACCCGGATCGCGTTGAGCAACGCACCGTCCCGCGCCGCCTCCCGTCCGATCCGCTCCCGCAGGGCAACGGGATAGCTGGTGTTGCGCGCGAGGGCAGCCTGTTTAGTCAACTGCATGGAAACGATTAGCGCGGTGGACGGGCAGCCCTGGGCTATCCGTCCGACAGCATCGGACGACGCGGCCAAACCTTGCCCGTGGCCGCCGAGCGCCACCGGCACGGTGAGCCGGAGCACTCCGGCGCGATGCAGCCGGGCCAGGCTGTCGTGAGGGAATCTGCCGTCACGGTCATGCCGCACCCCGGCCTCGCGCAGCACGGCGGTGAGCGCCGGCCAGTCCAGGCCGAGCGACCCTGGTTCTGCCGACGCGGGGACGTTGGAGGAAGGCGCGCCGTCCCGCCGCTGCTGGTTTCCGCTCATTGACGGGAGCGGCGAAATCTGGCCCACGCGCGATCGCTCGCCTCGAGATCCACGTAAGGGTGCGTCGAACGGGCAACCCCGTTCGACCGGACAATTGTCATCGGACCGGTACAGTCATCAGCCGTGCAGATGGCATCGACATTCACCAAATATTTTCGAGATATCGGAGAATGGGGACAGTCGTTGGTGGATGCAATTGCACAATCTATCCTGTTTGTAGTTCCATATGTCGCAACGCGTGCTGGAAATAGACGCGGTTTCTCCGTGCAGGCTCGAGTTCGCCACGCTAACGTCAAAGGAGGCCGCGCGAGACCTATCCGCGGTGGCAGAACGGGTCTTTATCGCACCGTCGCTGCCAACACTGAACCGAGGCATTGCCATGATGGACGACGTCGACCGAAAGCTGCTGGCCCGTCTGCAGGAGGACGCGACCATCCCGATGGCCGACCTGGCCGACCATGTGGGCCTGTCGGCCACGCCCGTTTGGAAACGCATCCAAAAGATGGAGCAGGCGGGGGTGATCAAGCGTCGCGTGGCCCTGCTCGAACCGGAAAGCGTAGGCGTCGGCCTGATCGTCTTCGTCGCGATCGAGGCGTACGAACACTCACCGGACTGGATGGCCCGGTTTGCGGCCACGGTCGCGAGCATGCCAGAGGTGATGGAGGCCTACCGAATGGCTGGCGAGGTGGATTACATGCTGCGGGTCGCCGTGGCGGACATGACCGCGTTCGACGCCTTCTACAAGCGGCTGGTCGCCTCCGTGCCGCTGAAGAACGTCACGTCACGCTTCGCCATGGAGCGGATGAAGCACACGACCTCCTACCCGCTGCAGGCGCGCGCCTTCCGCGACCGCCGGGCCGGGGACGCCGAGCCGGTCGCCACCTGAACCGGCGTGCCGTCGCCGCCGCTTTCCTGCCAGGCACCTTGGAGGAAAACCGTTTCTCCTCGTCAGACCGCATCTAGCCGCTGATCGCAAACTACTTTCCACGTGAAATCTGTAGTTGAGCCGCGGTGTGCATATGCCGAGATACATGCCGTCGTTATGATGAAGACTGTCGGCTGGAGACTGTCATGGACCTGAACCGACCGCGTCGCTCCTTCGCTCTACATATCCGCTGGCCGTGTCGGCGCTGCTGCCGACGCTGAGGCGTCGCGTCGACCCATCGTTCCAAGAACCAGCAATCCGTCCATTGCCGGTCCGCACCAGCGGCCAGCGCCGGAGTATATTCATGCGCCAATCGCATGTCATTGAAGTGTCCGGCCAGTTCGCCGGCGCTGCCGTGAGCCACGACGGCCGATACCGCTTCATCGCGGTCGATCCCCGCGTGGAGGAGCTGGACGATAGCCTGTGGCCATCCCTGCCGGACGTTCACCGCGTCGTCGGCCAACTGCTGCGAACCGGGCGCCTTCCGGCGCCGCAGCCTTATCGAGCGGACGGCAGCAGGTTGCCTGTCATGGCAGAGGCTCATCATGAGTAGTGCGCTATCGGTCGACAACGTGCCCCGTATGCTCGGCGTCGAGGCTGACTTGCAGTTCCTGGAGCTGATCGGCGAGAAGCCGCGGACCTACGCGTTCGACCCGCCAGGGGGTGGTCCTCGGTCCAACGCCCGTTACGCCCCGCACCGCGTTGTGATCCGAGATGCCCGCCTGAATGCAAACCCGTTTCAACTGGACCGTGAGGGCTTTGCGCTCGTCCAGCACGAGAGCGCGGTGCGAAACTTCTGGGACGAGGTGCGACGCGTCTGCTACGCCGAGGCCGAGCAACTCATCCGGGCCGAAACCGACGCGGACCGCGTCTTTGTGTTCGACCACACATTACGCCGCCGGGTCGCCGAAGCTGAGGACAGCGCCGCCGACTTGCCGCGGCAGCCGGCGACCCGCGTCCATGTCGATCAGACTCTGACATCCGGGCCGCAACGAGTGCGCGACCTGCTGCCAGACGAGGCCGCCCAGCTGTTACGCAGCCGCGTGCAGATTATAAATTTGTGGCGGCCGATTGTCGGCCCGCTATGGGATAGCCCGCTTGCGCTGTGCGATGCACGCACGGTGGATTTTAGGGACTTGGTCGCGTCCGACCTGATCTTCCCCGACCGTGTCGGCGAGACCTACGCCGTCGCCCATAACCCGGCCCAGCAATGGTTTATTTTCCGGTTGACGCTTCATGCCGTCCATGTCACGACCCTTTGGCCTGCGGCGCGGATCGCGGCAGATCGAGTGAACCGGTTCGGCCCGGTCACCATCCGAATCCGCCGCTTTCTGTCGGGACAGGGGCCGCGATGTCCTACCGCCACGCGGCACACCCTTGCCTTGGCCAACGCATCCGTAGGCGGCTGAATTAGCAGCTTCGCTCCCGCGATCTGAGCGCAGCATTGCACCGTTCCCGCGGCTGCCGGCGGGGCCCTGCCAATCTCGGCAGGGCGCTTGGCAGCGTGTCTCTCCCGAGACTCGGCTGGAACTGTCGGTCCGGCTGCTTCTTGGTTGGCTCGGGCCGACCCAGGTCAGTTCTCGACAGCACCGGCGGTAAGAGGCCCGATCGGCGTGGACCCATGCCCAGCAGCGTGAGCTGCGGACGTCGGCGGCGTTCCTTGGATGCGCCCGCGGTCGAGTACGACGATGCGGTCGGCGAGTGCCGCCGCCTCATACTCGTCATGCGTGACGAACAGCGTAGTGGTGCCGAGCGCATCATGGATGCGGCGCAGCTCCGTTCGCAGCCCGTCGCGGACCTGGCGGTCCAGCGCGCCGAACGGCTCGTCCAGCAGCAGGATACGCGGCTGCACCGCAAGCGTGCGAGCGAGCGCCACCCGCTCCCGCTGCCCGCCGGACAGTTGCGACGGGACGTTGGTGCACGGATGACCGGGTAGCGTGACCCTGGTGGGGCAGGTATGTTCCTGTTATGCCATCCAAGCATAATGCTGCGCGCCGCCATCACATCCCGCGGGCGCGCTACCAGGTCACGAACTGGCCGGCCTACGAGATGGGGCTGCGCCGGCGCGGGGACCTGACGGTTTGGGTGGACGAGGCGGCGCTTGAGGGATGGCAAGCACCACGCCGCAGCACGCCGGGCGGGCAGCCGCGCTACTCGGACCTGGCAATCGAGCTGGTGCTGACGCTGCGGCTCGTGTTCCACCTGGCGCTACGTCAGGCGGAAGGGTTTGCCCGCAGCGTGCTGCAGCTGCTCGGCATGGCTCTGCCGGTGCCGGACCACACCACCCTGAGCCGGCGGGGGCGCGCCTTTGCCGGACGCCAGGCGCGCATGCAGGCTGGCGGCGGCCCGGTCCATCTCGTGCTGGACAGCACGGGGCTTGAGCTGTTCGGTCAGGGCCAGTGGTGCGCGGCCAAGCACGGCCAGCTGCGGCGGCGCTGGCTCAAGCTGCACCTGGGCGTGGACGCCAGCACCGGCGAGATCGCAGCACACGTGCTGACGGGCGACGACGCAGACGATGCGGCGCAAGCGCCTGGCTTGCTGCGCCAGTGCGAAGGCACCCTGGCCAGCATCACCGCGGACGGCGCCTACGATCGCGATCCCGTCTACCAGGCCGCCGCAGCCCGGCAACCCGGGTCACCGCTCGAGGTGGTCATCCCGCCCCGGGCCGACGCCGTGCTGGGCACAAATGATCCGGACCAACAAGCCCCGCGCGACCGCCACATCCAGCTCATGGCCGAGCGTGGCCGCATCGGCTGGCAACGTGCCACCGGGTACGGGAAGCGCAACCATGTGGAAACGACGATGGGCCGCTACAAACACCTGATCGGGCCCAAGCTCCGCGCCCGTAACCGGCTAGGTCAGTTTGGCGAGGTCGCGCTCGCTGTCCAGGTGCTCAACCGCATGATCCGCAAAGCGAAGCCCGCCTCCGTCCGCCGCTGAGCCGTGTGGGTCAGCGACCCTGCCGTCCGCACTTGCCTCTGTCCACCAACGCCGTCGCCTGCGGCAATCCTGTTGGCTTATGCCGTGGTCACGGCCTTCGCCCTGAACTCAATGCCCTCCGGCACCACGCCGTTTTCGGCATAGCGCCAGGGCGCAATCAGCAGCTTCCTTGCCATGGCTACGATGGCGATCCGACGCGTGCGCCCTTGCAGCGTGCCGACGCGTTCGCGGAACCAAGCGGCCAGCGCACTACCGGGCTGGTAGCGCAACAGCCAGGCTAGCTGGATCAGCGTCGTGCGCGCCCGCGGGTTGCCCGCGCGGCTGATGCTCCGATCTCGGTCCATGCCTCCACTTTGGTAGGGCATGGGCGCGATGCCGACGTAGCTCGCCAGTTGGCGGCGGTTGGCAAACGAGCGGTAGAGCACCTCGCGCACCAGCACGGCGGAGAAGTTCTCGCCGATGCCGCGGATGCGCTACAGGGCTGTGATCTTCAGCGCCATCGCGTGGTCGGCCGCCGCTGCTTCGGCCGCCACGGCCAACGCCGCGGCGCGCTCGGCCTCCAGTTCCCGGATCAGCTCCAATGCCAGCACGAGCCGGCGCTGCAAACGATCAAGCTCGACTCGCAGCAGCGGCGGCACGGCCCTGCCGTCGCCCGTGCGCAACTCGGCCATGTCGCGCTCCCACGAACGCAGCGCCGGCCTTTTCCGGATGCCCTGCGTGAACAGCAGCGCCTCAATCCGGTTCTCAATGCGCAGCCCCTCCTGGACGAGACGCTCGCGCTCTCGATGAGGCCGCCTGGCATCCTCCTGCTCGGGCGTGGGCACGCGCACCATGCTGCACACACTCCGGTCGCCGCCCAGCCAAGCCGCCAGCACCCGCAGCATGCCCCAGCGTCAAGCTGGTCGGTTTTGGCCCGCCGCGCCGCCGGTTCACCAGGATGCTGGTCGGTTCGAGCACGTGTACCGTAACGCCATGCGATGTCAGCAAACGATGCAGCCAGAAGCCGTCCCGGCCAGCCTCGAAGCAGCATGCCACATCGACGACACGGCTAAGCTTGGTCGATCCTTGCTGACCCAGATCTGCCAGCAGCGCCAGCAACCCGCTCGTGTCACCGCCCTCAATGCGGTGCAATCGCGACTTTTCGGCACCAGGCAGCCGAACTGCGGTGAGCCAAGTGGAGGCGCTGAGTTCAATGGCGACATGGACAGTGTTCTCGGACGGCATGGTGCAGGCTTCCCGGTCGGGTTGCGGATGCCTGCCAGTCTGAACGCTCAGCCCCGGCGGTGTCCGCCCCCATAGCATCTTGAACCAGACCTCGACCGGCGTGCCCGCGCGGCGCACGGCCTCGGCCAGGGCCGCGGTCAAAAGATCGCTGAACCCGCTCCGAAAGACGCCTGCGCCAGGAGGTCCGCCTTGGGATGCTGCGGGCGGACCGAGACGTGCGAGAAGCGCAGCCGGTGCAGCAACCGTCCCACGCTGCGCTCGTGGAAGCTGACCCCGAACAGCTCGACGATCCGAGCCTGGATGTCCGAGCAGCGCCAGCGCACGACCTTGTCCCTCTCCAAGTCCGGCCCGGCCCGCACCCAGCCCGCAACCTCCGCCTCCTGCTCGGCCGACAGGCGCGCCACCACCCTGCCGCCGTGCCGGTCAGACAGGCCCGGCACCCCGTCCATGTTGTAACGACGCACCCAGTCGCGCAGGGTCTGCCGGTCCATGCCGGACAGCCGAGCCGCGTCCTCCCGCTTGCGCCCGTCCAGCACCAACGCCAGCGCCAGCAGCCGCCGCGTCACGGCCGCGTCATCCGACACAGCCGCAAGCCGACGCAGGTCAACCGCCGTGTGCTCCGTCCGCGTGATCCCAACCGTCATGTCCACCCCCACCATCATGGAAACAAACCGAATCACAAAACGCCGAGCCGCACCTACTCACATTAGAGCTAGAGCAAATGACAGTTGGTATGAGGCTGCTGAGAGACTCTACGAAGCAAATATCGCGGCGTCTGGCGCCGATTTATCCGCCTGATCCGATCACTCTGATGATGCTCCGGACGGCGGCCGGTAGAGGCGCGATAATGGGGATGGAAAACATCGGCTGAAGCACGGCTGCGGCCTGCGCCAGAGGGCCGCCGCCAATAATCACCGCGTCTGCCCCATCGTGCGAGATCAAGGTCTGCACCACTTGCGCCAGGGCGGCCCGCAGTCGTTCGGGATCGGCTGTCAGCAAACTCGGCTCGCCCTCCGTGACGCGCGTGCCGCAATACTGCGTGGTCAAGCCAAGGTCATTCACTCTGGTATCGATCTGCGCCGTCAACGCGGCGGTGGTCGTGGCCACTCCGAACCTTCGCCCCCCTTCGGCCGCTTGCAGCATGGCGGCCTCGGCGATTCCAACGGCTAGCGCCGTCGTGTTCGTTCGTATGCCGGCCAGGCCAGGGTCACCGAAAGCCGCCACGATCATGCCGTCGCAGCCCGCCTGGTTCGCCTGCGCGATCTCCAGGACTTCGGCTGCGGCGGCGGCCAGAGCTTCGGGACGCACGATCATGCGAGGGGCGCGGGTCGCCGTTGCTCCGGCCACGTCGAAGCCACCTCCCGCCACTGCCTGGGCGATGGCAACCATCATCCGCGTGGTCGCCGCCGAGCTGTTCGGGTTGATCAGCAGCAGACGTCGAACCTTCACAGGCTTGGCAACTGCCTCTCGGCAACTGCCGCAATCTCCTGCCGGGTAGCCACCCATACATCGCCGCCGCGGCGTTTCAGATCCTGCAGGATGGCCTCAACCGCGCGGAACCGGCCGGGGCGGCCGCAGATGCGTAGATGGAACCCGACATTGAGCATACGGGGAAAGCCGCGCCGTCCTTCCTCGATCAGCTGATCCAGCGCAGCGGCAACGTAACCCGAGAACTCCGCCGGTTGCACGAAGCCGTTTGGATGGAAGAACTTCATGTCGTTGCTGTCGAGCGCATACGGCAGCACCAGCATCCCCGTCTCGGCGCAGCGATACGGCAGGTCGTCATCTAACGCGTTGCTGTCGTAGCCATACCCTAGTTCCCGTAACAGGCCACGTGTGTGCTGGCTGGCGCTGCCGCGGCAAAAATAACCTGTGGGCCGGGTGCCGGTCACCTGCCCGATCGTGTCGGTGGCCAGCGCAATCGCCGCCCGCTCCTCCTCGGACGTGGCGTAGTCCGCGTTAGGCCGCCACAGCCAGCCGTGGCACCCTGGCTCGTGGCCACGGTGGACCACCTCCCGCGCCAGATCGGGTGTCCTCTGCACGGCGCGACCGCACATCCAAAACGTGGCACGCACCCCCGCACGATCGAACGCATCGAGGAACCGAGGCAATCCGGCGCGCAGCCCATACGCAAAGACGCCTTCCATCCCGAGATCGCGGCGACCCGGCGGCACAACGCTGAGTACCTCTCCCACCCGCTCGTTCTCGGCGTCCCCTGCCTCGATGGCGAGTTCGGCGCCCTCCTCGTAATTAACGACCAGTGACACGGCGACCTTGGCATCGCCGGGCCACTGCAGGCGGGGCGGCGAGAACCCATAACCGGTGAGGTCGCGCTTCACTGGCTGAGCCGCTGGGTGAGCCCAGCCACCCGGTCCATCAGCAGCAAGACGATGAACGAGAATCCGACTAGCAGCCCCGAGACCGCAGCCACGCGGATGTCGAGCGAGTTCTCCATCATTCCCCACATCCGGATCGGCAGCATGTCGGTCCGTGCCGACCCAAGAAACAAAGAAACGGGGATGTTGTCGAGCGAGGACACGAACGCCAGGAACGCGCCCGCCAGCACGCCCGACCGGATCGCCGGCAGCACGACCCGGCGGAACGTCATCCACGGAGACGCGCCAAGAACCACGGACGCGTCCAGCCAGGATGGCTGCAGCCCGGCGGCGGATACGGCGGCGGTGCGCAGCACATAGGGCGTGATGACGACCGCATGGGTGACCACGAGCAAGGGCAACGAAGCGCTGAGCCCCAACCAGGACGCAAACATCAACGCAGCCAAACCGAACGAGATGCCGGGCAGCACTAGCGGCAGCATGAACGCCCCGTCAGCCCAACGAGCCCAGCGGGCCGGGTTGCGCGCAATGCCAAGGGCGGCTGCCGTCGCCACCACGGTCGCCACCGCCGCGGCGAACGTGGCGACAATCACGCTGTTGAGCGCGGCCTGCTGGATCACGTCGGAGCGGGCCGGGTCGAACAACTCGCGATACCAGCGCAGCGTCAGACCGGGGGGAGGGAACTGCAACGCCGCGGAGGTGGAGAAGCTGGTCAGCACCACGACGAGAACGGGGCCGATCAGGATCACCATCGCCAGCAGCGCCAGCACGGCGATCAATGTGGCGAGTGGCCAGTCGCCGGGCCGCATCCGCCAGGTGCTACGCATGCACCCGGCGTCCCGCGACGCCCAGCAGGGTGACGACCACCAGCACGGCCCCCATCAGCAACAGGGCAAGTGCGGCGGCGAGCGGCCAATCGAAGGTGAGCATGGATTGCTGCCACACCAGCGCTGGGAGATAGACTAGCCGCCCGCCGCCGATGACACTCTGGGAGATGAAGGCGGTCGAAGACGACGCAAACGCCAGGCTTCCCCCGGCAATCAGCCCCGGCAACGCCGACGGCAGCACCACCCGCCACAGCGTCCGCGCCAGCGAGGCGCCCAGGACGGCCGACGAATCGAGCAAGGCCGGGTCTAGACGGCCAAGGGCGGACATCAGCGGCAGCAGAATCAGCGGCATCTCGATCTGCGCCAGCGCCAAGATCAGACCGGGCTCAGTCTGCAACAGCTGCACGGGGCCGCTGGCCAGGCCAGTGGCCTGCAACAACTGGCTGAGCACGCCCTCACGCCCCAGAATTGCGATCCATGCGAAGCTGCGCACCACGACCGAGGTCAGCAGCGGCAAAATCGCGGCGATCAGGATGACCCAGCGCAGACGCGGCCCCGCCACCATGTGCACCAGCGCCAGCGGGATGACAAGGCAGGAGGTGGCCAGCACGGTGAGCGCCCCGAGCTTCACCGTGTTCAGCAGCGCCCGCAGGTTGAACGGGTCCCCCAGCAACTCGGTCCAGGCGCGCAGGCTCGCCGCCTTCAGCATCTCGTCACCGGCGAACGAGGTCGCGACCAGCAGCAGCAGCGGGGCGGCAAACAGCAGCAGATGCGCCACGGCCAGCGGCATGACGAGTAGGATTGGGCCGGAGGTGGGCCGCATCGGACTACTTCGTCATTTCCTTGTTGAACCGGTCGATCCACTTGGCGCGCAGCGGGTTGATCTTGGTCCAATCGTAGGTGTTGAACTTGTCTAGGTCGGCCACGCTCCTCATCGGCACGCCGGGGCCGGGATCAACGTCCTTGTTCACCGGCGTCAGATAATATGGCGGCTTCGCCAGCGCGTCCTGCACCGGGGTAGACAACACGGTGTCCATGTACTCGTAGGCCTGATCGACGTTCTTGCTCCCCTTGGTAATGTGCATGGTGTTCACGAAGGCGGACCCGCCGGTGTCGGGGACGACGAACTCGATGCTGACGCCCCGGGCCTGAAGCGCCGTGACGGTCTGCGTATTGATGTACATTAGGTCCACCTGGCCCTGTTGGAACAGACCAGGCAACGCCCCCGGGGCGGCAACCGCGGCCACCTGTGGCAGAGTTTTGGCGATCTGGGCGAAGGCGGGCTCCACGTCCGTCTCGGAGCCGCCAAACGCCTTGGCGATCTCGATCAGGCACATTGTCCCGAAGGTTGTCTGGAAGCCGGTAAGGGCGAGGTGGGAGGCAAATTCTGGCTTGAACAGATCTTTCCAGCCAGTCGGCTTCGGAATTTTCTTGGGGTTGTAGGCAATGCCGACGACCTGGGCCGCCACCGCCACCCCGTATTTGTCGATCAGCGAAGGCGGCAGCTTGTCAGCATTTTTCAGGCGTTTGGCGTCAAACGGCTCGAACAGGTTGTAGTCGATCGCCGTGGCGCGGGGCCCCGGGTCTAGCAGGAACACGTCGAAGGGGGGATTGCCGCGGGCCGCGCGGACCTTGGCGATCTCGTCCACGGCGAACAGCGCCTCGAACGCGACGTCGGTGCTAGTATTGGCTTTCAGCGCCGGGACCACTACGGCGCGATAGGCGTCTTCCCACGCGCCCGGAGGGATGGCGGCGGTGAGGCTGCCGGCCGCCTGGGCCTTGCGGGGGCCAAGGAGGGATGCGGCGGCCAGGGATGCGGCTCCCGTAGCAAAGGTGCGGCGGGTGACGGTCATATGTGGCATCCTGGAATGGGCTCGTTCGCAGCGAAGAGAGCGGGTCGGGCCGACGGGGCCAGCCCGACATAGACCTGGCCCGGCGCGCGGATGGCGGACCGGCGCGGTTCGATCACCTTCATCGCGAGCCCGCCGACGCTGATGTCGTGGACGATGGTGCCGGCGAGGGGGGCGGATTGCCGCAGGTCAGCCATCATGCGGTCGGACCCCGGCTGGTCGAACAGCGCCAGATGCTCGGGCCGGGCAGACACCACCACGCGACCACCCTGGCCCGCCGGTGGGCGACCCATGATCGTAAGCCGCGCACCGCCGTCCAGCATCACGTTGCACTGGTTGCCGGATACGCCTGTCAAACAGCCCGGGATCTCGACGCTGGCACCGACGAAACTGGCCACAAAGCGGTTGGCCGGGGCATCATACACCGCCCCCGGAGCATCCAGCTGTTCCAGATGGCCGGCGCGCATCACCGCCATGCGGTCGGCCATGCTCATTGCCTCATCCTGGTCGTGGGTGACGATCACAGCAGTCAACCCAAGGCGTCGCTGCAGCCGCTTGATCTCGAGTTGCAGGTCCAGCCGCAACGCCCGGTCCAGTGCTGCAAACGGCTCGTCCAGCAGTAGCACGGCCGGTTCCGTCACGATGGCGCGGGCGAGTGAGACGCGCTGTTGCTGCCCTCCGGACAACTGGCTCGGCCGCCGCGTGGCGAACCCGGCCATCTGTACCGCATCCAGCGCAGCAGCGACGCGGGGCGCGATTTCCGCCTTTGCGACGCGCCTTGCGTGCAGCCCGTATGCGACGTTCTCCGCGACGGACATATGGGGGAACAGTGCATAATTCTGGAACACGATCCCGACCCGGCGGCGGCCGGGCGGAAGATGGTCCACCGTCTTGCCGTCGAATAGGATGCGGCCGGAGTCCGGGCGCATGAACCCGGCAATCGCCCGCAGCAGCGTGGTCTTGCCGCAGCCCGAAGGCCCAAGCAGAGCGACCAACTCACCGGGTTGCACGGCGAGGGTGACCTGGTCGACGATTCGGGCTCCCCCGTAGGACAGCGACACGCCCTCAATGTCCAGGCGGTACCCTTGCGTCTTCGCGTGCGTCATACCATTCCTGGGTCCGCAAAGTGGGAGCAGCTAATGGGCTAAGCCTGCCATCTCCGCCCCATCGCCCACGACAAGGCCGCGTGTCCGCGGCCGCACTATGCCAGTGGTAGTTAGAAGGCTGCCGAGGGCGGCGGCGGCCCTAACAGGGTAGCAACGGGCAGGGCTCGGATTAGGCATGGGTTACGCTCCTGTTTTCAGCAGCGGGTTGCCCACGCTCCTTTCGGAAAAGACGCAAGAACCATACCAATTGTGAACTGCACTTGATACGTTGGGTTTGAGCCGTGCGTCTAGTTTGTACGGCTTACTGTCATAAGAAGTTTCTGTTATTTATTTCAGTAGCTTGCAGCCATGACAATGCGGTAGCGGATTGGTGGGCGCAGCCAGTGCGAAACTTATCGCAAAAATTCCTGACTTCCGCACAGGACTTCTGCAAGTTGTATCCCGTTGAAAACGCTCAAACCAAGTTGTTCGAAATCGGGCGTGCGATTGTCTCAAGTTCCGCACAGCCGCTTATGACATCTGTGGACGCCCCCATGGATGCAAGAGAAATCGTTCGGGACTGCATGGCAACGTAGGTCGGGTGCGGACATCTGTCCGGCCTCTATTGCGGCCTGACAGCCGCGGGCCCGTATGGGAGTTCGAAGGCCGGGTCCAAATCAGTACAGCGCGCTCGAAGGCGCTTTGTCATAAACTGGTTTTCCCAACCTCGTCTCACGACCGTTGCGCCATACTCTCCTTCCGACCGCCCCTACGCCCTCGACGACCTCGCGATCGCGGGTGGCTTACGCCGCCGCGACCGGAGCTCGGTAGACCCCGCCTTTGGCCAACAAGGCCCAGACGATCCGGGCCATCTTGTTGGCCAATGCTACTGTCACCAGCATGCTCGGCTTGTGGGCCAGCATGCGCGCAAGCCAAGATCCGTCTGGCGCGCCACGTCGGCTAGCATGGCTGACAACGGCATTGCCCCCGATGATCAGAAGCCGTCGCAGGGTTCGCTCGCCCATCTTCGAGATGGCGCCGAGCCGCTGTTTGCCGCCGGTCGACTTCTGCAACGGCGTGAGGCCCAGCCAGGCCGCAAAGTCACGCCCGGTGGCGAACGTCTCTATCGGCGGCGCCAGAGCCGTGATCGCTGTAGCGGTGATCGGGCCGACCCCTGGTATCGTCATCAATCGGCGAGCAACCGGATCCTCTTTGGACCGGCGGCTGATCTCGCTGTCCAGGATAGCAATGCTCTCCTCCAGCGAGGCCAGACTCGTGACCATGACCTTGAAGATCGCGCGGGCGCTCTCCGGCAAGGAACTGTCTGGGTCTTCGATCTGGCCGATCAGCGTCGCCACATGAGCCGTGCCCTTGGGAACGACCCAGCCATGTTCGGTCAAATGCCCGCGGAGCGCGTTGATGCACTGCGTTCGTTGGCGCACCAGCACGTCTCGAGCCCGGAACACCACCCCGTTAGCCTGCTGCTCTTCGTCCTTTACGGCAACAAACCGCATCCTCGGCCGTTGCGCCGCTTCGCAGATCGCCTCGGCATCGGCCGCGTCGTTCTTCTGGCGCTTTACGAACGGCTTGACGTAAGCGGGGGGGATTAGCCGGACCGTGTGGCCCAGCTTGCCGATCTCCCGATCCCAGTAATGGGCGCTTCCACAAGCCTCCAGCGCCACCATGCACCGGGCTGCGACGCCAAAAACTCGATCAGTTTGCTCCGGGTGACCCTCTTTCGAAACACGACACGCCCCGACGCGTCCGCGCCATGGGCCTGGAACACGTGCTTCGCGATGTCCAATCCGATCGTGCCAACCTCCGACATGGACGCCTCCTTCAAGTGGTGTCTTCAACACCTCCACTTTGGCACATGATGCCGTCGGGGGGCGTCCACCCCATCAGTACACCGTACCGCTCAGACGCACTGGCCGCCCTCGGTGCTGACCCGAAGGTAGGCCACGAACCGCCGCGGCTCCCCCCGGCTCACCCTCACCCGCCTGCAACGGCCTTGCGGGGCCGCCCGCCCCGCCGGCCGTTCTCGCGCGCCGCCGCCGTCTTGCCAGGCGAGCGCGCCTGCCCGCCCGCCGCGCCAAGGCGAGCCGCCATCCAGCTCCGCGACCCGAGCACCCCTTCCAGCAGCGCCGGCACGTAAAGGTCCGCGTCGAGCCGCGGGAAGTGGATGCCAAGCCCCATCGCGTCCACCTCGACCACGCGAAGGTCGGCCGCCGACGCACCCGCCAAGCCCTCCACGTCGCGCGGCAGCAGCCCAAGCTCCACGCCGCTGGACAAGGTGACGATCACGCGGCCACGGCCCGCGTCGTAGCGGACTGCCACGGCACGTGGGCCGCGCAAGCGCTCGTCCCCGCGCTGCCGGGCTGCCTCGAACTGCGCCCCGAACCCGTCCTGCATATCAGTCATGGAACCGCCTCCACCCCTCCAGCAACGCCGCGCCGTTCTCCCCCGAAAGGTCCAGGACCCGCCGGGCCTCACGCTCCGAGCATGGCCCCAGCACCTCGCGCACCAAAGGGCCGTGGAGGTTCACCACCACGACCCAGCCCGATGACGTGGACATGGGCGGGCGGATGGTCGTTCGGGTACACCGCGAAACGCCAGCCGCCGATGCGTAGGATGGTCGGCATGAGATGCTTGTAGCGCCGCGTAAGCCCAAACCCAAGCGCTTGGTAGCGGGACGGCGACGCCCGACCTACCCTGTATTACTTCGTCAAACGGTCGGATAGCGTTGGCGAAATCGGCAGCTTGGCCCGGAGGGCGGCGTTGAGTGGTTTTTCTGCCCGGAGGCCGCCCATGTCGTTCTGCCCGCAGTTGCTTCCGCCCGTGCCGGACGACACCGCCCGGATTGCCCGGTCTGCGTTCCGGCGCGGCACCCCGTATGTGCTCCTGAGGGACAAGCTGGGCGCAGCGTTCGCCGACGCCGATTTCGCCGACCTCTACCCCAAGCGCGGCCAACCCGCCTATGCGCCATGGCGGCTCGCGCTGGTCACGCTCATGCAGTTCCGCGAGGGGCTGAGCGACCGGCAAGCGGCCGAGGCCGTGCGGGGCCGGATCGACTGGAAATACCTGCTCGCCCTTGACCTGCCAGATGATGGCTTTGACTTCTCGGTCCTCTGCGAGTTCCGCGCCCGCCTGCTCCAGCGCGGCGCCACGGAGCGCCTGCTGGCCCGCCTGCTGGACGCCGCCCGCGAGGGTGGGCTGCTCAAGGCCCGCGGTCGCCAGCGCACGGACAGCACGCACGTGCTCGCCGCCGTGCGCGACCTGAACCGGCTGGAGCTGCTGGGCGAGACGCTGCGCGCGGCGTTGAACGCGATTGCCGTTGCAGCCCCCGACTGGCTGTGCGCCGTCGCGCCTGCCGAGTGGCACGGCCGCTACGATCGCCGGGTCGAGGACATGCGCCTGCCCGACACCCGCCCCAAGCGCGCCGCCTACGCCGTCCAGGTCGGCATGAACGGCTTCCTGCTGCTTGGCGCGCTGGACGGCGCAGGAGCGCCCGCAGGCGCGCGGGACCTGCCGGAGGTCGGCGTGCTGCGCCGCGTTTGGACGCGGCACTTCGAGCGGGACGAGGCCGGGTCAGACGCCGACGGCAGTGCTGGCGAACAGGCTAGCCGCAGCGTGCAGCTGCGGGCGGCGCAGGGACGCGGTCCCGGCGACCGCGTTGAGTCCCCATACGACATCAAGGCCCGGTTCCGGTCCAAGGCCGGCACGAACTGGACCGGCCACATGGTCCACCTCACGGAAACCTGCGACGCGGACGCTCCGCACTTGATCGTGCACACCGATGCCACGCCAGCCAACGTGCATGAGGCGATGCGCACCGAGCCGATCCACGACGCGCTGGCCGCCAAGGGAATGGCCCCGTCCGAGCACCTAGCCGACGCGGCCTACGTCAGCGCCGCCCACCTCGTCACCGCCCGCGAGCGCCACGGCATCGACCTAGTCGGCCCCCCGCGGCCGGCCCAGAGCTGGCAGAAGCAACAGGAGGGCGCGTTCCGCGGCACCGACTTCACGGTTGACTGGGAGCGCCAGCGCGCGCGCTGCCCCATGGGCCACGAAAGCACCACCTGGGGCGACTACAAGGACAAGGCATCGGGCCAGTCATACATCCGCGCCGGGTTCAGCCCGGCCGTCTGCCGGCCCTGTCCGTCGCGGTCGCGCTGCACGCGGGCGACGAGCCGCCGGCTTGGGCTGCTGCCGCGCCTGGAGCACGAAGCGATCACAGCCGCCCGGGCACGGCTGGAAACCGCTGCGGGCCGACGGCCCTACGGCCAGAGTCAGGGCATCGAGGGCACGATCTCGCAGAGCGTGCGGGCTTTTGGCCTGCGCCGAGCGCGCTACCACGGCTTGGCCAAAGTGGGTCTACAAGGCCTGGCCACGGCCGCAGCCATCAACCTTGACCGCCTTGGGGCCTGGTTCGCTAAGCGCCCGCACCCACCTACCCACCCGCACCTCGCGCTTCGCCGCGCTCGCAGCCTGACAGTAGAACTCGCCAACGCTATCCGGCCGGTTTCCTGGCTGTGACGCGCAAGCTCTTTCATAAAGGGGGCTTTGCTACCGGTCCGCTCCGAGCCGTGTTGCGAAGAAGTGGCCGGTCCGCACCGGCCTCCTGCTGTCAGATTGAACGATCAGGCCATCGCGCCGCCAGATACCTCGATCCGCTGTGCGTTGACCCAGCAATTATCGTCCGACAACAGGGAGGCGATCATAGGCCCGACGTCCTCCGCCTGGCCCACGCGGCCGAGCGGAGACATTGCGGCAACCTGTTTGTTCACCTCGGGGTTGTCGCGGACCATGCCCCCGCTGAAGTCGGTCGCGATGGCGCCGGGCGCGACGACGTTCGCCGTGATCCGGCGAGGCCCGAGTTCCTTGGCCATGTACCGGGTCAGCACCTCGACCGCGCCCTTCATCGCGCCATAGGCGGCGCTGCCGGGGTAGGCGACGCGGGCAAGCGCCGACGAGACGTTCACGATCCTGCCGCCGTCCGCCAGCAAAGGTAGCAGCGTCTGGGTCAGGAAGAATACGCCCTTGACATGCACGCGGTAGAGGGCATCGAAATCCGCCTCGGTCACGTCCGTGAGCGCAGCGTGATGGGAGGTGCCGGCATTGTTGATGAGATAGTCGAACCGCTCGGCGCCCCAGCTCCCGAGCACTTGGCCCACCTCGTCCGCAAACTCAGCGAAGGCGCCGGTTTCGCCGGTATCGAGCCGCAGCGCGACCGCGCGGGCGCCGGCCTGCTCGGCCGCTACGACGACCTTACCCGCTTCGGCTTCGTTGGAATGGTAGGTGAAGATTGAGTTGACGCTGCGCGCGGCGAGCGCCAGCACGGTGGCGCGGCCGAGACCGCGGCTGCCGCCGGTGATGAGCGCAATGCGGGACTGGCCGGACATAGAGAACCTCCGTCCGAATGGACAAGACGGATTTCGGGGTGCCGGTCGGTACGGATTAGATCGCGGTTGCAGCCATCATTGTTTTGCAGCACAGAACAAACGCATGGACCGGCTGACGACTCTCGAACTCTTCACCAGAATCGTCGATCGCCGCAGCTTCAGCGCTGCCGCGGCAGACATGAAGATCTCGCGCCCTGTCGCGACCGCCGCGATTAAGGCGCTGGAGCAACGGCTCGGCACGCGGCTGCTCCAGCGCTCGACCCGGCACGTCGCGCCCACGATCGAAGGCGACACATACTACCAACGCTGCGTCGCGATCCTGGCAGACGTCGAAGATACGGACCGCGGCGCAGGTGGTTTGGTGGCCGGGCGGCTCCGGGTTGACGTCGCAGGCAATCTCGCGCGGACGACGCTGCTGCCGGCGTTGCCCGCCTTTCTCGCCCGGCATCCCGCGCTCACCGTCCACCTCAGCGAGGGCGAGCGGTTCGTCGACCTGGTGCGCGAGGGATTTGATTGCGCGGTGCGTGGAGGCACGCTTGCCGACAGCGACATGGTCTTGCGCCGGCTGGGGGTGATGGACGAGATCACCTGTGCGAGCCCGTCCTATCTTGCTGAGCACGGCGTGCCGGCAACACCCGACCACCTCGATGGGCACGTGATGATTGGGTTCGTGTCCTCCCGCACCGGCCAGATCATGCCCCTTGAGTTCACGCAGGACCGGGTAACCGTCGAGGCGAACCTGCCGGCGCGCCTGCTTGTCAGCGGCGCAGACGCTTACGCGGCAGCGGCACGGCTGGGGATCGGGCTGGTCCAGGCGGCACGACACCGCGTCGCCGCCGACCTCGCCGCCGGCACGCTGGTCGAGGTGCTCGCCAACTTCCCACCCGCGCCGACACCGCTCTCGGTGATCTATCCCACCAGTCGCCAGCTCTCGCCCCGAGTGCGCGTCTTCGTCGACTGGCTGGTCGAGGTGCTCGGGCCGCTCACGCGTCCGGCGTGACAGGCGGTGTCCTTTACGATCTCTCTGCACTGCCAAAGCGGCCAAGGTATGCGGCAGCTTGACCAATTGAAGAAGGCTAACGAACCGCCTGCGACCGTCAGGTGAAAACAGGACGGCCGTGAACTGCTGGGCTTCCGGTTGGAAGCTACCGCGGCTCGGACCGCCAATTGTGGCTTAGCGTGCCATTCGAGATGCCGCCCAGCAGCAACCCCCGCGCCAAGCCGCAACAGCCCCTGTGTGAGGATTTGGCGCGGATCGTTGCCATGGTCCAGATCGACGGGCACAAGGCTGCAACTGACAGTCGGCGGCGGAGCGAACCGGTGTCCGGTCGTGGGAGCGCCGGTCTGCTTGCAGGGGATCAGCTTCAGCGCGCACTCAGCAAAGCCGCGAGGCTCGCCGGCAGTCCCGTCACGGGCTTCGGGGCGGGGCGGCGGAAACTGCCAGCAGTCGCCTTGCGCGGGGCGAGCCGCACCAGTGTCTCCGCCTGCAGCACGGCTGCCTCGATGCCGTCTATCAGCGGCACCGGCACTTGCCCTGCCACCTGCCGAGCCAGACCTGCGAGGGGAGCGCCGCCCAGGATGACCATGTCCGCGTCATCCTCAGCCGCCGTCCGGCAGCACAAGGCGACCAGCGCGTCCTTCAGCTCCGCTTGCACCGTGTCGATGCCGGTGAACGGCACGTCCAGGCTGCGGATGGCGGCGAGGCGCGCGGCAAGGCCGTGATACTCGACGCACTCGCGGTACCAGGGTGCGAGCGAGCCGGAGAACGTGACGATGGCGAAGCGGCGCCCCAGCATGCACGCCGTCAGCATGGCGGCTTCGGCCAGCCCTATGACGGGCACCGGCATCACCTCGCGGGCGCCGCCCAGTCCCGGGTCGGCGAAAGCGGCCACGATCGCGGCGTCGCAACCCGCGCCGTGTTCGGCCATCAGCTCGAGGGTGGTTCGCCCGGCGACTGCCGCCTCTGCGCGGGTGGCGATATAGGCAACCCCGGCCGCGCCCGTGACCGCCACGATCTGCGTGCCAGGCGCCGCCACGCCGCGCGCCACGGCGGCGATGCGCTCGGTGACGGCGGTGCTGGTGTTGGGGTTCGCGAGCAGCAGCTTCATTCGAGAGGCGCTCCGTGCAGGCCAGGTGCGATCTGGCCGCGCAACATCCGGCTCAGCTCGGCGAACCGGGGGGACTTCGGGTCCCGCGGGCGAGGCAGGTCGATGTGCACGACCGCGGTGATGCGGCCGGGCCGGGCGGAAAACACCGCGATGCGGTCTGCCAGGAACACGGCCTCGTCGATGCTGTGGGTCACGAACACCACGGTGGTGCGCTCCTGCCGCCAGATGCGCAGCAGCTCCTCTTGCAGGGTGCCGCGGGTCTGCGCGTCCAGCGCACCAAACGGCTCGTCCATCAGCAGGCCGCGCGGCCGGGTCGTCAGCGCCCGGGCGATGCCGGCCCGCTGGCGCATGCCGCCGGACAGTTCGTGCGGGTAGCGGTCCCGGAACGCGGTTAGCCCCATGGTGGCGAGGAATTCGGCCGCGATCTCCCGCCGCTGCGGGGCGGGCATGCCGCGCGCCTTCATGTTGAACGCGACGTTGCGCTCCACCGTCATCCACGGAAACAGTCCGTGGTCCTGGAAGACGATGCTGGTCTCGGGCGATGGCCCGGCCAACGGCTTGCCGTTCACCACGATCGTGCCGGAGGTGGCTTGCTCCAACCCGCCGATCAGCTGCAGCAGGGTCGACTTGCCGCAGCCGGACAGGCCGAGCAAGCAGATAAACTCCCCCGCGCCGCAAACCAGGTCGATGCCGCGCAACGCCTCCACCGACCCCGCTTTCGCCGCATAGATCTTGCCCACGCCATGGCATTCCACGAACGGCGTCATTCCGAATGTGCGACCAGCCCCTCCTGCCACCGGCAGAGGCGCGCACGCAGCAGGCAGGTGCCCTGGTCGGCCAGCAGGCCGATGGTGCCGATGACGATGATGCCGGCGATGATAAGCTGGCTCTGGAAGGTGAGCTGGGCGTTCAGGATCATGTAGCCCAGGCCGGATTTGACGGCGATCATCTCGGCCGTGACCACCGTCAGCCAACCGCCGCCGATGGCGAGCCGCAATCCGGTGAACACCGCCGGCAAGGCGGCGGGCAGGATGATGTCGCGGAACACGAGCCACTCGCCTGCCCCCGCCGCTTCCGCGACCTTCAGCAGGGTGCGGTCGATGCCGCGCACGCCGAAGATGGTGTTGATCAGCAGCGGCCAGAAAGCCGCGAGGAAGATCAGGATGATCGCCGGGCGGTCGCCGATGCCGAAGAACAGGATGGCGAGCGGGATCAGCGCGATCGGCGGCACGGAGCGGAAGATCTGGATCGACCAGTCCGTCACCCGCTCCAGCATGCGGTAGCGCCCGATGAGCAGGCCGGCTGGCACGGCCACGCAGAACGCGAGGCTGACGCCGATCACTACCCGGGTGACGCTGGCGGCGGCGTTGGCGAGGATGTCCGGCCAATCCAGGCCGAAAGCCATCGCCACGCTGGCCGGCGTCGGCAGCAGCACCGCGGGATAGACGCCCGCCAGCACGGCAAGCTGCCAGGCCAGCAGCAACGCCGCCAGTGGCAGCAATCCGAGAATGCGCAAGCCCGCTACGCGACGAAGCTGGTGTCGATGAAGCGATCCCAGTCGGGTGCCCGGTCCAGCAGCTTGGCATCGACCATCATGCCGGCCAGCGCCTTCAGCCCGTCCTGGAAGTGCGGGCCCGACGCAGCGGAGAAGAACAGGTTCTTGGTGGACGCGGCCGCGACGTCGGGCGCCATCTTGAACTGGTCGATCGTGGTCTTGACGGCGATCGCCGGGTCAGCCGCCATCTCGTCCGTGGCCTTCACGTGCGCCTGCACCAGCATGCGGGTGAGCGCCAGGTCCTTCTTGACGAAGGCTTGCGAGGCGACCAAGCCGAGGTTGGTCTTGCCCATCGGAGTGTCATACGGCACCCACAGCCGCTTGCCCCAGCCCTGCAGCTCGGCCAGCGTCGCGTACGGCTCGAAGCAGCAGATCGCAGCCACGTCGCCGCGCAGCAGCGGGATAGGCTGTTCCTGATTATCCATGAAGGCGAGGTCCACGGCGCCGTCCAGCCCCTCGTGCTTCAGCTTCCACAACAGGCTGACCAGCGCGATGGAGCCGTTCTGCACGCCGATCCGCTTGCCCCTGAGCTGCTGGAAAGCGGTGATCTCCGGCTTGGCGAGCAGCATCCAGCCGCCGTCGCAGCCATTGGCGAGCACGCTCATCGGGAAACCCTTCACGTCCACCTGCATGGTGGCGGACAGCCCGCCATTCCCCATGTCCACGTCGCCCGACGCGATCGCCTGCATGCGCTGCACCAAGCTCGGGAAGGAGATGATTTCGAGGTCGATGCCGTCCGACTTGAGGTACTTCGGCATCAGGTAGGCGGCGTTGGTGGTCGTGGTGAAGGCGGAGCCGATCCGCACCTTGCGCAATGTCTGCCCCAGCGAGACCGCGGGCACCAGAGCGGGGGCGGCCAGCAGCGCGGGAGCGGCGGCGAGGAACTTGCGGCGTAAAACCATTCGATGCCCGATCGCGTCGTTCCCCGGGATCGTAGCAAAATAGATGCCATAACGCCGGCACTGGCCATGGCCGCCCGCCGCCCCTAGCGTGCCCGGCATGGAAACCCCGCCTGACCTCCTGATCGCCGGCGGCCGCGTGTATGACCACGACGGCGACATCCACCAGCCGCCGATGCGTAACGTGCTCGTCTCCGGCGGGCGCATCGTCTCGGTCACGGCGCCCGGCGAGAACGGGGCCGCCGAGGGGGTGGCGCGGCGGACCGCGCGGGTCATTGACGCCGCAGGCAAGCTGGTCCTGCCAGGCTTCGTCAACGCGCACTACCACTCCTACGACGTGCTCCAGAAAGGGCTGTTGGAGGACATGCCGTTCGACGTCTGGGCGCTGCACTCGCAGCCCGCCTTTTTGGGGCCGCGCAGCAAGCGGGAACTGCGGCTGCGCACGCTGATCGGCGCTGTCGAATGCCTGCGCAACGGCATCACGGCGGTGCAGGACATGAACAGCCTCGTGCCCATGGACGAGCCAACGCTGGACACGATCCTCGCCGCCTATGACGAGTGCGGCATTCGCGTCATATTTTCGGCCGCGCTGCGGGACGTGGCGGCGCTGGACATCGCGCCTTTCCTGCCGGCGGAGGCGCCTGCTTCAGTGCGCGCCCTGGTGGAAGGCAGCCCGGCCGATCCCCACGCCCAACTGGCGTTCGCGGAAGCGCAGATCCGCCGGCTCCACCCGCTGCCGCCGCGCTTGCGCTGGGCGCTCAGCCCGTCCGGCCCGCAACGGTCGTCCCGCACGCTGCTGGAAGGCGTGGCCGAGCTGTCGCGCCGCTACGACCTGCCGGTGCTGACCCATGCCTACGAGACGCGGGCGCAGGCGGCCAAGGCGCGGGAGATCTACGGGGAGCAGGGCGGCTCCATGCTGCGCTGGCTGGACGAGGTGGGGCTGCTGAACAAGCGGCTGACCGTCGCCCACGGCGTGTGGCTGCGGGACGAGGAGGTGGCGATGCTGGGGGGCGCTGGCGCCGGGCTGGCGCACAACCCTGTCAGCAACCTCAAGCTCAAGAGCGGGATCGCGCCGATGCGGCGGGTAATCGACGCCGGGGTGAACGTTGCCCTCGGCTGTGACAATTGCAGTTGCGGCGATTGCCAGAGCATGTTCAGCGCCATGAAGCTGCTGTGCTTGCTGGCCGCGGCGAGCGACCCCAATCCGACGGGGGTGCACGCCGTCACCGCCCTGCGCGCCGCGACCCTGGGCGGCGCCCGCGCAGTGGGCTTGGAAGGCGAAGCCGGGGCGGTACGGCCAGGCATGCTGGCGGACCTCGTGCTGTTGGACATGGCCGACATCGCCTACCTGCCGTTCAACAGTGCGGCCCGGCAGGTGGTGTACGCGGAAGCGGGGCGGGGCGTGCACAGCGTGATCGTGGGCGGCGCCGTGGTGGTGGACGCAGGCCGGGTCACCACCATCGACGAGGTCGCCTTGCGCCAGGAAGCTGATGCGCTGATGCCCGCGTTCCTGGCCGACTACCGTGCCCAGGTGCGGCGCAGCGAGGCGGCCGTGCCGTGGCTGCTGGAGGCTAACCGCCGGGTGTTCTCGCGGGACGTCGGGCTTGACCGGTTCGTCCCCGGGTGAGCGGCGTCGATCCGGTGCGCTTGGACGCGCCGTGCATCGCGGCAGCGGTGCGTACCGGGAAGTTGGACCCGGTGGACGTCACCCGCGCCTTCCTGGCAGTGATCCGCCGGCGCAACGGGGCGGTGAACGCGCTGGTGGACGGTGGCGAGGCGGCGCCGCTGGCGGAGGCCGCCGCCCTGCGGGCCCGAGTCGCGGCAGGGGAAAGCCTGCCGCTCGCCGGCGTGCCTTTGGTGGTGAAGGACTCGATCTGGGTAGCAGGCCGCCGCATTACCCAGGGCTCGTCGCTGTTCGCGGATTTCCGGGCGCCACGCGATGCGCTGCCGGTGGCACGGCTGCGGGCAGCGGGCGCGGTGGTGATCGGAATCGGCAACATGCCGGAGTTCGGTGCCAAGGAGGTGACGGAGAACCGGCTGCACGGGCGCACGCTGAACCCGCGGGACCTGTCGCGCACGCCGGGCGGGTCGTCCGGCGGCTGCGCGGCGGCGCTGGGTGCGGACATGGCGCCGCTGGCCCTGGGCGGGGACGGCGGCGGGTCCTGCCGGCGCCCGCCTGCTCATGTCGGCGTGGTCGGCTTCAAGCCGAGCAGCGGCGTCGTGGCAGACCCTTGGGGCTTTCCGGGCACGCTGCCCGGCATCGCCGTCACTTGTCCGATGGGCCGCACGGTGGGCGACGTCGCTGCGGCTTTCCGTGCCATGGCCGGCATGCACCCGGCCGACATCCTGTCCACGGACCCGCTGTCCGGCCCGGCCGGGCCGCCCGGGGCGTTGCGGGTCGCGTTCAGCCCACGCCTGGGGCTGGACACGGCGATCGATCCGGATGTGGCGGACTGCGTTGCAGCGGCCGTGGAAAGGCTGCGCCGGGCCGGATGGGCCGTGACGCGGGCCGACCCGCCTTGGCCCCACGGCATGAGCGAGGCACGCATCCTGCCGATTGAGGAGGCGGGGCTGGCACACCTGCTCGGCGCACGCTGGACAACGGACCCGGCGCTGTTTGACCCGCATGTCGGCTGGCAGATCGAGCGTGGGTTGCGCCATACCGGAGCAGAACTCGCGGCGGCGGAGGCGGCCAGCCTCGAGATCGCCGCCACGGTGGCTGCCTTCTTCGCCGACTGGGACCTGCTGCTATGCCCGACGCTCGCCTGCGTCGCCTGGCCGGCCGACCAGCTGAACCCGGCGCGGATCGGCGGCAAACCGGCGGTGCATCGCGGCCACGCCGCCTTCACGCCGTTGTTCAACCACGCGCGGACCCCGGCGATCAGCCTGCCCTGCGGCGCCGGGCAAGGCGGATTGCCGGTGGGCTTGCAGGTGGCCGGTCCGCGGCTGCACGACTGGGCGGTGCTAGCAGCGGCAGCGGCGATCGAGGTCGCGCTCGGGCCGCAAGCCCGGCCCTGGATGATGGCATAGCATGTGCCTACGGATGGCATGGCATGTGCATGCAGCCGATGCGGCATCTTCGCCCAGCAAGTGGAGCCGACCGCCATGTTCGACAGCGTGATGTGGACTGACGCACGGCCGCCGTCCCCGCCCAGGGTCAGCCGCCGTAACATGATGCGCGGCGGGCTTGGCGCCATTGCCCTGATGGGTTGCGGGGGCGTCGCCCGGGCGGCGGAAAGCCACGTCAAATCCACCTTCGGCTCGGGTTTCTGCAACCTTAACTTCTATCTGACGAACGCGCTGCAAACCGCCAAGAATGACGGGCTGATCCTGGACTTCGTACCCGCCCCGACCTTCGCAGAGCAGGTGACGTTCTTAGGCGCCGGGCAGGTGGATGCCGGGCTGATGCCATACACCAGCTTCGTCGCGCTGTACGATGCGGGCGCGCCGGTGAAGGTCGTCGCCGGCGGCGGAATTGAGGGCTGCGTGCTGGTGGCGCAACCTGGGCTGGACAGCCCGGAGAAGCTGAAGGGCAAGACACTTGGTACCTTTCAGCTTGATACACTGGAGGTGCTGCCATACGACTGGTTTAAGAAACACGGCGTGGCGTTCAAGGACATCACCGTCCGCTACATGGGTAACACGCCCGAAGCGGTCGAAGCGTTCCGGGCCGGCGCGCTGGACATGATCTGCACCATCGAGCCGTATGGCACGGCGTTGCTCAATGACGTCAAGGGCGCCGTGAAGCTGTCCGATGGCTTGGACATCTATGGCCCCGGCTACACCGATTGCGTGCTGGCCGTGCGGTCCGACCTGATCACGCAGAACCCGGCGGGGCTGAAAGCCCTGATCAAAGGCATGATGACGGCGCAGGCGATGGCCGAGCAGGAGCCGCAGAAAGTGCTCGATATCCTGGTCGGTCGCTATTACAAAACGAGCATGGACAACGCGAAGATCGCGATGTCCAAACAGCCGTCGGTGGTGGATGCGCGGGGTCAAACGCAGTTCATCCTGGACCGGGTCGAATCGATCATGGCGATGGGCTACATCAAGAAGAAGCCTGGCCGAGATTCTATCGACTGGACACTACTGGAACAGGTGATCGCGGAGAACCCGGACCTGTATGGCAAGCTCAAGCTGAAATCCGCGTAGCGTGTCTGCCGTCCTCGGCCAGCGCGCGGCTTCCAGGTGGCACCGGCCGGCAATGCCGCCCTGGCTCGCGCGGGGGCTGTGGGGGTTGCTGAGCGTGGGGTTGTTCTGCGCCATCTGGGAAGTATTGTGGCTGGTCGGCTGGGCCGATCCGCGCTTGCTGCCGCCGCCACATGTTTTCATCGGCGGGATCGCGGGCCAGGCGAAATACTTCAACACGGTCAGCCGCTGGCAGGTCGGCGCAGGGATGGATAGCGGCCCCAGTCCGGCGATGGCGGTCGCGTACACCGCCGGGGCGACGATCGGGCGCGTGATCGTGGGTCTCGTGATCGCGGCGGCGCTGTCGGTCTCGATCGGGGTCGTGATCCGTTATGTGCGGCTGCTGGAGCGGCTGGTGCTGCCGACCATCACCCTGCTGGCGCCGGTCTCGCCGATCGCGTGGCTGCCGGTGGCGATCTTCATGTTCGGCATCGGCAACCGCCCGGCGATCTTCATGGTGGTGATGGCGCTGCTGTTCCACATGACGCTGTCCACCATCGCGCAGATCGATGGGGTAAACCGCAACCTGATCAACGTCGCCCGCACCATGGGCGCCAGCAAGCGGCAGATCTACGCCCGCGTGATCATCCCCGCGATCCTGCCCGGGCTGCTCATCGTGCTGAGGATGAACCTGTTCGCCGCCTGGATGGTGGTGCTGATCGCGGAAAGCACCGGCGTCGGCTACGGCTTGGGTCAGGTGATCATGCTCGCCCGCAACACCTTTAACCCGTCCCTGGTGTTTTTCACCATCGCGCTGATCGGCGTGCTGGGCTTCCTGTTCGATTACGGCCTGCGCATGCTGCAAGCGCGCATCCTGTATTGGGTGCCGAAGGGCGCGGAGGCCCTACGTGGCATCTAGCGACGCCGTTACCTGCCGGGCTGTCGGCAAGACGTGGGCGCCGGGCACGCCGCGCGTGCATGAGGCGTTGCGCGGCGTAGAGCTGGACATCGCGCCTGGCGAGTTCGTCGTCCTGCTCGGCCCGTCCGGCTGCGGCAAGAGCACCTTGCTTTACCTGATTGCCGGGCTTGAGGACGTCACTGCCGGCGACCTGTCGTCCTTTGGGCAGGCAGTAGACCGGCCGTCCCCGGACCGCAGCCTGATTTTCCAGGAAACCTCGCTGTTCCCCTGGCTGACCGTGGGCCAGAACGTGGCGTTCGGCCTATCCGTGCGCGGTGACAGCCTGCAGGCGCGGCGGGCCGCTGCCCGCGACGCGCTGACCCGCGTGGGCCTGGCGCAGGCGATCGACAAGCGGCCAGACGAGTTGTCGGGCGGCATGCGGCAGCGGGTAGCGGTGGCGCGCGCGCTCACCATGCGGCCGAAGGTGCTGCTCATGGACGAGCCGTTCGCCGCCTTGGACGTGCAGACCCGGGCCAAGATGCAGGATTTCCTGCTCGATGTGTGGCGCGACTCCGCAGCGTCCGTGCTTTTCGTCACCCACCACATCGACGAGGCAATCGCGCTGGCGGACCGGGTCGCCGTGTTCACCGCCCGCCCCGGCCGCATCAAGAGCGTCGTGCCCATCTGCCTGCCCCGCCCGCGCGACCCGTTCAGCCCGGCCGCCGAGCAGCTCCGCCGCCAGTTGACGGGCTTGTTGCAGGACGAGGTGGACCGCGCCTTTGCCGAGCAGGAAGCCCTGCCGGCCTGACATAGGGAAGCCCCAAGTGCCCGCCACCTTGATCCGCAGCCGCTCGGCCATCACCGCTGCCACGCGCAGCACGGTGGACGTCATCCCGGACGGCGCCGTGCTGCAGGAGGACGGGGTGATCGTCGCGGTCGGCGGCTTCGATGACCTACAACGCCGCTACCCGGGCACGCCCGTGCTCGGCAGCGGCCGGGAGATCCTCATTCCCGCCTTCGTCAACGGCCATCACCACGTGGGGCTGACGCCCGTGCAGCTCGGCTCGCCGGACATGCCGCTGGAATTGTGGTTCATCACCCGCATGGTGGCGCGCACCGTCAGCCCGTACCTCGACACGCTGTACTCGGCGTTTGAGATGGTTGGCTCCGGCATCACGACGGTGCAGCACATCCACGGCTGGCTGCCGGGCACGCTGGCTGAGGTGCAGGGCAAGTCCAACGAGGTGATCCGCGCCTACGAGGACATCGGCATGCGGGTGTCCTACTGCTACGCCGTGCGGGACCAGAACCGGCTGGTTTACCAGGACGACGCCGCCTTCGTCGCGTCCTTGCCGGCCGCGCTGCGGGGGCCGATGCAAGGCTGGTTCGACCGGTTCCAGATGTCCCTGGACGGCTGCATGGACCTGTTCGGCAGCCTCTATTCCGCCCACGCCGGCAAGGAGCGGGTGAAGATCCAGCTTGCCCCGGCTAACCTGCACTGGTGCTCGGACACAGCGCTCGGCCGCTTGGCCGAGGCCTCGGAACGCTACGACGTGCCGATGCACATGCACCTGGTAGAGACCGCCTACCAGAAGGCCTACGCCGAGCGGCGCGGCGGCGGCACAGCGGTCGAGCACCTGGACCGGTTCGGCCTGCTGAACAAGCGCATGACGCTCGGCCACGGCGTGTGGCTGAGCGAGCGCGACATCGAGCGGGTGGCGGAGACGGGCACATGCATCTGCCACAACTGCTCCTCCAACTTCCGCCTGCGTTCGGGCGTGGCGCCGCTGAACCGCTTCGCCGCCGCCGGGGTGAGCGTGGCGATCGGGCTGGACGAGGCCGGGATCAACGACGACCGCGACATGTTGCAGGAGATGCGCCTGGTGCTGCGTGCCCACCGCGTGCCCGGCATGGACGACGACGTGCCGACCGCCGGGCAGGTGTTCGAGATGGCCACCGCGTCCGGCGCGCGCACCACGGCCTTCGGCAGCCGGCTCGGCACGCTGACGGTGGGCGCCGCCGCCGACCTGGTGCTGCTGGATTGGGAGCAGATCAGCTACCCGTACCTGGACGAGGCGGTGCCGCTGCTGGACGCGGTGCTGCAACGCGCCAAGACGGGCGGGGTGCGCGCGGTGACGTGCGCGGGCGAGGTAATCTACCAGGATGGCCGGTTCACCAGGGTGGACCAGGCGGGGGCGCTGAAGGCGCTCCACGACGAGCTTGCCCACGCCCTGTCCGACGACGAGCGGGAGCGCAGGCAGCTGTCCGGGGCGCTGCTGCCGTACGTGAAGGCGTTCTACCAGGGATACATGGACCCGGCGGCGCACCAGCCGTTCTACCGAACGAACTCGCGGAGCTGATGGGGGAAGGCTCTAGCACTACCTGGGCGTTTTTGATCTGATTGTCGTCATCCCAGTTCCTGAATGGGAACTGGGATGGTGCGATGTTTGGCGGCGACGCAGGCGCAGACGAACTGGACAGGTGGTTGGCGCCGTTCCTGTTGGTGCTTGGGCGCAAGACACGGCGGGCCTGGGCGCCGCTCTACCTGCGTGGCCTTCTCGGGCCGGGCGAGCGCAAGAGCTTGCAGCCCATGGCCGAGCGCCTGGGCCTGGGCGGGCACGGCCAGTTGCAGCATTTCGTGGCCAGCACGGCATGGAATGACGCGCCGCTGTGGACCACCCTGGCGCAAGAGGCGGACCGGCTGGTGGGTGGATCGAGCGCCTATCTGGTGATCGACGACACCGCCCTGCCGAAGAAGGGCACGCTGTCGGCGGGCGGAGTAGCCAAGGTTCCGCCTGCGTAGCAGGTGGAAAGCTACGCAGGGGTGGCCCGGCAATATTGCGGCCAGCTCGGCAAGCGGGCGAACTGTCAGTCCCTGGTGTCACTCACCCTGGCGCAAGGCGAGGTGCCGGTTGCGGTGGGCCTGCGGCTGTTCCTGCCCGACGAGTGGGTCAGTGATGCCGAGCGCTGTGCTGGAAGCGGGTAACCTGGCGCCGCGACACCAAGGGGCGCTTGCGGCCAAGTTCGCGGCCGTGCGCGTCCGGGTGGCGGACGGTGCCACCTGGGCCGACAACCGTCACCTGCCGGGCAAGGAAGCATGGCTGGTTGGCGAGTGGCGGTCCTCGGGCGAACGAAAATACTACCTGGCCAACCTGCCGCCCCGCAGCTCCATGCGGGCCTTGGCGGGTGCGATCAAGGCGCGCTGGGTGTGCGAGCAGGCCCATCAGCAGCTGAAAGGCGAGCTTGGCCCGGGTCACTTCGAGGGCCGATCCTGGACCGGGCTGCACCGCCACGCGCTGATGTGCTGCATCGCGTTCGCCTTTCTGCAGCACCTGCGCCTCGCCGGACAGTGCCCGACGGGGCCGGGGGGAAATAAGCCGCCGTAGCCTGGGACCACCGCCGCAGCCGAGCCTGCCTGCGGTGCGACGGGCCGTGATCGCCAGGCTGTTCGCCCATCTCAGGCCTTGTGTCCGATGCCCATGCTGCAAGCACCAGCTCCAGCCATCTAATCTGAAAATGCCCAGGCAGTGCTAAAGCGCGGGAGAACTCCAAAGTTGACCAGGAAAGCGACAGGGTTACGGTGGCACCGTCGCAAGGGCGTCCATCTTGTCTCAGCCGCCGTCCTGGGACAGCAACGTGTCGATCGCATCCCGGAGAGTTTTTAGGGAGTGAGCTCGATGCTTGTTCACACCAACCCCGGCCGTCGTCAATCGGTTAATGAACTGGGCTGCTCGGCCGACCGACGCCCAGGCGTTCCGCCCTTTCCGGGCTACGGAACTGCCGTTCTCCCGTTTCGAGGCCGGTGCCGCACTCGCGCGAGCCGCCCTTATCGCCTTCACGGTGAGACCACCTTCGGCTGCAAGCGACAGCAATCTTGCGAGCGTTGCGTCATCGTCGATTCGGGCCAGTTCAGTCAACACGTTTTTGGTGGCCGGATGTTCAGACGTCAGAACCGACGCGAGCACCTGCTCGGGCAGCCGAAGGATCCTCAAGGTTCCGCTGACCTCAGCCTTGGTCAGGCCCAAAGCTTTCGCAGCTTGATCCTGGGTCCATCCCTTGCCGTCCACGAGGTGTCGGATACCCCTGGCCTCCTCAACCGGCGAGAGGTCAACCCGTTGCAGGTTCTCCAGCAACGTCGCCACCTCAGCATCGCCCGACACTTCCAGCGCCAGCATCCTGGTCCAGCCAATCGCCTTGGCTGCCCGCCAGCGCCGTTCCCCGGCGACGATTATCCACTCGTCCTTATGTTCGAGACTCTTACGGACCAGAATCGGTTGTAGTTGGCCTTCCGAAAGAAGGGTTTCTCCCAAGGCGGCGAGCGCTGCCTTGTCGAAGGTGCGCCGCGGCTGCGCGGGGTCGGGCGCGATCTTCTTGAGATCAACCTCGAAGGAGTGGCTGAATTCGCTATCGGAAAAGATGAGCGATCGTGAGGCGTCGCCAATCGTCGCGGTGGCCGCGTCAAGAATGGGCGAAGCGGCTTTAGACCGCCTCGCCACCGCGTGCCTCCTTTGGCAGGGTCATCAAGGGGTACAGGTCCGAGCGGGGCAATGGGACTCCCTGAACGAGAGCCAGCGCGAGGGCGGCGTAGACCATCGCGCCCGCGGATAACGGGGAGGCCTCGGACGCGATTCGACCGTCGCGGGCAGCTTGGCCGAAGACGGCACTGTTGGGAACGGGCGCGAGCAACGGCGCGGTCGCGCCGAGCGACGTGGCCAGATGGGCGAGGACTTCCCTGTCAACCAATTTCCTGCGGTCGAACTGGGTGGGAAGGATACCGGCAAGGCGAAGCGAGGGGTTGAGCCGACGCTGTACCTTGTTGATGGTCCCGAGGATAAGCCCAACGCCCATGGCATCATAGGGCTCCGTTCGGACAGGGATGATGGCCTGCTCGGCCGCAGCGAGCGCCATCCATGTCAGCATGCCAAGATTCGGCGGCGCGTCCACGACAATCCAATCGTAATCTCCACTCACGGACAGCACTGCCTCACGCAAAGCAAGGTCGAAGCCGGGCTCGCGCTTTCCGTCTGTTTCCGAAAGTTCGATATGGCTGGCCGCAAGGTCGAACGGCATCGAACGAGATCCCACCAGAGAAGCACCCCGCCGCACCAGTATCTCAGACAGCGGCGTGTCGCCGAGTATGACCTGCACCATAGTGTGACCGCGGCGATGGGCGTCGATCGCGCCGCTCGCGAGCAATCCCGTTGTCGCGGTAGCTTGCGGGTCCGCATCAATCAGCAGGACACGCCGCTTCAGGCGCTGGAGGGCATACGCCAGATTGAGGGCCGAGGTGGTCTTGCCGACGCCGCCCTTCTGGTTGGCCAGCACGACGACCCGCGCGTCCGCAGGCCGAGTCTCGACCATCTTGAGCAACTCCGTTTCAACGTCCACCGGGATCGCCTCATGACCGTTCTCCCAACGACTGATCTTGGGCTTGTCGTAATGCCGGCCGATCTGCGCGTTGAGGGCGAAGGTTAGACCCGCCTGGCTGAGGCGCAGGGTGCGCCTGATCTCCCGCAACCGATCGCCGTCCACGAACGCTCCAAATCAATGTCTGCCGACATGATTGCGAAATGCTGCATCAACGTCAACTAACAGGCATCAACGTTGATACCCGGCTCTGCTTGGACTCTTGCGACCGGTGGCGGCGTTCCGGACCCGCGCGCCTCAGCAACTCAGTCCATACTGCCAAACTTGGCCTAGTTCGGATGACAGGACGTGGCATGTGGATAATTGCCGGTTGTCCACACAAAGGGACTGGGATGCTGAGACAACTCCCTGGACTGTTGCGACTGAACCAACAGGCACAACAATGACTTAGCATGTTTTGCACTGGACTCGTGCGACCAAACTAATAGAGACTCTAATAACTTCCTAATGGCTTTGTCCCAAGAGTCCAAGTTGCTACTTCATGGGAAAGCCGATTAGCTTCCAACGAAAGTCGTCATCGATATCGGAGACGTAGCGTGGGGACCGTCCACAGCCTGATCGAGAACCTCGGCCGACAGAGAGCGCTCCAGACTGCGGAAACGGACGCTGACAGACGGGCGATCGAAGCAGCGCTGACTTATATGGCCGACGAGGAAGTTGGCGTCGGTTTCTTATACTCCGGATGGTGCCAAGCTGCACTGCCGCACAAGAAACTGGCTGACGAGGCCGTTTGGAAGGTCAACACTGAACGCGTCACACTGGTGATCGAACCGGGGCGCCGCAACCTGGCCGGAAGCGAGATGGCTTGGGTGGGCGTGCCATACGGCTCCCGCGCTCGTCTTATCCTACTCTATTTGCAATCTGAGGCGCTCAGGACCCAGTGTCGGGACATTGAGCTTGGCCGATCTCTTCATGCGTGGCTTCAGCGGCTAGGTATCCCCATCGGAGGCAAATCGTTCAAGGACGTTCGAGAGCAGGCCGACCGGCTGAGCCGTTGCCGCATGACGTTCCACGTCCAAGCAGGGCAGGGTAGGGCAGGGCTGGTAAACCAGAACATCGTGGACACGGCGATGTTCGTGCCCGATGCACCGGGTCCACAAGGCTCATTGTTTATCGAGCAGGCGCGCTTGAGTGAAACCTTCTTCGACCAATTGCAGAAACACGCCGTGCCGCTGGAAGACGCCGCAATCCGGGCTATCAGCAACAATTCTGCGGCACTGGACATCTACTGCTGGTTGGCCTACCGCCTCCATGTTCTCTCGACTCCAAAGCCGATTACCTGGAAAGCGTTATATTGCCAGTTCGGGTCCAGCTACGCGCGGATGGCGCACTTCAAAATACGCTTTCTAGATAATTTGAAGATTGCCATGGCGGTTTATCCACACGCGAATGTATACGCTGAGGATAAGGGGCTTGTGCTCAAGCCTTCCCGACCGCCTGTGGCTCCGCAGATCAATCCCGTCGCAAGAGTCCAACGCTAGAGCGTCAGCCGTGCTGATAGACGCACGGCTGACGCTCTAGCCATTTGTTTTCATGAGCATCTTTATCCGACGGGTGATCCCGCTCGGTCGGATGATGCTCTAGTCAGGCGCCCACATGCAGAACTTGGTGTGGCGCACAGTCAAATCATTACAAGCCATAATCGTTTGTCGGTAGTAGCGTCGTTAAGTCATCGTCGGCAGTCCAGCAAGGCAGTTGTTTATGGACTCTTGCGACATGACGCGGCCCATAGGCCGATCCGAAAACGGGTGCGATGATCGTGCAGGATGTCACACCAGATACCCTGACTATCGACTTAGATGTAACCCCGTTTGGACTGTTTCTGGGATTCGCCCTGCTGCTTGTTTTGGCATGAGGAACGATCACGGCGATGGGGACTACGCGGCAGGATATGTCGGTGGGCGGCTTGCGGCGCGAGGCTGGGCGGACGCGGAACGCCGGATACTGGCAATCGCGTGCATGACGGGAAGGCAGTCGCGCAAGGATGCGGCCGAAACCTGTGGCATGGACCGGCAAACTCTGCGCGACTGGATGCACCGCTTCAACACGGACGGGCTTGCGGACTTGTCCGACCTGCCCCGGCAGAACGGCCCGAAGCCGCGGCTGTCACCGGAGTGGGGAGGGATCGTGGCTGGATGGATTGAGCAAGGGCTGAGCTTGGTGCAGGACGGCATCGTGCGCTGGCGTTGCGTCGATTTGCAGGAGCGGATCAAACGCGAGTGGGGCGCCAGCCTACACGAGCGCACGGTGGGCAAACTGCTGCGCATACCGGAGAACATCAGCCTATTGTCACTGCCATCCCGCGCCTGAACTGAACCCGGTTGAAAACATGTGGGCCTACCTGCGGACCAAGTTTCTCGGCCACTGCGTGTGGGACAGCTGTAGTGCCATCGTGGATGCGTGCTGCGACGCGTGGAACAAGCTCATGAACATGCACCACCGTCTTGTCCCCATTACCCATCGCACCTGGACCAAAATAGTCAGCAAATAGGCCATCTGGTGTGAGCCGCGGCGTCCTTCTATTCCGGCAGGGTCAGACGCGCCGGCGTCGCGCCGCTTTGGCAGGAGAGGCGTTTGGCTGCTGCGGCGTTTCGCCAGGCCGAGAGCAGAACGTCGATCGGCTGGCTCACACGAATGCACTCCATTTCAAGCTCACCCACCCGTTCCAACGCCCATGCGCGCCAGGAGACGGTCCCGCCGGAATATCTGATGATAAAAAGCGGCGCTGACGTGGAAGACAAGCAGCCCGGTCAGCACGAACGCCCCAACAGCATGCACCGCAAACGGCTTCAGCGGAACGAAGGCCGGCAATGGTCCAGTTGCGCCGTAGAACAAGGTTCGAGCAGCACCTGAGAGAGCCATCAGAGCAATGCCGCTCGTCCCCAGGAAGATAACCACGAAGTAGAGCAGCAGGTGCACCGAGTGGGCCGCGACGGCTTGCCAGCGGGGCTGCCCCGCGGGATCGCCCGGCCGTTCGTCAATGAACTGCCAAACGATCCGGACAAGGGTCGAAGCCAGCACAAACACCCCGAGCGGCACATGCAGCTGGAGCATCGAGAATGTGCGCGCTGGATCGGCGGTACTTGCTGCCGTGAAGCCCAGCGCTAGCAAGGCTAGGATCGCGACGGCCGAGAGCCAGTGGAGCCCGATCGCAAGCGCGCCGTAGCGACTGGTATCACCTTTGAGAGTCATGGCCGACCATCCTTGTCCCACCGACGAAAGATCTGATATATAGCTTACGATGTATAATTATAGCAAGCTATGTTGTGCGTGTGCCCTCGCTGGGTCACTTCCCCAACTGGGGGTCACGCCATAGAATGTGGCGTGATCGTCGGTGGGACAGCTTAGCCTGACTGGCGCGGTAGCACAGGGCTGCCGGGTAAGCGGAGGCGGTCATGGAGCAGGAACAATTCGTGGGGTTTGACGTGTCGCAAGCCGAGACGTCGGTATGCGTGGTGGACGGGTCCCGCAAAGTGTTGTGGCAAGGGAAGTGCGCGTCCACCCCCCAGGCGATGGCCGCGACCGTGGTAGTGTCCGCGCTGATGGTGGAATTTCGCTAATCGAAATGGTGTAGACGGAGGTGGTCATTGGATCGGCTGGCTAAGGTGGAGTTGCGAGCTTCAACCCGAACTGACGAGGACCCGATGACCGAGGACAGACGACCGTTGGCCGAGCTGCTGGCCAAAGCCTGAGACGGCGATTTCCTGCGTAGCGTGGCCGAGGCCGTGGTGCAGCTGCTGATGGAGACCGACGTGGAGGGCCTGATCGGCGCCGGTCGCCACGAGCGCTCCGGCAAGCGCACGACCTGTCGCAACGGCTACCGCGACCGGGCCGCTGGACACCCAGCTGGGCGAAATTGCCCAAGGTTCCGCCTGCGCAGCAGTTGGAATGGTAGTGGAGGGAACCTGCAGCTGCGTATCCCAAAGCTGCGCCAGGGCAGCTACTTTCCGCCGTTCCTGGAGCCGCGTCGCACGTCCGAGAAGGCCCTGGTTGTTGATTTCCACTAAGACCTGACCCGATCTCGTGGCTTTTCCGCACTTTGCGTGGATCATGCCGCCATCAGAACGCGCCGTCGCAGCAGGTCGAAAC
>CAXTLC010000035.1:0-5969 GCA_964245075.1 uncultured Acetobacteraceae bacterium
GCTTTTCCGTCGTGACCCACGCCCGCAACACGCGGGCGGCGGCACGAGCCGGGTCACTCCTTGATGAGAACCCCGAGACACCCGTAAGCCGATCTGCCCAGCCCACCCGCGCACAGGCCTCTCAAGGTGCCACGGTGAATGTGCAGACCTGCCGCAGCCGGTTACTGGATCGAGTAGCCGCCGTCCACCACCAGGTTTGCACCAGTCACCATGCTGGCTGCTCCACTGGCGAGGTAGAGCGCAGCCATTGCGACCTCCTCCGGTTGGGCAAAACGCCCCATTGGAATCTTCCGCTTCATCACCTCTCCCACCTCGCCAGCCCATGCCTTGCGGCCAAGCTCGGTTTCGACGACTGTTGGAGAGATCGCGTTCACCGTGATGCCATGGGTCGCCCACTCGAGCGCCAGCACTTTGGTCATGCCGACCACGCCGGCCTTGCTTGCGCAGTAGGCCAGGTGCCGGTCAAGCGCCACGAAGGCGGCTTGGGATGCCAGATTGATGATCCGGCCGGCCCCTGCCCGGCACAGTGACGGAAACGCCGCGCGTGCCATCTGGAACGGCAGGCGCAAGTTGACCGCCATCGTGCGGTCAAACGCGTCGTCGGTCATGGCCTGGGCCGGTTCCAGCAAGACGATGCCGGCGTTGTTGACCAGAATATCCAGCCGGCCGAACGCCGACGTCGCCGCCTGCACGGCGCGGTCTGGTTCACCCGGCTGCGTGAGGTCGGCCACGTGGGCGATGTGGCCGTTGCCGGGCAGTGCCCCTGCCGCAGCAGGGGTGCCCGGGCTGAGATCCACCACGGCAACTGCGGCGCCCCGCGCTGCCAAAGCACGAGCAATGGCAGCGCCGATGCCGGCGGCGCCGCCGGTCACCAGTGCGGCCTTGCCCGAGAAGTCAAACGCGGTGTCGAACTGTGTTGCGTCACTCATGCCGGTTTCTCCCGGCCCTTCCCGGTAGGGGAAAGGGCCGCTCAGGCGTGGTTACTGGCGCTTGGCGAGCAGGCTGTCGGCGTTCTGCAACGTCACCGGCGTCCAGGGCACGCTGTAGTCGGCCCCCATGCCGCCATCCCAAGCGATCTGCCCCTTGTACTCCGTCCACAACGAGCCCTGCGGCTGGTAACTGGCGCCCACCAGGTGGCGCAGCGCCAGATCCATCGATCCCTGCGCTTGCCCATTCGCATCCTGCAGGATGCTGACCATCTCCCCCGCCTTCACGGCCCGCAGCGCGTCGCTGATCCCGTCGATCCCGGCAATCGGGATCTTCTTGAGGTCGATGCCGGACGCCTTGATCGCTTCCAGCGCGCCCAACGCCATCTCGTCGTTCTGGCCGATGACGCCGTTGATCTGGCCGGGATGCGCGGTCAGCCAGTTCTCCATCAGCGCTTGCGCCTCCGAGCGCGACCAGTTGGCAGTCTTGTGCTCAAGCACCTTGATGCCGGGGTTGGCGCCCAGCACCTGCTGGTTGCCCTTGCCGCGATCAATCTGCGCGCTGATGCCGATGGGGCCCTCGATGATGACCACATTGCCCTTGCCGCCCATCGCCTTGACGACGGCCTCCGCCTCCATGGCGCCGGCCTTCACGTCATCGGAGCCGACGTAGGAGGTGAGGTCGTTGCCGGTGACGCGGGTGTTGGAGCCAATCACGGGAATGCCGGCGGCCTTGGCCTTGGCCACCGCATCGGCGCCGGCCGCCGCGTCGATCGGCGCGAAGATGATCGCGTCGTAGCGCTGGGTGATCATCGTGTCGAACTGGTTGGACTGGACCAACGCGTCATACTGGCCGTCGAACACCGTGACGTTCGCTTGGCCGCTCTTGACCGCGGGGTGCGTCCTCACCGCGTTGGCCCACAGCTGCATGAACTCGGCCTTCAGGCCATACAGGGCGGCGCCGATGTGGTAGCTCTTGCCGGCTTGCGCCCGTGCGACGTACGGCATCCCCAGGCTGGTGGCAGCGGCTGCCAGGAGCAGTCTGCGATGGATCACGGCGTTTCTTCCTTCACGGTTAATCGCGTCCTCTGCGGGACGAATCCACCAGCACGGCGAACACGATGATCGCGCCCTTGATGACCTGCTGGTAGTAGGAGGACACACCCATGAGATCGAGGCCATTGTTGATGACCGCGATGATGAGCGCGCCGAACAAGGTGCCGACCGGCGATCCCGCGCCGCCGGTAAGGCTGGTGCCGCCAATGACGACGGCTGCGATGGCGTCCAGCTCGTAGCTGACGCCGGCCTGCGGCAGCGCCGAGGTGGTGCGCGCCGCCAGCAGCAGCCCTGCCAGCCCTGCCAACGCGCCCGAGATGGCATAGACTGAAAACACCACGCGGCGCGTGGCGATGCCGCTGGTGCGGGCGCTGCGCTCGTTGCCGCCCACGGCATACACGTAACGGCCGTAGGTGGTGAACCGCAGCACGATCCAAGCCAGCAGCACCACGGCGCCGAACAGCAGGACCGGGACCGGCGCGCCGAGCACGAAGCCCTGGCCAAGCTTGAGGAACGCCGGCGCCAGATGCGGCACCGGCATGCCGTCGTTGGAGATGAACGTCAGCCCGCGGGCGATGCTCAACATGCCGAGCGTGGCCACGAAGGCGGGCACGCGCAACCATGCCACCAGCAGGCCGTTGACCGAGCCGAGCACGAACCCGGCCGCAACACCGAGCGCCGTCGCCGCTGCCGGGCTGCCGGGGTGGGCGCCGGTGACCACCGACGCGCCCAGGATCCCGCTCACCGCCAGCAGCGAACCGACCGAGAGGTCAATCCCCCCGGTGAGGATGACGAAGGTCAGACCTATGGCGAGGATGCCGTTGATGCTTGCCTGGCGGAGCACGTTGACGATGTTGAGCGGTGTCAGGAAGTACTGGTTCAGCAGGCTCAACACGGCGCAGATCGCCACGAAGGCGATGATGATCCCATAGCGCGACAGCGCTTGGCCGAGCGCGATACGGCGTGGGGACGCGGCGGCGGCGGCGCTCATGAGGCGAGATGCATCAGGGTTTCCTGTGAGGCGTCCTTGCTGTCGAGCACGCCGGCGAGCCGCCCGCGGCGGAAAACGGCGATGCGGTCGCTCATGCCGATCACCTCCGGCATCTCCGACGATACCATGATGGCGCATCGCCCCTCGGCCACGAAGCGCGACAGGAAGGCATAAACCTCCCGTTTGGCGCCTTCGTCCACGCCCCGGGTCGGCTCGTCGCAGAGCAGGATGCGCGGGTGGGTGCCGAGGCAACGGGCGAGAACGACTTTCTGCTGGTTGCCGCCGCTGAGTTGGCGCACCGGCATGTCGATCGAGGCCGTCTTAATACGGAACAGGTCCACCATGCTGGCGACTTGCCGCCGTTCCCGCACGGCCGAGATGAACGGGCCGGACGAAACACCGTCCAGGCTGGAAAGCATGGCGTTCTCCCGCACCGACCCGGTCATCACCAGGCCGGTGGCCTTGCGGTCCTCCGTCACCATGGCCATCCCGGCGCGGATGGCGTCCGCGGGCCGGCCGATGCGCGCCACCTCGCCATCCACGCGAACCGTGCCGCGGTCGGCTGGCCGTATGCCGTAAACCGCTTCCAGGAACTCGCTCCGCCCTGCGCCCATCAGGCCGTAGATCCCGAGGACCTCGCCCTCGCGCACGTCAAGCGTCACGTCCTCGAAGGCGCCCCGGCGGCCGAGCCGTTCCACCGACAGCATGGCCCGCCCGCCGGGCGCCGGGTGGGAGCGGTACTCGTCCCGCACGTCCGCGCCCAAGATGGTTCGGACCAGCCCCTTGCGGTCGATGTCGCAGATGCGTCCGCTGTCCACGAAGCTGCCATCCCGGAACACGGTGTAGTCGTCGGCGATGGCGAATATCTCTGTCAGGCGATGGCTGACGTAGATGATGCCGACACCCTGTGCGGTGAGGGTGCGGATGGCATCGAACAGGATTTCCGTCTCCGCTTCGCCGATCGCGGACGTTGGTTCGTCCATGATCAGGATCCTGCCATCCTGGCTGATCGCCTTGGCGATCTCCACGAGCTGGGTCTGCGCCAGGCTGAGGTCGCGCATGCGCGCCTTTGGATCGATGCGGAAACGCAGCTTCGCCATGAGCGCGGCGGCGCGGCGGTTCAGCGACGCCCGGTTCACGAAGATGCCCAGGCGGCGGGGCTCGCGGCCGAGGTAGAGGTTCTCGGCCACCGTCATGTCCGCGATCGGCGAAAGCTCCTGCGTGATGATGGCCACGCCAGCCGCCAGCGCCTGCGCCGGGCTGGCGAAGGCGACCTCCTGGCCGCAGACCGCGATCCGGCCGGCATCACGCTGCAGCAAGCCCATCAGGATGCCGAGGAAGGTGCTCTTGCCCGCGCCGTTGCCGCCGCACAGCGCGTGGATGGAACCGGCCCGCAACACGAGCCGGCCATCGCGCAGCGCGCGCACCCCCGCGAAGCTCTTGGCCACGCCTTGGGCTTCGAGCAGCGGTGGTGCGGCGGTGGCGAGGGGAGGGGGCGCGGTCATCCTTCGGCGGTGTCCTGCCCGGCCTGTTGCTGGGCGCGGGTGGCGTCATCGAGCCTGAGGACGGTCCTTGCATTGGTCGTGCTGGTTGCCAGCGTGTTGATCGCCCCCGTCCGCAGCGCCCCGAGGATCGCAGCCGCCTTGGTGTTCTCGCTGGCGATCGCGACCACGTCCGGGATCCGCAGCAGGTCCAGCGTCATGAGGCCGATCACCCGCCCCTGCATCGCGGTCGTGGATGGCTGGCCGTAGATGTCGATGAAGTCGTATCCCATGATGTCGCCGATCGTGCCGGACAGCCGAGCCTCCGCCACCTCCTCGGGCTTGAACCAGCCCATTCGGACCATGTTGCTGTCCTCGCTCAGATCGCCGATGCCGATGAGCGCGATGTCGGCCCGGCGCGCGCGGTCCAGCACCAGCTTGACCGTCTCGTTCTTATGCAGCACGTCCCGCAGCGCCATGTTGGCCACCAGGGCCGGCGCGTACAGCGTCTCGCTGTCGCCGCCGAAGCGCACGGCCAGGCGCCGCCCGATGTGGTCGGGATTCATGGTCTCGCCCGCCCGGGCCGAGCCGCCGATCGCGGAAACGAACGTCGCGGCCCGCCGCATCGCGGGCGGCGGCCCGTCAGCCACGGCGGCCACGTTGCGGCCCATGCCGGTGGCGACGACCATGCCGTCGGCCAGCGTCTTGACCAAGTGGCTTGCGACCAGGCTGGCCACGGCCGCCCGCTGCACCTGCGGATCGCGCTGGTCGGGCGAGACCAGCAGGCGGCTGATGCGGAACCGCCGGGTGAACTCCCGCTCCAGCTCGGCGCACAAGCCGGGTTGCTGGTGCACCCGGATCTCGACCAAGCCATCCTCCCGGGCGCGCTTGAGCAGGCGGCTCACCCGAGCGCGGGACAGGCCGAAGCGCCTGGCGAGTTCTTCCTGGGTGACGTCGTCATGGTAGTAGCTGCTGGCGATCTCTATGATCGTTTCGGCCGCGACATCGCCCCAATCCCCTGTGCGGCGGGCGTCATGCGCGATCATGCCCACGCCGGCCGCTTCGCGTCAGGCCTGCCTCGGCTGCTCAGGGCCGGGCATCGCCGTCGATCTCGTTGATGCGCGCCACTTTGGGTCCGGAGCGCGCGGGCTCGAACTCGGAGGCGAGCCACGCGTGCAGGATCGTCTTGGCCAACTCCGCACCGATCACGCGCGCGCCCATCGTGATCACCTGCGCGTCGTTGCTCTTGCGCGCCCGCTCGGCGGAGTAGGTGTCGTGGCATTGCGCCGCGCGCACCCCGCGCACCTTGTTGGCCGTGATGGCCATGCCGATGCCGGTGCCGCAGATCAGGACGGCGCGGTCGTTGCGGCCTTCCGCGATGGAGCTCGCGGCCGCGAGCGCGATATCCGGGTAGAGCACCGGGGTCGTGTCGTACGTCCCGAAATCCTCGATGGTGTGGCCCGCCTCGACCAGGGCGCGCTTCAGCACCTCCTTGAGTTCGAAGCCGGCTTCGTC
>CAXTLC010000035.1:6069-42365 GCA_964245075.1 uncultured Acetobacteraceae bacterium
CCGCCTCGACCAGGGCGCGCTTCAGCACCTCCTTGAGTTCGAAGCCGGCTTCGTCACAGCCAATCGCAATCGCCATTACGCTCTCCCAACCCAGCGTTGTGCACTGCAATAACGCCCACTGGCCGAACATCTAATCAGGTTTGTTTGCCGACCATGGCGAAAATGAACGGCCCCAACAAGCGTTATCTCGACGGCGCTTCGCTTTGCATGAAGCTGGGGTGGCACGACATGGGAAACAGCTACGCTCCTTCCGATTGAGAGGTTGTGCCGATAGTTGACAGATGTGCAGCATCCGTGAATGACTAGCAACGAACCGGGCCAGAAGATTCAGAGGCGGCCTGCGGCAGGGGAGAGAACACCGTGCGGACCAAGAAGCCGTCTTGGCGGGCGAAGCGGCTGGCACGCGCGCTCCCGTGCGGGACCCAGCCATGAGGCGCGTGATCAATGATCCCGACCAGATCGTCGAGGACGCGCTGAGAGGCTACGTCGCCGCGCACCCGGCTTTGCTGGCAGCGACCGATCACCCCCGCGTGCTGTGCCGGGTCGGCGGGCCGCCATCGGGCCGGGTCGGCGTGGTGACGGGCGGCGGGTCCGGCCATGAGCCCGCTTTCCTTGGCTATATCGGCCCGGGCCTGCTCGACGCCGTGGCGATTGGCGAGGTGTTCGCCTCCCCGACCGCCAAGAGCTTCCACCGCTCGTTCCAGGCAGCGCAGGGGGGCAGGGGCGTCGCCTGCCTTTACGGCAACTACGCCGGCGACAACATGAACGTGAAGATGGCGGTGAAGCTCGCCGCCAAGGACGGCATCGAGGTCCGCACGGTCGTCGCCAACGACGACGTGGCGTCTGCCGGGCCGGAGGAGCGTGAACGCCGCCGCGGCGTGGCCGGCGAGATCTTCATGTGGAAAGTGGGCGCGGCAAGGGCTGCCGAGGGAGCGGACCTCGATGGGGTGATCGCCGCCGCCCAATCCGCCATCGATGCCACCCGAAGCGTCGGCATCGGCCTGTCCGCCTGCACCATCCCGGCCGCGGGCAAGCCCAACTTCACCATCGAGGACGGCACCATGGAGGTGGGCATCGGTCACCATGGCGAGCCGGGCCTGGCCGTCATGCCCACCCAGCCGGCTGCCGAGATGGCCGCCCTCATGGTGGACCGCATCGTGGCCGACCTGCCGTTCACCCGGGGCGACGAGGTGGCCGTGCTGATCTCGGGGCTGGGCGCCACGCCCGTCATGGAACAGTACATCCTGTTCGGCCATGTGGATGAGCTGCTGCGTGCCCGCGGCATCACGCCGCGGCTGACCTACGTCGGCAACTACTTCACCTCGCTTGAGATGATGGGCGTGTCGCTCACGGTCATGCGCCTGGATGCCGAGCTGGACCGCCTGATGCGCGCGCCGGCCCACTCCTTGGGCCTGACGGTGCTCGGATGACGGCCATCCTGGACGCCCGCGACGCCGGGCCGGTGGTGCTGGACATGGCGGCGGCCATCCAGCGCGAGCAAGGCATGCTCGGTGAGTTGGACGGGGCGATCGGCGACGGCGATCACGGCATCAACATGGCCAAGGGTTTCCGCCTTGCCGCGGCGAAGCTGGCGAAACTGGACGGGTTCACCCTTCAGCACGGGTTCGAGGTGCTCGGCGACACGTTGCTGAGCGACATCGGCGGCTCGATGGGACCGCTCTACGGCACCTTCTTCACCGATATGGCCGGCAGCCTTGGCGATGCGGCGCAGATCGACGCGCCGGCGTTCGCGGCCATGCTGCATGCCGGCGTGGCCGCGGTGGCGGACCTCGGCGGCGCCAAGCCGGGCGACAAGAGCCTGATGGACGTGCTGGCTCCGGCGGACGCGGCGTTCGCCGCCGCGCCGGATCTCGGGGCCGGCTTGCGGGCAATGCGCCAAGCGGCCGCGGACGGACTGGAAGCGACCCGCGGCATGGTGGCGCGCATCGGCCGGGCCAGCCGGCTGGGCGAACGCTCGCGCGGCGTGCTCGATGCCGGCGCCGCGTCCTGCAACCTGTTGCTGGCGACGTTGGCCGACGGACTGCTTGCCAAGCTCGGCCCTGGAAAGGAAGCGCAGCCGTGAGCGAACGCTCGCATACGCTGCCGGAGAACATGCTTTGCCGTCGCGTAGGCCCGGGCTGGAACAACGGTGCAGTTCGGCCGAGTTAGCGGAAGCCACGGCATGGATTCAAGGCCGGGTCGTGCCCGGCAAGCTGACAACACTGTCGCCAGGAACCAACAGGCCGTCGGCAGAGGTTTCTTCCGAGCGAAATGGGTCGGAAGAAATCCCTACCTTGCTGTTTCCCACAGCATCCCCGCCCGACGGCTGACCGTGGGCGGCCGGATGATACCCTAGAGCGTCAGCCGTGCTGATAGACGCACGGCTGACGCTCTAGCCACTTGTTTCCATGAGCATCTTTATCCGACGGGTGATCCCGCTCGGTCGGATGATGCTCTAGTCTGTCCTCTTGCGCGGCGGCGTGGTGGTCCTGTTCCGCCGTAGTGGCGGCGCAGTCCTGGCCGTTTCTCCAGGGCTGATCGCAAGGCGGGGGTGTTCTGGGGTGGCCGCCGTCGTTGTTGTGCCCTCGTTGGAGGGCGTTGGCGGTGGCGCGCCAGGGCCGGGGGCGATCGGTGTCTGGGTCGGCATGGCGCCGGGCGAGGCGGTCGCCGGGCCACCGGCGGTTTGCGCCCCGGCGCTTGCAGTCAACCCGATCAGAACAGAAACTATGGCCGCAGTCTTCTTCAACGATTGTCTCCCTGTTTTGGAACCTGACCGTCTCACACGATCGCTCAGCATTTCCGATCGCTGCGACGCAACATAGCACGGCGACGTTCGAGCCATCCCGTCACACGCTGGCAGCCTCGCCAGCGACCTGCTTCAGCGCGTGGTAGACTGGATCGGGGACCTCGATGCAATCGGCCAGCAAGCGCCTGCTGCGCTCGGCGGCCGATCGTTCGAACGGCACCCGGACTGGCTGGCCGGGATCGACCGGGCGGGTTGCTCGCAGACTGGCGGCGTATTCGGCCACCCGCTGCTTGTAGTCCTCCGCGGACGTCAGGAGGCCGGGGTCGAACACCAAGATGAAGAACCCGCAATCACGCAGGCCATCGGGAGCGGCGGCGGCTCCGCACATCATTCCCAGCAGTTGCACCACCATCGCGAGGCCCGACCCCTTGTGGCCGCCCCAGACGCTGAAGGCGCCGCCATTGAGCGCCGCACCCGGACTCTGCGTCGGCGTGCCCGCGGCGTCGAAGGCCAACCCTTCGGGCAGCATCTCGCCCAGGCGCATCTTCAGGATGGCTTCGCCGAGCATCACGCCCGCGGTGCCGATGTCCCAGATCACCGGAACACCATCCGAAGGAAATCCGAAAGCGATCGGATTGGTGCCGAAGCGTGCTTGGGTGCCGCCTGCGGGAGCAACGATGTGGCCGCCGCTCCCCGCGATCATCCCGGCGAAACCAGCTTTCGTGACCAGTTCGAGGTAGTACGAGTACATGCCGGTGTACCAGGTCTCCTTGGCGGCCACCATCGCGAGTCCCGTTGCCTTCGCCTTCTCGATCGCCATGTCGGTGGCCCGGCGGCCAACCAGGTAGCCAACCTGGTCACCCCCGTCGATCGCGGCCGAACACGGTGTCTCGCGGGTCACGACGATGGGCCGGCTCGGTGTTCCGATCGACTTCAGGCGGCCAAGCACCGATAAGGCGCGCGCGAGGCCGCCAAACTCCAGGCCGCGCAACTCGCAGTCGATCAGATGGTCGGCAATCGACGCCGCCTCTGCGGCCGTGTAGCCGGCCGCCGCCATCACCCGCTCGGCCAGCGCCCTGGCGTCCCGAACGGAAAGCCTCATCGCTTACGCCCCCATCGATCGCTGCTGGTTTCGCACTGTGCCTGGCGTCGCCGAACCGTGCGTGTCAGGTGCGCCAGGACCCCTCCGCCACGCTTGTCCCGGCTTCCTCCAGCGCCTGCCGCAGCTTGGCGCTGTCGAGCGGGACGCAGTAGGCCGGGCGTGCCCGCTCGAAACGCCATCCCTCCGCCAAGGGCCCGGCGTCGACGACGTCGTAGCCCAGACCGTCCAACAGCTTGGACGCGACCTGCTTGGCTTCGGCATCGTCGCCGGCGATCGGCAGCGCGCGGCGGCCGGGAGTGCCCGGCGGCGTCGCATCCTTCTCGATGTCCTTTTCCAGGATCGCGTTGAACGCCTTGACGATCTTGGCGCCTTCCAGATGACTGGCAGTCAGCCCGCTGGTTGTCACCGTGTGGTTGTCCAATGCTTCGATCGTCCCGTCCCGCTGCGGGTAGTAGTTGTTCGCGTCGAGGACGATCTTGCCGCGGAACGGCGCGGGATCAAGGTCGAGGTAGCTCGAGAACGGAATGGCGAGCAGCACCACGTCTCCGAATCCCGCCGCCATCGCCGGCGTGCCGATCTGGCACCCGATCGCGATCATCGTGCTGGCCAGCGTCTTGGGATGGCGGGAGTTGCTCAGCATGACCTCGTGGCCGTGCTTGACGGCAAGGCGCGCCACCGCGCGCCCAATGAAGCCTGCGCCAATAATGCCGATCTTCATGACATCCTCCCAATCGTTTCGGTTCCGGCGTCGCTCACCGGGGTAGCACGATGCCGGCGGCGACGTGGTCCCACGTGTCCGTCGTCACGCCAGTGTCGCGCAGGGCGTTCTTCAGCACCTTGCCGGTGGGGGTGCGGGGCAACGGCGTCAGCAGGCGGTAGTAGCGCGGGATCATGAAGCGCGGCATGCGGTCGATGCAGTAGGCCACCAGCGCTTCGAACTCGAACCCCTCGGCTTGCTGCACCTCGAGGACAGCCAACACCTCGTCCTCGCCGACGTCCGACCTCACGGCGACTGCGGCTGTCTCGGCGATGCCGGGGAACGTCGCGAGGATGCCTTCGAGCTCCTGCGAGGAGATGTTCTCGCCCCGGCGGCGGAGCCGGTCTGCCGTGCGGTCGAAGAAATAGAAGAACCCGTCCTCGTCCATCGAGCCCAGGTCCCCGGTGTGCCACCACAGCCCAGCCATGTTGGCGAGCGTCTTCTCCGGCTCCCGGTGATAGCGCTTCAGCATGACGTGCGGGACGCGGGGGCGGTAAACGATCTCACCGACCATGCCGGGGGGCAGCGTCGTGCCGTGCTCGTCATGGATCTCGAGGATGGACGTCGCCGTCGGCTTGCCCAACGAGCCGATCTTTCGCCCGGCGATCGGGTTGTAGAGCACGTTCTTGATCTCGGTCGAGCCGTAGCCCTCGATGACGTGGACGCCGAAACGACGCTCGAAGCGGTAGAGCACGTCCGCAGGCGCGGGCGCCGAGAAGAAGCGCGTCACCTTGTGGTCGAGATCACGCGCCGAGGGCGGGGCTGCCAGCAGCATGTGCATCATCGAGCCGAGCGCGCTCGCCTGCGTCGCCCCCGACGCGCGGATCTCGTCCCAGAACCGCGTGACGCTGAAGCCACGCGACAGCACCATCGTCGCACCGGCATAGAACGCGGCCATCCCCGTGGTGACTTGCGCCATGCCGTGAAACAGCGGCATGCAGGTGTACATCCGGTCGCGCGGGGTGATCTGGAAGGCCGTCGCCGCTTCCCGGCCCATGACGACGCCCTGGAGGTTGGGTGAGACGACGCCCTTGCTGCGCCCGGTGGTGCCCGACGTGAAGCTGATCGCACCCGCGTCGTAGGGCTGGACGGCCGGGAACTCAGGCGCCTGCGCCCCTTGCGCGAGGAACTCGTCCCAGGACAGGACCGCGACATCGCCGGCCGGCACGCGCGGCGGAACGCCGTCCACGTAGACGATCGCGCGCAACCCCTTGGGCAGCTCGCCGACCGTCAGCAGGTTCTCGGCAAGCCTCGCCTCCGTGAAGAGCAACTTGGCGTCCGAGTGGTCGAGCGGGTAGTGCAGGAAGCTGGCCTTGAACCCGGCGTTAACCGAAACGGACACCAGGCCCGCGCGGTTGATTCCGTACGACGTGAACAGGTATTCCGGCCGGTTGGTCATCAGGATCCCGGCGGCGTCGCCCGGCTCCAGGCCGAGCGCAATTATGGCCGCCGCGACAGCGCTCGCCTGGTTGCTGAACTCGCGGTAGGTGAACTGCTGCGCCTCGAAGACCAGGGCGACGTTGTCGGGAGCCCAATCCGCCCGTGAAGCCAGCAACCCGCTCGACGAGCCGCCCCCCAAGTCCTGTAGATCATGCGTCATCATCGTGCCGTCCGTTCGCTGGCCGTTGCCGGATGTCATGGCGCCGCCGCCTGCCACTTGAAGGAGCGCCGCGCTTCGCGCGCTGCCGCAGCTTCCGGCTCGTTCGCCGGCACCCTGCCCGTGTGCCGGACAAACCCCATCTCCCGGCCGCCCAGGAGCGCGCCAAGCCAGTTTGCCGTCTCGATCAAGGCGGCCAGGTCGATGCCGGTATCGACGCCCATCAGTTCGAGCATCTGGACCGCATCCTCGGTGCACGTTCCACCCACGAGCGCGCCGGGCGCCGCCGGGTGGGCCCCCGAGCCGGCGAGCGAGGTGTCGATGTTGGCCAGCCCCATGCGCGCCAGTTCCGCGACGTTGGCCAGTCCCATCCCGCGGCTGTCATGCACCTGGACCGTCAGATGGTCCTTGCCGACGAGACCCGCCGCGAACTCGACCATGGCGGCAATCTGCGGCGGCGCCGCATAGCCGCAGGAGTCGGCCAGGATCCAGTCGTGCACGCCGAGCGCCACGAGCCGGGACGCGACCGCCTCCACGTCCGACGGGCCGCGCGCGACCCCGACCGGCCCGCCGAACGCCGCGATCAGGTAGGTCCCGAGGCGAATGCCGGTCCCCTCCGCGGCGTCGCGCATCCGCGCCAGCTCGGCCAGCGACTCGTCGATGGTCCGGCCGGTGTTCAGCTTGGAGAATTCTTCGTCGGCCGCCAGCAGGAACCACGCGGCGTGCGCCCCCGCGTCGACCGCCCGCTTCAGCCCGGTGACGTTGGCGACACAGCATTCGAGGGAAACGCCGGGTGGGCGCTTGACGCGCGAGAAGACGTCGGCGGCATCCGCCAGCCCGGGCACCAGCTTGGGGTTGACGAAGGAGGACACCTCGACCGCACGGACCCCGGCCCCGGTCAAGCGGTCGATCAACTCGACCTTCTGCTCCGTCGTCGCCGGATGCGCCTGGAAGGCGAGACGCGGCGACACGTCACGAATCCGAGTTCTTGTCATTGCCTCCCCCATGTTTCGTTGGGCCGACCATGGCTGGCCCCTTCGTATCACAACTCGTTCTTGACCCTGACGGCGAAATCCTCGAGCGACGGCTCCCAGAAACCTTCGAGGCCGGTCGTCAGCAGGAACGCATCCAAGCCGAGCGCCTTGTAGTTCCGCAACGAGTCCATCACGCGCTCGGGCGTGCCGACAAGGGCGGCGGAGTTGGCGAAGCCGCCGAGCAGCTTGACCAACCCGGTCCAGAAGCACTCGTCGTGGACTTCCTTGGCAGCCGTCGCCAACTGGCGTTCGCGGCCGACCGACTTGTCCGTCGCGGACGACCGCAGGAAGCGGCCGGACCCAGCCGCGTCCATGATCGCCTGCTCGACCCGGTGCGCCTGGTCCCAGGCCTCCTCGTCCGTGCGCCCCAGGAACAAGCGCAAGCTCAGTGAGAACCTGGGAACCCGGCCGTGCTTGACCGCCGCCGTCCTGACTCTCTCGATGCGCTCCTTGGTGCCGCTGAGCGGCTCTCCCCAAAGCATGTACATGTCGGCGTGGTGCGCGCCGAACTCGATCGCCTCGTCCGACTCGCCGCCCATGAAGATCGGCACGTGGCCGCTCACCGGCTTCATGAGCTGCCTCACGCCTTCAGCCTTGGCGTACTTGCTCTCGTAGTCGAACGATTTCGGCTCGCTCCAGCACCGTTTCATCATCTCGACGTAGTCGGTGGCCCGTTCGTAACGCTCCACCTTCGGCAGGTAGTCGCCTTCCCGGTGCAGGTCCTTCTCGGCTGATCCGCTGACGATGTTGATGGCGATCCGCTCGTCGCCTCCGGCCAGGAAGTCCAGCGTGCCGAACGCCCGCGCTGCGACGGCGGGGTGCATGACGCCGGGCCGGTGGGCCACGATCAGGCCCAGGCGCTTCGTCATCGACGCCAGCATCGACGCGGTGACGAGGTTCTGCGGCCAGATGGCGGAATAGCCGATCAACACCATGTCGATCGCCTTCGATGCCTCCCAATCCGCCGCCTGCTTGGCCAGCGCGGCATGGCTGGGGATGCCGGGCGCGAACGGGTTGCCAGTCGTGAAGATTTTCACCATCGGTTGCTTTCTCCCTAGCGCTTCACTCACAAGCCCAAGCAAGCTCTGAGGCAGCCGATCCCAGCAAGTTTGGCCACGCATACTACGCACACGTACTACTCACAATCTTTATATGCCCGGCCAGCGAGGTGCTGGTGCGTCACCACCACGCCGCAGCAGGGTTCAGGACAGGCCGCGCAGCGATCCGATGGCCGCAAGCCAAGCCATGATCGACTCTTCGTTCCCAGGCGGGACCATCGACAAGAGATGGCGTGCAAGCTGGTCAACGTCCGGCTGGGTCTCGGAGACGAGCATCCGCCCGGCCTCTGTCGTATGGAGGCAAACCGCTCGCCCGTCCGTGTCGTGCCGCTTGCGTGTGAGAAGCGAGCGTTTGACGAGGCGCCCGACCATGGCCGAGACGGTGTTCGCGTCGGAATCCAATTCGGCGGCCAACTCGGCCTGCGTGATCCCCTCCCGCTCGCGTACCCAGTACAGCCCGAGGAATTGCAGGGTCGTCAGGCCGTGCGGCTCAATCAGATGGGACGCCAGGGTCCTTACCCGGACCAGGCACTTTCGGAGCGCCCGAAGGCACTCCCTGGCGGCTTCGAGGTCTGTAGGCTCGGTCTGGGGGATCTTCGAATGCGACGTCACGGCGCGTGGCCTCGCTTCTCGGGGTTCTGGCGCACCAGTCTATGCCATGGCGATTGGTCCTGGACGGCCGAATCCCTGGACCACGACACTCGGCCAGGATAGCCCAGTGCATACCACGGCCAGCCCGGCATCGGATCGCTGATGGGGCTTATCCGCATCTCCGACTTGATCCGGTGCCAAGCGGTGCCGGCGTCCAGCGGGTTGAGAACGTTACAGGGTACTCGCCACGCCCGGCTAGAAGTCAGCCAACCACGGGACGGCGCGCTCCGCCGGCCTACCCGATGGTGGCCTTCAGCTCCATCAGTCTTGCAAGGTCCTCTTGCACGACTGGAAGCGCTTGCTCCAATACGGCCCTGATACCGGCATCCTGCGTCCTTGACAGGCCGTTCTGGAAGATTTTGGCCGCACGTTGGTGCGTGTCGATCTGATCGGACAGGTATTGCCGGTCAAAGGCCTGTCCCCGCAAAGTCCGGATATGATTGAGCTTGCCCTGCAACTCTTCCGGCAAGGTTCGCGGGGGCGTGATGCCGGTACGCCGGATCTGCTCTTCCAACCCGGGGTACAACCGGTTGGCCCTGCTGATGAGTTCGGCCGCGATGGCTCTCACCTGCGGATTGGAGGACTGCGTTGCCGCCAACTGCCCTTCCTGGTTGTCGAGCTGGACGATCCTGTAGGACTCGGTGACCACGTCGGCATCCGCCTGGTTCACGATCTGCCCCGTGAGGATCTGCTGCGAGGGGAAAGGGGTGACGGCAGTCGTCCCGCACGCCACAAGCGGCAGTGTCAACGTAATGACTGCCGCAAGCTTCCTTTTTGCTGACACTTACCTCTCCCCCATCGAATGAGTATCCTGCAACACGCAGCCCAGTTGCGTCCGCTCCGGTGCTTCCAGCCTAGAAACGCAGGGCTCCCCGGACATAGACGATGTCACGCAGGTCGCGGTTGTATGCGAAGACTTCGTGATCCCAGTGTCCCTCGAAAGCCAAGCGGTTGGTCGGGTTGTAGCTGACGACAGGACCGATCCCGAACGTTTCGCCGCGGTTGCCTGGACCGCCGTTGAGGGGATCGGTTGCCGGCGTGGCATCGACTGTGCGGCCATTCTGCGTGTCGTTCCCGATCTGCTTATAGTAGTAGCCGCCAAAGCCGAACGCAAAGTGAGGAGAAAGATACTGCTGCGCCGCGAAGCCCAGATAGAACTCGTTGCCAGACTTGTAGTGAGTCACCGGATTCTGGGAATTGACGTTGCCGGTCGCTTGCAAGTCGAATTCCTGACCGGTCTTGTTCAGGTAGGTCATTTGCAAGGAGGGCCGATAGCTCCAATAGTTCAGGCCGATGTTGGACTCCAAAGACCTGCTATACCGCCCGATCGGCGCCGCGAAGCTGAACGGGGAGAACACGAAGTGGAAATCCGTGCGTGGGATGTCGAACCCGAAAAACGCTGGAACAACGTTCAAGTCGCTGAAACCTGCGCTGTCCTCGCCTCGACGTTCTGGGATTCCCAGCCTGGATGTGAGACCCACGCGAGGACTCACGTAGCCCTCGAATATGGCCGTGCCGACCGAGGCGTTGATGTAGGGGATCTTGTAGTCCGGGACGTATGCAGCGGTGAGAATGTCGACAACCGCCGTTTCTCGGTATTTTATGGCAAGCTGCCTGTTGGGACCGAGACGAATGGCAACCTTGTTGCCGTCTTGGTCATTGAGGCGGTTGGAGCTCTGCACGCTGACGTCGTCACGCGCATAGAATCCCGGCGCGAGGGGCAACCCTGACAAGGTGTCGATATAGCCGAAGCTGGCGTGACTCTCGTCGTTCTCGGTCGCACGAGCCGCAGGCGTGATGGCAGCGACCGCGGCGATAAGCGCGATGCACTTGTAACTCTTGTGAACCTCAGACATTTCCAACCCCCTAGCGCTTAGGCCGGCCATTCTCTGGGCCAGACTTATTGGTCGCCGGCGAACTGCATTTCACCTGCCGCTGCACCGGCTTCCGCCGAATAGCACGTACACGTATTACATTGCCGCCAGAATGACAATCGACTCGGCTCTGGTGTAGCGAGATGGCCGGGTAGCCATCGGATGGCTGTCCGGCTACGGCACCGCAATGCGTTCGAGCGGCACGCGCGCCCTCGCGGCGACCTCCACGCGCGCTGCCGCGGCGATCTCACGGTGTGGCTGGTATCAAGCAATCCCCGCAGTCTGCGCCGCACCGAAGCGCAGCACGCCAGGCGGCAAGGCGTCCCGGGAAAGCTGCGCCGCCCGTGCCGGGATTGAGGGCAGGTATGCTTGGGCCATCAGGCGAGCCAGCCGCGGTTCTCGTCGGTCCACACCCAATTCATTCGGCAAACCGGCGCCGGACGTGGCAAACCACGGCCGGTTCATCGAACGCAGGAACCTTTCGAACAGACTTTCAGCCATTTCCGGATAGTTGTCCTCGCAGTCGGCCGCTCCCGGAGGCATGGGAGCAGCCCAACCAGGTTGGTGGCATGATAGTACTCGTGACGGGCGTTGCCGGGTTCGTCGGCTTTCACGTGGCGGAGCGCCTGCTGGCCGCCGGCGCCGAGGTGATCGGGGTCGACAACTGCAACCCGTACTACGACGTGGCGCTGAAGCAGGCCCGCCTTGCCCGCCTGGACCATCCGGGCTTCACCTTCCACCAGGCGGACATCGCGGACCGTGCGGCGATGGCCGGGATCGTGGGCGGGGCACCTGGCATCACCCACATCGTGCACCTGGCCGCGCAGGCCGGCGTGCGCCACTCGATGGTCGACCCGTACGCCTACATCCATTCCAACGTGATGGGCCACCTCGTCGTCTTGGAAGCCGCCCGGACGCTGCGCACCCTGCGCCACCTGCTCTATGCCAGCTCGTCCTCGGTGTATGGGTTGGCGGACGCGTTCCCGCTGGAGGAAGCGGCCGCCGTGGACCGGCCCACCTCCCTCTACGCCGCCACCAAGCGCGCGGACGAGCTGATCAGCCATGCCTACACCCACCTCTACGCCCTGCCGCAGACCGGGCTGCGCTTCTTCACCGTGTACGGGCCGTGGGGCCGGCCGGACATGGCGTACTACGGCTTCGCGCAGGCGATCGCCGCCGGCCAGCCGATCACCCTGTACGAGGGAGGCACGCTCAAGCGGGACTTCACCTACATCGACGACATCGTGGCCGGCGTGTTGGCGGTGCTGGACCGTCCGCCGCCGCCCGGGCCGCCGCGGATACTGAACATCGGCAACAACCACGCCGAACCGGTCACGCGCCTGGTGGAACTGCTGGAACAATCGCTCGGCCGCACTGCCGTGGTCCGCACCGTGCCCCGCCCCGCCACGGAGGTGGTGGAGACCTGGGCTTCGGTGGACCGCATCGGTGCGCTGGCAGGTTACGCCCCGACCACGCCGCTTGCCGTCGGCATCGCCCGTTTCGTCGAGTGGTTCCGGGCCTACCATCCCGGAACGGATGCGAACCGGCCCGTCGACCCGACAAGGCCGGGTTGAGGACTCGACGGCTCGGCCCCGCCCCGTTGCGGAACGCGCCCGGCAAGGCACGCGGGCCGCCCGGCTTTGACGGCGTCCCGCCCGAGGCGTCAACACGGCGGCACACTTGCATCGGCCGGGATGGCCGGCCCACCTGGGTGCCATGAACCAGACCGCTCCCTTCGCCGCTCCGCTGGCGCCCCGCTCCCCCTTGCGGGACGCGATCACCGCCGCCACCAGCCGGCCGGAAGCCGAGTGCGTCGCCGCACTGCTCCAGGTGGCCGGCGCTCCCGCGCCAGGCACGGAGGCCCTGGCCACGCGCCTGGTCACCGCGTTGCGGGCCAAGGGCACGAGCGGCACGGTTCAAGGCCTGGTGCGGGAGTACGACCTGTCCAGCCAGGAAGGCGTGGCGCTCATGTGCCTGGCGGAGGCGCTGCTGCGCATCCCCGACACCGCCACCCGGGACGCGCTCATCCGCGACAAGATCGCGGCCGGCAACTGGCGCGCCCACCTCGGTCACTCGGCCTCCCTGTTCGTCAACGCCGCCACCTGGGGCCTGGTGGTGACCGGCAAGCTGACGGCCGCGACGAACCAGACCGGGTTGGCGCAGGCGCTGACCCGGCTGCTCGGGCGCGGCGGCGAGCCGCTGATCCGCCGCGGGGTGGACATGGCGATGCGCATGATGGGCGAGCAGTTCGTCACCGGGCAGACGATCGGGGAGGCGCTCGGCAACAGCCGCCGGCTGGAAGCGCGAGGCTTCCGCTACTCCTACGACATGCTGGGCGAGGCGGCGGCCACGGCCGCGGACGCAGGGCGCTACTACGCCGAGTATGAGGCGGCGATCCATGCCATCGGCCGCGCTTCCGGGGGCCGCGGCATCATCGCCGGGCCGGGCATCTCCGTGAAGCTGTCGGCGCTGCACCCCCGCTACAGCCGCGCCCAGCGCGCGCGCGTGACGGCGGAGCTGCTGCCCCGCTTGCGCGCGCTGACCCTGCTGGCCCGGCGCTACGACATCGGCCTGAACATCGACGCGGAGGAAGCGGACCGCCTGGAGCTGTCGCTCGACCTGCTGGAGGCGCTTTGCACCGACCCGGCGCTGGCGGGCTGGGACGGCATCGGCTTCGTGGTGCAGGCCTACAGCAAGCGCGCGCCGTTCGTGCTGGATTGGCTGATCGACCTGGCCCGCCGCAGCGCGCGCCGCGTGATGGTGCGCCTGGTCAAGGGCGCATATTGGGACAGCGAGATCAAGCGCGCCCAGGTGGACGGGCTGGAGGGCTTCCCCGTGTTCACCCGCAAGCGGCACACGGACGTGTCCTACCTCGCCTGCGCCCGCAAGCTGCTGGCGGCGCCGGACGCGGTGTTTCCGCAATTCGCCACCCACAACGCGCACACCGTGGCCGCCATCCACGGCATGGCCGGCGAGGCCCACGCCGGGCGATATGAGTTCCAATGCCTGCACGGCATGGGTGAGCCGCTCTACGAGGAGGTGGTCGGCCACAACCGGCTGGACTGCCCTTGCCGGATCTACGCCCCCGTGGGCACGCACGAGACGTTGCTCGCGTACCTGGTCCGGCGATTGCTGGAGAACGGCGCCAACTCCTCCTTCGTCAACCGCATCCAGGACCCGTCCGTGCCGGTGGCGGAGCTGGTTGCCGACCCGGTCGCGGCCGTGGCGGCAATGGCCGCGCCTGGCGCGCCGCACGACCGTGTCGCCCTGCCGCGGGACCTGTTCGGCCCGGCACGGCGCAACTCGGCCGGGCTGAACCTGTCGAACGAACTCACCCTGGCCGCATTGTCCGCCGCCCTCCCCGCAGGCGGACCCTGGCGCGCGGCGCCGGCCGGGGTGGAGGGGCCGGGCCAAGCGGTGCGCAACCCGGCGGACACGCGTGACGTGGTGGGGCACGTCGTGGTGGCCGACGCCGCGGCCGTCGACGCCGCGCTGGCCCGCGCCGAGGCGGCTGCCGCAGCCTGGGCCGCCACCGCTCCAGCCGAGCGCGCGGCGTGCCTCGCGCGCGCTGCGGACCTGTTGGAGACCCGCATGCCGCGCCTGCTGGGCCTGATCGTGCGGGAAGCCGGCAAGTCGGTCCCCAACGCCGTGGCCGAGGTCCGCGAGGCGGTCGATTTCCTGCGTTACTACGGCGCCCAGGTGCGGGATGGGTTCGGCAGCGCGCACGTGCCGCTCGGGCCGGTCGTGTGCATCTCGCCGTGGAACTTCCCGTTGGCGATCTTCGCCGGCCAGGTCGCGGCGGCGCTCGCCGCCGGCAACCCGGTGCTGGCCAAGCCGGCGGAGGAAACGCCGCTGGTCGCGGCACAAGCCACGGCCATCCTGCACGAGGCGGGCGTGCCCGCGGATGCGTTGCAGCTGCTGCCGGGCGCGGGGGAAGCCGGCGCCCGGCTGGTGGCCGATCCGCGAACCCGCGGGGTGCTGTTCACCGGGTCCACCGACGTGGCGCGGCTGATCGCGCGGCAACTGGCCGGGCGGCTGAACCCGGACGGCTCCCCCGTGCCGTTGATCGCGGAGACCGGCGGGCAGAACGCGCTGGTGGTCGACTCGTCCGCGCTGCCTGAGCAAGTGGTGGCGGACGTGCTGCTTTCCGCGTTCGACAGCGCCGGCCAGCGCTGCTCCGCGCTGCGGGTGCTGTGCTTGCAGGAGGATGCGGCCGACAGGATAACGACGATGCTGCGCGGCGCGCTGGCGGAGCTGTCGGTCGGCGATCCCGGCCTGCTGGCCACCGACGTCGGCCCCGTCATCTCGGCCGAGGCACGCGACGGCATCGCCGCCCACGTGGCGGCCATGCGTGACGCCGGCCGGCCGGTCCATGCGGCGCCCTTGCCCGAGGCGTGCGCCCGCGGCACCTTCGTGGCGCCCACGATCGTCGAGCTGGCCAGCCTGTCGGAGCTGACGCGGGAAGTGTTCGGCCCCGTGCTGCACGTCCTGCGCTTCCGGCGTGATGGCCTGCCCCGGCTGATGGCCGAGATCAACGCGACCGGGTATGGCCTGACGTTCGGCGTCCACACGCGGCTGGACGAGACCGTGGCGCACGTGACGGCGCTGTCCGGCGCGGGAAACATCTACGTCAACCGCAACCTGGTCGGCGCCGTGGTGGGTGTGCAGCCGTTCGGCGGCCACGGCCTGTCCGGCACCGGACCCAAGGCGGGCGGCCCACTCTACCTGCGCCGCCTGCTGTCCCGGCAGCCGCCGGGCGCGGGCAGCTCCCGGCACCCGCCCGCGCCCGCGTCCGCCTGGACAGCGTGGCTTCGCGCCCTGGGCGCCCACGCGAAGGCTGACGCGTGCGACGCGCTCGCCCGCTCCACCCCGCTTGGCACCGGGATGGAGCTGACCGGACCGGTTGGAGAGAGCAACGTTTACACCACGCACCCGCGCGGCGCGGTGCTGTGCCAGGCGGACGACCCGGTGCTGCTGGTGGCTGCCGCGTTGGCGACCGGCAACCGCGCCGTGGTGCCGCCGGGAAGCCTGGGGCGGATGGCCGCGCTGCCGCCGGAGCTGGCAGGGTGGGTCACCGAGGACGCCGGATCGGCGCTCGACGCAGTCTTGTTCGAGGGCAGCCCGGCGGCCCTGCTGGCGCAGGCAGCAGAGATCGCGTCCCGCGATGGCGCGATCATCCCGGTGATCGTTGCGGGCCCGGACGGCATCCCGCTGGAACGGCTGATCCACGAACGCGTGGTCAGCACGAACACCGCTGCGGCCGGCGGCAACGCGAGCCTTATGACTTTGGCGTAACGAGCCTTGGGTTATTGCCCGCCCAGTCAGCCTGACGTGAAATGACTGTCAAACAACTTTCACTGCATCCGTTTGGTCCGGTTTGGCGTATCCGTATAATTGACAAAGAGCAACGTTCCTTGGTTATGCTGCGTGGGCGCGTTGAGCGCTCGTATCGGCTAAACGAGGCACCCTGCGATGGATGGAAACGCGTTCGCCACTCCTGTTGTCGGCATGGGCTGCGGGACTTTCACAAACGTCCGCCTGCCCGCGCACCGGCGAAAACTCCGCTCAGACCTGGCGTTCGCCGCAGCCGACCTGCTGATACTCTGGGACATGGTCACGGTGGGCGCTGCGGGTTGCTGCTGCGCGCTGGCTTATCGCTACTGCCTAAGCCCGGCGCTGCAACAGGATGACCTGCTGCTTCACACGGACCGGCTCGCGATATTGGGAGCCCTTCTTTCGCCTCTTGTGCTGGCCCAAAGGCGTTGCGCCTCACAAACCGCCGCTGCCACCGTAGTACGGACAAGCCGGCAGGTCGCCGCGCTGTTCAGCCTGTTGCTGCTGGTCGGTTTTCTGACCCGCATCCTGGATACGGTGCCCCGCTTGTGGCTGCTGTCCTGGTTCGCCGCAAGCTTCGTCGCCACCGTCGGCGGCCGGTTGTGGCTGATCCGGCCAGTCCGGACGATGCTGAAGCGCGGTTTGCTGAGCGAACGAGTGGCCATCGTCGGTGACGGTCCCGCTGCCGCGCAGCTTCGCCAGCACATCAACTTGCAGCCAGACAGCGGGGTCAGGCTGGTCGCGGTGTTCGGCGACATCGCCGCCGGGGACCCGGGCTCGGACGACGCGCTCGGCCGGTTGCTGGAGATGGGCCGGCAGCACCGGGTGGACCGGGTCATCCTGGCATTGCCGTCCACGGCGGAGGACCGGGTGTCCGGGATCGCCCACCGGCTCAGGGCGCTGGACGTCGAGGTGGCGCTTTGCCCTTCCCTCATCGGTCTTTCCGGCCCGCTCGTGCGGACGACACAGGTCGCCGGCGCGCCGCTGGTGGTGCTGACGCCGCCGCCGATCGGGCGATGGGGCCTGGTCGTGAAAGGGTTGGAGGACCGCTTTCTGGCCGGCATGGGTGTGGTGCTGCTCGCCCCGGTGCTGGCGCTGATAGCTTTGGCGGTCCGGCTTGACAGCCCCGGCCCGGTGATCTTCCGGCAACGCCGGCATGGCTGGAACGGCAGCGAGTTCGAGGTGCTCAAGTTCCGCACGATGGCGTGGCGATCGGGCGGTGGCAGCGGCGAGATGCAAACCTGCCGGGGTGACAGCCGGGTTACGCGGATCGGCAGTTTCCTGCGCCGGACGAGCCTGGATGAGCTGCCGCAATTGTTCAACGTCCTGAACGGGACGATGTCACTGGTGGGTCCTCGCCCGCATCCCGTGGTGATGCGCACGGAGCAACGGCTTGGCGAAGAGATCATTGCCGAGTATTCCCACCGCCACCGGGTCAAGCCGGGTATCACCGGCTGGGCCCAGGTCAATGGGCACCGCGGCGCCACCGAGACGGCGGAGCAGGTCCGCCAGCGCGTGGAACACGACATCGCCTACATCGAGACCTGGTCCCTCTGGTTCGACCTCAGGATTCTCGTGCTCACTCCGTACCGGGTGCTGTTCAGCCGGCAGAATGCGTTCTGAACCTTCCCCCGGCCGCGGCGCAACGGCGCACGCTGGAAGCAAGCGGCTTGGAACGAAGCGGGTCTATGGCCGCTCCCTCGATGACGCAGCACCGCCACCCAAACTGTGAATGGCTGCCGCAGGCCGACGCCAGAGGGCGCGCGTGGCTGGAGTGGCCTCCACGCGGAGGCAGGTGACGAAGCCGCAAGGGCCGTAGGGCGCATGGGCGCAGCGCCCAGCGCCCGGCGAGCACGTTACAGCTTCGCACCGCGCAGCGCGTCACGAAGGCTGCGCATCGGCGTTTCCACCAGCCGGTTCATGACAAGCGCCAGAAGGATCGAGATGGGCATGCACAGCAGGTAAACTTGCATCCCAGGTTTTGCCGAGACGCTCGCCAAGGCAACGATGACCGTGCCGTGGTTGATGTAGATCGGGTACGATAGTTCGCCGAGCCGCTTGTCCCACCGCGCCCATGAGCGAGGGATGCCGGCGTGCACGGCCAAGAGGACGAAAATCGCCAGCAGCGCAGCCAGCAGGGGCAGTTGGATCGCGAGCACGGGATGCCCGCGCTGCCGCCAATCGGCGAACGCCAACGCGGCCCCAACGCAGCAGATGGCGGCGCCCCCCACCCGAAACCAGCTCGGCGAGCGCCAGGCCAGGTAAACGCCTACGCCGAGCGCGAAGAACGGCACGTAGAGCAACTGCTGCGGCCCGCTGCCATGCCCGGCGATGGACCAGAGGACCACACCCGTGCACGACGCCAGGATGGCGCTGGTTAGGATTTTCCTGGCCCAGGAACCAGCCGCGAAACGGCCAAGCGACAGGTAAGCGAGGAAGGCAACGATGTAGAACGCGAACTCGACCCGCAACGTCCAGGCAAACGGGATGAACTCGAAATCCTGATGGCTGACGGAACGGGGCTGGAAACCCGGAACGATGTCCAGCACGCCCGACAGCAGGACGGCAGGCTGCAACGGCGAGCCCGCGAGCGGCTGGTCGAGCGTGGCCAGCGTGCCGGCGAGATGCAGCCCGGCATGAACCGCGACCGCCAGCGCCAACGCCGCGAGATAGGGCGGCACCAGCCGCAGGACGCGGTTGGCGAGGAAGGCAGCCGGACGCCCGGCGTAGAACACCTGGTTCGCTTCCGCGACAATGAAGCCGGAAATGGCGAAGAAGACTGCGACAGCAACGATCCCCAATTCGGCGCTGTACAAGTACTCACGGCTTCCAGGCGGCAGCAGCAGCAAGCCGTGCTGGACCAGCACCATCATTGCCAGCACGAAGCGGAACACGCCCAGCGGACGATACCGCAGCTCTGCCGGAACAGAGCGCGCTGCCCTGCCTTCGACCGCGGCAAACGTGCCTGTTCCATTCCCCGTCAACTGACTCATCGGAACCTCGTCGCGAACCGGCACATGCTCAGGCTGAGGCAAGAACATACATCGGTAATTCCGCCACACAATCGTTTATGGGTTTCAATTGCCCAGAAACGTACTATAGTGTGCCGCTATGCGGACTCAGATTCGATCCACCGGACCTTGATGCAACGGCAACTGCTCCGGTACGCCCCGGCGAATGTCGTTCCGGGACTGGTTGCGGTGGCAACGATCTACGTTTTCACCCGGCTGCTCGCTCCCGCCGAGTATGGCGACTACAGCTTCGTTCTCAGCGCCGTCATGATCGGCCAGGCCGCGCTGTTCTATCCGCTGACGGTCGGCGCGACCCGGATCTACCCGCGCGAGGAGCAGGGCGGCAAGCTGCCGGGTTTCGTCAAGTCAGCCTACGCCAGCCTTGGCCTCGTCAATGCCGCCAGCTTCGCGCTGCTGCTGGCGGTGTGGTGGTTGGCGCCGTTGCCCGGCATGGACGGGACGGCGCTGCTGCTCAGCATTCCCCTGCTGCTGCTGCGCGGCCTGGTGTCGCTGAACCAGAGCATCAACCGGATGGAAGGCCGGGTGATGCGCTACACGGTGGTCGAGTTGGCGCAACCGCTGCTCGGCCTTGCCGCGGGCACGGGGCTGATGCTGGTGCTGGGCGCCTCGGCGCGGGCGGTCATGCTTGGCTTGGTGATCGCGGCCGTGATCTGCGCCCTGGCGAACGCGCGCGCAGCGCTGCTCGCGTGCCGGACCGGGGCGCTCGACCGCGGCGTCATGCTGGAGTTGGCGCGGTTTGGCTGGCCGCTGGCGCTGGCCTACCTGACCAGCTTCGCCCTGCAATACGCCGACCGCTTCATCGTGGGCGCCCTGGGCACCGTCAGCCAGCTCGGCGTTTATGCCGTCGCCTACAGCCTTGTTGAGCGCCCGACCACCATGCTCTGCACCTCCGTCTCGTCCGCGACCTTTCCGCTGGCGGTGCGCGCGCTGGAGCAGCGGGGCCGGGAAGCGGCGGGGCTGCAAGCCGGCCGGAACGGCGCCGTGCTGCTGGCGCTGACCGTGCCCGCCTGCATCGGCCTCGGCCTGTGCGCCGAGCAATTGGCCAACGTGCTGGTGGGGCCGGATTACCGGGCAGCCGCGGCGGCGCTGATCCCTGTCATGGCGGTCACCGCCCTGGCGCGCGGCGTGTCGGCGCACTTCGTGGATCACGCCTTCCACCTCGCCAGCCGGCCGGCGCTGATGCTGTGGATCTATGGGCCTGCCGCAGCGGCGAACATCGTGCTGGACGTGCTCGCGGTGCCCCGCTACGGCATGTTCGCAGCGGCCTGGATCGCGCTCGCATGCCAAGTCGCTGCGCTCGCGGCGGGGTGGCTGGTCGGCCGCCGGCATTTCCCCCTCATCCTGCCGCGGCAAGGCTTGGCGGTGACCGCCGCGTGCACGGCAGCGATGGCGGCAGTGCTGCTTTCATGGAGCTTCCCCGTCACGCTGGCCGGCTTGGCGCTGATGGTCGCTGCCGGCGGGGGCACCTATGCCGCGGGCACCCTGCTGCTCAACGGACGGTACGTCACCCGCCATGCGTTGCTGACGCTGACCCGGCATCAAGCCAGGGCAGGCGGATGAACCTGGCGTCTCCCATCGTCGGCGTCGGGCTGACTGCCCGCGCGACACGTACGGCGTCGCTGACGCTGTCGCCGGGCGCGTTTCGCCTTTTCGGGGGATTGCTGGACGGCATCGCCGGGTTGACGGTGCGGCCGGCCCTCCATGGCCAGCCGCAGCCTGGCGACTGGCAGTTGCTGTCGGGCGGCGCCGTCTTCACCGGCTTGGCTTGCGTCGCCGCCGCCTGGCAACGTCCGCCGTACTGCCTCAGCCTGCAACTGGTGCAAGCGGCGGCCGGGGGACGATCCGTCGCGCTCGGCGAGGCCGTGCTCGGGACGCGCTCGGGGTTGCGCGCGCTGTCCCGCCGCACACGGCTGGCAACCGCCGAGCTCGTGCGGGCGGCGCTGACTTTCCCCGACGGAGGCCGGGGCGAACTCAGCGGGGATTGTTCGGCCGAACTGGCGGCACGGTCGCTTGCGGCTCATCTTGCGCTCGGCACGGGACGATACCTGGTCCACCGGTTGCAGGAGAAGCTCACGGTCGAGCGGTGGGGCATCGGCTTCGTGCAGGCGCCCCTGACGGCCGCGCTGGCGGACCTCGCCGCTCCTGTCACGTGGGTCCGCGCCGGGGCGCTCGGCGACCTGGCGGACCCGTTCTGCCTGCCCGGCACCGGCCGCGTGCTCTGCGAGCAGTTGCCGCACAAGGCGGACGGCGTTGGGCGCGTCCTAAGTTTGGACATCACGCCGGAGGGCCGGATCGCATCGGCGCAGCACCTCCATGTCACGCGGCGCCACCATTCGTATCCCTTCGCCGCGTGCTTCGAGGGCCGCACGCTGCTGCTGCCGGAAGCGCCGGCGCGCGGTGCCACAATCCTTTACGCGCTGGACGCGCCAGGTGCGCCGCATCCCGTTTGCGCCGTGGCGCCGGGGCTGCGCATGGCGGACCCGACGCTGTTCCAGCACGCGGGGCGGCACTGGATCGCCTATACCGACCTCGACCTCGGGGAGCACGACAACCTCTGCCTGCTCTGGGCGGAAACGCTGAGCGGGCCGTGGATCGCGCACCGGCGCAACCCGGTGAAAGTCGATATCCGGTCAGCCCGGCCGGGCGGCATGCCGTTCCGCGTGGGCGGGCAGCTCTACCGGCCCGCGCAGGACTGCGCCGCAGGCTACGGCGCAGCGGTGGTCATCAACCGCTTGGATGTGCTGACGCCCGACGATTTCGCCGAAGTGGCCGTGAACAGGTTGGCGCCGGACCCGCATGGCCCCTACCCCCACGGGCTGCACACGGTGTCCGGCGATGAACGGCGGCTTCTGCTGGACGGCAAACGCTTCGTCGTGCGGCCCGGTGCGCTGATCCGCAAGGCCGTGCACCGGTTCCAGCACCTGGGAGACGCGGAAGCGCGATGGCGGTACCTGGCGCAACGGTGGCGCCAAAGGCCGCTGCTGCGGTCCCGCCGGTGAAAATCGCGATCTACATGCACGACCTGTCCGGCGGCGGGGTCGAGCGCATGAAGTTCGACCTGATCCGGTGCTTCCAGAAGGCCGGGCACGACGTCACCCTGCTGCTGCATGCCCGGCAGGGGGAATTGCTGGGCGAGCTGACGCCCGACATGGACGTGATCAGCTTCGACAAGGCGCATGTGTCCGGGGACCTTCTGCCGCTCACCCGCTACCTGCGGCGGAACCGCCCGGATTTCCTGATCTCCAGCCTCAACCACCAGAACGTGGTGGCCATGGTCGCCAAGGCGGTCACCCCCGTGGCGACGAAGGTGATCATCTGCCAGCACAACGCCCTGTCCACCGAGGCGTCGATGATGGACGGGTGGAAGTACCGCGTCGTGCCGCCGCTCTACCGGTGGCTGTCGCCGTTCGCCGCCGGGATCGTGGCCGTGTCGGAGGGGGTCGCGGGGGACGTGTGCAAGGCGAGCGGCGTGGCGCGGTCGAAGATCACGGTCGTTTACAACCCCACGATCGGCCCGGGCTTCGCGGGCAAGCTGGCGGAACCGGCGGCGCACCCGTGGTTCCACGATGGCGGCCCGCCCGTCTTCGTCACGGCCGGCCGCCTGGTGCCGCAGAAGGACCACGCCACCCTGCTGCGCGCCTTCGCCATGCACCGGGCGTCGGCGTCCTCCCGCCTGATGATCCTCGGCACCGGCCCGCTGGAGGCGGAGTTGCGGCAGCTCGCGGCCGGGCTGGGGATCGCCGATGCCGTGGCATTCGTGGGCTTCGTCGCCAACCCGCTGCCCACCATGCGGGAGGCCGCCGCGTTCCTGCTCAGCTCGCGCTACGAAGGGTTCGGCAACGTCGTGGTGGAGGCGCTGGGCTGCGGCACGCCGGTGGTGGCGTTCGACTGCTCCTTCGGCCCGGCGGAGATCCTGGACGGCGGCCGCTACGGCCGGCTGATCGCGCCGGGGGACGTGGCGGCGTTCGCAGCGGCGATCTCGGTCAAGCTGCGGGAGCAGTATCCGGCCGCCACCCTGCAAGCGCGGGCCGCGAGGTTCACTGCGGAAGCGTCGGCCAACGGCTATCTCTCGCTGATCCAGTCCATCGACGACCGGAAGGCGGCCTAGCGTTGAGCGGGGCAGCCATGGCGTGCGGCGAAGCGGAGACGGGCCGCCGCGTGCTCGGCTTCCGCGTCAGCCCGCTTTCCGCGGCGCAGATCGTCGATGCGGCGCTGGCCGGTCCGCGGCCTGGGCGGCCGAACCTGGTCATCACGGCCAACACCGACCATGTGGCCAAGCTGCGCCGGGACGCCGCCCTGGCTGCGGCATACCGCGCGGCGGCCGTCATCGTGTGCGACGGCTGGCCGGTGGCGGCGTATGCCCGGCTGCGGGGGCACCCGGTGCGCCGGGTCACGGGCTACGAGATCGCCGCCCTGCTGATGCGGCAACGGCCGATCCCGCCCGTGCACCGGCTGTTCTTCGTGGTGGACTCGGCTGCAACCGAACAGGCGATGCACCGCTGGGCGGAGCGCCGGGGGCTGGCCGGCCAAGTCGCCGTCGCCGTTCCGCCGATGGGGTTCGAGAGGGATGGCGCGTATTGCGCGGAGCTGGCCCGCACCGTGCGCGAGCACGCGGCGACGCTGCTGGTGATGGGCGTCGGCGCGCCCCGCAGCGAGGTGTTCGTCCACCGCCATGCCGGGATGCTGCCGCCGTGCTGGGCGCTCTGCGTCGGCCAGGCCGTGCGGGTGGAGGCGGGGCTGAGCAGCCGGGCGCCCCGGTTCATGCAGCGCCTGAACGGGGAGTGGCTCTGGCGCATCCTGCTTGAGCCGAGGCGGCTGCTGGGCCGGTATGTCGTTTCGACGGCCGGGTTCCTGCGGGCGGTGGCCGCCGATGCGCGGGGCGGCGCCGTGCTCGCGGGCAGCGCGCCGGCACGGGATGCCGCCCCCGTCGGGTTCGTGGTTTCCATGTTCGGCCAGCGGGGCGGCGGCATGGGCCGCATCGTCGAGTACCTGCTGGCATCCACGCAGGGCCGCCTCGCCGGCCTCCGCCTGGTGAGGGTGGACACGCGCGGGCAGGGCAGGGCGCACCTGTCCCTGCACCACTTGGCGGCCGGGGTGGGCCAGGTGTGGTGGGCGGCACTGGCCGGGCGTGCCGCGCTGCTGCACCTGAACATGGCCGAGCGCGGCAGCATCTTCCGCAAGGGCGTCATGTTGCTGGCAGCCAAGCCGTTCGGCATGCGCACCGTCCTGCACCTGCATGCGGCGGAGATCATCCCGATGTTCGAGCGCATCCCAGGCCGGAGGCGCTTCCTGGTGCGGCGGGTGTTCCTGGCGGCCGATCGCATCATCGTGCTGGGCGAGGTTTGGCGGCAATGGCTGGTGAGCACGGTCGGCGTGCCTGCCGACCGCATCGAGGTCGTCCACAACGGCGTGCCGGACTTCTCCGGGCGGCACGTGCCGCGCGCGGAGGGCGAGCCGTTCCGCATCCTGTTCCTCGGCAACCTCCACGCGCGCAAAGGCCTGGCGGACCTGCTCGCGGGCCTGGCGTTGCTGGCGGGCGAGCAGGCGCATTGGCGGCTGCTCATCGCCGGCGGCGGCGATGACGCGCCGTTCCGCCAGCAGGCGGAGCGGCTGGGGATCGCCGGGCGCGTGGCCTTCCTGGGCTGGGTGGACCACGCGCGGGCGCAGGAACTGCTGGGCGGGGCTGACGCCTTGGCGCTGCCGTCCTACCAGGAAGGATTGCCGCTGGTGATCCTGGAGGCGCTCGCGGCGGGCGTTCCCGTGGTGACGACGCCCGTGGGCGCGATCGGCGAGGTGCTCACGGACGATGCGACCGCGCTGATCGTGCGACCCGGCGACACGGCCGCGCTGGCCCGAGCCGTCGGCCGGCTGATCGCGGAGCCGGAGTTGCGGGCGCGGCTGTCGTCAGCCGCGCGGGCGTTGTTCCAGGAACGCTTCTCACTCGAGAAGTTCTCGGAGCGGGTGGGCCAAGTTTATCAAGCTGTCCTCGCGAGCTAGGAGTTAGGTTGACTTGAACGAGATCAACGGGGCAGCCCGCCTCCGCATCGAGCCGTCCGGGCTGCGGGGCCAGCCCGTGCGCCTCCGGAACCGGTCCCTCGAATGGAAAGGGCCGACCGGCGGGCACCTGCGCGCGTTCGTGGAGCTGTACTATGCGGTCGAAGGATTGCGGACCAGCCAAGATGCGTTCGTGGTGCAGTTCCTGGAGGCTGACGCCGGCGCGGACGGCGGGTCCATGGCGATGGGCTACGCCAGCGTCGCGGCGGCGAGCCGGCGCGAGCCGGTGCTCCTCATCGAGGGCGCCAGCGCGGAGCTTGACCCTGGCTTGCTGGCCGCGCCCGCCCTGCTCGAGTGCCTCCACGAAGGACGTCCGCTTTCGGCTGGGTTCGTGCAGTGGCCTGACCAGCCGCAACTGTGGCGCGCGCGGCTGACGGCATCGCCGGCGATGGTGCTGGATGTCGATACGGACGGCATCCACCCTTTCTTGCAGGATCTCGGGCATAGCCACCCGATCGTGGTGCTGAACAGCCCCTCGCTGGATCTGCTGCCGGCCGGGGCGGGGCTGTCGCGGTTCTGCGACGGCACCGTGCTCGTCGTCGCGGCCGGCAAGACCCGGTCCGCGTCCGTTGCCGCGGCGCGGCTGGAGATCGAGCGGGCAGGCGGCCAAGTCATCGGGGCGGCCATGCACGGCGGGCAGAGCGGACTGCCCAACTGGCTGCGAAGGTGGTTCTGAGCGCCGCGATGGAGTGCACGCGCCGGGCGGTGCTGGGCGGGGGCGCCGCGTCCGCGCTCGGCGGCGGCGCCCGGGCGGCCTCTACCGGCGGGACGGCGCTGAAGGAGATCGCACGGTCCCGCGGCCTGGTGTTCGGCGCCGAGGTGGTGGCGTCCGAACTGCGTTCGCCGGGCTACGCCGCGCTGTACTTCGCGGAATGCGGCGCGATGACGCCGGGCCGGGAAGCCAAGTGGGACGCGACCGAACCCGCGCCGGGCAGCTTCTCGTTCGCCGCTCTGGACGCCTTGCTGGACCAAGCCGCCAGCCATGGGATGCTGACCCGGCTGCACACGCTGGTTTGGAGCCTGGCCATGCCGGACTGGGCCAATGCCGCGATCCGCTCCGGCAGCGCCGCGGCGATCCTCGGGCGGCACATCGGCGCGGTGGTCGGCCATTGCCGGGGCCGCGCGTATTGCTGGGATGTGGTCAACGAGGTGACGGACCCACGCTGGCATCCCGGGCCGGACGGGCTGACGCATCAGCCATGGTGGAAGGCGCTGGGCCCGTCCTTCGTCCCGGCCGCGTTCGGTGCCGCCCGGGAAGCGGACCCGGGGGCCAAGCTGTTCCTCAACGACAGCGACCTGGAAGGCGAGGAGCCGGACCGCGCCGAGAAGCGGGCGACCTACCTGCGGCTGATCTCCGGTTGGAAGCGTGACGGCGTGCCGATCGACGGCTTCGGGCTGCAAGCGCACCTGCGTCCGGAGCGCAGCTTCGCCGAGCGGGAATACCGGCAGTTCCTGCGCGAGCTGGCCGGCATGGGGCTCGAGATCCACGTCACCGAGATGGACATCGTGGACCGCGCGCTGCCGGCCGACCCGGCGCTGCGCGACCGCGCCGCCGCCGCAGCGGCCAAGCGCTACCTGGACGTGACGCTGGACGAACCGGCCGTGCGGGTGGTCATGACGTGGGGCTTGTCGGACCGCGAAAGCTGGCTGAACACCGACCCGGAGTTCCGCCGCACGGACGGGCAGCTTGCGCGCGGGCTGCCTTACGACGCCGAGCTGCAACCCAAGCCGATGCGGGCGGCGCTGGCCGCGGCGCTGGCCGGCGCGGCGCGGCGGTGATGGAAGCTGGCGCGGACTTGCCGGCCGATCACCCTGGCTAGGGCCTTGGCCGCCCGGCCCGCAGCGGCGCCTCGCACTTTGCGGCCAGGGCCCGAACGGTCGGGGACCGTTGCGCCCGTGCCGGCCGAAAGGTGCCCGAGCATGGCATTCTCCTTCGTCATGCTGGGCCTGTTCCTGCAATTCACGATATCCAGCAACCTGCTGTTCATTGTCGGCGTCCCATACGACGTGCCGGGCGGATTGCCGATCTTCAAGCTGCACCCGGCCACCTACCTTGCCGTCTTCGCGCTGTTCTTGCTCCTGACCAGGGATGGCCGCCCGGTACGCGGCTACATCCGCATCGCCAAAACGCGCCCTGGCCTGACGATCTTCATCGTCGCCATGGGGCTGTGCGTGATCTACTCGATAGCCAGCAACGGCATCACGGGCGCCGCGACCTTCATCGAAAGCTACATGTCGGCTTGGGCGCTGGCTGTCGTGCTGGAAACGCTGTCTGATCGGCAAACATCACAACTCCGCCGGCTGATGGTCCTCATGGTGACCGCCAACGTGCTCATCGGCCTCTTCGAGGCGACGATGCGGTTTCATCTCGTCCCTGTTTACCTGGATGGCGAGGTCTTGCCGGATCTCAGGGGGGAGTTCCGAGCCAACGCGCTGTACGACCATCCCTTGACGGCGGCGATGGTCACGCAAATGGGTGTCTTTCTCCTGCTCGGAAGCCACGCGCGGGCCATCACCAAGACAGCCGGGCTGGCATTGCTGCTGGTCGGCCTGCTCGCGTGGGGCGGGCGGACCGCATTCGTGGTCACTGGGCTGGTGCTTGCCGCCATGGGCGGCCTGCACGTGCTGCGGGCCATTGTTCGGCGCACGCTCGGCCTGACGCTGTCCATAAGCATCTTAGCCGTCGCCATCGCCACGCCGATCCTGCTCTTCTTCCTGCTGACGCAGACCTCGGTCGGCGAGCGGATCGCTGCGCGCTTCTACTTCGACGACAGCGCGCAAGGACGAGCCCTGCAATGGCGGCTGCTGTCGTTGATAGACACGAAGGAGTTCCTCTTCGGCACCTCAACCGTCCGGCTGCCGCAGTTGGCCTTCGTGCTCGGGCTGCAATTTCCATTCGAAGACATCGAGAATCCGTGGCTGCTCGCTTTTCTCAACCTCGGGCTGGCCGGCTTCATCATCTACGCGGTGGGGCTCCTGCCATTCATCAGGCATCTCTGGCGAGTGGGATCGCCGACCGGCAGAGTCATGCTGGTCAGCGTGATGCTCGTCACTTCGACGAGCAACTCGCTGGGGCGCAAGAGCAACATCCTCTTCCTGCTGACGGCGTCGATATACGCGACTGCTGCGGGCAGGCTCAAGCGGGGGCGTCAAACCAGCAGCGACACGTCCCGCACGCCGGAACCCAGCCGGCCCGGGCTTCGCAGGCCTCGTCAAGTTTTGGAGCAGACATGTCCCTGACCACGTCGCCAAGCCCTGGTTCGCTGGCCATGCGCGAGATCATCGAGGTCTGCTGGCAGGTCCGGCGCCATGTCGGCGCGGTGACAGCCGGATTGCTCGCGCTCGCAATCGCCGGAGCTCTGCTCATCTCACCGAAATACGTCAGCAATGCCACTTTGCTGTTGATGCTCGGTCCGGAGTACACGGTCCGTGGCAATGCAGAAGAACCCAGTGCCGCCACCAACGCCATGGATGCCGATCACATCATCGCCAGCGAAACGGCGATCTTGCAGAGCGGGGACTTGCACCGGCAGGTCCTCAAGCAGATCGGCCTCGAAGCCATCTACCCGGCTTACGTCCATCCTGGGCCGGTCGCGCGATGGATCAAATCGACAAGGAGCGCCATTGCAGGCTTGTTCTCCGACGCGTCCGCGGACGACGACACCGATCCGGTGGACTGGGCGTTGCCGGAGTTTGAGGCCCACCTCTCCCTGGTCGCATCCCGGCAGGGCAACGTCATCACCCTGTCGTTCGGCCACGAAGACCCGGCGATGGCACGACGGGTTCTGACCACGTTGGTGGACGATTACCTGGCATTCCGCCGAACGCTCTACAGCAACGACCAATCGGGTGTCCTGGCCTCGCAATTGGAGGACGCACGCGCACGCCTGGACCAAGCCAGCGCGGACCTGGCGGATTTCCGGGTGCAGAATACGATCGCGAACTACCCCTTGCGCCTTGAGATCTTGCAGCATGAACAGGGCGATACGGAGAACGACGCCAACGAGGCCGAAAGCCAGGCAGCCCAGAACCAAGCCCGCATCACCCTGTTGAGCAGCCAGCTTTCCAGGCTTCCCGAGACGGTTTCCAGCGGCAATGACGTCGATGTGGACCAACGGCTCACCCCATTGCGCACCACGCTTGACACGCTGCGGGCGAAACGGGCCGAAGCGTCTGCCACATACCTCGCAGACAGCCCGCTGATGCGGCAGCTGAGGGATCAAATCCGGCAACGCGAGGCTGAGCTTGCCGCCGGGCAGCGCGACCGCACGCCGTCAGCGACCCACACGGTCTTGAACATCGTCCACCAGAATGCGCAGTCGGACCTCGTGAAAGCGTATTCCGACCTGCAAGCCGCACAGGCGCGCGCGAACGCCGACCGTCAGCAATCGGTGGGTATTGCCGGTCAGATCGCAAACCTCCAGCAAGCCAACCGGCGACTTGAGGAGTTGGAACGGCAGCGCGATGTCCGCGACGAGAGTTACCGAAGTTCGGTCAAGCTGCTGGATGCGCGGCGGACAAGCGAGGAGATTGACGCCCGCAAGCTCCCTTCGGTACGGCTGGCGCAAGCGCCCGATTTCCCGCTCAAGCCGAAGCCAACTCGCCTGATCATTCTAGCGGTCGGTATCTTCGCCTCGATAGCCGCCGTATTCGGGGTGCCGCTGGCAGTGAACTTTTTCCGGCGTTCCTATATGTTCCGCGAATCGCTTGAGCGGGACCTGGATCTTCCCGTCCTCGCGTGCGTGCCGCGGGTCATCGAATTCTCCAGCGCCGGACGTTCCCGCACGACACTCGCGACGTGATGCGACGTAAACCGGCCTGCCCCGCCCGGGACGGCGTTGAGCCGGCGCCGCCACTCCGCCCGCCCCGCCCGACGTCCCGCCTGGTCCGAAGCGTCGCGGCTATGACGCTGCTCCCATGCCTCGGTTGCAACCTGGCGCTCGCAGGGTTTCCCGCTGCCGCGCAGCAGCGTCCCGCGCCAGTGCAGGCCGGAAGGGGGCCTGACATCCCGATGATCCAGCCGTCACCGAACGGGCGTGACCGGTCCCTGGTGACCCGGCGTGGGCGCATGGCCGACCGCGGGACACATGCTGCCGGCATCCGCGACCGATCGACGCCAAAGGTCAGACCGCAAGCCGAACCGAAGCATCTGGAAGGCGGACTTCCGTGAACGCCAGGCGCCGTGCTGGAATGGGCCGATGATGCGTGAGCGGCCTGTTCGCCTCGGTCCTGCAAGCATCGCGGCGACGCCAGGCGAAGTCCCAAACCTGGACGGGCTGCGCGCCATCAGCATCGGAGTCGTGATCTTCGGCCATTTCGCGCTGCCTGCGTCGCTGTCGGGGGTGAGCGCGGTCGGTGTGCTCATGTTCTTCTTCATCAGCGGCTTCCTGATTACCCGCCTGCTTTTCCTGGAGCACAAGCGCACGGGGCGCATCGACCTGTCGCGGTTCTACACCCGTCGGGTGATCAGGCTTTACCCGGTGCTCATCCTCTACCTCGCGGTCATGGTCGCGCTCACCCTGCATCGGACCGGAATGGTTTCCATCATCGAGGTCTGCTCCGCACTGTTCTACTTTTCAAACTACTTGATAGCCCAACGCGAACTCCACCATGCCGCCATCCTGCTGCCGGTCGGGGCACTCTGGTCGCTGGCTGTGGAGGAGCACTTCTACATCGTCATGCCAGTGGCTGCGGTCCTGTTCCGCATGCGGCCCGGGCCGATCGCGTGCGTCGCGGCCACGGTGTGCGTCGGCTGCGGCCTGGTACGGGTCATCGAGCTGCTGCTTTGGCCGGAACTTACCGGCACGCTGGTGCAATACCGGCAATCGGAAACCCGGTTCGATGCCATCGCGGTGGGTGTGCTGATGGCCGCCCTTGCAGAGATGAGGATGGGCCGGGCGGTGTTGCTTCGGTTGGCCACGCCTCGCTTGTTCCTTATTGGAGTGACGGCGTTCTGCCTTTCTTACCTTGTCCGGGCCGACTTCCTGCATCAGACGCTTCGCCCGTCCATCCAGGAAGCCGCGTTGTTCCCGATCTTCTGCGGCATGCTGTTTGGACGGCTTCCCCGCTTGCAGGCGGCACTGAACACGGCCTTGCCGCGCCTGGCCGGCCGGCTCAGTTATTCGTTGTACATCTGGCAGGGTGGTGCGAAGTTTCTCGCTGCCAGCCTGTTCGGCGCTGTTGCCTGGGCGGAGTCCACGGCGGCCCTCCTGGCGATCACGCTGGTGACGTCCCTGGCATCCCATCTCTTCGTGGAACGGCCGGCGTTGCTGCTGCGGGCTCGGCTGAGCCGCCGTGATGCGCCCCAGGCCGCGCGGCCGGCGTGGCCTGACCCAGGCGGGGTCCTAGGCTTCAATAAGGCCGATTGATTGCATAAGGATCGGCAACCGGCGCCGGCTGCCCAGTTGGCGTGGGTACGCAGACGGCTTTATGCAATTCGGCATCTTGCTCACAAGCCGGGCGATCAGCGTGGATGCACAGCAGCACTTCAGGCGACGTCGAAAGACAGAACGGCATCCCGCCAATCTTGGCCCTGTAACTCCCAGGCTTGTAAAGGCAGGCGCCTGCGTGCTGGGCGGCATCCTTTCGGCACTCGTCCGGGTCGACGTAGATGCATCGCGGCGGGCTGCCGCTGGCGACGACGCAGTACGGGGCAGCCCAAGTAGAGGCAGCCGGCAACCAACTGCAAGCCGCGGCAGCCCAGCCCAGCAACAAGCGATGCCTCATCTGACGAGCGGGCTGACGTTGTAGCTGAAGCCCCAGTTGAGCGGCACGAACTGCTGAACATACTGGTTGAAGTAGCTGTAGGCATCGTACACGCCGCTGCGGGGAACGTAAACGACGTCATACTGGGCAAGCCGCACATCGGCCTTGGGGTTCGTCCCGCTGATTGCGCCCTTGTAGTCGACGGCAAGCGCTTCCGGCACGTCGCCCTTGCCGCGCCGGATGATGAAGACCCTGTCGCGCCCGGCGCTCAGCTTCACGTTGCCGGCGCGGGCGATCGCCTGCGTCACCGTGAGGTTCGGCCCCACCGTGATGAACTCGCCCGGGTTGTTGACCTCGCCACCGACGTAGACGCGGTTGGGCGCGAACTCCTTGACGACGACAGACACGCTGGGTTGGCGCAGCGTGCTGGCGTAGGCCTTGCGCAGCGCCTCGGTAACCTGGGCCGGCGTGTGGTCGTACGCTGGAATCTCCTGCACGATGGCGGTCGAGATCATGCCGTCCGGCCGGACGGTCACCTCCTCGTTCAGTTCCGGATTGAGGAAGAACTTGATGCTCAGCACGTCGCCCGTCTGGATGCGGTACGGCGGCAGTTCCGCGATGTCTCCGCTGACCGGGACTGAAACCTCCGGCGCCGGCGGAAGCTGTGCCGTCATGCATCCGCCCAGCATTGCAAGAGCGCCTACGCAGCCCGGCAGAACAGGCCTCACCGGCCGTCCTCACGATCCGCCCCAAGCAGCGGATGAGGAAACTGTACGTGCATCGTTCGGACCTCCAGCCCAGCGCGTCCGTCTGCGAGGAGCAGACTTGAGCATGCTCAACAGCCTACAGGATCTCGACGTCAAAGTGAATGCGCCAGGCAGGAAGCCCCGTCATCGCGGTAGCCGTCGAGTCGCTGCGGCCTGCAAGCCACGGCACGGGGTTCCACTGCAATTTGTTGCGTAACCGGCACAATCTCGTTAAGGTTTCGCTCAGACTGCCTCCGTATGGTCGGCCTAGTTGACAGGGAGACCGCCGTTATGACGACCCCGGTGCTAATTGCCCGCCCGGCAAAGGGGACTGTCACCGCGCTGAGCGGAATGTGGATCGACACGACCGCAACCGACACGGACCCATACGGCGATATGCTGGCCGTCACTGCGATCGGCCTCAGCGGCACGAAGGGCAGCCCTCATCTCGTGGCTGGCGCGACTTCGGGAGTGTACTACTCGCCCGGCAGCGCCTTCGCCTACCTGAGCGCCGGAGAAACTGCCCTCGACACGTTCAGCTACACTGTCACGGACGCGCACGGCCTTTCTGCCACGGCGACCGTCACCGTTACGGTGACTGGCGTGAACCAACCGCCCGTGGCCCGGGCCGATCTGTTCACGGCAACTGCGTCCGGCTCGGCAATGATCAATCCGTTGGCCAACGACACGGACCCCAATCGGGATGACGTGCTGACGGTCACCGGGCTGAACACGGCGGGCACGCTGGGCAAGGCCACGCTGGGCGCCAACAACACCGTCCTCTACACCCCGGGTACGGCATTCCAGTATCTTGCCTCCGGAAAGACCGCCACAGACCGCTTCAGCTATACGATCTCGGATGGCCATGGCGGCGTGGCCACCGCAACTGACACCGCGACGGTCGTCGGAACGTGGAAGCCGCCCACGGCCGTCGCCGAGTCGGCCCGCACTGACGCCGCGCACAGCACGGTGATCAACGTGCTGGCCAGCGACACGGACCCGCAGGCGAATGCGGCGCTCTCGGTCGTGTCCCTGAACCTGGCCAGCACGGACGGGTCGGCCGTGGTCAACACCGATGGAACAGTCACCTATACGCCTGGCCCGGCGTTCCAGACCCTCGTCGCGGGAACAACGAGCACGGACAGCTTCGGCTACACGGTCCAGGACCAATCCGGGCAGACCAGTTCCTCGACGGTCACGGTGACGGTTTCGGCGCCGGGCACGGCCGCCGGGTCCGGCACGCCGGCGCTGTACGTCTCGACAAGCGGCAATGATGCCTGGTCGGGCCGGCTGGCGCAGCCGAATGCGGCCGGCACGGACGGTCCGCTGGCATCCTTGCAGGCCGCACAGAAAAGGATGGAGGCGAGCGCCGGGACCACCAAAACGACCTATGTCGAAGGTGGGAACTACGACCTGAGCCAGCAGATCTCGCTCACTTCGGCCGACAGCGGCCAATCGTGGTTGGCCTACCCGGGGGAAGCTCCGGTCATCCACGGTGGCCAGGCGGTCACCGGATGGGTGCAAGGCGGCAATGGCATCTGGACTGCGAAAGTGCCGGCAAGCGCCTTTCCTTCTGGCGGCGGCGTGGCCGACCTGTTCGTGAACGGGGTGCGGGAAACTCACGCCCGCTATCCGAATTCCGTTCCGTCCAACCCGGTCGGGGGCGGCTGGCTGTTCGCAGCGGCGAGCCTGCCGGGCGAGGCGACGACCTCCAGCTTCCAGTTCAGCCCCGGGGACCTACCGAGCCTCGGTTCGGCATCCGGCCTCTACGTGGACGTTTACCAGCAGGATGGCTGGCAAAACTTTGTCCTGCCCGTCTCATCCATCAATACGGCCACCGATACGATCACGCTCGCCGGGCAGACGGCGACGCCGATCGGCGCTGGAAGCCGGTACTACATCTTCAACGCAGCCAGCCAGCTCGATGCCCAGAACGAATGGTTCTACAATCCCGCGAACGGCACCATCAGCCTTTACGCCCCCGCCGGCTTCAACGGTTCAGGCGTCACGGTCGGAAGCCTATCGAACGACATGACTTTGTCTTCGGCCAACAACGTGACCATCGAGGGACTCACCTTCGCGGACACTTCCAGCAGCGGGAACGGGATCTACGTCGGCAACTCAAGCGGAGACAATCTGGTAGGAGACGCCTTTCAGAACGATGGCAATGCCGTCACCTTCAGCGGCAACAGCGCCAACGACACGCTGCAAGGTTCCACGATACGGGACGCCGACAATGACGGCGTGCTTATCACTCCGGGAACCAGCTTCATCAAGGTCGTGGGCGACACCATCCACGACATCGGCGAGTCGCGGACCGGCAATGCGATCCGCTTCACCGGCTCCTCGAACGACACGTTCTCGCAAAACCGGATCACCGCGGTCGCGGGTAGCGGGATCAGCGGCGGTTCGGTGAACAGCAGCAGCGACGCGTCGTATCACGACACGATCACTCACAATGACATAGAGAACACCAACCTGCAGACCAGCGATGGCGGCGCCATCTACCTTGACGGCAGGCAGCAGGATTTGACCGGTGACGTCGTCGACTACAACCGGATCAGCGGCACCGGCGCTGCTGGAACGTCACCTGCCATGGCTTTCCTTCCAACCAGCCAGCTTGTCAGCTACGGCATCTACCTCGACGATTTCCTGAGCGGTGCCGAGGTGAAAGGCAACCTGCTCACCGGCAATGTCGGCGGCATCCAGGTCCACTCCGGCTGGAGCGACACTGTCAGCGGCAATGTCGTCGTGGGTAGCAGCGGCAATGCGCTGATCAACACCGTGAGCAACTCGCAAGCCGTGGGCAAACAGCCCGACACCAGCAACCTGTTCACCGGGAACCTGATCTCCGATCCGGTTCCCGGAGCCAAGCTTGCGTCCAACCTGGGTGACCTCAACGGCAGCGAGTGGAAGGGCAACTTCTACGATGCCACAGGTGTGAACAACCAGAGCTTCCTGACTTTCCAGAATGGAAAGTATGTTCCCGAGAGTTTCGCAACCTGGCAAGCACAAGGCTTTGACGCCGGATCGATCACGGGGAATTTCGGCCCGGCTGGCACAGCGGCGTCCGGGTACATGTTGCCGGCAAGCCTCGTCGCCACAGCTTCGGGCACCACGACCGGCTTATCGAGCTAACCCGTCTTGTTTGCGAGCATGGCTGCGTCTTGCTGGCAGGTGCTGCGGTTCTGCCGGGCAAGACGCTTGGGCGTCACACTTAGCGTGCCGCCCACCTCGGCGCTGCGCAAACACGTCCTCGCCTTGGAACAAAACGTGGCGATGCGTGCCGCTGCCGTTGCGGATGGCACGAAGCTGCTCTTGGTCAAGCAGGGCGCGCGCATCGCGGTGCTGAAAACGCGGGCTCGCCTGCACCTGCCGCGAGCGATACCGGATCAGGCTCTGTTCGCGTTACTGCTGGCGCGCATGCCCCGCTCCGGCATCTGAGGCACGGGGCGGATTACTCTAACCTCGTTCAACGCCCGGCAGCTACCGAGACCGCGCAACGGACCGGTGGTCACCCATGCAGCCGCGGCTTGCGGTTGAACTGCCACCATAGGGCCACAACCCGTCAGACACCCTGATGGATCATTCGGGCTAAACGGCAGT
>CAXTLC010000035.1:42465-49726 GCA_964245075.1 uncultured Acetobacteraceae bacterium
CATAGGGCCACAACCCGTCAGACACCCTGATGGATCATTCGGGCTAAACGGCAGTGGCGCCGGCAACGCTTGCTGGGCGCGCCGCTGGGCCACGGCCGCAATCAGCCCGGGTCGTAAACCTGGACCACCGCCATCATGCCGCCTTCCTCGTGCGTCAGGATGTGGCAGTGGTAAACGAAGTTGCCGACCTGCTGAGGCGCAAGGAACGGAATGGTCACAGTCACCCGTCCGCCGTAGGGAGGCAACGCGATCACGTCACGCCAGATATCCACGACGCCGCTCGGCGAGGCGTTCTGGATCTCTGGAATGTATGACGTGAACGTGCCAGTCGGGTCCTGAAACGCCGCCAACTGGGCTGGAGCGCCAGCATCGCCCGGTCGCGTCAGCCGGAACTTGTTCTGGTGAATGTGGAAATTGTGCATCTCGCCCGATTCGTTGACGATTTCCCACACTTCCTGCTCGCCAAGCTTCGGGCAGACATGGGGCATGGTGTCGGGTGCAGTCATGGCCGCCATCGGAAACGGCTCGGGCGGGATCGTCTCCTGCGAGTTGATCACCCGGTCGTAAGCGTCAACCACTTGGCTGCCAATGACGTACTCGCCGGGCGATGGTCCGTCCCGGAAGGTGATGAGCCGGTGTGCCGCCTTGCCGACGGGCAGGATGGAGCAGTTCTCCGGCACGGTGCCGTTCGTGGCGCTGCCGACGACAGGTGTCAGGTTGGGCGCTGCCATGGGAAACGTCACGTTGAGCGGGCCGGTGTTGGCCGAGCCAGCCGGCGCCGGCGGCATGACCACGTGGGCGATGTCGATGCGCGGCCACGGATCGCCGGCCGCCCCCGTCGTGATGCCCACCGTCCGCAGCGTCAGCTTGCGCCCGTTCTGCCCTCCGCTGTTCGGCACGAACAGCTCGATGCGGTTGCCGGGTGTCGACAGGATCTGCTTCACAGGCACTCCGACATGGAGGTCGCTGTTGCCTGGTGTGTTCGTGCCCCCGACGATGCCGTCAAAGGCTAGCGCCGTCATAGGCTGCGCCTGTCCCGTCGCGTCGTCGTCCAGCTCCAGCGCGTAGGTCAGGTTTGCGCTCAGGTTGTTGAGGCGCCAGTTCTGGTTGCGGCCGGGCTGCATCGTGATGGTGGGATTATACTGGCCATTGACGGTGAACAGCCACACCGTGTCCTGCTGCGGGTTGGTCTGGCCGCCGATGGAGGCGCCGTGATGGCCGCAGTACCCAGGACCTGCGAACTCGCCCGGAAACTGCTCGGGCGGGTTGGCGTAAGCGAGGCATGCCGACGACACGTAGTCGTTGCCGCTCAGCCATTGGGCTTGCTGTCCCGGTCCCGCCTTGTCCGGAGTGATGCCCGCCGGCACGGCGAGCTGGATGTCGCGCAGCCCCATGAAGACCGTGTCGGTGTTGGCAAGCGCCGCAGACGTCGCAGCGTCGAGGCCGGGAGCGTCCCGCATGTTTGCGAGAAGGTCCCCGATGTAAAGGATCGCGCTCTGCCCGGCCGTGACCTCGTCGGCAGTGTACTCATGCAGGTGTCCATGCATCCAGTACAGGCCGGACGGATAGGTTTGCGGCGTCGGCTGGCTGGTGAACATGCCTGCCGGCAAGGTCGGCGGAACGTCGATGCGGTAGGACGTCGTGGTGTTCTGTGCGTCAGAGACGAAGATGTAGTCGCCCAAGGGCGTGCAAGGCCGCGGCTGCACGATCAACCCGTGCGTGTGGAGGTTCGTGTCGTTCTCGTTGAGGCTGCCCGTGTCGAGTTGGTTCACCACGTCGAACCGGAGCGAGTTGCCGGGCTGCGTCAGCAAGAGGAACGGCCGATAGAATTGCGGGCTGTCCGGGTCTGCCCCCGTGCCGTAGCCGGGCAGTTCGACGGTGTAGGGGCCGACATCCGGGCGGTATGCGTTTCGCACGACCAACTGCCCGGGAGTGATGCCGCCGACCGGCGCCGGCAAGGGGGCGCATGTCGTGACCGCGCCCACCGGATCGGTCGAGCCCGGCGTGGGTCCGATCGACAGCCCCGGTGTGTCGAGTAGGGTGGGCGGCTGCAATTCTGCGCTGAAAGCGCTACCGCCTGCGGCTAGGCAAGCTACGACCGCTGGCACCGTAGCGAGATGGATACGCAATATCGGCTCCTCATCGACGTTTCGTTACAGGTTGGCCGGACTCACATCACTGCCTGGTTGCGCACTCCGGCAGCCAGTTCGGACACTTGCTGCAGCACCGCGGAAACCGTCTTCGGGGTTGCCCGCCCTTCTGCATCCAGGCTGCTGGCGAGCATGTCGCAGAGCGCCGAGCCTACCACCGCCGCATCGGCGAAGCTCACCGCATTGGCCGCCTGCATAGGGCTGCGCACGCCGAAGCCGATCGCGATCGGAAGGTCAGTGTGCCGCCTGATGCGCGGCAACGCCGTTGCCAGGTGGGCGGTCGAGGCTGACCGCATGCCGGTGATGCCGGCGACGCTCACGTAGTAAACGAAGCCGGAACTGCCCTGGAGCAGCTGCGCCAGCCTTGAGTCGTGCGTCGTCGGCGTGACGAGCTGGATGATGTCGAGCCCATGAAGGTGGGCGTCTGCCGCCAGCAGATCGTTCTCCTCCATCGGAAGGTCGACGACGATGAGGCCGTCAACCCCGGCCGCCGCCGCGTCCGCGCAGAAGCGTGCGGTGCCGTAGGCGAGGATGGGGTTGAGATAGCCCATCAGCACGACCGGCGTCTTGGCGTCGCCCTCGCGGAACGACCGCACCAAGGCAAGCGTGCGATCCATCGTCGCCCCGGCAGCCAAGCCCCGAAGCGCGGCCGCCTGGATGGACGGACCGTCGGCGACCGGATCAGTGAAAGGCATGCCGATCTCGATCAAGTCTGCTCCGGCGCCGGGCAGTCCCTGCAGGATGGCGAGGCTCGTTGCCCGGTCAGGGTCGAAGGCTTCCAGGAAGGTGATCAGCGCGCCGCGGCCGTTGTCGCGAAGCTCGGCGAAGCGGGCGGCGATGCGGCTGGCTTGCGGGGCGGCCGCAGGGGCCAGCCCGGGGATCAGGCTGATATCGACTTCCGTCACGCTCACATCTTCTCTCCCAGATGCTCCGCGACGGAGAAGATGTCCTTGTCGCCCCGGCCCGATAGGTTCAGCAGGATGATCTGGTCCGGCCGCATGGTCGACGCCAGCTTCTGTATCGCGGCGAGGGCATGGGCGCATTCGAGCGCCGGGATGATCCCCTCGGCCTTGGTGCAGACCTGGAACGCCGCCAGCGCCTCGTCATCGGTGATGCCGACGTATTCGGCGCGGCCGATGTCGTGCAGCCAGGAATGCTCGGGGCCGATGCCAGGATAATCCAGACCGGCGCTGATCGAGTGGGCTTCCGTGATCTGGCCGTCGTTGTCCTGCAACAGGTAAGTGCGGTTGCCGTGCAGCACGCCGGGCCGGCCGCGGTTGAGGCTCGCCGCGTGCTTGTCGGTGTCAAGCCCGCGCCCGGCGGCTTCTACCCCGATCAGCCGAACGCTCGGCTCATCCAGGAAGGCGTGGAAGATGCCCATGGCGTTGGAGCCGCCGCCGACTGACGCCACGACGGCGTCGGGAAGCTTGCCCTCGGCTTCCTGCAACTGCGCGAGCGCTTCCTCGCCGATGACGGATTGCAGGTCCCGCACCATGGCGGGGTACGGATGCGGGCCGGCAACGGTGCCGATGAGGTAGTAGGTGTCATCCACGTTGCTGACCCAGTCGCGCATCGCTTCGTTCATGGCATCCTTGAGCGTGCCGGCGCCGGACGTCACGGGACGGACTTCCGCCCCGAGCAGCTTCATCCGGAACACGTTGGGCTTCTGCCGCTCGACGTCGGTGGCGCCCATGAACACGACGCAGGGCAGCCCGAACAATGCGCAGACCGTGGCGGTGGCCACCCCGTGCTGGCCGGCGCCGGTCTCGGCGATGATGCGGGTCTTGCCCATCCGCTGCGCCAGCAGGATCTGGCCGACGCAGTTGTTGATCTTGTGCGAACCGGTATGGTTCAGCTCTTCGCGCTTGAAGTAGATCTTGGCGCCGCCGAACTCCTTCGTCAGCCGCTCGGCAAACCAGAGCGGGCTTGGGCGGCCCACGTAATGTGCTGCGAGGCGGTCGACTTCGGCCTTGTAGGCCGGGTCCGCCTTGGCCTCGTTCCAGGCAGCTTCCACGTCCAGCACCAGGGGCATCAGCGTTTCCGGCACGAAGCGGCCGCCGAAGTCACCGAAACGTCCGCGGTCATTCGGGCCAGACCGCAAACTGTTCGACAGCATCTTATTCATCAACCAAGATCCTCTTCACGATGGCAGCCAACCAAAAAACTCGGGCAAATATCAGGACGGTACAGCTTTGATAGTGACAAATTAATAGGATGAGAAATAAACTACCAAAGAATGACCGCCGTAGCCAACAGAAACTACGATATTTCAGCAGGAGATTTGGATATTGCTTCAAACATAAACATGAATACCAACTGATGTAAGATAAGGTCCGGGTTATCGTGCACTTCCAACAGTTGCGTTGCTACCCGGGGAAACAGCCACTTTCGATGCTCGCCCCGTCAAGACACGGGCGCTGCGCTCCACCGCTGGCACGGCCCCCACGGCGAAAGCAACCATTCCGCAGCCACTTGGCTACTGGAAGTTCCAATCGCCGATAAATCACGCAACAAGACGCAACGCAGGTGATAAACAAACGACACTGGCGTAATCAGCCAGTGATAGAACTGACGCCATCATATGACTGGGCAGTAATTGCCCTGGTTCCGATTTTCAGGACAAATCCCATCTTGAAATCTGGGCAACCACATCCCTCTACCGGAACACTGGAAACCGCAGGTTCCGATGTCCAAAGCTGGCTACTTCTCTGGCAGGTGCAGGCCGGCAAACCCTATGTCCGGTGTCAGTGTCCGCAAGGCGGTGGGCAGCCAGCCTCAGCAACAGGCGGTGCGCCCCCTCCTCGCTGCCGGCAGGTCCGGGCGTCGCGGCCCTTCGGCCGGCATTCCCGCCATTCTGTGACGCCATGATCCGTCACGTCGTCAGCCGGCCATTCGGGCGCGTCGCAAGCCTCGTGCGGCGCGGACCCGGATTGAGCCGGGCAGAACGCCTGCTGAGAAGCGGCAAGGTCGTGAAGGCCTTCGCCGCACTTTCCCGCGCCGCTGCCCGCGGCAACGTGGAGGCGCAATTCCGTGTCGGGCGGGCATATGCGGAGTCGATCGGGGTTCCGCGCTCGCCGGTCGCGGCGGCGGCTTGGCTCGAGCGCGCTGCCAAGTCCGGCCACGTCGAGGCGCAGGCCATGCTCGCCGCGCTCTACATGCATGGATCGATCCGCAGCGCTGGCCCGGCCGGATTGTTCGAGGGCGACAGCGCAGCGAAGCCCGACTACGTGATGGCGGCCAAGTGGGCCCACATGGCGGCCGAGGCGGGGTCCTCCGAAGGCCGCGCCCTGCTGGCCACCATCAAGTCAGCCGGCTCCCCGGAGCTTCGCGATCCTGACGGGGCCGAGCAGCTCTACCGCAAGGCATCCAAGGACGGCAGCGCGCAAGGCCGGTTCGGCTTGGCGATGATCCTGCTGCGCGGCCAGCCAGACGCGGCAGCGCAACAGGAGGCGGCCCGCTTGATGTGGCTGGCGGCGTCCGGCGGGGTGGCGATGGCCAAGTACCTCCTCGGCGTGATGCATGATTCTGGCATCGGCGTCGACAAGAATGCCGAGCGGGCGGTTCAGCTCTACCGCCAAGCGGCCAAAGCCGGGGTGCGGGCCGGCCAGACCCAGTACGGGCTGGCCCTGTTGAACGGGCGCGGCACCGCGCCGGACCGCGTCGGCGGCGAGTCCTGGTTGCGCAAAGCGGCGCTTGCCGGGGACGCTGAAGCGGCGGCGCTGGTTGGCGACCTTTACGCCAGGGGCGGCGATCTGCCGCCGAACTACGCCGAGGCCTCCATCTGGTTCAACCGCGCCGTTGACCACGGCCACGCCGGTGCTGCACGGGCGTTGGGGCTGCTCCACCTCGACGGCAAGGGCGTGCCGCGTAACCTGGAGGAGGCTGCGCGGTGGTTCCGCGAAGCAGTCGTCAAGGGAGACAAGGCGGCGCAATCCGACCTCGCCAACCTGCTCGCCAGGGGCGTCGGCGGCGAGGAGGATCGCCGCCTGACCTGCGCGTGGTTCAAGGAAGCGGCCGGGGCCGGGGATCTCGTGGCGGCGTTCAACTTCGGGGTCTGCCTCGCCGAAGGCATCGGCATCGAACGCAACGAGCCGGAAGCCGCGCAGTGGCTGGGCAGGGCGGCCAAGGAGGTCGTGGCTGCCCAGTACTGGTTTGGCCGGATGCTGGCCGAGGGCCGCGGCGTTGGTCGCGACGAGGCAGCCGCCCGCGCCTGGGTGACATGCGCGGCCCAGGCCGGTCTGCTCGACGCGAGGGTGATGCTGGCAGAGATGCTGCTGAACGGACGTGGCGGCGCTCCCGACCAGGCCGAAGCCTGCGCGCTGTTCGGCCGCGCCGCAGCCGAAGGCCATGTCGGCGCGATGTTCGCCTTCGGCGTGCTCCTGAGCGAGGGCCGCGGCACCCGGCCGGACCCCCCGCTGGCGCAGGCATGGCTCCGCCGGGCAGCGGAAGCGGGCCACAGCCATGCGCAACTGCTGCTGGGCCGTTCGCTCGCGCGCGGGGTGGCGGGATCGCCGGACCCCCAAGGCGCCCGTCACTGGCTGCAACAGGCCCGCGCCCAGGGGCTGGAGGACGCCGCAGGCGACCTGGCCCTGCTGTGCCCGGCGCAACCCGAACGAGCCGAGACCCTCCAAGGAGCTGATCTGCAATGAGCGCCCCCCGTCCCAACGCCGCCATTCTGAACATCGCCTCCTATGTCGGCGGCGAGGCCCAGCTCGTGGGCGTCAACCGCGTCGTCAAGCTGTCATCCAACGAGGGCGCGTTCGGCCCGCCGCCCGCCGCCCTGCTCGCCGCGCAGCGGGCCGCGACCGAGATGCACCGCTATCCCGATGGAAGCTGCCTCGGCCTGCGCCAGGCCATCGGCGCGCGCTTCGACCTGGACCCAGCCCGGATCGTCTGCGGCGCCGGGTCGGACGAGTTGCTGACCCTGCTCATCCGGGCCTATGCCGGCCCTGGCGCCGACATGATCATAAGCGCGCACGGATTCCTTATGTATGAGATCACCGGCACAAGCGTGGGCGCCCGGGTGATCAAGGCGCCGGAACGCGATCTGATGGCCGACGTGGACGCCATGCTTGCCGCGCTCACCCCGGCCACGCGGGTCGTGGTGATCG
>CAXTLC010000036.1:0-7196 GCA_964245075.1 uncultured Acetobacteraceae bacterium
AAATTCCCGCCTCGCAGCCGCCCGGGTGACGCAGCACGCCTCCAAATGACCTTAGCCTGCAATTGCCTTGATTGAAAACAGTCAGGGCGCCAATTGCCAGTTCAAACAAAGAGTTAGACCGCGCTGGCCGTTTAGGGTCAGCCAAAAAGCGGTCTAGTAGTAGCGCAGCGTCAGCCTGATCTGCCCGCCTGACTGTCCCAGTGTGAAAGCGGCGTCGGCAAAGGATGGAGGCCCGAAGCGCATCCGGGCATCGTTGGAGAAGCCGATTCCCTCCGTCGGGATGCCGAAGAAGTTCCGGTCGATCTTTCGGTTGTCGTTCTCGTCCTGGTAGGCCTGCGCCGCATACGTGCCTGGCGGCACTCCGGTCACCCGTATTACGACGGAGCCCGCGATTGCCGGGGCGCTCCCGCGATAGCGGCAGTTTTCTTGCAGGAATGTAGCCCGGTCGCAGATCGCGACCAGAACGCGCCCGGCGTTCGATCGTACCTCCGATACCGTCACCTCCAGCACGCTCGGCTCCGCATGGGCGACAGCGGCGGCGAGCAACGGCGCGACCAGCGCCAAAGCGACTCCGCGTCCGGTCACTGCGCCGGATAAGCCCGGCCACGCCATCGAGCTGGCCGGCCCCGGAACAGGTTCAGCAAAGCGACCCACTGCACCGCCAGCAATGCCAGCACGCCGAGCGGGTGCAGCAAGGCGCTGACTTCCGGTTGCTTGAACCGGGCGGCGAGCACCAAGCGCAAGCCGATTGCCAGGATCAGCGCTGCCAGTGCCGGGGTGCTGGGTGCGAACAGCATCAGCAGCGCCGGCAGCACTTGTCCTCCGAACAGCAGCGCCGTCCAGATCAGCAACGGCAGTGGCCGGGCCATGCCCTCCGTGGCGTTCTTGCCCAACCCGGACCAAACCTGCGCGGCGGACGAGTACATGCGGCACGACGCGAGGGACGTCGCATCGAACAGCCCCGTCATCTCACCGGCGCGGCGAAAGGCCCGGGGCAGGGTGAGGCCGTCGTGCAGGGAAGCGCGGATGGCAGCATGCCCACCCGCTTTCTCGTACGCCGCCCGGCGGGCGATGAAAAGCTGGCCGCATCCAGCACCCAGCCCCGGCCGTCCTGAGCGCCGCATCAATCCCATGGGCAGGAAGCCCAGCAACAGGAAGTGGATCAGCGGCAACAGCAGTTGCTCGGACCAGGTCCGCACGATCTGCCGGGGGAAGCCGCTGGCGAGACCCACTTGGTTCCGCTCCATGAAACCCGCCATCCGCAGCAACGCGTCCGGCATCAAGCGTACATCGGCGTCGGTGAACACCAGCAGGTCGTGGGAAGCGGCACGGGCCAACGTGGCGCAAGCATGTTGCTTGCCCGACCAGCCGCTCGGCAAGCTGACGCCATCGATCACCCGCAGCCGCGGGTCGGCGATGCCGGCGATGATCGCCGCCGTTCCGTCCGTCGAGCCGTCATTCAGGACGATGATCTCCAAGGTGACGCCGGTGCTGGCCAGCACGGCGGCAACAGCGGGGCCGATGTTGCCTTCCTCGTCACGTGCCGGGATCAAGACCGAGATCGGCGGGGGTGAAGCAGCCGGGCCCGGGGTGCGAAAGCCAAGCAGGTTGGTGGCCGTCAACGCGAATGGCAAGGCTGCCAGCAACAGCGAGATGATGCCGAGGACCGTCACCGCTCGCCCTCGTGGCTCGGGTCGAAGCGGTGCCCGCCGACCGTGGCGCGCAGCCACCGCCAGGAGTCGTAGATCCCGCCCACACCGGCGAAGCCGCGCAGCAACGGGCGGAACAGCGCCGGGTCACGAGTGGTGGATTCGGCGGCAAGCGCGTCCATCGTGTCTGTCAAGGCACCCTCCAACCGCCGGGTCCATTCGGCGACGCTGTCCTCTCGGCCGCCCGGCAACGGCTCTCCGAACCGCACGAGCGCTTCCGGCCGGCTCTCGTTCCAGAACGGGTAGTCGATTGCGAGCGGCAGGATGGTGGCATGCGGCACCCGCCGCGCGAGATGCGCCAGCCCGGGCCGCAGCGTGATCGGGCGAACCCGGTTGTCAGTGAAGGCACCTTCCGCGGTGATCCACAGCATCGAGCGCGGGCGTTGGAGCACGGCCAGGCTGGTGTGCAGGAATTGGGCGGCGCCGCGTGGGTCATCCAGCGCCACGCCGAACACGCCCATCCGTTGCAGCACGCCATACTTGCCAAGCGCCGCCTGATCCATCGGACCGTACCCGGCCCGACCGTGGAACAGCATGTCGCACAGCAGGATGTAGATCGCCGGGTCCCACCAGGAGGGGTGGTTGGAATAGACGATCAGCGGCCCGGTATCGGGGGCACGGGGCAGCCCGGTGCGGGACAAGCGCATGGCATGGAAGCGGCGGCCGGCATACCAGCGCAGGTAGGCTGCGAACAGCCGGAACAACACCTCCGACCGGCTTGCCAGAAGCAGGTCGGGTTTGACCTCAATCACCGGCGTGTCAGGCATTCAGTCGTGCTTGGGTAGGAGCGCGTGCTCGTTCAGGTTGCGGCCACCGCCAATCATGGAAGCCATTCACCTCGACCAGTTCTCGGCCACCACCCGATCCGCCCGGCAACAATCACGCGCTCAGCGGCGCCGCGTTGGAGGCGCGGTCACGGTCGAGGCTGTCAGCGGCGATCCAACCGGACATCAGCACCATCGGCATGCCCGGCCCCGGGTGCGCAGCGCCACCCGCCAAATATAGTCCCGCGAGATCGCGGGACCGGTTGCCGGGCTTGAAAGCGCCGAAGAACCGGCCGTGGCTGGCCAGGCCGTAGATGGCGCCGTTGAGCACCCGGTAGCGCTCGTGGATATCCGCCGGGGTCAGCGCCCGTTCCACCACGATGCGGCTTTCCAGGTCCGGCATGCCGGCGCAGCGCGCCAGCTTGTCCAAGATCACCCGGCGGTATTTCGGCAGCATCTCCGTCCAGTCATGGTGCGGGCGCAGGTAGGGCGTGTGGACCAGCACATACAGCGCCTCGCCCCCTGCCGGCGCCACGCCGGGCTCGGTGCGCGCCGTGGCGGCTATGTAGCAAGTCGGGTCCGGAGCCGGTTCGCCCTTGCGGTAGATCCAGTCGAACTCCTCCTCCGGATCGCGGGAGAAGACGAAATCATGGTGCAGCAAGTGATCGTAGGCGCGATCCAGGCCGAGGTAGAGCACCACGCCGGAACAGGCCGGCTCGCGTTTCCACCGCTTGGCGAAGCTTGCCGCGGGTTTGCCGCCCACCAGTTCGCGGTAGGTCCGCACGCTGTCCATGTTGGACACCAGGGCGGAAAGCGGCACGGTCTCGCCCGCCTCCGTTTCCACCGCGCTGACGGCGCCGCGGTCGTTGACAATGCGCTTGATGCCCGTGGACAGCCTTGTCTCGACCCCCAGTTCGTCCGCCAGCTTGGCCAATGCCACGGGAACGGCCCGGGTGCCGCCGATCGGGTACCAGATGCCGCCATCGGTCTGCATGTGCCCGATCGAGCACAGCACGGCCGGCGAGTTATACGGGGAGGACCCGACATACTGCACGAAATGGTCCAGCATTTGCGCGACCCGCGCGTCGGGCACCTTCTTGCGGATCTGCTTGGCAACCGTGCTGCCCATCCGCAGGCTCATCACGTCCCGCAGGGTCGCCAGGTCCATGTTCTTCTTGAGGTCCATCGTGTCACGGATGTCCTCCACCGAGCGCCAGAAGAAGAATTTCTGGCTGACTTCGTGCAGGCCTTCGCTCATTTGCAGGAAATCGCGGTAACCCTGGGCGTTGCCGGGACTGTAGGCGTCCAGGTTGGCCGCCATCGCTTCGGTGTTCTCCGTGAGGTCCAGCACGGAGCCGTCGTCGAAGAAGCAGCGCCATTGCGGGTCGAGCCGCCGCAGGTCCATCGCCCCGTCCAGGTCCCGCCCGGCTTCGGCGAAGATGCGGCGCAGCACGGCGGGCACGGTCAGGATGGTCGGCCCCATGTCGAACCGGTAGCCGCCTTCCTCGAACACGGCCGCCTTGCCGCCGACCCAGTCGTTCTTCTCGAACAGGATCACCCGGTGACCGCGCGCCGCCAGGGTGCAGGCCGCCGCCAGGCCGCCCAGGCCGCCGCCGATGACGCCGACGGGGTCCATCTTGCTCATACTGTCTCCGTCAATGCCGGTTCGTACTCCGGCGTCGCCATAAGGGAAGGAGCGAAATGCGGCTGCAAGCCAAGGTCCTCGATCATCAGCCGCGTGGTGATGCGGGCGCTCTCGAAGATCACCGGCAGGCCGCTGCCGGGGTGGGTGCCGCCGCCGACCAGGTACATCCCATCCAAGTCCTCGAACCGGTTGCGAGGCCGCCAATGCAGCATCTGCCCGAGCGAATGCGCCAGGTTGAAGGTGGCGCCGCGGTACACGTTCAGGTCCGTTTCCCAATCGGTTGGGGTGAACAGCTTCTCGAACACGATCCGTTCCTCGATGCCGTGCACGCCCAGCCGTTCCAACTGGCGCAGCGCCAGGGCGCGGTACTCGGCCCGCTGGGATTCCCAGTCGATCCCGGCGCCCACGCGGTTGCCGACCGGAACCAGCATGTACAACGTGGAATGCCCAGGTGGCGCAAGATCCGGGTCGGTGACGCAGGCATTCTGCACATAAATCGACGGCTCGCCTGGCGGTACGAGACCTTCCTCGATCTCCCGCACGTTGCGGCGGTAGTCCTTGGAAAGGAAGACCGTGTGGTGCGCCAGGTCCGGCAGCTCACCCTTGATGCCGAGATAGAGCATGAAGGTGGAGCAGGAGAACTTCTTGGTGGCGAGCTTGCGGTCCGTCCAGCGGCGGCGCAGGCGGTCAGGCACCAGGGTGGACATGGCTTGCGCGAAATCCGCGTTCACCACCAGCGCGTCGAACCGGTCCTCGCCCGCCTCGGTGCGAACGCCCGTGGCGCGCCGTCCGTCGAACAGCACCTCCTGCACGGGGGCGGACAGGCGGAACTTCACGCCCATCTCGCGGGCGATCCGCTCCATCACGGTCATCACGGCGCCGCAGCCGCCGCGGGGGTGGAACACGCCGAACTCGTATTCCATGAATGACAGGATAGTGAACAAGCTGGGGCAGCGGAACGGCGACATGCCCAGGTATTTCGATTGGAACGAGAAGGCCAGCCGCACCCGCTCGTCACTGAAATACGTGGCCAGGTCCGTGTTCACCGTGCGGTGCGGCCGCATCAGCTTGAGCGAGCGCAGTATGTCCGGCCGGAACAAGTCACGCGGGCCGTGGAACGGCGACTCCAGGATCGGGCGGAAGGCGGCAAGCTTGGCCCGGTTGTCCGCCATGAAGCGGGGCAGGGCGGCTGCGTCCGCCGGGGCGATGCGCGCGACTTCCGCCGCAAGCCGGGCCGGGTCCGGGGTCGCGCGGATCTCGCCGCCAGCCTCGAACACCAGGTGGTATTGCGGATCCAGCCGGATCAGCTCGATTTCCTGCTCCAGGTTCCGGCCGCAGGCGGCGAAGATGTCCGTCAGGACGCGCGGGTACAGGAAGAAAGTCGGCCCCATGTCGAAGCGGAACGTGCCGGCCGCCGTGGGTGCCTCGATGGTGGCCGAGCGGCCGCCCACGACGTCCCGCCGCTCGAACACCGTGACGTCCGCGCCAGCCTTGGCGAGCAGCATGGCAGCGGACAGGCCCCCCGGCCCGGCGCCGATGATGCCGACACGCCGCTGCCCCGCTTCGCGGCGGCTCACGCCAAGGCACCCCGCGCGTGGCGTGTGGAACGGGCAGAGTCGGAGGATGCGAGCATAAGCTGACCTTATCTACGAACCGGCGGAAGCGGAACAGGGCGCCGATCGTTGCAAGTGGGTTGCGCCAGGCTCTTGTCACGGTTCTCCGGGCGCGCATTGTGCTCCGCCCATTGCCGGAGCCCGAACCTGTGACCGACCTGCAACCGTTTGGGGAGCCATCCATCCGTGACGCGATCCTGCTCGCGGCGGACGCCCAGGCCGGCGAGGGGGTGGCGCTGCTGGACGGCTTGGTGCGCCACCGCTCCTTGCTGGGGCAGGAGCACGGCGCACTGGATGCCATGGCGGCGGCCTTCGAGGGGCTTGGGCTGCCGCCGCGCCGCATCCCGGTGGATGCCGAGGCGCTTGCGCTGGCGCCGGGCTTCTCGCCGCCGCTGATCTCCTATGCGGGGCGGGAGAACGTGGTGGCGGTGCACCAGCCGGTCGCAGCGGCTGGGCGTTCGCTGATGCTGCAAGGCCACGTGGACGTGGTGCCGGAAGGCGCGGCCGATCTGTGGACCACCCCGCCCTTCGAGCCCGCTATCCGCGACGGCCGCATGTACGGCCGTGGCGCCGCTGATATGAAGGCCGGGCTGGCCAGCATCGTCATGGCCGTTCGCGCGCTGCACGCGGCTGGGATGCAACCCGCCGCCCCGTTGCATCTCGCGGCCGTGATCGAGGAGGAATGCACCGGCAACGGCGCCTTGGCCGTGATGCACGCTCTGCCGATGCCAGACGCCTGCCTGATCCCCGAGCCCGGCCCCGGCTACCCGGCGCTGTACGTGGCGGAAGTGGGCGTGGTCTGGGCCTGGGTCACCGTGACCGGCCGCCCGGTGCATGTGCGCGAGGCGCATGCGGGGGTCAGCGCCATCCAGGCCGCGTCCGTCGTCGCCGAAGCGTTCGCGGCCTACGAGGCGGAGGCCAACCGGGCCGAGCGCCGCCACCCGGCCTTCGCCGCCGACAACCATCCGATCAACGTGAACATCGGCACCATCGAGGGCGGCGAATGGAACAGCTCCGTCGCGACCCGGGCGCGGCTGGGCATCCGTGTGGGGGTGATGCCGGGCCAGTCCTGCCACGACGTGCGGGCGGAGATCGAGGCGCTGGTGGCGCGCACGGCGGCGGACGAGCGGCTGCGCGGGGCGCGGCTGGCGGTCGAGTTCAAGGGCTTCATGGCCGATGGCTGCCTGTTCCCGGCGGAGCAGCCGATCGCCCGGCTGGTGTCCGAGCAGCACCGGGCGCTGACCGGGGAAGCGCTGCGGCCGTACGCGGCGGCTGGCTTGACGGATGCGCGGCACTACATCCTGGCCGGGCGGACGCAGGCGACGTGCTACGGCCCGGACGCGCAGAACATCCACGGCATCGACGAGAGCGTCGGGCTCGATTGCATGCTGCAAACCACCAAGGTGCTGGCGCTGACGATCGCCGGATGGTGCGGACTGGAGCGGCGCCCCCGGGCTTGAGCATC
>CAXTLC010000036.1:7296-46607 GCA_964245075.1 uncultured Acetobacteraceae bacterium
GCCGGGCACGCCGCTGGCGCGGTTGCTGGCGGGGCCGGTGCGGCCGGGGGTGGTGCGATGGATCGGGCTGCGGCCGGCGCGGCGGGCGGCGATGCTGGCGGTGGAGCAAGCGGTGCTGGACCCGGAGCACGGGCTGGCGGGGGACCGCTGGTGCGGCCGGCCCGGCGGGGCGCGGCAGGTCACGCTGCTGGCGGAGGAGCACCTGCGGGCGATCGGCAGCTTCGTGGGCGCGGAGGTGACGCCGGAGCAGTTGCGCCGGAACCTGGTGGTGGGCGGGATCAACCTGCTGGCGTGCAAGGAGCGGCTGATCCGGGTCGGCTCGGCGGTGCTGGAGGTGACAGGGGAATGCCACCCGTGCTCGCGCATGGAACAAACGCTGGGGCCGGGCGGCTACAACGCGGTGCGCGGGCAGGGCGGGGTCACGGCGCGGGTGGTGGAGGGCGGGACGGTGAGGGTGGGGGATAAAGTGTCAGTTATTGAAGTAGGTTACTGAGTATGCCGCTATATAACTACGTCATGTCCTGCTGTGATAGAAAACGAGAGTTTCACAAATCAGACGCAACAACTACATTAGATTCATACTTAATCCGATTATCACCAGTTTTCCAGAATTAAATCGGGACTTGGGAATTTAACACGACTAAGCCCCTAATCAACTCTGATGGCGGTACGGGCAGGAAATTACATACCAACAATATCCGCCATCTTCAAATTTTGCTCTCCTTAATTTGAGTAGGAACTTCGAGAGCGTCTATAATGTCTTGCTCACTTTTTGTTGGGTAGTATCGCTTTTTGTCGACTAGCTGACAAAATATTGTTCCATGTAGCCCGCGTATTTCACTCTTGTTCTGTAATCTTTGCCACGCTGGTCTTAGAAGTTTTGTGGCTGCGTCATCACCTAGGCGATTGTACAAATCCTCAATAAATTCTACATTTTGGCCTGGATGTGGAAAGATACAATTAAACTCATCGTCAGTGGCGGCATAAACTGCGTATGCACAGTTGTTTGCCGGATCAATAAACTGAACATTCTTCACTTGAACAAGCACCTATTATTCCTCTAGGAGGTAAACTTTGCCATAGCCCCCTCCTCGCTTTGGCTGAATATTCCAGTGTGGCCCACCGTGGGCAAGGCTACCTTGGCCGGTCGGAACCCACACATTTCCATCTGCGTCTTGCCATCCGTATAAATTCCTATAGTGGTTAGGCCAGTTGCAAGGCTTATCGTATCGATCCGACCGAATGCCGCCGGTTGAACGCGCCGCCGCAGCAGCGCATCCTGTCCGGCATGGACCTGCACCTCGCCGGCAAGCGCGCCGTGGTCACTGGCGGATCGAAGGGCATCGGCCGCGCCGCCGCGATGGCGCTTGCCCGGGAAGGCTGCGACCTGCTGCTCGCCGCCCGTGACCCGGCGGTGCTGGAGCAGGCCGCAGCCGCGGTGCGCGACCGCCACCAAGTGCAGGTGGAAACCCTGGCCGCCGACCTCTCCGTCCAAGCCGAAGTAGAACGGCTCGCGTCGGCGGCCGGCGAACTGGACGTGCTGGTGAACAACGCCGGGGCGATCCCGCCGGGCACGCTGCTCCAGGTGGACGACGCGCGCTGGCGGGCGGCCTGGGACCTCAAGGTGTTCGGCTTCATCAGCCTCACCCGGGCGCTCTATCCGGCGCTGAAAGCGCGCGGCGGCGTGGTGGTCAACGTCATCGGCTCAGCGGGCGAGGCGTTTCCGCCCGACTACATCGCGGGGGCGGCGGGCAATGCCGCGCTGATGGCGTTCACCCGCGCCCTGGGCCGCGCCGCGCCGGCGGACGGGATGCGCGTGGTGGGCATCAACCCCGGCCCGGTCGCCACCGAACGGATGGAAACGCTGCTGCGCGCCCGGGCCGAGCGGGAGTTCGGCGATGCCGGCCGTTGGGCGGAGCTGACCCGGCCCATGCCGTTCGGCCGGGCGGCAACGCCGGAGGAGATCGGCGATGCGGTGGCGTTCCTGGCCAGCCCGCTGTCCGGCTACACGACGGGCACGATCCTGACGATCAACGGCGGCGGCTGAGCCGGCACCGGGCAGAAGCGCCGCACCACACCCTCTGACCCCTTACCGCTTGGCGAACTGGGCCGTGCCGAACATGTTCTCCCGCTCCGCCTGGCTCATCGGCCCTTTGCGCCTGTTCTCGGCCAGCACGGCGACGCCGCGCTCCACCGCCGGACGGGCCGCGATGGCGTCGTGCCAGCGCTTCACCCCCGGGTAATCCGCAAGGTCAACCCCGCGACTGTCGGCGTTGCGGATCCACGGGAACGTCGCGATGTCGGCGATCGAGTATTCCTCGCCTGCCAGCCATTTCGCCTTCGACAGCCGCGCTTCCAGCACGCGGTGCAGCCGCGCGACCTCGTTGGTGTAGCGCTCGACCGCATAGGGCAGCTTCTCCGGCGCGTAGTTGGCGAAGTGGTTGTACTGGCCGAACATCGGGCCGACCCCGCCCATCTGGAACATCAGCCATTGCAGGCAGGCGTAGCGGGCGGCGGCATCGGTCGGCATCAGCTTGCCGGTCTTCTCGGCCAGGTAGATCAGGATCGCGCCCGACTCGAACAGCGTCAGCGGGCCGGCCGGACCGTCGCTGTCCACGATCGCCGGGATGCGATGGTTGGGAGTGATGGCCAGGAACTCGGGCTTGAACTGGTCTCCCGCGCCGATGTTGACCGGGATCACCTCGTAGGGCAGCGCCAGTTCCTCCAGCGCGATGTGGACCTTGTGGCCGTTCGGGGTGGGCCAGCTCCAAACCTGGATCATCGCGGCGCTCCTTCGTTGCCGGCCCTATGTAGGCCCAGGCCGCTTGCGGGTCACCACGCGAACTGCAGGCCGCCGGGGCCGCCGCGCGGCGGTTGCTTGTTGCCTGGGGCCGCCGGGCTCTGCGGGCGTCCCTGCCACGCGGTTGTCGGCATGAAGCGCTGTGCGAGGAACTGATACGTCGCGGTCAGCAACCCGCTCACGCTGACCCCGGCGGCGGCGTCCCAGCGCCGGAGCAGCGGCTCCCACGCGCGCTGGTTGCGATACAGGTAATCCCGGGTGCTGCGGATGAAGCTGCGCAAGCTGTCCAGGTTGCCCGCCAGGGTGTCGAACGCGCTGGTGATGGCATCCACGTCGTCAAACCGGACACGCAGGTCATGGAACGCCGATCGGGCCAGCCGATGCACCTGGGACAGCGTATCGCCCAGCGTGCCGCCGTGCTTGCGAGTTCCCTGCAACTCCGACACCTGGCGGCACAGCGCTTCCACCCGGGCCAGCAGCCGCTCGCGCAGCGCCTCGATGTATGACATCTCCTCCGAAAGCTCCGTCAACAGGCCGAGCAACTGGGCGGCATCGCCCAGCCCGAGCAGCCGCGCAGCGGCAAGCGCGGTCGTCTGCACCTCTCGTGACAGTGCCGGGTCATCGGCCAGGCGAAGCAAGGTCGGCCCGTCCCGTTTCGCCTTCGCCCAATGGCTTTTGGGCGACAGCCAGGCGACCAGGTTGAGCCGCAGCCGCACGCCGGCCAGGCGCAGGTGGTTCGGACTGGGGCGCCAACTGGCCTTGCCGTTCAGCACCTCGGACGGCAACCGGTCACCGGGTTGCAGGCTGGGCACGTGATCGAGCGCGGCGGCAATCAACTCCAGCATCCGGCCATCGGGGGAGTCGCTGGCGATGCCGACCTCCCGTTGCAGGGCGTCAAGCGGGATCTGCGCCTCCCGCTCCCCGAGCGTCATGGTCAAGACCGGCGTTCCGTCCGTGTCCGAGCGGCGAAAGCGGACGTCTCCGAGCGTGCTGAACACACGATGCTCCAATTGCAGCCGCAGCTTCGTGCTGGACATCACGGAATCGTCAGTCATCAGCCTCGCCTCATGGAACTGGCGCTCATTGAACAGGACAGACGTTAACAGAAGGCTTCGATCGACGTCCTCGGCACCGTCTCGACGGTCATGGGATGGCGGCTGATTACAAGGGTGCCACGTCGGGCGCGCTGCCTTGCAACGCACCGTCGCTTGCGTCAGCCTTGGGAAATGCACTTTCCGTTGATTGGCGTCCCGCGTGCTGGCCGCGCGGGCCCGTTTGTGCAGGTGGCTTGATGCGCGCGCTCGGCCGGCTGCTGCGTAACGTCTGGTACCTGGCGGGGCCGTATCTCCGGTCGGAGGAGAAATGGTCGGCGTGGGGGCTGCTGGCCCTGGTGCTGACGGCGGATTTCGCCCTGGTGCGGATCAACCTGCTGTTGAACCTGAACAGCGGCAGTTGGGTGAACGCGCTGCAACAGTATGACGAGCCGACCTTCCTGCAACTGATGCTGACATACCTGCCGAGCCAGGAAGGCCCGTTCGGCGTCATCCCCGGGCTGATCCCGCTGGTGACGGTCGCCTTGCTGATCGTGGTAAATGGCCGGTACATGCGGCAATGGCTGCAAATCCGCTGGCGGCGGTGGCTGACGGCGCACTACCAGCAGAAATGGCTGGCGGACCGGGCCTACTACCGGATGCAACTACAGCCGGAAACGCTGGGCAACGACAACCCGGACCAGCGTATCGCCGACGACATACGCGATCTGGTGGAAAGCGGGCTGGTGCTCGGGTTCAGCTTCATCACCAACATCGTCTCCCTGGTATCCTTCCTGCTGCTGCTATGGCATCTCTCGTTCCCGATTACGCTGTTCGGCGTCACCATTCCGGCCTACTTCGTCTGGGTGGCGCTCGGCTATTCCGTGATCGGGACGATCCTGGCGCAGCTCGTCGGCCGGCCGCTGGTGCCGCTGAACTTCATCCGCCAACGGCTGGAGGCGGACTTCCGTTTCGCGCTGGTGCGGCTGCGGGAGAATGCCGAGGGTGTCGCGCTGTATGCTGGCGAGCGGGACGAGGCGCACGTCCTTGGCAGCCGGTTCGCGGCCATCGTGGCCAATTTTCGCCAACTGATGGCGCGCAACCGGCTCGTCAACGGATTCGTCTACTTCTACGGCCAGGTTGCCGGCGTGTTCCCGTTCTTCGCTGCGGCGCCGCTGTACTTCAGCAAGGCAATCAGCTTCGGCACCCTGACCCGCGTGGCCGGCGCGTTCTCCGAAGTCCAGGGCGCCGCATCCTGGGTGGTGGACAACTACCAGTCACTGGCGGACTGGGCCGCGACCGTCGAACGCTTGGCCAGCTTCGGCCGCAGCCTGGACGCGATGCACGCTGCTGGCCGGGGCGGCATCACCATCGTGCCGGGGACAGGGCGGGAGTTCACCGCCCGTGACCTGCATGTGGAGCTGCCGGACCACTCGGTGCTGCTGGACGGCGCCACCCTGGCGATACCGCCGGGCAGCGCCATCGCGCTCACCGGCCCATCCGGGAGCGGGAAGTCCACCCTGTTCCGCAGCCTGGCGGGCATCTGGCCGTTCGGCACCGGCACCGTGGAACGGCCGGTCGGCAAGACCATGTTCCTGCCGCAGAAACCCTATATCCCGCTCGGAACGCTACGCCGTGCCATCACCTACCCGGCGCCGGTTGACGCCTACTCGCAGGCAGACGTGACGGCTGCGTTGAATGACGCAGGCCTGGCAGGCCTGGTTCCGGAGTTGGACGTCCTCGCGCCCTGGGGCCAGCGCCTGTCCGGCGGCGAGCAGCAGCGGCTGGCGTTCGCTCGCGCGCTGCTGACCCGGCCCGACTTCCTGTTTTTGGACGAAGCGACTGCCAACCTTGACCCGCCAGCTGAGGAAAAGCTGTACAGCATCCTGCGCGAACGCTTGCCCGGCACCGCCGTGCTGTCAATCGTGCACCGCCCCGAACTGGTGGCACAGCATACCGCGCGGCTCGATCTGCACCGGGGCGGGAAGCTGGTGGCCGTCGCTTCCGGCGATGTCGGGCGCACGCCCGACCCGGCGGAAACGTGAGCGCCGGGTAGCCAACCGCCACACGGGATCGAGGAGGGGCGCGAGAAACCGCCGCCGGCCTTCAAGGCCGGCGGCGGCCGTGTCAGGCGGGTGTGGTTACGCTGAAGCCGGGATGTTGATGGTGAACGTCTCGCCGCCCAAGGACTGCCAGTTGCCGGAGTAGGTTTGGCCGTTCAGCGTGTAGCCGACGCAATACAGGTTGCGGTCGGTCTGCGGCGTGCCGCCATACAGGTCATTGGTGAGGCGGCCGGTGACGACGTGCGCCTTCGTCGGGTCCACGTTGCCCAGGCTCACGGTCTGCGGGGTCTGGCCCTGCAGCACGGTGACAGTCACGCTCGGCAGGGCGGCGCCGTCCAGGGTCAGCGCGCCGGTCGGCGCTCCCTGGTAGCTGTCGCCGGTCATCTTGAGCGAGAGCGGCACGCCGGCCAGCGCCACGCTGTAGGTGCCGGCGGCCAGGGTGGAGGTTACGGTCAGGGTGGCGGACATGGGGGTAGCTCCAGATGCGGGGTAAACACTGAGGATCGGGGTGGAGGCGGGGGCCGCCGGCGGCTGCTGCATCGCCAGCACCGCTGCCTTGTAGGCGGCGGCGGCGTTTGGATACTGGCTGGTTCCGCCGGCGGTATCGGGCGAAAGCTTGCCGGGATAGGCGGCATTGCTTTCCCAATAGTTGACGAACACGTAGTTGTTGGCCTGGAAGAAGGCGAAGGCCAGGTTGATGTAAGGGCCGGCATTGTCCTGCTCGATGCCCCACTCGGAAACCGCGAGCTGCTTGCCGTGTGCGGCGGCGAAGGCAACCTGCCAGTCCAGGCCGTTCGTGCGCGAGCGCATGAAGGCGAAGGCCGCGGCGGGGTCGGCCGGGTCGCCGTACTGCGGCTGCCAGTAGAAATCCAGGCTGACCACATCGACGTACGCATCGCCGGGGTAGGTCTGCTCGGCCGGGTCCTGGCCGATGTTCGGGCACCAGACGATGCGGATGCGGTTGGCGGCATCCAGGCCGCGGACGATGCCGACCAGGCGCTGGAACGCGGCGATGTAGTTCCCCCCCTGCCCGTTGTTCTGCGTCGCCCACTTCATCCAGCCGCCGTTCTGCTCCCAGCCGATGCGGACAAAGAACACGGCTTGCTTCGGATGGCCGTTGATGCCCTGGAAGCTTTCCTGCCCGACCATGTGCTGCACGGCCGCCGTCCAGCCGGCGTCGCAGGCGCCAGACGCGGCATCCGCGAGGGAGGCGCCAGCCCAGATCAGCGGCAGGCTGACGCATTTGGCGCCGGACCAGCCGTTGACCCACATGTCGTAGTCGATGCTCTCGTAGTCCGACAGGCTGCTTTCGCCGCCGTGGACGGAAGCCAGGTCAGGCGGCGAGCCCATCCAGTTCGCGAACGCGGCCACGGCGCCCGCCTGATCGGCGGCGTAGATGCCGGTAAGGGTGCTCAAGAATGCTTCTCCGGAAGGATGTAGGTGAAAGCCTCGTAGCCCGCCGGCAGCGCCGTCCGGCCGGGATGGGCCAGGCATTCGCTGATTAGCGGTTCGCAAGCGCTGTAGGGGGTCGTGAACAGGCCGTCCGCATAGGAGCGGGGGAAGGTCACGTCGGCCACGGTGCCGTCACGCAGCACGGTGAACACCGCGCTGCATCCGCCGCCGCCGCCCAGCTCGATAGAGCCCAATAACGTCAGGGTGGCCTTCAGGCCGGTGCTCTCGTCCTTGTGGTCATACTGGAGGATGGCGGTGTCCGGGCCGGTCTGCGCAACCGCATCCGGACGGCCGGCGCAGTTGAGCAGGTCCGGCACGCTCAGCCCCACCAAGCCGTGGCGGCCGAGCGGGTCGCGCGCCGCCTGCGTGTCGTAGTAGCCGCAGCCGGCGAGCAAGGAAGCCAACGCCGCCGCCGCCCAGGCCGTCCTCACGCGTTCGCTCCGAAGCTGGTCACATCGGCGGCGAGGCGGTCGTGGTCCACGCCGCGGCTGTCCAGCGACGGCCCCAGCATCTGCGGGTGGACGAGGGCGTGCGCCTCATCCAGGCGGGAGCGCACCCAGCGCCACGTCGCGGGCTGCAAGGTGCCCCAGGTGGCGAGCTGCACGAGGTCGGTGTCCGCGGTGCCGGCATACGACCAAAGGCAGAGCGCGTGGCCGCCCCAACTGCCCGGCGTCGGATCGCCGTCTTTGGCAGGAGTGTTCGTGTCCCAAACGCCAACTGGCTGGTCCGACAGCGCCAGGTTGACGCCGAGATAGCCTACGCCGAGCCGGGCAGCCACGAGGCGAAGCAGGTTGAGGTCGCCGGCCTCGATGTTGGCCCACAACCCGACGTAAGGCGCCTGCCCGTCGCCCGCGAAGCCGTGACGGGCCTGGTAGGCCAGCACGTCAACCTCGACGGCGCCGTCATCCTGTGCCGGGTAGCCGGACACGTGGCGGTAAAGGCCGAGCACGTCGGATGTCGTGATGCCCACCTGGAAGCCGCCCAGTGCCGCCTGTGCCCGGATTGTGTCCGCCACGGCGACACAGGTGCAGTCACCGCACTGGTCGTTGCCGTTCAGGGCGGGCCGGTAATCCAGGTGGTCCCGGGGCAGCCGGGAAGGGGCGGCCTCGCGCGCCATGGCGTGGCCGCGCAGGGTGGGCACGCCATGGGGGATGGGGCGGCTGATGCGGCCCAGGCGCACGGGGCGGACCGTCACTGCGCACCGGCCCGGCAGGCGCGCACGGCGGCGCGCAGGTCCAGGTAGGCGGTCACCTGGTCCGGCCAAGCGGCGCCGGCTGGCGCCGTCTCCATCTCGGCGGCGAGCGCATCCCTTGCCGCCTGGCTGACGTTCGGCAGCGGCAGGAACGCGCACGGGTTGCTGGTGGGCGAAGGCACCGGTTCAGATCTCGGCGTCGTGGTCACGCAGGCGGCCAGCAGCGGCAGCGCGGCCCACAGGAGCGGCGTCTTGGGCATGGCGTATCTCCTGGGCGGCGGAATTGGCGCTTGCGAGGCCGGCAGCGCGCTGGTCAGCCTGGCCTGTGCGGAAGGCGAGCAAGGCTACCAGATCCCGCCACAGTGCTTGAAAGAAGGACGTCACCGGGCGCCGCCAGCGATGGCGAGCGCCTGCTGCTCCGTCATGCCCGGCGCGGCCTTGCGGGCGGCAACGGAAGCGGGAAGGGCGGCGGCCAGCGCCACGAGCGGCAGCAGGGCGCGCGCAGCCGCCACGTAGCTGCCGACCGTCACGCCCAGGTCACCCGACAGATGCGGCAGCACGGCGCCGACGAGGGCAAGCACGGTCCGTGCGTCCGCCAGCAACGATTGCACCAGGGCCTGCACCCTGGCCGTATCAAGCGCCAAGGTGGTTGAACTGCTGGCTGCTGCCTGGAGCTCAATCAACGCGGCATTGGCGGCGGCAAAGGCGGCGCCGGCCGTGGCGGCTTGCGGACCCAGCAGCACGATGACTGCCGGCGCTGCGACCACGGCCTGCAAGGACAGGACGATTGCCTGGCCGTCGGTGACGATCCGTTTCACGTCCAGCGTGGTCGCTGCTGGGGTGGCGGTGCAGCCCGCAGCCGTGAGCGCGAGTGTGCCGACGGCGACCCGGCAGAGAAAGGCACGGCGGTGGCTATACATGGAAAATCCTAATTACTGTCCCAAGGGAGGGAAGCTGCCTGTGTGGGCATGACGGAACGCTCTGTGCATTTGGGACGGGCCGCAAAACGCCGCTCGTAGGAAAGTCCTATACACCGTGGTGGCGGGCAGTGCGAAGAGCGCTCCTGAAGTAAATTCGGTGGGGATCAGCGGGGTCGGCGTGGGGCGACAGGCAAGGGGCGGCGCACGGCACTGCGCACGGGCCGTGGCTTCGCGCCGCTCGATGTCGACGTGCTGCTGCTGAACCAGCTTGCAGCCGAGCGCAACGGTGCGACCAATGATGCGGCCCTGGCCGAGTATGCCGACATGCTGGCCGCGTGCACGGGCAAGCCGGAGCGCAGCGCCGCTGCGCTTTGCCGGGCCTTGAGGCGGCTTGGGTGGGTGCGCGAGCAAAGACGCTGCGGGCGAGTGAACGGGCTCGCGTGGACGTGGCAGCCGGACGCGTCGCGAGCCACGCGCGCGCCTTGTGGGGTCAGCGTGCTCACGGCAAGGCATCGGGCGGACGCTGGCAGTGGTTGACCCTGGTCGGCGCGCTGGGACTGGGTGGCATGTGCGCTGCCATGACGATCACTGGCGCAACCCTGGACGACGTCGGCCAGGCCGTCAGGCCAGGTCGATGTTTGCCTGCAATCGCCGCTTCTCGGCCGGCTCTGGCTGTATCTCCACTGGATGGCTGAGCAGCCCGGTCAAGCGCCGTCCAAGGTCCGCGAGTTCGAGCAGGCCGATGCGGGCATTCGGTTCGAGTTCCGCAGCAAGGTCCATGTCGCTGTCAGCTTCCGCAGCGCCGCGTGCGACGGGGCCGAACAGGGAGAGCCTGTCAATACCCGCAGCGCGCAGCTCCGCCTCATGTGCCCGCACGATGGCGATTACGCGCTCAGCTAAGCTCCGTCATCGTGGCTGTCGTGCTCGTCGCGGCAACTTCCGAAATTCGGACGGCAGCGCAGCAGGGTGTTGTCAACCACTGCCAAGCAAGTAGCTGAATTATACGCATATTTCGAAACAGGAATGGCCAATCCCAATGAGAAAGCCAGGCCAGGTATCTCTCAGGCTATGGACGATGCGATACGTAGCTACATAGAACAGCATCGTGGAAAGCTGGTTAATTTTGATCTGTTGCGCATATGAATACATACATATACTGTTCTTTGGATTTGCGGGATGATGAGCAAGGGACAAGATACTGGAACGCTCGCATTTACCAATGTTCCAGTTCACAAAGCCACCTTTGAAGCCAAGAACGAAGAGTGGATGCGCTTGCAAGGGACGTCATCCAAGCAGGCCAAGGCGTCGAGGGTCTCAGCGTCGCCTCGTCGGATTGAGCCATGCCGAGCATCCGGCAGCCTTACCGCCGCCCGCGCTTGCGCCCCTTCGCCCCCCGCTTCTCCGGATCGTACCCGCCTCCGCCTGGCCCCAGCGGCTCCGGCGTGCGGTCCCGCTTGGCCGCGCCGATGCGCTGCGGCGCCGGCGGCGGCTCCAGGCCGAGCTGCAGCGCTTCCAGCCGCTTGACCTCGTCGCGCAGCCGGGCGGCCTCCTCGAACTCCAGGTCGGCTGCGGCGGCGCGCATCCGCTTCTCCAGATCGGCGATCGAGTGCAAGAGGTCGCGGCCTACCATGTCGGTCACGGCGGCGTCCTTCACCGGCGCCACCGTCACGTAATCCTGCTCGAACACGCTGTTCAGCGCCTCGCCGATGTGCTTGCGCACGCTGGTGGGCGTGATGCCGTGCGCCTCGTTCCACGCCTGCTGCTTCGCCCGGCGGCGCGCCGTCTCCTCCAGCGCGCGGCGTAGGCTGTCCGTCATGATGTCCGCGTAGAGGATCACCCGGCCGTCCACGTTGCGGGCGGCGCGGCCGATGGTCTGCGTCAGGCTGGTTTCCGAGCGCAGGAACCCCTCCTTGTCCGCGTCCAGGATCGCCACCAGGGCGCATTCCGGGATGTCCAGCCCTTCGCGCAGCAGGTTGATGCCGATCAAGGCGTCGAACACGCCCAGGCGCAGGTCGCGGATGATCTCGATGCGCTCCAGCGTGTCCACGTCGCTGTGCAGGTAGCGCACTCTGATGCCGTGCTCGGTCAGGTAGTCGGTCAGGTCTTCGGCCATGCGCTTGGTCAGCGTGGTGACCAGCGTGCGGGCGCCGGCGGCCACGGTGGCGCGGATCTCGGCCAGCAGGTCGTCCACCTGGTGCTCCACCGGGCGGATCTCCGTCACCGGGTCGATCAGGCCGGTGGGGCGGATCACCTGCTCGGCGAACACGCCCTGCGCCCGCTCCAGCTCCCATGGGCCGGGGGTGGCTGACACGAAGACGGTTTGCGGGCGGAAATGCTCCCATTCCTCGAACTTGAGCGGCCGGTTGTCGATGCAGGAAGGCAGGCGGAAGCCGAACTCGGCCAGGACGGACTTGCGCGCGTGGTCGCCGCGCTCCATGCCGCCGATCTGCGGCACGGTGACGTGGCTCTCGTCCACGATCAGCATGGCGTTCTCCGGCAGGTACTCGAACAAGGTGGGCGGCGGCTCGCCGGGCTTGCGGCCGGACAGGAAGCGGCTGTAGTTCTCGATCGACTTGCAGGAGCCGGTGGTTTCCATCATCTCGAGGTCGAAGGTGGTGCGCTGCTGCAGCCGCTCGGCTTCCAGCAGCTTGCCTTCCGTCACGAACCAGTCCAGCCGGCCTTTCAGCTCATCCTTGATGTCGCGCACCGCCTGGGTCAGCGTCGGGCGCGGCGTCACGTAGTGGCTGTTGGCGTAGATGTGCACCTCGTTGAGCTTGCCGGTGCTCTCGCCGGTCAGCGGATCGAACTCGCTGATCGCGTCGATCTCGTCGCCGAACAGGCTGATGCGCCAGGCGCGGTCCTCGTAGTGGGAAGGGAAGACGTCCACCGTTTCGCCGCGCAGGCGGAACGTGCCGCGCTGGAAAGCCGTGTCGTTGCGGCGGTACTGCTGCTCGGCCAGGGCGCGGGCGAGGGTGTCGCGGTCGATCCGGCCGCCGACCTCCAGCTTGACCACCATGCGGGAATAGGTCTCGACCGAGCCGATGCCGTAGATGCAGGACACTGACGCGACGATCACCACGTCGTTGCGCTCCAGCAGGCTCTGGGTGGCGGCGTGGCGCATCCGGTCGATCGCCTCGTTGATCTGGCTGTCCTTCTCCACGTAGGTGTCGGTGCGCGGGACATAGGCCTCGGGCTGGTAGTAGTCGTAGTAGCTGACGAAGTACTCCACCGCGTTGTCGGGAAAGAACTGCTTCATCTCGCCGTAGAGCTGCGCCGCCAGCGTCTTGTTCGGCGCCAGGATCAGGGTCGGGCGCTGCGCGTGCTCGATCAGCTTGGCCATGGTGAAGGTCTTGCCGGACCCGGTGACGCCCAGCAGCACCTGGTCCCGTTCCGCCGCCTGCACGCCGGCCCATAGATCGCGGATGGCGGTTGGCTGGTCGCCGGCAGGCTCGTAGTCGCTCACCACGCGCAGCGGCCTGGTGGCGGGCTTGGCGGGTTGCCGCCGCGGCTTGAAGGTGACGGTGCCGACCAGGGCGTCGCGGTTGGCGGCGCCGCGGGTCTTGGCCGGCAAGCCGGCGCCGCCCGGCCGGGCAATCGTCTGTGACATGCGGGAACCTCATCCTGTGGTGGCGCGCCATGGTGGAGATGGCAACGCCGCGGGCGGGCGTCGAGGCCACGTTTACCGCACGGGCGGCAGCGGCTACACCCCATGCCCGCTCGCCGCCGCCCAGGAGAAGGCCCTGTCCGCCACCAAGCGATCGTTTAAGCGCCTGCTCGCCGACCGCATCGTCCTGCGCATCCCCAACCGCGCCCGCCATGCGGCGCAGGCGGCCCGCGCGGCCGAGCCGGTCGAGGCCGCCGCCGTGATGCGCCGCTTCTCCCCGGCCGAGCACGTTGCCCGCGCCGACGCCTATTTCGAGCGGGAAGGCGAGCTGGCGCAGTTGTTCCGGCGTCCGTTCCAGGATGACCCGGGTACCCAGCCGCGGCTGTACGGGCTGTCCGCCGTGCTGCAACTGGCGGACCTGCGGCGGGACATGCGGGTGCTGGATTTCGGCTGCGGGCTCGGCTGGCTCAGCCGCTGCCTGGCCACCATGGGCATGGCGGTGGTGGGGGTGGACGTGTCCGCCCGCGCCCTGGCGCTGGCCCGGGACTGGCTCGCGCGGGACCCGCTGGCGCCGGAGCTGCGGGTCGAGTTCCGCCCCTTCGACTCGGTGCGCCTGCCGGTGGAGGACGCGTCGATGGACCGGGTGATCAGCTTCGACGCGTTCCATCACGTGCTGGACCAGGCAGCCACGTTGCGGGAGATGGCGCGGGTGCTGCGGCCCGGCGGCCTCGCGGTGTTCCACGAGCCCGGCCCCGAGCATTCCCGCACCGCCGACGCCCAGTACGAGATGCGGACCTTCGAGGTGATCGAGAACGACATCGACGTGCATCGCATCTGGGCTGCGGCGCAAGACGCCGGGTTCACCGGGCTGCGCATGGCGCTGCCGCTGCCGCAAGCGCCGGTGGTGGACTTGGCGGCGTTCGACCGCGTCGCCGCCGGCCGCCCCGCCCTGAGCGATGCGCGCCACGTCCTGCAGGGCCTGGTGGATTTCAGCTACAACCTGCGGGTCTTCGCGCTGCAGAAGGCAGGCCCGCCCGGCTGATGCTGTTCTACGAACCGCTGTTCCTTTTCCTCTTCTTCCCCCTGGTATTCACGGCCTTCCTCCTGGCGCGGCGGTGCGCCGGGGCGCGGGCAGGCGTGTTGCTGGCGGCCAGCCTGCTCTTCTATCTGTGGAGCGAGCCGCTGTTCGTGCCGGTGGTGCTGGCCACCTGCGTGGCCGACTACGGGCTGGCGCTCGTGGTGGCGAAGGGCGGCGGGAAGGGCCGGGCGGCGCTGGCGGCGGGGATCGCGGCCAACCTCGGCATGCTCGCCTACTACAAGTACACCGGGTTCGCGGTGAACAACCTCGACGCCCTGCTGGTGTCGGCCGGGCTGCCGCCGTGGCATGTCGGACAGGTGGCGCTGCCGATCGGCGTGTCGTTCATCGTGTTCGAGAAGATCACCTACCTGGTGGACATCGCCCGCGGCCGTAGCCGCCCGGCGCCGGGCTTCCCGACCTACCTGCTTTACGTCTTCCTGTTTCCCAAGCTGCTGGCCGGTCCGATCATCAAGTACCACGAGCTGGAAGCCCAATTGCTGGCACAAGGTCGGGACCGGGCAGGTGATCTCGCCGCGGGGTTCCGCCGCTTCATGCTGGGCGTGGTGAAGAAGACGGTGCTGGCCGACACGCTTGCGGCGGGGGCGGACGGCGCGTTCGCCGCCGACCCGGCCCAGCTCGGCTGCGCCAGCGCTTGGTGGGGGGTGCTGTTCTTCACCTTCCAGATCTACATCGACTTCAGTGCCTATTCGGACATGGCGATCGGCCTGGCGCGCATGTTCGGCTTCCGGCTGAACGAGAACTTCAACAAGCCGTACATCTCCTGCAGCGTCACGGAGTTCTGGCGGCGCTGGCACATCTCCCTGTCCACCTGGATACGCGAGTACCTCTACATCCCGCTCGGCGGCAACCGGGTGGCGCCGTGGCGGCGTTACGCCAACCTTTGGGTATGCTTCCTGCTCAGCGGCTTGTGGCACGGCGCCGCTTGGACCTTTGTCGCGTGGGGCGCCTACAACGGCGTGTTCCTGGTGATCGAGCGGCTGTTCCTGCTGCGTTGGCTGGACCGCATGCCGCGCGTGGCGGCCAACGCTGCCACCTTCATGGTGACGGTCGTGGGCTGGCTGGTGTTCCGCGCCGGCTCGCTCGGCCAGGCGGAAACCATGTTGGGCGCCATGCTGCAACCGGGGCGGGCCGGCGCGGCCGTCGGCCTGTGGCGCACGCCGGCCATGATGGCGGCGGTGGCGGCGGCGGGCGCGATCTCCTTCCTGCCGCGCGTGCCGGGCTTCGACCGGGCACAGGGGCTGTTGCTGGACGCCCCGGCCGGGCGGGCGGCGGCCGACGCGCTGCTTTCCCTGCTGTTCGTGGTGTCGCTGGCCAAGGCGCTGGCCGACCCGTTCCGCCCGTTCCTGTATTTCCGGTTCTGACCGGGTGCTCCGCCGCGCCCTCCGCGCCGTGCCGCTCGGCCTGGGAGCCGCCGCCATGACGGTGGGCGCGCTGCTGCTGCTGGTGAACCTCCTCGTCGTGGCGCTGCACATGACGGGGCCGGAAGGGATGAAGCTGGCGCCCGGGCTGGCCGGGATGACGATGCCGGAGGATATGCGCCCCACGGTTCCCGCCCTGCTGCATGGGCAGTTCCAGGCCGCCTTCGCCCGCGCGGTCGGCACCCGGCTGCCGCTCTACTCGTGGGCGGTGCGGTTCCGCAACCAGTTGAACTACTCGCTGCTGGGCCAAGCCTCGGTGCCGGACATCATGGTCGGGGCGGGGCGGGTGCTGATGGAAACGCGCTACGCCGAGGAGTACTGCTCCCGCGACGTCGCGTCCTGGCGGCCGGACGGGTTGCGCTGGGCCGCGGCGATCCGGGAGATGCAGGACGACGAGGAGCGCCGGGGCAGAACGTTCCTCTACGTGCTGACGCCCTCCAAGGTGGCGCAATACCCGCAGATCCTGCCCGCCGGATGGGCGTGCCCGGCCCCGGCAGCGGACCGCGCCGGGCTGGTGCCCGCCTGGCTGGCCATGCTGCGCGCCCAGGGCGTGCGTGCCGTGGACACGATCGCGGGCGTGAGCGCGGCGCGTGCCGAGTACCCGTTCCCGCTTTACCCGCCGGGCGGCACGCATTGGAACGCGGTGGGAGCGGCCCTGGGCATGGCAGCGGTGATGGCGGGGCTGGACCGCCAGTTGCCGGGGCGCGGATTCGCCCCGTTCCAGTTCACCTGGCGCATGGTGCCGCATCCAGACAGGCAGGGCACCGACATGGACCTTGCGGGCCTGCTGAACCTGTTCAACCCGCCCGGGGACGTTCCCGTCCCCGCCGTCACCCTGCGGCCGGCGCCGCCGCCCGCCGTGTGCGACCCGCCCCGCGTGGTGGTGGTGGGCGGCAGCTTCATGAACACGCTCGGCGCGTTCCTGGGAGCGCTGCCTTGCCCGGTGCCGACCATCGAATACCAGTACTGGCAGACCCTGTGGCTGGATTACCCGCACGGCAAGCAGAGCGTGCACTTTTCCGTCCCGGCAGCCGCGCGGGACGCCGCCGTGCTGGACGCGGACGTGCTGATCTACGAGGAGAACGAGCAGGTGCTGTGCGACCCGCGCCACGGCCGTGCCTTGCTGGCGTTCCTGCGCGCGCGCGCCAAGCCGTGATTGCTTGTGCAACTCCCGTTCTGGATGCGATGTTGCCGCTAGCACGATGGATTCCGAGGGATCGCAGATGATGGGCTGTCACGGCGCCGCGCCGATCCCGCCAGCCCTGACGATCCGCATGTGTTGAACCGTCCGCTCTGGCGTTTGGCTGCGCTGTGTTGCGCTTCCTGCGTCCCTGTCCTGCTCGGGGCGGGAGCTGGCGGGATGGGACGGTTCGCCCGCCCGATGTTGTGGCTGGGCTGGGCAGCCGAGGCCGCGACGGTGGCCGGCCTGGTGGTGGCGGCGCTCGGGGCGGGAGCGGTGTACCGCTTCGCCCGTCGCCCGCCGCCGCCTGCCGCGGCGTGCCCGCCGGTGAGCGTGCTGCGGCCGCTCTGCGGCGGCGAGCCGGGGCTGGACGCGGCGCTTGCCTCGCTCGGAGCGCAGGACTATCCGGTGTTCCAGATCGTGTTCGGTGTCCAGGACCGGGATGACCCGGCGCTCGCGGCCGTCGCCCGGTTGCGCGCCGCCCGGCCCGGTCTGGACGTCGCGGTCGTGGTGGACCCCGCCTCCCACGGGCCGAACCCGAAAGTGAGCAACCTCATCAACATGCTGCCGCTGGCGCGGCACGACACGCTGGTGTTCTCCGACAGCGACCTCCACGTGCCGCCCCATTATCTCCGCCGCCTGGTGGCGGCGCTGGCTGAGCCCGGGACCGGGCTGGTGACGTCGCTGTGCACCGGGCTGCCGACCGTGCCCGGCCTCCCCGCGCGGCTGGCGGCGATGCAGATCACCCAGAGCTTCCTGCCGGGCGCGCTGCTGTCCCGCCAACTCGGGCGCGAGGACTGCCTGGGCACCACCATGGCGCTGCGGCGCGACACCTTGGCCCGGGTGGGCGGGCTGCACGCGCTGGTCAGCTACCTGGCGGACGACAACCTGCTGGGACGCCGGGTGAAAGAACTCGGCTTGCGGATCGGCCTGGCGGACGTCGTTCCGGCAACCGGTGTGCCTGAGGCCTCCTTCGCGATGCTGTGGCAGCACGAGATGCGGTGGGCGCGGACCATCCGGGCGCTCGCTCCGGCGTCGTTCGCCGCGTCCGCCATCCAGTTCCCGCTCGCCTGGGCGATCCTGGCGTGCGTGTGCTCGGGCGGCGCGTGGCCGTCGCTGGCGCTGGCCGCGGTTGCCTGGCTGGTGCGGCTGGCCGCCGCCCAAGGGGTGGCAGCCGCGCTTTCAGGACAGCCCCGCCGCCTTTGGTGGGACGGGCTGTTGCTGCCCGTCCGCGATCTGCTCTCGGTGGCGCAAATCGCCGCGAGTTACGCGGGAGTCCGTGTGCTCTGGCGCGGACATGTCATGCAGGTGGACGGGAGGCGGTATGCGGCGAGAAGGCCAGCCCTCGCGAAGGACGCGGCAGCGCCCGTGCTGGGCATCGGCCGGCGACGCTTCACCGCGGCGAGCAGGCGGTGACGTTCCCAGGGCTTGACGGGCACGGCCGCTCACCGTTTCGGTTGCGGCCGTGCCGCGGTGTGTCGGCCCCGCGGTGTTCGGGCATCTTCGGGCGGCCGCAGCGTGTTCGCCAACCTCGCCTCTCCTGGCGAGCGCAGGGTGGGGCTTTCGCCGACACCGTCGGCTGCGCGGACCGAACCAAGACGAGGGCCGGTTCTTCGCGGCCATGGACTTCGATCTCGCAGGCGGCCCGCCGTCTCGGCCAAGTATGGCGGAAGCGCCCTGAACGCTCCCGACCTCGCTTTCCCGGCAATCCTGGGCGACTCGCTTTTCCCCAGCGGGGCGCGGGCGGCGGTCGTCGCCCTGGCGCGGTACGTGCCAGCTTACGCTTCGAGTTCAACGACGAGCGCGCCTGAGAGGACCCTGCCGCCGGCAAGCTTTCCTTGCGGGGCGATCCACTCGATCAAGCTGCAATTCCTGTTCGGCACGCCGGCGCCCGCCTGAGAAGACAGCCCTGGCCGGCGTCATGGTCCGGTGCGGGGCACAGTTCGCGCGCTCGGTGAACCTGCTGCGCCGGGGCAACCCGGTCCACCGCGCTAGGACGCGGCGTACGAAGCAGTCCAGTCGCTTCCGTCCAACACCGTGGGGCCAGAGGTCGGGTTCCTACGCTGCTTCCGCCCGGATCGCGTCCGTCAGCGTTTCCACGATCCGGTCCACCTGCGGCCGCTCGATGATCAGCGGCGGGGACAGCGCCACCGTGTCGCCCGTGGTGCGGACCAGCAACCCGGCGTCGAAGCAGCGGCCGAACACCCCGACCGCCCGGGCGGTCGGCTTGCCCGGGCGTGGCTGTAGCTCGATGCCGGCCACGATGCCGAAGTCGCGGATATCGATCACGTTAGGCAGGCTGCGCAGCGAATGCACCGCCGCCTGCCAGTACGGCTCCATCGCCAGCGCCCGGCCCGGCAGGTCCTCGCTGCGTTGCAGGTCCATGGATGCGATGGCGGCCGCAGCGGCCAGCGGGTGGCCGGAATAGGTGTAGCCGTGGAACAGCTCGATGCCCTCCGGGGCGCCGTGCACGATCGCGTCGTAGATGCCTTCGCGCACCGCCACGGCGCCCATCGGCACGGCGGCGTTGGTCAGGCCCTTCGCCATCGTCATGATGTCCGGCGCCACCCCCATCCGCTCCGCGCCGAAATTGGCGCCGAGGCGGCCGAAGCCGCAGATCACTTCGTCGTAGATCAGCAGGATGCCGTGCGCGTCGCAGATGTCCCGCAGCCGTTGCAGGTAGCCGGCCGGCGGCGGCAGCACGCCCGTCGAGCCGGCCACCGGCTCCACCATCACGGCCGCGATCGTTTCCGCCCCGTGCAGCCCGATCAGGCCCAGCAGGGCCTCCGCGCGCTCCGCCCCATGCACTGGCAGGCCGTGGCTGAAGGCGTTGCGCGCCATGTCGTGCGTGTGGGGCAGGTGGTCCACGTAGGGCAGCATGGCGCCGAACTGCTTGCGGTTGCTGACGATGCCGCCCACCGACATGCCGCCGAAGCCAACGCCGTGGTAGCCGCGCTCCCGCCCGATCAGCCGCACCCGGCCCGCCTCGCCGCGCGCCCGGTGATAGGCCAGCGCGATCTTCAGCGCCGTGTCGGCGCTTTCGGAGCCGGAGTTGGTGAAGAACACCCGGTCCATGCCCTCGGGCGTGATCTCCGCCAGGCGGGACGCCGCCTGGAAGGCGATCGGGTGGCCCATCTGGAAGGTGGGCGCGAAATCCATCACCGCGGCCTGGCGCTGGATGGCCTCCACGATCTCCCGCCGTCCGTGCCCGGCGTTGCAGCACCACAGCCCGGCGGTGCCGTCCAGGATCTCCTGGTTGTCGTTGGTGTAGTAGAACATGCCCTCCGCCCGGGCGAGCAGGCGGGGGCTGGCCTTGAACGAGCGGTTAGCGCTGTACGGCATCCAGAACGCGTCGAGGTTGTTCGGACGGCTGATCTCGTTCATGGCGGCACCGTTTGCGGGATGGCGGCACCGTGGCATTGTCCGCCGGCAAGTCAATCGGGGAGTGCCGCATGGCGGACGGAACCATCGTCATCGGCACGCGCCGGTATTCGTCCTGGTCGCTGCGCGGCTGGCTGGCGGTGCGCCTGGCCGGGCTGGACGTGACGGAGCGGGTGATCCCGCTGGCCCAGGGCGGCACGGCCGCCATCAAGGACTCCACGCCCGCCGGGATGGTGCCCTGCCTGGAGCACAAGGGCGCCCGGGTGTGGGACAGCCTCGCCATCTGCGAGTACTGCGCGGACCTGGCGCCTGCGCTGTGGCCGGCGGACCGGGTGGCGCGGGCCGCCGCCCGGTCCGCCGCGGCGGAGATGCATGCCGGGTTCGTGGCCCTGCGCCGGGCCATGCCGATGAACCTGGGACGCGAGCGGCGCAGCGTGCCCCCTGCCGAGGCCATGGCCGACATCGCCCGGATCGAAACACTCTGGCGGGACGCGCGGCAGGGCACCGCATTCCTGTACAGCGACGCCTTCGGCGCGGCGGATGCGATGTACGCCCCCGTGGTCGCCCGCTTCCTGTCCTACCTGCCCGAGATGTCGCCCGAGTCGCGCGAGTACTGCCGCGCGGTCCGGCAGCACCCGCTGGTCACCGAATGGTATGACGCCGCCGCGCGGGAACCGGTGGAATGGCTGCTGCCGCATTACGAGAACGCCCCGTGAGCGCCGCCTTCGAGTTGGACCATGTCGGCGTCGGCGCGCGTGACCTTGCGCCGCTGGCCGCTTCGTACGAGCGGCTCGGCTTCACCCTGACGCCGGTGGCGCGGCACCGGCAGAAGCCGACGGGCAACCGCTGCATCATGCTCGGGCAGGGCTACATCGAGCTGATCGCCCTGATGGACCCCACGGTGCCGGACCCCTTGGCCGTCCAGTTGGACCGCTACGCCGGGCTGCACATCATCGCGTTGGGGATCGAGGACAGCGGGGCGACGCTGGAACGCCTGCGCCGCGCCGGGCTGGACATCGCCGGCATCACGCCGCTGGAACGCCCGGTGGATGACGCCGACCCGGCGGGGCCGCTGGCCCGGTTCGAGCGCATTCCGCTGCCGGACACGCCGGAAGGCACGGTCCAGCTCATTAAGCACCTCACGCGCGAGGCGATCTGGCAGCCGCGTTTCACCACCCACGCCAATGCCGCCGTGTCGCTGGAGGAAGTCGTGCTGGCCGTGCCGGACCCGGCGGACACGGCCGCGCGGTTCTCCCGCCTGGCCGGGGTGCCGGCCGTGCCCGACCCGGCGGGCGGCTTCGCGCTGGCCATGGGGCGCGGCCGGGTGAGGATGCTGCCGCCCGAAGCGGTCGGCGCGGCGTACGAGGGCGTCACGGCGCCCGTGCTCCCGTGGGTGGCCGGCATGACCGTCGCCACCGCCGATGGCTGCGCTGCGCTGCGCCGGCTGCTCCGAGGCGTGCCGCACCGCGTGGCCGGGGCCGGCGTGCTGGTGCCCCCGGAGGCGGCGGGCGGCGCGGCACTGATGTTTGTCTGAGCCGGTGTTGGGGCTGGCGGCGGCGCACGCCTATATGAGCGTGCTCCAATTGGGAGGCATCCGATGCCCGACACTGCCGACCTGATCCCCGTCACCGTGCTCACCGGCTACCTGGGCGCCGGCAAGACGACGCTGCTGAACCGCATCCTGACCGAGAACCACGGCCGCAAGTATGCCGTGGTGATCAACGAGTTCGGCGAACTGGGCGTGGACAACGATCTCGTCGTGGACACGGACGAGGAAGTGTTCGAGATGAACAACGGCTGCATCTGCTGCACCGTGCGCGGGGATCTCATCCGCATCGTCGGCGGCCTGATGAAGCGGCAGGGCCGCTTCGACGGCATCATCATTGAGACGACCGGCCTGGCCAACCCGGCGCCGGTCGCGCAGACCTTCTTCGTGGACGAGGGGGTGCGCGCCCGCACGCGGCTGGACGCGATCGTGACGGTGGTGGACGCGAAGAACCTGCCCGCCCGCCTCGGGGACAGCGCGGAAGCCGCCGCGCAGATCGCCTTCGCCGACGTGGTCGTGCTGAACAAGACCGACCTGGTGAGCGAAGCCGAACTGGACGCGGTGGAGGCCGCCATCCGCCGCATCAACCGTTTCGCCGCCATCCACCGCACGCAGCGCTCGGCCGTGGACATCGGCGCGGTGATGGACCGCGGGGCGTTCGACCTGCAGCGCATCCTGGCGGATGTGAAGGCGGACTTCCTGACCGAGACGGAGCACGAGCACAACGACGACATCAACAGCATGTCGTTCGAGGTGAGCCGCCCGATCGACCCGGAGAAGTTCAACGCCTGGATCGGCCAGTTGCTGGCGGAGAAGGGGCAGGATCTGCTGCGGACCAAGGGGATCCTGCATTATGCCGGGGATCACCGGCGGTTCGCGTTCCAGGCGGTGCACATGATCGCGGATGGAGATTTCATCGGGCCATGGCCGGAAGGCGAGGAGAAGCGCTCACGGCTGGTGTTCATCGGCCGCAACCTCAACCGGCCGCAGTTGCGGCGGGGGTTCGAGGCTTGCCAGGCGGGATAGGGCGCGTGCGCCGGCCCTCTCCCCTTGCGAGAGGGCCGGGTGAGGGTCGTCCCGCATGAGCTCCGCCGCCGACTACCTGCTGGACGCCCGCGGTGACACGCGGGAACTCGGCGCCTTCGTGGTCGCCGCCGCCTGGTCCGGCGCCACGCCCGCCTTCGCCCTCGGCGACGGACGCCTCGTGCTTGACGGCTGGCGGGACGCAGCGGTGCATGACGGCGCCATCCTGTGCCTCGCCGCCGCGTCCGGCGCGTTCGCCACGGGGGGCGACGACGGCGCGTTCCGCCGCACGGCCGCGGATGGCAGCAGTGAAACCGTCGCCGAGTTCGGCCTGAAGTGGGTGGAGCAGGTTGCCGCCCATGGCACCGTGGCCGCCTGCGCGGTGGGCAAGGCCATCCACGTGTTCGACGGCGGCGCCAAGCTCAAGCAGCTCGCGCATCCCTCCACCGTCACCGGCATCGCTTTCGATGCCAAGGGCAAGCGCATCGCGGCTTCGCACTACAACGGCGCCACGCTCTGGTTCGTCGGTGCCAAGGTGGACAGCCCGCGGCTGCTGGAATGGAAGGGCAGCCACACCGGCGTGGCCATCCATCCGGCCGGCGAGGCGGTCGTGACCGCCATGCAGGAGAACTCCCTGCACGGCTGGCGGCTGGCGGATGGGCAGCACATGCGGATGTCCGGCTACCCGGCCAAATCCGAGTCGATGGGCTTCACCCGCAACGGCAAGTGGCTCGCCACCGCGGGGGCGGACACGGTGGTGCTGTGGCCGTTCTTCGGCGGCGGGCCGATGGGCAAGGCGCCCACCGAGCTGGCCGGCGGCGACAACGTCCTGTGCACCTGCATCGCCACCCACCCCCAGCACGAGATGGTGGCCGCCGGGTTCGCCGACGGCCTGGTCGTGCTGGCCGACATCGGCTCCGAGCGGATCCTGCCGGTGGCGGCGCCGGGCCGCGGCAGCGTGTCCGCCCTGGCCTGGAGCCCGGACGGCGCGCAGTTGGCGCTCGGCACCGAAACGGGGTTCGCCGCGCTGGTGGACCTCAGCAAACGATAGGAGTGTTGCCATGGAGATGATCACCTCGCACGGCCTGCGCATGCCCAAGCTCGGCCTGGGCACCTGGCGCATGAAGGGCGACGAGTGCCGCGAAGCGGTGGAGCGGGCGCTTTCGCTCGGTTACCGGCATATCGACACGGCTGAGATGTACAGCAACGAGGAGGCGGTCGGCGCCGCCCTGAACGGCGCCCGCCTGCCGCGGGCCGACATCCACGTCACCACCAAGGTTTGGCACGACCACCTGGCGCCGGACGCCATGCGCCGCGCGATCGAGGGAAGCCTGACCAAGCTGCAAACCGATTACGTGGATCTTTACATGATTCACTGGCCCGCGCCGGACATGGATCTGCCGTCGGCGCTGGCGACGCTGGTGCGGCTGAAGGAAGAAGGGCTGACCCGGGCGATCGGCGTCTGCAACTTCCCGGTGGCGCTGCTGCGCCAGGCGGTGGAGGAGGTGGGCGCGCCGTTGGCGGCCAACCAGGTCGAGTATCACGTGCTGCTGGGGCAGGACCCGGTGCTGCACTACCTCCGGGCGCACGACATGGCGCTGACCGCCTACTGCCCGATCGCGCAGGGCAAGCTGGCGGACCACGAGGAGTTGGGGGTGATCGCCCGCAAGCACGGCGTCACCGCGGCGCAGGTCGCGCTGAAATGGCTGCTGGACCAGCCCGGGGTGGCGGCGATCCCCAAGGCCGCCCGGCGGGAAAGCCAGGTGGCCAACCTGGAGGCGATGAGGATCGCGCTGGACGACTCGGACCGCGCCGCCATCGCGGCGCTGCCGAAGGCGCAGCGGATGGTGAACCCCGGCTTCGCGCCAGCCTGGGACAACGTGGCTTGAGGGCAGCCGCCGCCTTCACTCACCGACCCGCCTGAGTCGCCGCACTGCCGTATCAAAAACCCTCTCCCTTCCAGGAGAGGGAGAAGAGGGGCTTCGATCCTCACTCCGCCGCCACCTGCGTGTCCGACCGCTCGGCAAGCCGCCGCCGTGTGGCTGGCAGGAGTTCTCTGCCATACGTTACCGCATCTTCCAGCGGGTCGAAGCCGCGGATCAGGAAGGTCGTCACGCCCAGGGCGTGGTAGTCGGCGAGCGCGTCGGCCACCTGGTCCGGCGTGCCCACCAGCGCCGTCGTGTTGCCGCGGGCACCCGTAGCGCGGGCGATGGCGGTGTAGAGCCGGCCTTCCGGCCGGTCCCCCAGCGCCGCCGCGTCCAACAGGCGCTGGGACCCGGCATTGGCCGGGGCAGGGGTGGCCGGCCCCAGCGCCGCTTGGCCGCGCAGGCGCACCGTCTCGTGCAGGATGCGCTCGGCCTTCTCCCACGCTGCGCTCTCGGTCGCGGCCAGGATGGGGCGGAAGCTGAGGCTGAAGCGCATGGCGGCGGCGGCTTGGGGGCCGCGGTGCCGGGCGGTGGCGGCGCGCACGCGGGCGACGATCTCGCGCACCTGCGCCTGCGTCTCGCCCCACAGCGCGTAAACGTCGGCGTGCTTGCCCGCGACGGCCAGCGCGGCCTCCGACGCGCCGCCGAAATAGATCGGGATGCGGGGGGACTGCACCGTGCGGACTGCCGGGGACGCGCCAGCGAAGCGGTAGAACGCCCCCGCGTGGTCGACCGGGCCATCCGCTTCCCAGATGCGCTTGAGGATGCCGACGTATTCGTCCGTGCGGGCGTAGCGGTCGTCCTTGCCCAGGTGGTCGCCGTCGCGGAGCTGGTCTTGGTCGTCCCCGCCGGAGATGACGTGGATCGCCGCCCGGCCGCCACTCAACTGATCCAGCGTCGCGAAGGACCGCGCGGCGTTGGTCGGCGCCCCGAAGCCGGGCCGGTGCGCCACCAGGAAGCCGACCCGTTCGGTGTAGGCGGCTGCGTGGGCTGCGATCTGCAAGCCGTCCGGGCCGTTGCTGTACCAGCCGATCAGGATGCGGTCGAACCCGGCCGCGTCATGCGCTTGGGCGCTGGCCCGCAGGTAGCCACCGTCGATCGCCGGGCCTTGCGGCGGATGGATCTCGGACTGCTGGCGCGGCTGCACCATGCCGATGAACTCGATGGGATGCGTCATGGTCTCTTTCTCCCGCAACAGCGTCACTCGTCCAGGAACCGCGCCACGGCCTCGTTGAACCGTGCCGGCTGTTCCGCGTGCAGCCAGTGCCCGGCATCCGAGATGGTGACGAAGCGTGCGGCCGGGAACAGGCGCCGGATCGCCGGCCCGTGCTCCGGCCGGACGTAATCCGAGCGCCCCCCGGTCACAAACAGCGCCGGGCCGTCGTAGCGCGCACCGGGGCGCGCATCGGGGGCGTCCCACGCCTCGATCCGCGGCAAGGCGGCGGCGATCTCCCGCAGGCCGATCCGCCATCCCTCGCCGGCGCGGAAATTGTGCAGCAGGAAGCCGCGCATCGCCGGGTCCGGCACGTCCGGCGCCAGGGCTGCGTCCGCCTGCGGGCGGGACAGCGCGGGCGGCACCGCCAGCATCGCGCGCACGAAACCGCCGAAATGCGAGGGGTAGGGCACGGGCGCGATGTCCGCCACCACCAGCCGGGTCACGCGCGCGGGGGCGGCCAGGGCCAGGCGCATCGCCACCTTGCCGCCCATGGAGTGGCCGGCCACCGCGGCTCGTGGGAGCCCGGCGGCGTCCATCGTTTCCGCCACGTCCGCCGCCATGTCCGGATAGTCCATCGCCGGGTCGCGCCCGCTCTCGCCGTGGTTGCGCAGGTCCATCGAGACCACGCGGTGCGTCCCGGCCAGCGCGCGGGCCACGCCGCCCAGGTTGCGGGCGGAGCCGAACAGGCCGTGCAGCAGCACCACCGGGCTGCCGCCTCCCGCGTCGCGGTGCGCCAAGATCACGCGGTCAGACCGTGAGCATGATCTTGCCGACGTGCTCGCTGCTTTCCATCAGCCGATGTGCCGCCGCAGCCTCGGCCAGGGGAAAGCTGCGGTGGATCACCGGCGCGATGCTGCCGGCTTCCAGCTTCGGCCACACGTCCCGCAGCAGGGACTGCGCGATGGCGCCCTTCTGCGCCGCCGTCCGCGGCCGCATGGTGGAGCCGGTGACGGTCAGCCGCCGCACCATCACGGCGGTCAGGTCAAGCTGCTCCGCCTTGGGGCCGCCCAGGAAGGCGATGATGACCAGCCGCCCGTCCATCTTCAGGCAGCGCAAGTTCTGCTGCGCGTAAGGGCCGCCGACCATGTCCAGCACCACGTCCACCCCCTCGCCGTTGGTGAACTGCTTGATCGACGCGGCGAAGTCCGCCTCCTTGTAGTTGATCGCCGCATCCGCGCCGAGCTTCACGCAGCTCTCGCACTTCTCGGCCGACCCGGCGGTCGCGTACACCCGGGCGCCGAACGCGTGGGCGAGCTGGATGGCGGTGGTGCCGATGCCGCTGCTGCCGCCGTGCACCAGCACCGACTCGCCCGCGCGCAGCCGGCCGATGTCGAACAGGTTGGCCCAGACGGTGAAGAACGTTTCCGGCAGGGCGGCGGCGCGCACGGCGTCGTAGCCTTGGGGCCAGGGCAGGCACTGGGCGGCCGGCACGATGCAGTACTCGGCATAGCCGCCGCCGTTGGCCAGCCCGCACACGCGCTCGCCGACCGGGGTGGCCACGCCGGGGCCGCAGGCCACGACTTCGCCCGCCACTTCCAGGCCCAGGTGCGGGCTGGCGCCGGGCGGCGGCGGGTAGGCGCCCTTGCGCTGCTGCACGTCCGGCCGGTTCACCCCGGCGGCGGCCACGCGCACCAGCACCTCGCCTTCGCGCGGCTGCGGCACCGGGCCGGTCGCCAGGCGCATCGCTTCGGGGCCGCCGGGCTGAGCCACCTCGATGAAGGACATGCTGGAAGGGAGGGTCATCGGGCGGCGCTCCGTCTGGTTGGGGCAGAGTTCGGCGGCTTGCCGTCCCGCGTCAACCGACGGCGCGCTCGGTGGCGAGCCAGAGCCGGCGGTTCAGCGCCGTGTCGCGCGCCTGCGGGTTCGGGCGGGCCGGCCTGCGGCGCTTCCAGTACTGCCCGGTCTGCCCCTCGACGAAGGGGGACAGCGCCAGGTGCAACGGGGTGTCCGCGCCCTGCTCCGCCGTCAGCAGCAGGGGGCGGAGCGCGCGCCAGCTCCAGCCGATCGGGCCGGGCACGTCGCCGAAGCGGGTCGCGACCACGCCGGGGTGCACGACGTTGACTGCCACTCCGCTGCCGTCCAGCCGGCGCGCCCGCTCGAACGTCGCCATCATCAACGCGAGCTTGGCCCGGCAGTACGCCCGCATCGGCCCCCAAGACCGTTCGCCTTCGAGGTCGTCCAGGTCCAGGCTGGCGCGGTCCGACGCTGTGGAGCCCACGTTCACAACCCGGGCGGGCGCGCCGTCGCGCAGGGCGGCGTCCAACGCGTTCGTCAGCACGAAGGGGGCGAGGTGGTTCACGGCGAGGATCACCTCGTGCCCTTCCGCCGTCACCTCGCGCCGCGCGGTGATCAGCCCGGCGTTGTTCACCAGCACGTCGATGCGCGGGTGGGCCGCAGCGATGGCCTCGCCCGCTTGCCGGGCCTGTTGCAGCAGGGACAGGTCGGCGATCACCAGCTCGGTCGAGGCGCCGCGGGCTTTGCCGGCGATCCAGCGTTGCGTCGCGGCGCCCCGCGCCGGGTCCCGCGCCACCATCACGACGTGGTAGCCGGCACGGGCCAGCCCGAACGCGACCCACTCGCCGAGGCCGGAGGTGGCGCCGGTCACGATCGCGACTTTCTGGTCTGCCATGGGGGTGTTCACTCCGCTGCGGCCACAGGTGCTTCAATAAACGAGAACGTGTCACCGAATTAACGGTCAATTGCTGTGTGAAAGATTGAACGGGCAAGCGCATAGTTCCAAAAAGGGTCGTCCTCCTGACCCTTTGCCGGGCTCATGGGTGTTTGCCGTAAAGGAGCGGGCAGCCCGATGTCCTCGCGTGTTGCAGCCCCCGGAACTGCCGCGGCCGGAGCTCCCGCGGCCGGCAAGACCCGTGCCGCGCGCATGCGCCGGGCTTTGGGGGACGTGGTGCTGCATGCCCCGCAAGCCCTCCGCGCGCTTGTCCGTGCCGACGAGATCTGGCTGGTGGTGCTGGCCGCAGCCGTTGGGGTCGCATCCGGCGGGTGTGTCCACGTCATGACCGTGGCGACCCAGTGGGGGCACGAATACCTGTTTCACCTCAATCCGGGCGATCGGCTGTCCGGCTCCGTGGACGTGGACCGGGTGCGGACGCTGGCGGTGCCGACGCTCGGCGGATTGCTGGTCGGCCTGACCGGCTGGGGGGTCGCCCGGTGGTGGAACCGCCGGACAGTGGACCCGATCGAGGCCAACGCGCTGCATGGCGGCCGCATGTCGTTGTCCGACAGCCTCATCGTGACGGCGCAGACCGTGCTGTCCAACACCGTCGGCTCCTCGGTGGGCCTGGAAGCGGGCTACACGCAGATCAGTTCGGCGCTCGCGTCCCGCTTGGGCCGGTCGTTCCGGGTGCGGCGCAACGACTTGCGCCTGCTGGTCGGCTGCGGCGCGGCCGGGGCGATCGCGGCGGCGTTCCAGGCGCCGCTGACCGGATCGTTCTACGCGTTCGAGCTGGTGATCGGCACCTACTCGCTGGCGACCCTGGCGCCGGTGGTCGTGTCCGCCATTCTCGCCGTGTTCGTGACGCGGCAGCTCGACACGGACGGCGCCGGGTTCGACATCCGCGTCCCCACGGCGTTGGAGCCGGTGGACTACCTGCCGATCCTGGCGCTGGGGATGATTTGCGCGCTGGGCGGCATCGCCATCATGCGCGGCGTGACCCTCGTGGAGTCCTGGTTCCGCCGCAGCGGCGTTCCTGTCTGGCTGCGGCCGGTGCTGGGCGGCGCCGTGGTGAGCGGCTTGGCGCTGTGGTCGCCGCAGGTGCTGTCGTCCGGGCATGAGGCGCTGCGGCTCGGGTTGGACGCGCCGTACGCGGCCAGCCACATCGCGCTGCTGATCCTGGCCAAGTCGATCGCCTCGGCCGTGTCCATCGGCTCGGGCTTCCGCGGCGGGTTGTTCTTCGCGTCGCTGTTCCTGGGCGCCCTGAGCGGCAAGCTGTTCGCCGCCGGGCTGGCCGCGGTGGCGCCCACCCAGGCGCTGCCGGCCGTGGTGTGCGCGCTGGTGGGAATGAGCTCGCTGGCGGTGGCGGTGGTGGGCGGCCCGCTCACCATGGCGTTCCTGGCCCTGGAAAGCACCGGCAGCTTGCCGATGACGATCGCGGTGCTCGCAGCCTCCGTGGTGTCGGCGCTGACGGTGCGGCGGACCTTCGGCTACTCCTTCGCGACCTGGCGCTTCCACCTGCGCGGCGAGGCGATCCGCTCGGCGGTGGACATCGGCTGGGTCCGCAACCTGACGGTGGGCCGCATGATGCGGCGGGATATCAGGACGATCCGGGGGGACACGCCGATCGCCGCATTCCGACGCCAGGTGCCGCTCGGCTCGGCGGACCGGGTGGTGGTGACGGACGAGGTGGGCCGCTATGCCGGCGTGGTGCTGACGGCGGAGGCGCACGCGGCGGACGAGACGGTTACCCGCGTTTCCGAGGTGCTGCATTATCCCAAGAACATGCTGCTGCCGCAAATGACCATCAAGGAAGCGGTGCAGATGTTCGAGCAGACGGAGTCGGACGCGCTGGCCGTGGTGGACGGGGCGGAAGCGCGCAAGGTGATCGGGATGCTGACGGAGCAGTTCGCCCTGCGGCGCTACACGGAAGAGCTGGACCGGCAGCGGCGGGAGCTGTCGGGCGAGTAACGGGGGCGAGAAGAAACGGCGGCGGGGCGCATAGGCAGAGCGTCATGCGCCCTACAAAGCTCGTGGGGACCTGGGGTATCCGTCTTGATCAAGAGGCACACTCCAGTGGTCCGAACCCGACACTTGGTTCCTGGCCAGTCAGGTGATTCGGCCCACCACTAGCATCAGGACGCGGGAAACCAGTTGCCGTGGAAGCCCGGCGGCACCCGGTGCGGCAGCCGCACCGTGGCGGCTGGCGGCGCCTCGAAGCGTTGCGCGTCGAGGATCGCAAGGTCGGTGGTCTGGTCCGCCGTGTTGATGACGAGGCCCATCAGCCAGCCCTCGTCCTCACCCGAGCCAGGATGCGCCGGCACGAAGATGAACTCACCCGGCAGGCGTCCATCGCCGAACTCGTGCACCTGGCGGCGGCCGGCCTGGAGGTCATGCTTGTAGAGCCGCGTGGCGCCGGCAAGCTGCGGGTTGCCGTCCGGCGGCACGCAGACCGTGTAGGCGTAGCGGTAAGCCTGGCCGAAGCGCCGCTCGTCGATGCGGGGGAATTCCTGCGGAGTTTCGTCGATGACCTGCCGGCTGACGCGCCGCGCGGCGGGGTCCACCGTCCAGCGCTCCAAACGGCCCAGCGCGTCGAGGCCGCCTCCGCCCGAGGCGAACATCGTCGGATAAGCGATGACGTCGAGGACGACCTGCCCGTCCTCGCGGTCAAAGCTGTTTGCCACGTGGAAGACGAAGCACGGCTCGACAACACACCAGATGGTGCCGGAGGCGTCCCCCTGCCGCGGCAGCAGGCCCAGGCGGGCCCGGTGAGACGGGTTCCAGCGGAACGGAAAGGCGTGGCCGCCGAGCACGGCGCGCATGGAGAAGGTGACGGGCAGGTCAAGCACGATGGCGAAGCGCGCGGTGAGGGCGCAATCATGGATGCAGGGGCCGTGCTCGACGGCGACCGGCACGTCACGCACGACCTTGCCCGCGGCGGACACGACGACGTGGCGGACGGCGTCCCACACCCTGCCGTCATAGGCGATGGCGTGGTGCTCGCCGGTCAGTGGGTCCCGGTGCGGGTGCCCGGTGAACGAGCCGCCGAGCGTGCCGTCGAACGGGTTGTAGCGCTGCTCCTCCAGGCTGTCGGAGAGTTCGACGGGGAAGCTGCCCGCTTCCACCACGGCGAAGGCGCGGCCGCCGATGTCCACGATGTTGGTGTTGACGGTGTCGTTGTTCCCCCGGCGCGGCCCGGGCGCCGCTTGCCGGCCGAGTGCGGCTGCCGCCAGGCGCGAGCGGATCCAGCGGTTGCGGTACCAGGGCGCCTTGCCGTTCTCCAGGGCGATGCCGTGCACCATGCCGTCCCCCAGGAACCAGTGGTGGCCCGCTCCGTCAGGCGAGACGGGGTTGGCGCCCATTCTGAGGTATCGTCCATCCAGTCCTGCTGGGACCTGCCCAGTGACGGGAAGGTCGTCCAGGGTCAATTCCGCATGCATCGGCACATGAATGCCAGTGAGGAACGGGTTGCCGGTCTTGGGCAGCCGCTTGCGGTTGAACGCCGCCACCCGTTCGACGCCACGCTCGAGAACCATCCGGACCGCTGATTGAACAAGGTTCGGCATGGTTGGAATCTCCGGCGACGGTTCGCCGCCTGACATCGTGCGTGCGGACGGTCTGCCCAGCCCCCAAAAACCTCGTCCTGCGACGCGGCCGGGCGGTGCGGCGCTATTCCACCGTCACCGACTTGGCCAGGTTGCGCGGCTGGTCCACGTCCGTGCCCTTCAGCACCGCCACCTGGTAGGACAGCATCTGCACCGGGATCGCGTAAAGGATTGGCGCCACGAACGGGTCCACCGCCGGCAGCACCACGATCTCGGCCGCGATGCCGCGCAGCTTGGCCGCGCCCGCCTCGTCGCTGAACACCACCAGCTTGCCGCCGCGCGCCGCCGCTTCCTGCAAGTTGGAGGCAGTCTTCTCGAACAGCGGGCCACTGGGTGCGATGGCCACCACCGGCACATCGCGGTCGATCAGCGCGATCGGGCCGTGCTTCATCTCGCCGGCAGCGTAGCCCTCGGCGTGGATGTAGCTGATCTCCTTCAGCTTCAACGCCCCTTCCATGGCGATCGGGAAGCAGGCGCCGCGGCCGAGGAACAACACGTCGCGGGCCTGCGCCACGCGGGCGGCCACCCGTCCAAGATCCAGCGCCAGCGTGTCGGCGGCGCGGCTTGGCAGCTCCAGCAGCGCTTCGGCCAGCGCGGCTTCGCGCTCGGCGGCCATGACGCCCCGCGCCCGTGCGGCGGCGACCGCGAAGCAAGCCAGGGTGGTGAGCTGGGCGGTGAACGCCTTGGTGCTGGCAACGCCGATCTCCTGGCCGGCCAGCGTTTCCAGCACCACGTCGCTTTCCCGCGCCATGGTGCTTTCCGGCACGTTCAGCACGCTGAGCACGTGCTGGCCGGCCGCCCGCAAGGAGCGCAGCGCGGCCAGCGTATCCGCCGTCTCGCCAGACTGGCTGACCAGCACGGCGAGGCCGCCTGGCTGCAAGGGCGGTTCGCGGTAGCGCAACTCACTGGCCACGTCCGCGTCCACCGGCAGCCGGGCCTCCGCTTCCAGCCAGTGCCGCGCGACCAGGCCGGCGTAGTAGGCGCTGCCGCAGGCGGTCACGGTGGCACGCGGCACCGCCGCGAGGTCGAAGGGCAGGGCGGGGAGGGCGACGATACGGGTCACCGGGTCGATCATGCGCTGCAACACTTGGCCGATGACGCTCGGGTGCTCGTGCAGCTCCTTCTCCATGAAGTGGCGGAAGCCGTCCTTGCCGATGGCGGCGCCGGTGTGGACGGTGCGGCGCACCTCCCGCTGCACGGTCTTGCCGGCACGATCGAAGAATTGGGCGCCGGCGCGGGACAGCACCGTCCAGTCGCCGTCGCGCAGGAAGGCGATGCGCTCCGTCAGCGGCGCCAGCGCCAGGCTGTCGGAGCCGAGGAACATCTCGTCCTCGCCGAAGCCCACCGCCAGCGGGGCGCCGTGCTGCGCCCCCACCAGCAGGCCATGGTGCCCGGCAAACGCCATCGCCAGCGCGTAAGCGCCTTCCAGCCGCCGCAGCGTCGCATGCGCCGCCTCGGCCGGCGCCATGCCGCGGCGCAGGTGCAGGTCCAGCATCTGCGCGACCGCCTCGGTGTCCGTCTCGGTCTCGAACACCTGGCCGGCCGCTTCCAGCTCGGCGCGCAGCTCGGCGTGATTCTCGATGATGCCGTTATGGACCACCGACACGCGGGCGGTGCCGTGCGGGTGAGCGTTGGTTTCCGTGGGGGCGCCGTGGGTGGCCCAGCGGGTATGGCCGACGCCGGTGTTGCCGGGCAGCGGGTCGCGTTGGAGCACGGCGGCAAGGTTGGCGAGCTTGCCGGGGGCGCGGCGGCGCTCGATGTGGCCGTTCGCCAGGGTGGCGATGCCGGCACTGTCGTAGCCGCGGTATTCCAGCCGCTGCAGCGCGTCCAGCAACAGGGGCGCGGCCGGCCGCGCCCCCAGAACGCCAACGATCCCGCACATCAGCGTTTCCCCTTGCCGGCCCCGGTTTTGTTTTCACGGAACGCGGCGGCGCGCCCCGGCTTGGTGACCTGCCGCGCCCGGCCCAGCGCCATGGCATCCGCCGGCACGTCCTCGGTGACGGTGCTGCCCGCCACCACCATCGCCCCGTCGCCGATCCGCACCGGGGCGATCAGGGAGGTGTTGGAGCCGATGAAGGCCTGCGCGCCGATTTCCGTCCGGTGCTTGCCGAAACCGTCATAGTTCACCGTGATCGTGCCGGCGCCGATGTTGGCGCGGGCGCCGATGGACGCGTCCCCGAGGTAGGAGAGATGGTTCGCCTTCGCTCCCTCGCCCAGCACCGCGGCCTTCAGCTCCACGAAGTTGCCGACGTGGGCGCCCGCGCCCACCACGGTGCCGGGGCGCAGGCGCGCGAAGGGGCCGATCACGGCGCCCGGCCCGACGGAGCAGCCTTCCAGGTGGCAGAAGGCGCGGATCTCGGCGCCCTCCGCCACGGACACGCCGGGGCCGAACACCACGTTGGGGCCGACCGTCACGTCCGGGGCCAGCACCGTGTCGGCGGACAGGACCACGCTGCCGGGCGCCGTCAGGGTCGCGCCGGCCGCCATCGCGGCTTCCCGCAGCCAGCCTTGCAGCGTCCCTTCCGCCTGCGCCAGTTCCGCGCGGGAGTTCACGCCACGCAACTCGGCTTCCGGCGCTTCCACGGCACGGACCCGCGCCCCTTCGGCACGGGCGATGGCGACCACGTCGGTCAGGTAATACTCACCCTTGCTGTTGCCGTTGCCCACCGCGCGCAGCCAGCGGTGCAGGTCCGCCGCCGCCGCGCAGACCGCGCCGGCATTGCACAGGCCGACGGCGCGCTCCTCGGCGCTGGCGTCCGCCCATTCGACGATGCGCAGCACCTCCGGCCCGGCCGTGACCACCCGGCCGTAGTGTCCGGGATCGGCGGGACGCATGGCGAGCAGCACCAGGTCCGCTTCCGCCCGCGCGGCCAGCAGGCGGCGCAACGTGTCCGCGCGGATCAGCGGGTTGTCGGCATACAGCACGGCCACGTCGCCGTCGCCGAACTCGGACGCGGCCTGCAACGCGGCGTGCGCCGTGCCGAGCCGGTCATGCTGCACCAGGACGCGATGGGGCGCCGCCGCTTCCTCGAGCGCCGCCATGCCCGGCCCGGCCACGACCGCGGCCTGGTCGAACACCTCCGCGCAGGAATGGAGCAGGTGGCGCAGCATGGGCCGCCCGGCGATCGGGTGCAGGGCCTTTGGCATGGCCGACCTCATGCGGGTGCCCAGGCCCGCGGCGAGCAGGATGGCGGTGGCGGTCATGGCTGCCCCGGGTAAATCCGGTTGGTCCGCCTGTCAAAGATTGGCGGGACACTTCTCGTTTCCGATCGTGACACCCGGCGCCGCCAGAAAAACGCTAGCCAGAAAAACGCTAGCCGGAAAAACGCTGGCCCGGACTCCGGTCGGGCGGCAGGGCGGGCCGGGCGGACCATGCGGTCAGCCAGGCCGGCAGGGCGCTGGCGGGCAAGGCCCGGGCGATCAGGAAGCCCTGGGCGTCGTCCACCCCCAGTTCCCGCATGTGGTTCCACATCGCCTCGTTCTCGATGCCTTCGGCAATCACGTTCAACGACCGGGCATGGGCGTTATCCACCGTGCGCTGCAAGTAACGCAGGGCAAGCTGGTCGCTGCCCGCGCGCCCGACGATGCGCTTGTCCAGCTTCACCACGTTGAACGGCAAGTCGAACAACGCGATCTGGTTGAACATCTCCGGCCCCATGTCGTCGATCGCGACGCGGTAGCCGGTATGGCGCCAGCGCTCCATCGCCGCGGCCAGGCTGGCCATGTCGATCACCGGGCGGCTCTCGGTCAGCTCGACCAGGATGCGCGCGACCGGAATGCCGGACAGCAGGCGATGCGCCTCGATCCGTTGCAGCGATTCCGGGAACAGCAGCACGTCCAGCGGCAGGTTGACCGTGATGAACAGGTCGTGCGCTTCCAGCAGGCTCGCCGGCACCTCGTTCATGGCGGCGCGGGCAACGGCCTCCGTCAGCCGCAGCGAGAGCCCGCCGCGCTCGATCTGCGGGATGAACTGGTCGGGGCCGACCGTGCCGCGCTCCGGATGTTGCAGGCGCACCAGGGTTTCCATGCCGACGGGCTGCCGGTTCTCCAGCCGGACGATCGGCTGGAAGCGGCATTCGAGGTCCTCGGGACGGAAGGATACCGCGATCTCCGACGTCGAGAGCGCTGGGCGGGCGCCGGCCGGCTTGGCTTCTCCTTCCAGCAGGAAGGCGAGGTTGTCCGGGGTGCGCGCCTGGCGCAGGGCGCCGCTGCCGGTCATGAGGCCGACGTCGCCGATCAGCACCAGGTCCACGTCCGACCCAGCTTCCCCGGCGGTGACGCCCAGCAGGTCACGCAGGAACGGACCGGCCGCGGACGGCTCGAGCAGGAAGTGGGAGATAAGGTGCTCCGGCCTGATCAGCCGCCGCATCGCATCCTGCGGCGACGCGGCGACCTGGAGCGTGCCGCCGCCCTGCCGGTTGAGTTCCTGCTGCACCGCGCCGGGCCAAGCCTGGTCCTGGCAAAGCAGCAACCATTGCCGGGGAAGCGGGGCGCTGTGGGGCGGCAACGCTGGTGGCGTAGCTAGGAAGCGGCGGCCAGCCGGCATGTCGCCGTCTGGCTGCTCGGCGTCCGTCGGGGAACCTGCGTCACCGCACTTGGCCTGCGGCACGGGAAGCGGGCTTGGCCACCCGAGCGTCCCGGCGCAGGCGGTTCTCGCCCAAGAACAGCAGGATGGGCGCTGCGATGAAGATGGAGGAGGAGGTCCCGACCACGATGCCGAACAGCATCACCGCCGCGAAGCCGGACAAGGACGTGCCGCCGAACAACGCGAGCGGAAGGCTGGCCAGGAACACCGTCATCGAGGTGCCGAGCGTGCGGTTGAGTGTCTCGTTGATGGAGAAGTCGATCAGCTCCCGCAGCCCCATGGTCTTGTACTTGCGAAGGTTCTCGCGTACACGATCGTACACCACAACCTTGTCGTTGGTCGAGTAGCCAATCACGGTCAGGATCGCGGCCACCATCACAAGGTCGAACTCGATGCGGGTGGCGGCCAGGAAGCCGATCACCTTGGTGACGTCCAGCAAGAGGGTGACGACGGCGCCGACGGCGAACTGCCACTCGAAGCGGAACCAGATGTAGGCCAGGATCATCAGCAGGCTGATGCCCAGCGCCAGCAGGCCGTTGCGGAACAGCTCGTCGGACACGGACGCGCCGACCGCGTCGTTTCGCTCGATGACGGTGCCAGGCTGCGCCTGTTCCAGCGCGGCGCGCACGCGGTCCACGACCTGCTCGGTGCCGGCCTCGGTCGGCTGGCGGTCCAGCCGGAGCAGCACCTCGTGATCGTCGCCGAACCGTTGCAGCCCGGCGGCCGGGACGTTCTGCGCCGCCATGGCCGCGCGGATGTGGTCGAAGTCCGCCGGCGCGGGGGTGCGGACCTGCATCACGATGCCGCCCTTGAAGTCGATCCCCAGGTTCAGCCCCGGGTAGAAGGCGAGCACGAGGGACAACGTGGACAGCACCGCCGAGGTCGCCAGCCCGATCCACCGGCCGCGCATGAAGTGGATGTTGGTGCCGTCCGGGACCATGCGGAACAGGGGGCGGAAGAACATGCTCGCTCGCTCCTTCAGACCGGCAGCAAGGCGGGGCGGCGGGCGGCATACCAGCGCACCATCATCAGCCGCGCCAGCACGGTGGCGGTGAACAGCGTGGTGACGATGCCGACCGTGATGGTGACGGCGAAGCCGCGCACCGGGCCGGACCCGAACACGAACAGCATCACGTGGGCCAGGAAGGCGGTGGCGTTGCTGTCGATGATGGTGCTGTAGGCGCGGCGGAACCCGGCCTCCAGCGCCTGCACCGGGCGGCGGTCCAGCCGCGTCTCCTCCCGGATGCGCTCGTTGATCAGGATGTTGGCGTCCACCGCCATGCCGAGCGTCAGCAGGATGCCCGCCATGCCCGGCAGGGTCAGCGTGGCTTCCAGCAGGGACAGCACGGCCAGCATCATCACGAGGTTGACCACCAGCGCGATGTTCGCGAACCAGCCGAACAGGCCGTAGAAGGTGCCCATGAAGCCGACCACCAGCAGGAAGCCGGCGCCCAGCGCCACGGCGCCGGCGCGGATGCTGTCGGCCCCCAGCTCCGGCCCGACCGTGCGCTCCTCCACCACCGTCAGCGGCGCGGGCAGGGCGCCGGCGCGCAGCAGCACGGCCAGGTCGGTGGCGGATTGCGGGGTGAAGTTGCCGCTGATCTCGCCCCGGCCGCCGGTGATCGGCTCGTTGATCACCGGGGCGGTGATGATCTTGCCGTCCAGCACGATGGCGAACGGGTGCCCGACATTGGCGGTGCTGACCTCGGCGAAGCGCCGCGTGCCGGCGCTGTCGAACACGAAGTTCACCACCCAGCGGCCGGTCTGGCTGTTGCGCGACGGGCTGGCGTTGGTCAGGCTGGCGCCGTCCACCTCCACCCGGCGGCGCAGCACCATCTTGGTGTTGGGGTCGTTCTCCATCGGCGCCACCTCGTCCCCGGGCGGCGCCGGGCGGGCGGGGTCCGCGCCCTCGTCCACCAGGTGGAAGGTCATCTTGGCGGTGGTGCCGATCAGTTGCTTGATGCGGTTCGGGTCGTCCACGCCCGGCAGCTGCACCACGATGCGGCTGTCGCCCTGGCGGGTGATCTGCGGGTCCAGCACGCCGGTCGCGTCGATGCGGCGGCGGACGATCTCGATGGATTGCTCCACCGCGCCGCTGGCGCGGGCGCGCAGGGCGGCGTCATCCAGCGTCAGCGACAGCGCGCCGTCCGGCTGGGCCGTGACGGCGAAGTCCTTGCCGCCATCCGGGTTGCTGGCCACGGTGCGCAGCGCGTCCGCCGCCGCCTGCGCCCCGGCCGGGTCACGCAGGGTGACGGCGACCCGGCTCTCGCCCGGCGGCTCCGTCAGGGCGCGGTACTTGCCGGCCAGGGCCTGCCGGGCGCGGTCCAGCACGGTGTCCAGCCGTTCCTTGCGCACCGCGTCCATGTCCACTTGCAGCAGCAGGTAGGACCCGCCGCGCAGGTCGAGGCCGAGGTGCACCTGCCGCCACGGCACCCACGAGGCGGGCCGCGGCAGCACGTTCGGCAGGCAGAGCAGGGCGCCCAGGACGCAGACGCCAAGGATCAGCGCGGTCTTGAGGCGGCCGAAATACAGCATGGCGGGCCGGTCACTCCTTGGACGGCTGCATATGCCGACCGGGCGAGGCCGATGCAACACTCACG
>CAXTLC010000037.1:0-46311 GCA_964245075.1 uncultured Acetobacteraceae bacterium
CACCGTGCAGCCTGCTTAGGTTTGCCTCTGCGCGCGAACCTTGAGGGTTTGCCCAGAGCATCATCCGACCGAGCGGGATCACCCGTCGGATAAAGATGCTCATGGAAACAAACGGCTAGAGCATCATCCGACCGAGCGGGATCACCCGTCGGATGAAGATGCTCATGGAAACAAACGGCTAGAGCGTCAGCCGTGCGTCCATCAGCACGGCTGACGCTCTAGCGCCCGCGCGCCAGCCGGCCCTCGAACCACTGCACCAGCCGGGTCATCGGGAACAGCAGGGCGAAGTAGATCGCGGCGATGACCGTGTACACCTCCAGCGGGCGATACGTGTCGCCGGTGATCAGCGTGCCCTGGTACAGCAGGTCCGGCACCGCGATGGTGGAAACGAGCGACGTGTTCTTCAACTGGATGATCGATTGGTTGAGGAACGGCGGCACCATCCGCCGCACCGCCTGCGGCAGGATGACGCGCCGCATGACCGGCCAAGGCCGCAGCCCGAGCGCGCGGGCCGCGTCCCATTGGCCGCGCTCGACCGAGACGATGCCGCCGCGGAAGATCTCCGCGTAGAACGCGGCCGTGTAGAGGGACAGCACCATCGTCGCCGCCGCGGCAGCCGGCAGTTGCACGCCGGAGATCACTGGCAGCGCGTAGTAGAACCACACGATCTGCACCAGCAGCGGGGTGCAGCGGAACAGCTCGATGACGGCCACCAGCGGCGCGTTGACCAGCCGGGAGCGTGACAGCCGCCCCAGCCCGATCAGCAGGCCCAGCAACAGCCCGAGCGCCACGGTGCCGGCGGTGTACGCCAGCGTGACCTCTGTGCCCACCACCAGCAGGTGGGTGTAGCGGAGGAGGAAGCCGAAGCTCCATTGGTAGCCCATCAGGCGTAAGTCAGAACGTGAGCTCCGGCGGGATGTCCTCGCGCTTGACGCCGTTCAGCGCCAGGCCGTCCAGCAGCCATTCCCGGATGGCGCCGGTGCCGCGGTTGAAATCGATCCAGGCGTTGATGACCTCGACGAACCGCGTGTCCGGCTCCCGGCGCACGCCGAAACTGCTCGGCAGCGCGACGGGGGGGCCGGACAGCGGATGATAGGGTCCCAGCGCCGGGTTCTTGGCGACCGTGGACAGGCCCAGCATGGCCGCCAGGATGAACGCGTCCGCCCGGCCGGACTGGAAGGCCAGCGTCGCTTCGTCGCGGGTCTTCAGCGCCGTGATCTGCGCCTTGGGGCAGAACCGCCGGGCTGCCACTTCGTGCAGGGAGCCGATGTCGCAGACGACCCGAACCTCCGGACGGTTGAGGTCGTCCCAGGTCTTCGGGTTCAACCCGGCTTTCGCCAAGCAACCGTAGGGATGGACCATGAAGGGGTGGGTGAACCCGATGGCCAGCGCGCGGAGCGGCGTGGGATTGAGCGCGAAGGCGAGATCCACCTTGTTGGATTGCAGGTCCAGCACGGAGGACGCGTAGGTGCCCTCGACATACTCCACCTTGGCGCCGAACACCTTGGCGATGTCGTCCGCCATGCCGATGCATGCGCCTTTCCAGGCGCCGCTGGCGAGATCCTTGGCGAAGTAGGGCGTCTCGCCGGGCAGGGCTGAGATGCGCAGCGTTCCCGTGCGCCCGACGCGGTCCAGCGTGCTTTCCGTGCCTTGCGCCCGGGCCTCGCTCACCAGGCCGGCCACGGGAACGAGCGCCGCGGCCGTTCCGGCAAGCCAACGGCGGGTCAGGTGGGCCATGCGCGAGAGACTCCTTGCCGGCGGAACCTTCCGGGATCGGCAAGGTCATTGCAACGGCGCCGCCGTCACTCGCCGGAGCGCACCCGTGCGTCAAGGGCGGCGAGGTCTTCCGGCGTGTTGACGTTGCTGAACGGGTCCCCGGGAAACGCGACCGGCCGCGCCGGCAGCGTTTCGGCGAAGGCGCGCACGCTGCGCGGGCCGGGCCGGGCCAGGAAGGCGCGCAAGGCGGGGGCGGCGGCAACTGGCCACAGCGCCACCAGGTGGTGGCGCCGCCCGCCGCTTTCCGCCACCGACGGCGCCGGCGCGAGGCGGGCGGCAAGGCCGGGCGGGATGAGCGGGGTGTCGCCGGGGACGCTCAGCAAGGCGTCCGCGCCGAGCGAAGCGGCCCAGTCGAGTCCGGCCAGTATGCCGGCGAGCGGACCCTGGCCGGCAACCGGGTCGGCGAGAACGGGCAGGGCGGTGCCGAATCGGGCCGGGTCACCGTTCGCGCTGATGGCGACGTGGGCATGGTCGGGCGCGAGGGTGGCCAGGATGCGGGCCAGCATGGACTGCCCGGCGAGGCTGAGCAGCGGCTTGTCCCCCCCGCCCATGCGGCGCGCCTGGCCGCCGGCGAGGACGACCGCCGGAACGGGACTGGGGCGAACGACGGGGATCGAACCCGCGACAACCGGTACCACAAACCGGCGCTCTACCAACTGAGCTACGTCCGCCGCCAGGGCCGCGGATGTACTGCCGTCAGCCCGTGGCCGTCAACCGTCGCGGTGCGCCCGCGAAATGCCGCTGCAGCCGGGCGACCGCCTCATCCAGCACCGCATCCGCCTTGCAGAACGCGAACCGCGCGTAGTGGCCCGGCGCGGTCCCGCCCGCCGGGTCGTAGAACGCGCTGAGCGGGATTGCCGTCACCCCCGCTTCCACCGTGATGTGGCGGCAGAACGCCACGTCGTCGCCGGCGAAGCCCAACGGGGCGAAGTCAGCCGACACGAAGTAGCTGCCTTGGCTCGGCAGCACAGTCAGGCCCAGCCCCGACAGCCCGGCGCCCAAGCGGTCCCGCTTGGCTTCCAACGCGCTGGACAGGCCGGCGAAGTACACGCCGTCCTTCGCCAGGCCCACCGCCACGGCACGTTGGAGGTTGGGCGGCGTCGTGAAGGTCAGGTTCTGGTGCGCCCGCGCCGCCAGCAGCGCCAGCGGGGCGGGGGCGGTGATGTAGCCGACCTTCCATCCCGTCAGGCTGAATGTCTTGCCGGCGCTGCCGATGCGCAGGCAGCGGTCCCGCAAGCCCGGCAGCGTCATCAGCGGGATGTGGCGCCAGCCGTCGAAGGTCAGGTGCTCGTACACCTCATCGCACACGGCGTAGGCATCGTGCTTGACCAGCAGGTCGGCGATGAAGGCGAGTTCCGCGCCGGTGAACACCTTGGATGTCGGGTTCATGGGCGTGTTCAGCAGGATTGCCTTGGTCTTCGGGCCGAACGCCGCGGCCAATTCGGCCCTGGGCAGCTCCCAGCGCGGGGGTTGCAGGCGCACGAGCCGGGGTATGGCGCCCAGGGTGCGAACCACAGGCAGGTAGGTGTCATACAGCGGCTCGATCAGTACGACCTCGTCGCCCGGGTTGAGCAGCGCCATCAAGCTGGCGGTGATCGCCTCCGTGGCCCCGGACGTCACGACGACCTCCGTGGCCGGGTCCACCTGAAGGCCGTAGAACCGCGCGTTGGCGGCCGCGACGGCCTCCCGCAACTCTGGAACGCCGGTCAGCGGCGGATATTGGTTGCGGCCGTCATGCAGGTAAGCGGCTGCGGCCCCCAGCACGTCCGCCGGGCCGTCCGTATCCGGGAAGCCCTGGCCCAAGTTGATCGCGCCGTGCTTGGCCGCCAGCGCGGACATGACCGTGAACACGGTGGTGCCGATGCCGGAAAGCAGGTGGTTGCCGGGCTTCAAATGCGGTTCCTCGTCGGACAGGGCCTCGCAGTATGTGCCCGGCGGGCCTTCCGTTCAATCGCGCCTGCCGATTGCCGGTTGGCACGCCCCATGCAACCTTCGCAACCCGCAGCACGGTGTCGCGGCGGGATGGGCAGTGCCTGGGGAGGATGCAGTGAAGAAGATCGAGGCAATCATTAAGCCGTTCAAGCTGGACGAAGTGAAGGACGCGCTGCATGAGGTCGGGCTGCAAGGCATCACCGTCGTGGAGGCCAAGGGATTTGGCCGGCAGAAAGGGCACACGGAACTGTATCGCGGCGCCGAATACGTGGTGGACTTCCTGCCCAAGGTGAAAATCGAACTGGTCTGCACGGATGACGTGGTGGAGCGCGCGGTGGAAGCCATCGTGACCGCCGCGCGAACCGGGCGGATCGGCGACGGCAAGATCTTCGTCAGCAGCATCGAGGAAGCGGTCCGAATCCGCACCGGCGAACGCGGCGACGAGGCTATCTGAATCGGCCGCAACGGGCGGCTGAAACATAGGAGAAGAGAGCGGAATGGCAAAAAAGGCAGTGGTGCCAACGACTGCGAGCGAGGCATCGAAGGTCCTGGACATGATCCGGGAGCATTCGGTCGAGTACGTGGATCTCCGCTTCACCGATCCACGCGGCAAGTGGCATCACACGGCGCAACACATCTCCACCGTGGACGAGGACAGCCTGACGGACGGCTTCATGTTCGACGGCTCCTCCATCGCCGGCTGGAAGGCGATCAACGAGAGCGACATGATCCTGTTGCCGGACTGCGCCACCGCCGTGCTGGACCCGTTCGCGGCCAAGCCGTCGCTGATCCTGTTCTGCGACGTCATCGAGCCGTCCACCGGGCAGTACTACTCGCGTGACCCGCGCGCCACTGCCAAGCTGGCCGAGGAGTACCTCAAGTCCACCGGGATCGGCGACCAGATCCTGACCGGGGCGGAAGCCGAGTTCTTCATCTTCGACAGCGTGCGCTTCGGCGTCGGCGGCAACTTCGCCACCCATCAGATCGAGAGCATCGAGGGTCCCGGCTCCAACATGAAGGAGTATCCGGAAGGCAACATGGGCCACCGCCCGGTGGTCAAGGGCGGCTACTTCCCGGTGCCTCCCGTGGACAGCGAGAGCGATCTGCGCGCCGAGATGCTGTCCACCATGGGCGAGATGGGCTTGCCGATCGAGAAGCACCACCACGAGGTCGCGCAGTCGCAGCACGAACTCGGGACGCGCTTCACGACGCTGACCAAGATGGCCGACCAGATGCAGATCTATAAGTACTGCGTCCACAACGTCGCCCACAGCTACGGCAAGACCGCGACGTTCATGCCCAAGCCGATCTACGGCGACAACGGCACCGGCATGCACACCCACCAGTCAATCTGGAAGGACGGCAAGCCGCTGTTCGCCGGCAGCGGCTACGCCGACCTGTCAGAAACATGCCTGTACTACATCGGCGGCATCATCAAGCACGCCAGGGCGCTCAATGCGTTCACCAACCCCAGCACCAACAGCTACAAGCGCCTGATACCCGGGTTTGAGGCGCCGGTGCTGCTGGCGTACTCCGCCCGCAACCGCTCGGCGTCCTGCCGCATCCCCTACACGACCAGCCCGAAGGCCAAGCGCGTCGAGGTCCGCTTCCCCGACCCGTCGGCCAACCCGTACCTCGCCTACGCAGCCCTGCTGATGGCCGGGCTGGACGGCATCCGCAACAAGATCCATCCCGGTGACCCGATGGACAAGGATCTGTATGACTTGCCGCCGGAGGAACTGAAGGGCATTCCCACCGTGTGCGGCTCGCTCCGCGAGGCGTTGGGCGCGCTGGCTGCCGACCACGAGTTCCTGCTGGCGGGCGACGTGTTCTCCAAGGACCAGATCGAGAGCTACATCGATCTCAAGTGGGCGGAAGTCTATCGTTTCGAGCACACGCCGCACCCGGTCGAGTTCGAGATGTACTACTCGGTCTGACACGCGTTCCGTAGCCGCCCGTGCCCGCACGGGCGGCTACGTCGGCTCCGGAACCCGTCCTGCATGCCAGGGCGGCCTTCCAGCTTTCAGGCGTGCATGTTGCGTACGCCCGACCCGCCGCTGGAGCGGCCGCATGTAAAAGGGACAGGCTGATGGCGAATCCGACAAAGGTCTGGGCGTCGATCAGTGCGCACGGCCGCATCGCGGTACTCGCGTTCTCGGGAAGCCTGGCCATGGCCGAAGGCGCCTGGGCGCAACCTGCCTCGCCGGTGCAGAACACCCCGCCGGTGCAGACGGGCATGCCGGCCAACACGGCCGCCGCTGCGCCGGACAGGCCCTGGGCCCCGCCCGCCAGCCTTTCGGAGTGGGCAAGTTCCATCAAATACGACGGCCAGATCGATGCCGGCATCGTGGGCAACCCGCAGAACCCGAACAATGGCATCAATTTCGGCAACCTGTTCACCGACAAGGCAAACCGCCCCATCCTCAACCAGTTGCTGCTCACGCTGGAGCGGGACACCGACCCCAAGGCGACGGACTACGATTTCGGCTTCAAGCTGCAAGGCTTGTACGGCTCTGACGCAAGGATCGTCCATTCGCTGGGCTTGTTCGACCATGCCATCCACGACCGCAACCAACTGGACATCGTGGAGGCCAACATATCGGTTCACACCCCATGGCTGTTCGAGGGCGGCATCGACTTCAAGGGCGGCATCTACCCGACCCCGCCGGGGTTCGAGCTGATCAATCCGAAGACCAACCCGTTCTACACCCACTCCTACATCTTCAACTACGGCCTGCCCTACAAGCACTTCGGCCTGCTGAGCACCGCCCACGTCACGGGCTTGCTGGACCTCTACCTGGGCGTGGACACCGGCACCAACGTCACCGTCGCCGACGGCGACAACAACCGGCGGCCCGGCGGCATCTTCGGCTTCGGCCTCAACCTGCTGGGCGGCAACCTGATCGTGCTGGCGCTGAGCCATGTCGGCCCGGAAGATGCGAAACGAAACACGGTCTTCGCCGACAGCGCGATGCGTTACTACAACGACCTGGTCGTCACCTACAAAGCGAACGACAAGCTTGCTTTCACCACCGAGCTGAACTTCGTCAAGGAGGACGGCTTCCGCGCCGAAGGCTACGGCGCTTCGCAGTACGTCGCATACACCTTGACGGACACGCTGACACTCAATGGGCGGGCTGAAATCTGGCGCGACAACACCAACTTCTTCGTCAACACCCCGGTCAACAACCTCGACTACGTCAACGCGGAGCGCGGCTATTCGCCGGCGAACCTCTATGTGGCGACCGGCCCCACGACTTATTCCGAGCTGACTGCCGGGGTGACCTACAAGCCCGCCCGCATCCCTGCGCCAGTCGCCAACCTGCTCGTCCGGCCGGAAATCCGCTATGACCGCTCATTGTCCGCAACAAAACCCTTCGACGACGGCAGGGACAAAGGGAGCGTCACGATCTCGGCCGACGTCATCCTCGGCTTCTGACATCCGCCGCCCCCGCCTGATGGCATCACGGGCGCGCCGGCTCGCCGCCACCCTTTGCCTGGTGTCCTTCCACGCTTCTGCCGTCTGCCGGCTGGAACGCCGGGCGGCCGTGCCGGTGGAACGCGCGGGCGGCCTGCTGACCGTGCCGCTCACGGTCAATGGCGTGGCGGCCGACTTCGTGCTGGACACGGGGGCGGAGCGCAGCGTGGTGGGCCTTGCCGCCGCCGATCGCCTGCGCCTCGCGCGCGACGAGTGGGTGAGCACGGACGTCCAGGGCGCGGGCGGTCGCGACCGCCGCCGCCTGGGGCGTCCCGACTCGCTCATCCTCGGGGGCATGGCGCTGCGCCGGCGCACGGTGGCGGCCGACAACTCCGTCGTGGTCGGACCCATCCCGGAGACGATCGGCGGCCGGCCGATCGCCGGGTTGCTGGGCCAGGATTTCCTGTCCGCGTTCGACCTCGACCTGGATGCTGTGGGCGGTATGCTGACGCTCTACGACGTATCCGGCTGCTCGGGCCGCTTCCTGCCGCCAGCCGCACTGGGAACCGAACACTATGACGCGATCGCCGCCTGGCGACCAGTCCGCAACGTGCTGGCGCTGCCGATGCAGGTGGGCGGCGTCACGGTGCAGGCAGAGCTCGACAGCGGGGCGGCCAGCAGCGTCATCACCCTGCCAGGCATGGTCCAGCTCGGCTTGCAACCTGGAGGGGCCGACGCAGTGAACGGGTTCGGCTCGGGACAGCTAGCCGCCCGCACCCAGCTTTTCCCGTCCGTGCAGGTCGGCCGCCTGCCTTCGGTCCCGATGACGCTGGCGGTCGCCCCGATCCGCACGCTCCGCAGCATCGGCGCCCTGCTGGGGGCGGACTGGCTGGCCACCCGGCACGTTTGGGTGTCCTGGGCCACCGACCAGGTCTTCGTCGCCAAGCCCTGACCCGCTCGGCAGCGGCCCGGCGCAGACCTCCCAGCGGCGCAGCGCAAACGTCATCGACGGCCAAGGTCCAGCCCCGGCTTAGCGGAACACCAGCCGCCGCTCCTCGGCGACGTCCAGGGCCGCTTCCACCATCAGCCGGGGAAGGCGGGCGAGGCTGAACCGCCGGCGGGCCCGCAGGCGGCGGGGGCGGGCCCGTTCGCCGCCCAGCCGGCGCACCAGCTCATCCACGGAACTCAAATCGTCCACCAGTCCCAGTTCGTGCCCGCGCGCGCCCAGGCAGTAGCTGCCGTCGAACACCGCCGGGTCAGCCGAAAGCCGGGCGCCCCGGCGCAGGCGGACCCATGCCTTGAACCGCTCGTGGATGTCGGTCATCAGCGCGTGAACGAAAGCCACGTCCTCCGGCCGTTCGGGGCGGAACGGGTCCAGCCGCGCCTTGTTCGCCCCGGCGGTGTACAGCCGGCGTTCCACCCCATACCGCTCCAGCAGGTGTTCGAAACCGAAGCCGCCGCCAACCACGCCGATCGAGCCCACGATGCTCATCGCGCTGGCGTGGATCTCGTCGGCGGCGCAGGCCAGCCAGTAGCCGCCGGACGCGCCGGCCTCGCCGATCACGGCGTGCACCCGGACGTCCTTCGCTTCCGCGCGGCGCCGCACCAGGTCGGCGATCAGCTCCGACTGCACCGGCGAGCCGCCAGGGCTGTCGATGTCCAGGATGACGGCCGTGCCGCGCTTGGCGCCGGCAAAGGCGCGCTCGATCAGCGGGCCGGCGGAACGGAGGTTCACCGCCCCTTCCCGCCCGGCGATGAGGCCGTGCAGCTCGATGACGGGGATGCGGGGGCGGCGCCAAGGCAGGAAGGTCATGCCGTTACAGATGTGGCGGCGGACAGGTTGGCAAGCCTTCCCGGCTCGTATCCGGGCATGAAGGCCCATGCGCCGGCCCACCGGCCGCGCACGGCGTTGACGCCAGGCAGTGCGGCACTCTGCCGGATGGCCACAATGCGATCGCTGCCGCTTTCAGCTGTTTACCCGGGTGTGGGGACTTATGTTCGTGCTAAATCCGCAACAGTGTTGGATATTTAACGCAGTGTCGTTTCCAAGCAGGATTGGCACGGGCATAGTGCGGTTTCGCTCAACTCGCCTACCAGTTCGGAGTCCGTCCATGCGCAAGCTTGCGATGCTGTCAACGGCCATGCTCGGCCTTGCCTTCGCCGTGCCGTCCCATGCCCAGCCTGCCAACAGCGCGCCGCAACCTGGGTTGCCGCCCGGCGCAGCCGTGGGCGCGCCCAATGCGCAGCAGCCGCTGCCGTTCGGCGACCTCAAGACGACGCCAACAGGGTCATCACGGCCGTATGCGAGCGAGACGACGTCCCGCTCCCATCGTGCCGCACATCACCGGCGGGCGCGCCACCGGCGTCATCACGCCGCGCCCGCCACAATGGCCCCCGTGACACCCCAGTAGGACCCGCCCACCAGCGCGCGATGCGGCGTCGGAGCGATCGGACGCCGCATCGCTCCTGGCACCGGATGGCCAGGTTCTATTTATACCAATTTTATATCAATCGATGCCGTCCAGTGTTGCGCGTTTACGCGAAAATGGATGATGACTGCTCCGCTTCCCAAGCGGAGTTTCCTCATTGATCGACCTCGTTGTTGCGGTGCTTGGCACCGGGGGCATCCTGCTCATGGCGGGCTACGCCGTGCTGTGCGACCGGATATAGCGTCTTGCTCGACCTCATCCTCGGCGGCGTCGTGAGCGCCGGCCTGCTGATCTATCTTGTCTGGGCGCTCGTTCGTCCCGAAGACTTCTAGGAACTCCAGAAAATGACAGCAATCGGCTGGGCGCAGATCGCGCTCGTGCTGACGCTCGTGTTCGTGGTCGCCGTGCCGCTCGGACGCTTCATCGCCGCCGTGCTCGCAGGCGAGCGGACGTGGCTTTCCCCGGTGCTCCGCCCAGTCGAGCGCGCCTTCTATCGCCTGGCGGGGGTGGACCCGGCGGCCGAGATGGGCTGGCGCGGCTACGCGACGGCGCTGATCACGCTGAGCGCGGTTCACTTCCTGCTGCTCTACGCGATCCTGCGCCTGCAACAGTACCTGCCGCTCAACCCGGCCGGGCAGGGGCCGATGTCGCCCCAGTTGGCGTTCAACACCGCGATCAGCTTCGTGACCAACACCAACTGGCAAGCCTACAGCGGCGAGACGGCGCTGTCCTACGGCACCCAGATGTGGGGGCTGACGGTGCACAACTTCCTGTCGGCCGCTGCCGGCATCGCCGCCGCGGCGATGGTCGCGCGCGCCTTCGTGGCGGGCGGGCTGAAGACCCTGGGGAACTTCTGGGTCGATCTGACGCGCATCACGCTCTACGTGCTGCTGCCGATCGTGCTGGTGATGACCGTGTTCTTCATCGCCTGCGGCGTGCCGCAGACGCTGGCCAACACGGTGGACGCGACCACGCTGGAAGGCGCCAAGCAATCCATCGCGCTCGGGCCGGTCGCCTTCCAGGAAGCCATCAAGCTGCTCGGCACCAACGGCGGCGGCTTCTTCAACGCCAACTCCGCCCACCCGTTCGAGAACCCGACCGCGCTGACCAACGTCGTGGAAACCTGGTCGGAGATCGTGATCCCCTTCGCGCTCACCGTCATGTTCGGCGCCATCGTGCGGGACAAGCGGCAGGGTTTCGCGCTGTTCTGGGTGATGGGCATCCTGATGGTGGGCTTCGTCGTGCTCTGCTACGCGGCGGAGGCCGGCGGCAACCCGTTGCTGACGGCCGCCGGGATCGATCCGTCCATGGGCAACATGGAAGGCAAGGAGGTGCGCTTCGGCACCGCCATGTCGTCGCTGTTCGCCGTGACCACGAGCGGCACGTCGGACGGCGCCGTGATCGCCATGCACGACAGCTTCACTCCGCTGGGCGGCATGGTCCCCATGTTCCTGATCCAGTTGGGCGAGATCCTGCCCGGCGGCGTCGGCTCCGGGCTCTACGGCATCCTCGTGTTCGCCCTTCTGGCGGTGTTCGTGGCCGGGCTGATGGTGGGTCGCACGCCGGAGTACCTCGGCAAGAAGGTGCAGGCGCGCGAGATCAAGCTGGCGATGCTGGCGGTGCTGATCCTGCCGATGTGCATCCTGGCCGGCACCTCCATCTGCCTCTCGCTGGCAAGCGGACTCGGCTCCCTGGCCAATGCCGGGCCGCACGGGCTGTCGGAGATGCTGTACGCCTTCACGTCCGCCACCGGCAACAACGGCAGCGCCTTCGCCGGGCTGAGCGCGGACACCCCGCTGCTCGACTACGGGTTGGGCGCCTGCATGCTGCTCGGCCGGTTCGCCTTCATGATCCCGGTGCTGGCGATCGCCGGCTCGCTCGCCGCCAAACCGAAGCTGCCTGCCAGCGCCGGCACTTTCCCGACCCACGGGCCGCTGTTCATCGGCCTGCTGATCGGCGTGATCCTCATCCTGGGCGGCTTGCAGTTCATCCCCGCCCTCAGCCTCGGGCCGCTTGCGGAGCACTTCACCATGCTCTCCGGCAAAACCTACTAGGACCATCCCATGGCACAGACCGCCGACACCATCGCGCTGTTCGACGGCGCGATCCTGGGCCGCGCGAGCCGCGACGCCGTCGTCAAGCTCAACCCGCTCAGCTTGATCCGCAACCCGGTGATCTTCGTCACCGAGGTCGTGTCCATCCTCGTGACGATCCTGGCGATCCGCAACGTCGCCACCGGGCAGCCGGCTTTCTTCGTGGTCGCCATCGCGCTCTGGCTCTGGCTGACGGTGCTGTTCGCGACCTTCGCCGAGGCGGTGGCCGAGGGCCGCGGCCGTGCCCGGGCCGAGAGCCTGCGCCGCAGCCGCAGCGACACCATGGCCAAGGTGCTCGCCCGCCAGTCCGACCGGGCCAACTGGACTGAGCAGCCGGCGCCCAGCCTGCGCAAGGGCACGCTGGTGCTGGTGGAAGCCGGGGACCTGATGCCGTCGGACGGCGAGATCGTCGAGGGTGTCGCCAGCGTCAACGAGAGCGCCATCACCGGCGAGAGCGCCCCGGTGATCCGCGAGGCGGGCGGCGACCGCAGCGCCGTGACCGGCGGCACCCAGGTCGTGTCCGACTGGCTGGTGGTGCGGATCTCGGCCGAGCCCGGCAGCACCTTCATCGATCGGATGATCGCCCTGGTGGAGGGTGCGGAGCGCCGCAAGACGCCGAACGAGATCGCGCTCGACATTCTGCTGGCGGGCCTGACGATCATCTTCCTGATCGCCGTGGTGACGCTGGTCGGGCTGGCGAACTATTCCGGCACCCCGCTCGGGGTGCCGGTGCTGGTGGCGTTGTTCGTGACGCTGATCCCGACCACCATCGGCGGCCTGCTTTCGGCCATCGGCATCGCCGGCATGGACCGGCTGATCCGCTTCAACGTGGTCGCCACCTCCGGCCGCGCGGTGGAAGCGGCGGGCGACGTGGACACGCTGTTGCTGGACAAGACCGGCACCATCACCTTCGGCAACCGCGCCGCCGCCGGGCTGTACCCCGTGCCCGGCGTGGACGAGCGCGCCCTGGCGGAAGCGTCCATGCTGGCTTCCATGGGGGATGACACGCCGGAAGGCCGTTCCATCCTGTCCTTCGTGCGGGACCGCCACGGCCTGGCCCCCGAGATGCCTGCGGGCGCCGCCATCGTGCCGTTCAGCGCCAACACGCGCGTCAGCGGCTTGGATGCCGACGGGCGGAGCTGGCGCAAGGGCGCGGTGGACAGCGTGCTGGCGCTTGCCGGGTCAGCCCCCCCGCCCGCGTTCACGGCCTCGGTGGACACCATCGCCCGCGCCGGCGGCACGCCCTTGGCCGTGGTGCGCGACGGCCGGCTGATGGGTGCGATCGAGCTGAAGGACATCGTCAAGCCCGGCATCCGCGAGCGGTTCGCCGCCTTGCGCGCCATGGGCATCAAGACGGTGATGATCACGGGCGACAACAAGGTCACGGCCGCCGCGATCGCGACGGAGGCGGGGGTGGACGACTTCCTCGCCCAGGCCTCGCCGCAGGACAAGCTGGACTACATCCGCCGGGTGCAGGCGGACGGGCGGCTGGTGGCGATGTGCGGCGACGGCACCAACGACGCGCCCGCGCTCGCCCAGGCGGATGTCGGCGTGGCGATGCAGACCGGCACCCAGGCGGCGCGCGAGGCCGGCAACATGGTGGACCTGGACAGCGACCCGACCAAGCTGATCGAGGTGGTTGAGATCGGCAAGCAGTTGCTGATCACCCGCGGCAGCCTGACCACGTTCAGCATCGCCAACGACGTGTCCAAGTACTTCGCCATCCTGCCGGCGATCTTCGCGGCGACCTACCCGGAGCTGGGGGCGCTGAACATCATGCGGCTGACCAGCCCGCAGAGCGCGATCCTGTCGGCGGTGATCTTCAACGCGCTGGTGATCGTGGCGCTGGTGCCGCTGGCGCTGCGCGGGGTGAAGTTCACGCCGATCGGCGCCGCGGCGCTGCTCCGCCGCAACCTGCTGATCTACGGCGTAGGCGGGTTGCTCGCGCCCTTCGTGGGCATCAAACTCATCGACATGCTGCTGACGCTGATCGGGGTGGCCTGAGCCATGAAGCATCTTCGCCCGGCGATCGTCCTGATCGCCCTGTTCACGATCCTGACCGGCATCGCGCTGCCGCTCGGCTTCGTCGGCCTGGCGAGCGTCACCGCGCCCTACGCGGCGGGAGGCTCGCTGATCGAGAAGGACGGCCACGTGATCGGCTCCGCGCTGATCGGCCAGGCCTGGACGAGCGACAAGTACCTGCAAGGCCGCCCTTCCGCCACCACGACGCCCGACCCGGCGGACAGCAGCAAGACCGTCGCCGCGCCGTACAACGCCGCCAGCTCGGGCGCTTCCAACGCCGGGCCAACCTCCAAGAGCCTGATCGACCGGGTGACGGCCGATGTGGCGAAGGTTGCCGGCGGCGCTCCGGTGCCCGGCGACAGCGTCACGACGTCCGCTTCCGGCCTGGACCCGGACATCTCTCCCGCCTTCGCGGCGCGCCAGGTCAGCCGCATCGCCCACGCCCGCAACATGCCCGAGGCGCAGGTGCAGTCCGTGATCGCCGAGCATACGCAGGGCCGGCTGCTCGGCCTCATCGGTGAGCCGCGCGTGAACGTTCTGGACGTGAACATGGCGCTGGATAGCCCTGGGGGCAAAATAGCGGCTAGGTAACGGGATGGAGGACCGCCGCCCCAATCCCGACGCGCTGATCGCCGATGCCGCGGCGGAGGGGAAGGGGCGGCTGAAGATCTTCCTGGGTGCGGCGCCCGGCGTCGGCAAGACGTGGGAGATGCTCGCGGCTGCGCGGGCCCGCGTCGCCGAAGGGGCCGACGTGCTGATCGGCATCGTCGAGACCCATGGGCGAAGCGGCACCGAGGCGCAGATCGGTGAGCTTCCCATCCTCCCGCGCAGCCACATTCCCTACCGCGGCCAGGTGCTGGAGGAGTTCGACCTGGAAGCGGCGATTGCCCGCCGCCCGGCCCTGTTGCTGATGGACGAGCTGGCCCACACCAACGCGCCCGGCAGCCGCCACGCCAAGCGGTGGGAGGACGTGCGGGACCTGCTGGACGCGGGCGTGGACGTCTGGGCCACGTTGAACGTGCAGCACCTGGAAAGCCTCAACGAGGCGGTCGCCCGCATCACCGGCGTGCGCGTTTCCGAGACGCTGCCGGACAGGGTGATCGAGATGGCGGACGAGATCGAGCTGATCGACCTGCCGCCTACCGAGTTGCAGGCCCGGCTGCGGGATGGCCGCATCTACCGCCCGGACGTCGCCCGTCGCGCGTTGGACGGCTTCTTCCGCGAAGGCAACCTGGCGGCGCTGCGGGAAATGGCGCTGCGCCGGGCGGCCGAGCACGTCGACGGCACGATGCGCGACTACATGCGCCGCAACGCCATCAGCGGCCCGTGGCCGGCCAGCGAGTGCATCCTGGCGCTGATCGGCGCGGAGCGGAACGCCGGCGGCGTGGTGCGCCAAGCCAAGCGCCTGGCCGACGCGCTGCACGCCCCCTGGATCGCCCTGCATGTGGAGCGCGGCGCCACCCCCGCTTCCATGGCGGCGCCGTTGGAGATGGCGGCGCAGCTTGGCGCCGCCATCGACGTGCGGGCCGGGCCTGACCTGGTCGCGATCGTGCTCGATGCGGCGCGGCGGCACAACGCGACGCAGATCGTCATGGGCCGGGTGCAGCCCCCGCTCTGGGGGCGTGTTTGGGGACGGACGCTGGCGAGCCGGTTGCTGCGCGGCGCGCCGGACCTGGCCCTGCACGTCGTCCCGGTCGCTGAGCTGGGGCCGCGTGCGGCGCCGCGGGTGGAACGTCCGCGCTGGGCCGCCTGGGTTGCCGTGACCGCGCTGGTGGCGGCCATCACCGCCGTCGCCGTGCTGCTGCGGAGCCATGTCCCGGCCGATGCGATGGGGATGGTGTACGTCGCCGCAGTCGTGCTGGCGGGCAGCTTCGCCGGGCTGCAAGTGGCGCTGTTCGCGGCGGCGCTGGGTTTTTTCGCCTGGGACTTCTTCTTCCTGCCCCCGCTTTACCAGTTCAGCATCGGCAACGTGAACGATTCGGTGGCGCTGGCCGTGTTCACGCTGGTCGCTGCCGTCACCGGCGGCCTCGCCAGCCGGGTGCGGGACGAAGCGCATGCGGGCCAGGCACGCATCGAAGGGCTGCGGCGCATCGCGCGGTTCAGCCGCCGCCTCGGCGAACCGACCACGGAGCCGGAGCTGGTGGCCGAGATCGCCCGGCAAGCCGCCGGCGTTGGAGGCCGGGCCGTGGTGCTGGTGCTGCAAGGGGAGGACCTTTCCATCCAGGGCAGCGAGCCGTCGACCGACACGATGGACGTCGCGAGCTGGGCCGCCGCCCGCTGGTGCGCCGCGCACGACGAGCCGGCCGGCCGCGGCTCCACGACGCTGCCCGCCGCCGCCTGGCGCTTCCAGCCGATCCGCACGGTGCGCGGGCGCTTCGGCGTGCTGGGCGTGACCGGCGCCGCGGACCAGCCGCTGGACGGCCCCAGCCTTCAGACGCTGTCCGCCCTGGCGGACCAGGCGGCGGTGGCGCTGGAACGGGTGACCTTCGCCAACCAGGCTGCCCGCAACGCCGCCACCGCCGAGACGCAGAAGTTGCGCACGGCCCTGCTGAACTCGCTCAGCCACGATTTGCGGACGCCGCTGACCGGCATCCGGGGCGCGGCGGAAACGTTGCAGATCGGTTGGGACAAGATGGACGGGGAAGCGCGGCGCGACCTGCTCGCCTCCATCCAGCAGGATACGGAGCGCATGACCCGCTTCCTGGCCAACATCATGGACCTGACCCGGCTGGAAAGCGGCGCGATCACGCCCCGCCTTGTCCCGACCCCATTGCCGGAACTGATCGATGCCGCCGTGGCGCGGGTGCCGGGGCTGGACACGGTGGCGGTTGACCTGCCGGACCGGCTGCCCGATGCGATGGCGGACCCGGCGCTGCTGGAGCAGGCGATGGTCAACTTGCTGGACAATGCCCACCGCTACGCGCCGGGGGGCTCTCTCGTCCGCGTGTCGGCCCGCGCCGCGGTCGGGCGGATCACGATCGAGGTGGCGGATGAGGGTGTCGGCATCCCCGCCGCCGACCTGCCGCACGTGTTCGACAGCTTCTACCGCGCCCGCCGTGGTGACCGGGTGGCGCCCGGCACCGGGCTGGGCCTCGCCATCGCGCGGGGATTGGTGGAAGCGATGGGAGGCACGATCGAGGCCGTGAGCCCGCGCCCGGACGCCGCACGGGATGGCTTCCCCGGCACGCTGCTCATCCTCATGCTGACGGCGGCACCGTGATCCAGCCCCGCATCCTGGTCGTGGACGACGAGCCGCAGATCCATCGCTTCCTGCGCCCGGCGCTGGAAGCCTCCGGCTTCACGGTCGAGCGGGCGGACACCGCCGCCGAGGGGCTGCGCCTGCTTGCCAGCCGGCCGCCGGCGCTGGTCCTGCTGGACCTGGGCTTGCCCGACATGGACGGGCAGGACGCCCTGCGCCGCTTGCGGGATTTCAGCAAGGTCCCGGTCGTGGTGCTGTCGGCGCGCGACGCGGAGGCGGAGAAGGTGGCCGCCCTGGACAATGGCGCGGACGATTACGTGGAGAAGCCGTTCGGCTTGGCGGAGCTGATGGCCCGCATCCGCGCGGCCCTGCGCCACGCGCGCCAGGCCGACGGCCCGGCCTCCGAGGTGTTCAAGGCCGGCCTGCTCGAAGTGGACATGGCACGCCGGGTGGTGCGGGTCGGCGAGGAGCGGGTGCTGCTCAGTCCGCGTGAGTACGCGCTGCTGAGCCTGCTCGCCCGCAACGCCGGGCGGGTGCTGACGCATCGCGTGCTGCTGACCGGCGTTTGGGGGCCGGCCCACGCGCAGGACGTGCAGTACCTGCGCGTCTATGTCGGCCACCTGCGGCAGAAGCTCGGGCAGGCTGCGCCGCTGCTCGCGACCGAGCCGGGGATCGGCTACCGGCTGCTGGACGGCGAAGGGTGAGGCGAGCGGGCTTTGGCTAGGCCGCGTTGGCGACCGACAAGCCCCGCACGCCGTGTTGTTCGATCAACCGCGCCACCAGCCCGCTGCTTCTCGCTTCTTCCACGAAGCCGGCCAGGAAGGCGGCGCCGGCGAGATTGCCGCGGGCCGTGCCCACCGCCTGCTGCACGGTCGCGAACCGGCCTTCGAGGACCCTGGCGCCGGGCAGGGTGGCCACGTCCGACAGCAGACGCGGCCGCAGGCCGGCCAACGCATCCAACCCTTCATCCACGAACCGCCGGAACGACTCGTCGATGCTGCCCGAGCGCACCAGGTCCGCATGGGCGATGTTGCGGGCAAGCCAGAGATCGTAGGCGCTGCCGCGGCTGACGGAGATCCGGATGCCGGACCGGTCCACATCCGCGAGGGCTGCGAGCGGGGAGCCGGCCGGAACCAGGTATGTCGCCTCGATCTCGGCGTAGGCGGCGGTGAACGCGATCCGCTCGGCCCGCGCCGGCTCGGCCCCGATCAGCCCGATGTCCCAGATGCCGGTTCCAGCGGCGTCGGCCAGCTCGCCCGGCCGCGCGAAAGGCACGTAGCGCACGGGGACCCCCAGGCGCCGCGCGATCTCGCGGGCAAGATCGGGCGCCACCCCTTCCGGGTCGCCCGACGCGCTGCGTCCCGTCACGAGCAGGAAGTTGGATAGGTTGATCCCCACCCGCAGCGTTCCGGTCGGAGCCAGTTCGGCGAGGATGTCGTCAGCCATTTCGGCCCCCTGCTGGTCAGCTTGCCCCCGCGGCGCTGACTTTGTCGGATAGCGGCACCACGATCTTGCAGCGAACCCCGCCCGGCGCGAAGGCCAGGCTCGTTACCGCGCCCAGGTCGTAAGGCAGGCCGCGCTCGATCAAGTCCCGGCCGAACCCCACCCGGGACGGCCGGGAGTCCAGCGCGGCCACCCCGCTCTCGTGCCAGCGGATCACCAGCGAGCGCTTGGCGGCAGCGACCTGCCAGACGACCTTGACCTTGCCGTCCGGCATGGAAAGCGCGCCGTACTTCACGGCGTTGGTGGTCAGCTCGTGCAACGCAAGCGCCAGCATCTCGGCCGGCCTGTCCTTCAGCAGCACGCGGGGTCCGGCCACCACGATCTGCTCCCCGTCGCGTGCGGTGCAGACCGCCAGTTCGTCACGCACCACGTCCTCCAGCTCGACCCCGTTCGCGCCGCCGCGGGCGAGCACGCCCTGGACACGTGCCAATGCCTCCAGCCGGCCGCCAAAGTGGGCGGCGTATGCCTCCATCGACGGCGCCCTTTCCAGCGTGCGCGCGCTGATCGAGCGGACGACGGCGAGGATGTTCTTCACCCGGTGCTGCAATTCCGAGAACAGCATCTTCTGCCGGTTTTCCAGCTTCTTGCGCCCGGAGACGTCCTGGGTGACGCCGATCAGCCGGCCGCCTTGCGAAGCGCCCTGGGTCCGCAGCCAAACGGCAGGGTGGCCGGGCGGCACCATGCGGTACTCCCCATCGAAAGACCCGCCGGTCCGCAACGCATGCGCCAGGGCGGCTGCTTGGCGCGAGCGGTCTTCGGGGTGCACCAGCAGGAGCATGCCTTCCATGTCGGCGGGGATGCCGAAGCCAAGCACGTCGACGGGCGCTGGCGTGTACACCGCCGCGCCGGTCGCCGCGCTGATCTCCCAGGTGAACATGCGGGCGGCGGCTGCGGCAAAGCGGGTGCGCTCTTGCCCCCGCCGCAGCGCGTCCTGCATCTTCTTCTCGGCCGTCACGTCGATGATCGTCAGCACGGCGCCGGCAACTGCGCCGGCCGCATCGCGCCAAGGCAGCACCCGGACCCGGTAGTGCGGACCGTCCGGCAGCCCAATCTCGCGTTCCAGGCTGTCAAGCGTGCCGACCACATGCAGGGCGTCCTGCGGGAGCGTTTGGTAGGGCACGAGTGGCGCGACATCCGTGACCGGTCGGCCAATATCGCTCTCGGCCAGCGGAAGCAGCACGGCTATTTCCGGAGTGTAGTATGCCACGCGCAGGGCGGTATCCATGAACACCGCGGCGATACGTGTGGCAGCGAGAAGGTTCCTGGGATCGGCACCGGCCTGGGCCAAGCCGGCAACACGCCCGCCGACCTGGTGTTTTGCAGCTTGCAGCTCTTCGTTGGAGGATTTCAGCTTCTCATTGGCAGTTTCCAATTCCTCAGCCGTGCTTTGCAGCCGGTCGCGGAGCATGGAGAGCTCATTCTCAAGGTATCGGACGCGGTCGCCGCTCTGGGACGCCCCTTCGATGTTCCTCGCATTCGGCGCAGGCTGCATCAGTAAGTCTGCCTCGGTTCGCCACGGGGGTGCTGCAAAGCGACCCATCCGGGCGTTGTACTATGGTGCCAAGCGCGTCAAACAGTAGCCTCTCGTGCGGGACTATACAGTCGGCCCACTTTCACGTGTATCACGATATATAGATCATATCCGAGCGTTTGGATGTCAGGAGCATGACAGACGTCCAAATGCCCCCGTGACATCACCAGTAGGCCGGGTGCTCTTTTGCTTAGTTGATTGCTCGGTTCAGAAAGAGAGCAATCGGCATGTCATCAAGTCGCTCCCTTGCCTCCTCCGACGACACTGCGAAGTTTCAGCTCGCAGCGGACATGGCGCCGCTCCTGCGGCGCTTGCAGTCGCTCACGGCCTTGCCGGCGAACGAACTTGGGCTGGTCGGCAACCTGGCTGGCCGCGCATGGCGGGACATTCCGTCCCGAACGGAAATTCACCGGGAAGGGGAGTGCCCGCCGCCTACCGTGGTCCTGTCAGGATGGGCGTGCCGCCAGCGCGTGCTGCCGGACGGCCGGCGGCAGATCGTCTCCTTCCTGTTGCCCGGGGATATCGTGGGAACGATGTCGCCGTGCGTGCCGGCACCGTGCGCCGCGGTCGCGTTGACCCGGGTCCGCACCACGGATGCGACGCCGCTCTACCGGGCCGCGTCGTTCCGCAGCGCGTCGGAGCCTGGCCTCGCCCAGGGATTGCGCGCCATGGAACTGCTGGACGAGGCGGCGCTGCGGGACCAGGTCACGCGGCTGGGACGGCAGACCGCCTTCGAGCGGTTTGGCCACCTGATCCTCGAGCTGTACCACCGCCTGCAAACGGTCGGGCTGGGCGGGAACAGCAAGTTCGCCTTCCCGCTCACCCAGGAGATGCTCGCCGATGCGCTCGGCCTCAGCGTCGTCCACGTGAACCGCACGGTCCAGCAGATGCGCCGCGACGGCCTGCTTGAGATACGGGGCGGGGCGGTGATCATCTTCCAGCCGGACACGTTGCGGGCCATCTCCGACTGGGAGCCGCATCGCACGGCCATGCACGGCTGACTCGTCCGCGATGGACCTTGGCATCACCGGCCTGCGGGTGCTGGTCACCGCCGGTGCGGCTGGCATCGGGCGGGGAATCGTCGAGGCATTCTTGGAGGAAGGCGCGCGGGTCTTCACCTTCGACCTGGACGCAGCCGGGCTCGCTACTTTGCCGGGTCCGGTGGGCCATTGCATCGCCGATGTCGCGGACCGGCAAGCCGTCGCCGCGGCGTTCGACGCGGCCGCCGCCTATCTTGGCGGGCTGGACGTGCTGGTGAACAATGCCGGCATCGCCGGGCCGACCGGACGGCTGGAGGATATCCATCCCGAGGACTGGGACCGCTGCCTCCAGGTTTGCCTGACGGGGCAGTTCAATTGCGCACGGCTTGCCATCCCGCACCTGCGGCGCAGCGCCAACGCCACGATCGTCAATCTGTCTTCCGCGGCGGGCAAGCACGGCTTTGCTCTGCGCAGCCCCTATGCAGCGGCGAAATGGGGCGTGATCGGGCTGACGAAGTCGCTTGCGATCGAATTGGGAGAGGCTGGCATCCGGGTGAACGCCATCCTGCCCGGCTTGGTCGAAGGAGACCGGCAGCGCCGCGTGCTCGACGCCAAAGCGCGGCAGATGGGCGTGAGCGTGGCGGAGATGGAACGGGCCGCGTTCTCCAACACGTCCATCAAGCAGTATGTGACGGCTCGGCAGTTGGCGGACCAGGTGCTCCTGCTGTGCAGCCAACGCGGCGCCACGATTTCGGGACAGGCGATCTCGATCGATGGCGACATGCAGAAGCTGTCGTGACATGGCAGGTGCGTGCAGGGTTGCATCGTGCAACGGCATCGACCATTTCAATCCCGTGACGGCCGTGGCCCGCCAGCCGCTTTTCTGGCCGGCTGCGGTTTTCAGGCATGCCAGACGCTTTATTTCGGGCCATCGCACGGGCTACCGTGTGGGGGCATAGGAGAGTTCCTGCCCATGACCAGCCCCATGCGTGAGACGGCGACCGCCGGCCAGAGCGCAGTGAGTTTCGAGGTGGTCCACGGCAAGCGCCGGGTAAGATGCACGGTGGCGGACGAGGCGCTGGAAGCGGTGTCTGGCCTGGCCGGCCCGCTCACGCCGTCCTTGCAGCGTGGCTCGTTTGACCGTTTCCGCATTCTGATCGATGCAGCGGCACGGCTGAAGATGGAAAGCATCGAGCCTGGGTCGGTCACCGCGGTGACACTCACCAGCCGGGATCTACGCCGTGCCGGGCCGCAACCCGGCGCCCCGGCGTTTGGGACCGCAGCCCGGCCAAGCACTCGGCCCACCACGACGTAACTGCCGTGGCCTCCCCACACCCGGCACTTGGTCCCTGACCGGTCAGTTGGTCCTGTTTACCAGACAAGGGTGATGGTGCGAAACTGACGGCTCTTCCCGTTAACCTCCACCAATGGCGTCAGCCCCCCAGCAGTTCCGTGTTGTGTTCCCCGAGCCCTGGCGCTCCGCGCCGCGAGCGCGGCCGCGTGCGGTCGAAGGAGATCGGCAGACCCACCACCGTGAGGCCGTTGTCCGGCAGGGTTTGCAGCAGACCGACCGCCGCCAACTGTTCAGACCGGGCGAGTTCGCCGATGTCGTTCACCGGGGCAGCCGGCACGCCCGCGGCCTCGAACGCGCCAAGCCAGCCAACCCGGGGGCGCAGCCCTATGACGGCCTGGATCAACGCCACCAGCTCCGGCCGGTTGGCGTTGCGCTGCGGCCCAGTGGCGTAGCGTGGGTCGGCCGCCCATTCCGGGTGGCCCAGCACGGCAGCGCAACGCGCCCATAGCCGGTCATTGCCGGCCGCCAGCACGAACGGCCCGTCCATTGCCTCGAACGCCTGGTAGGGAGTGATGACCGTCGCGGCCGTGCCATGCCGGCGCGGGACGGCGCCGTTGGCAAGGAAGCCATTTACCTGGCCTTCCACCCAGAACGTCGCCGTCTCGAACAACGACGTGTCGACCAGGCATCCAGCGCCTGTCAGCGCGCGATGCCGCAATGCCGCCAGCGCGCCGATGACGCAGAACAGCCCAGTCGCCTTGTCGTTGATCGAGGCGCCGCAGAACGTTGGCGGCCCGTCCGGTTGCCCGGTCACGGACATCATGCCGCCATAGGCTTGCAGCAACGGGTCAAAGCCGGGACTCATCCGCAAAGGGCCCTGGTAGCCGAATGCCCAGATCGAGCAGTAGATCAGCCGCGGGTGCGCCGCCAGCATCGCCGCCGGCCCGATCCCAGCGTCATCAACCACGCCGGGCCGCAGGTTCTGGATCAGGATGTCTGCGTCGCCAAGGAGGCGGTGCAACTCGGCTACATCGGCGGGCCGCTTGATGTCCAGCGTGACGGAGCGCTTGTTGCGGTTCTGGCCGTGGAAGTACAGCGAGGTGTCGCCGGCGAAGGGCGGCCCCCAATCGCGGGCATCGTCGCCGCCGTCGGGCTTCTCCACCTTGATCACGTCGGCTCCCATGTCGGCCAGGACCACCCCGGCAAGCGGTCCGGCGAGCGCCTGGCCGATCTCAATCACCCGGATGCCCGAGAGCGGCTGCACCATCTGGTCTCCTGCCCTGTGCCGCGGTGATTTCCCCCGCGCTCCCGACAGTAGCCCGGGCGCGACCAGGCTCAAGCGCCGGATTGCAGGACTGCCTGCGGCCGAGGCGATCGAGCCGGCGGGCGTATTCCGGGCGGCCTGGTTCGGCTATGCCTGGTCGGCCAGCCATCCTGCTCCCCCGGAGGGCCTACCATGGACGAAGCCGCCTTGCGCCGCGCCGTTGTCGACGCGGCGCAGCAGATGAATGCGATCGGTATCAACCAGGGTACCTCCGGCAACGTTTCCGCCCGGTGCGGCAGTTCCATGCTGATCACCCCCTCCGCGACGCCTTACGAGGAGATGCGGCCGGAAGATCTCGCCCTGATGCCGCTGGATGGGAGCGGGACGTGGGCCGGGCCGCTCAAGCCATCCACCGAATGGCGGTTCCACCAGGATATCCTGCGGGGCCGGCCGGACGCTGGCGCGGTGGTGCACACCCACGCACCCTACTGCACCGCGCTGGCGGTCACGCGGCGGGAAATACCGGCGGTGCACTACATGATCGCGGCGTTCGGCGGCGCTACCGTGCGGTGCGCGCCCTACGCCACGTTCGGCACGGCCGAATTGGCCGCACTGGCGTTGGAAGCGCTCGAAGGGCGCAACGCCTGCCTGCTTGCCAACCACGGCATGATCGTGGCTGGGCCGAGCCTGCGGAAGGCGATGTGGCTGGCAGTGGAGCTGGAAACCCTGGCCAAGCAGTACTGCCTCAGCTTGCAGGCCGGCGCCCCGGCCGTGCTGAGCGACGCCGAAGTCGCCGACGCCGCCCGAGGTTTCGCCAGCTACGGCCTGCGGGAAGGCGGCGGTTAGGCCGCCTGCACGGAGGACGACATTTCCAGGACGCGTTGAACTGGACTGCGAAGGTGAGACTGGTTGTTCGCCCGCTGCTTCAGCTTGTCCGCCAGGCGGATCGCCATGGCGACGATCATCTGCGTCGGGTTGGCATGGCCGCCCGTCGGGAAGACCGAGCTTCCCGCGGCGAACAGGCCGTCGATTCCATGCACCTGGCAGTCCGCGTCCACGACGCCTTGGCGCGGATCGCTGGACATCCGTGTGGTGCCCATCGGATGAGCGACATCCAGGAAGGTGGCCGGAAAGCGGCCGCCCGCGGTGACCCAGTCGTCCAGCTTCGGCGGGGTCACGCCCAGCCGCGCGAGTTCCTGCACGAGCAATTCGGCAGTCCGCCGCACGGTGCGCTGCTCTGGCTCGTTGATCCGCCAATCCACCCGGGACAGCGGCACGCCGTGCCGGTCCAGGCGGGATGACAGGGTCATCCGGCTGTTTGGGTCAGGTTGTTGCTCCACCGTGGTGTCCAGCTCCAGCGCATCAAGCTTGCGGGGGATGCCGGTGTGCTTGACGAACGCACTGTGCAGGCCCCGCACGACCATCGGCGTGTTGGCCAGGATGGCGACGGAGTCGCGCCGCCAGTCTCCCCGGCGCCGCGCCAACCGCTTGACGGCGCTCCAAGGGTCGTCATCCGACACCATCTCGCTTAGCCAGACGGCGCAGTTGAGCAGGCCCTCGCGCTCCTGCATGGCGGGACTGAGCCGGAAGCCTTTGCAGAACCAGCGGGGACCGCCAGTTGTCCGAACGGTTCGCAGGCCGAAATGCCGCCGCAGGTTCGTGTCGCTCGTGTGATCGAACTTGGCGGAGGCGCCGCGCGGATGGTCCATCAGGAAGCGGCCGACCACGTCGTGATCGTTGCCCAGCCCGGCGGAACAGAAACGATTCGACGCCAGCAGGATCCGCGCGTTCTCGATCCCGCCGGCGGCAAGCACGACGTTGCGCGCGACGATCTTCCGTCGGCTGTCGTCCGGCGCTGCGACCTCGACGGCGCGGATTGCCGAAACGGCCGGGTTGGCATCGAGATGCACGACGGTGGCATTGGTGAGGATGCTGACATTGTCGGCTTGCTCAGCCAGCAGCCGCGGGCCGAACCGCATGGAGTTGTAACGGCTGCTGGGGTCCCGGCTGAACTGCCAGTAGTACGGGAGGAGCGTCTCGCCCGGTCCGGCGATGCCAGCGCGGGGCGCAAACCTCCGTCCAGCCGTTTCGGAATATCCGCTGCCGACGCCGAGGCCGAGATGCTCGGCCGAACGGTCAAGATAGGGCAGCATGTGATTTGGCCCGAATGGCCAGCCGGAATAGGGCACCCACGAACGCTGCTCGTAGTCGACGGCGTCGAGCCCGGCGCATCGGCCAGTCCAGAGAAGGGAGGTGCCCCCGAGGACCCGGCTCCGCATGGTGGCCTGGTCGGGCACGCGCGGCGCGCCGATATTCTCGATCTGGCTCAGCTCATCCGTCAGCGGATCAGGCTCCAGGTCACCGCTCTCGACAAGGATGACCCTGACTCGGCTGTTCGCCAGCTCCCGAACAAGTGTGGCGCCTGCGGGACCACTCCCGATCACACAAACATCGCACTCCAGCTTTTCGCTGGCTGGCACGTCCGAAAGTCGCCGTTTATTCAAGATTCACGTCGCCCTATTTGCCGACAACCGCAACAGAATGATGCCACATCGCAATCATACCGCAGACATCAGCCTGTTTCCATATTTCGAGACAACATAAGCAAAACTCGCCATGCCGTGTCAGTAACAATCGTGTGCAAGGGCAGGCTCGACGGACGAACGTGCCAATTTTGCCACTCTATCCAGGGAGAGAAACGAAACGGCGCCTTGGTCGGCGATCCGGGCACACGGCCCGGAACCCAGCCTTTCACAGCCGCAGAACGCGGAATGACGCCAGCTTGCAGTCTTGTGACGGCTTGCGTTCAAACGCGGCCGCTACCGGGTTGTAAATACGATAGTATGCGGTTCTGGCCTGTGTTCTCCTTCGGCCATGGACGCTCCCAGCACACCCCTCCGGCAAGCCCATGCGCCGTTCGCCAGCACCGGGCCGCACGGCCATCGCGCCCGGATGCGGGCGCGCCTGCTCGCCAACGGCCCGGACGGGCTGGCTGACTACGAAGTCCTGGAAATGCTGCTGTTCCTGAGCATCCCTCGCCGAGACACGAAGCCGCTCGCAAAGACCCTGATCAACCGGTTCGGCGCCTTCTCCGCCACGCTTGCAGCGCCGGCAGCCGAGCTGCACGGGGCAGGCCTGGACGGCGCAACGGCCGGCATCTTCGGCCTGGTGAGCGAGAGCGCCCGGCGCTTGACGCAGGCCGAGGCGCGGTCACGTCCGCTGCTCAACGACATGGCCCGGCTGCTGGCCTATCTCGACCTGCCGGCCCGGTTGCAGCGCCCGGCCCATCTTGCCGTCCTGCTGCTGAACAACCGCAACCAGTTGCTGGACGCGATGCAGTTCACGGAAACGCCCTTGCCGGCTGCCCCGTCGCTGGCTGCCGTGGCCGAGGCAGCGGTCAAGCAGGCGATCCTGGTCCATGCCACCGCCTTGATCCTGGTGACATGCCGCCCGGGCGTGCAGCCGGACCCGGGCGAGCGGGACGTCGCGGTCACGGACGGCATCGTGCGCCGGGCTAGGACCTTGTCGATCACCGTGCATGACCACTGGCTGTTCGGCGCCGGCGAAACAGTCAGCTTCAAGCAGTTCGGCCTGCTGTGACGTGATGGCCGCCCTGCGCTGGTTCGCCCGGCGCCCGGCCGCGGCGCCGCCCAGCGCCGGGTTGGAACCGCCTGGGTTCGACGCGATCATCACCGTCGGCTCGTACAACCTGCCGGGCGGCGTTGCTCCCGCCAGGGCGATCCTCGCGATACGGGAGGCGGTCAGCGCCATCCCGGGCGCGGCTGCCATCAGCGTGGAGCACCACCCGGCGGGCAGCGCCGCCACGGCCGTCACCGTTTCGCCAGGCCGGCCGGGCGGCCCGCCACTTGGCGCCGTGCGCGAGCGGGTGCAGGCGGCGGTCAGTCTTGCTCTTGCCGGGCTGCGCCCGCCGTTGCCGCCGCCGCCCAACCCGCCCGGTTTTGCCGAAGGCGCTGCCCGTTTCGCGATCAGCCCTGCCGCCGGGCAATCGGCCGCTCAGCCGTGGGAACAACCGGGCGCGCCCCTGCCGTCCGGATCGGGGGACGGCACCGGCCGTGCGTCCTTAGCCGGCGCAGGCGACGCGGCGGTGCTGGCAGCCTTGCTGGCCCGCGTGCTCCCCGATGGCGCCGAAGCCGCGGCCCGGCGCGCGGTGGACCGGTTCGGCAGCTATGCCGCGGTGCTGGCGCAGCCGGCGGCCGAGTTGTCCAAGCTGCCCGGCCTTGGCCCGCACAGCGTCGCGGCGATCAAGCTGGTGCATGCCGCGGCCTTGCGGCTGTCACGCGCCTCCGTGCTGGACCAGCCGGCGCTGACAGGCTTCGACGCGCTGATCCAGTATCTCACGGCGGTGCTGGCGCGCGAACCGCTGGAGCATTTCCGCATCCTGTTCCTGGACGCCGCCGGCCGCATCCGGGCGGACGAGGCGCAGGCCCGCGGCACCGTGAACCACACGCCCGTCTACCCGCGCGAGGTGGTGCGGCGCGCGCTGGAACTGGGCGCCGGGTCGGTGATCCTGGTGCACAACCATCCCAGCGGCGACCCGTCACCGTCCCAGGAGGACCTGCAAATGACGCGAATGGTTCAGGACGCCTGCCGGACGGTGGGGCTGGACGTGCGGGACCACATCATCGTCGGCAACGGACGCTGGTTCAGCTTCAGGGAAGAAGGCTGCCTCGATCGTGCCAGCCCGCTGCGGCGCTAGAGCATCATCCGACCGCCTGCGGTTAGGCATCGGATAAAGATACTCGTGAAAACAACAAGGTAGAGCTTTCTTCCGATCCACTTCGATCGGAAAAAGCTCTAGCCTGCTGCGTCCAACCCGGCGATCTCCCGCCAGCCCGCCTCGTCAACCGTGTGGACGCCCAGCTCCGCCGCCTTCTTCGCCTTGGAGCCGGCGTCCGCGCCCAGCACCACCAGGTCGGTTTTCCTCGACACGCTGTCCGTCACGCGGGCGCCGAGCGCTTCCGCCCGCGCCTTCGCCTCCGGCCGCGTCATGGTGGCCAAGCTGCCGGTGAACACGATCAGCTTGCCCGACAGGGCGCCTTCCGCCGCCGCCGCGTCCGGCTGCACGGTCAGCTCGCGCGCCAGGTCGTCCACCACCTCGACGTTGCGCGCTTCGGCGAAGAACCCGGCCAGCTCGTCCGCGATGGCGCCGCCCACGCGCATGATGCTGCCCAGCGCCTCCCGCGCTTCCGAGCCGGGCACGACGGCTTCCAGCATCTGCGCCCGCCATTCCGGGAGCGTGCCGTAGTGCCGCGCGAGCAGCTTGGCGTTGGCTTCGCCGATGCGGCGGATGCCGAGCGCGAAGATGAGCCGGGACAGGGCGATCGTGCGCCGGGCCTCGATGGAGCGCAGCAGGTTGGCCGCACTCGTGGCGCCCCAGCCCTCGCGCCGGGCGATGGCGTCCTCATGGGCACGCAGGCGGAAGATGTCGGCCGGGGTGTTGATCAGGCCATCGGCGTGGAAGGCGCGGATGGTCTGCTCGCCGAGGTGCTCGATGTCGAAGGCGGTGCGGCTGACGAAGTGCGCCAGCCGCTCGATGGTCTGCGCCGGGCAGACCAGGCCGCCGGTGCAGCGCCGCACCACCTCGCCCGCCGCCCGCACGGCGAGGCTGCCGCAGGCCGGGCAGTGCCCGGGGAACACGAACGGCGCCGGGCCGCGCGGCGTGCCCGGCACCGGGCCGAGCACCTGGGGGATCACGTCCCCGGCCCGTTGCAGCGCCACCGTGTCGCCGATCCGGACGTCCTTGCGGGCGATCTCGTCCTCGTTGTGCAGGGTGGCGCGGGTGACCAGCACGCCGCCCACGTTCACCCCTTGCAGGGAAGCGACCGGGGTCAGCGAGCCGGTGCGGCCCACCTGGATGCGGATGTCCTCCAGCAGGGTGGTCGCGCGCTCGGCGGGGAACTTCCAGGCCGTAGCCCAGCGCGGGGTGCGGCCGACGAAGCCCAGGCGGCGCTGCAATCCCAGGTCGTCGATCTTGTACACCACGCCGTCGATGTCGTAGGGCAGGCTGGCCCGCCGCGCCGCCATGGCGGCGTGGAACGCCTCCGCCCCCGCCTGGTCCACCCGCGCGCTCAGGTCGTTGACGGCGAACCCCCAAGCCCGCAGCCGTTGGAGGTAGGCCCAATGGGTCGGCGCTGGGGTTTCGCTGGCCTCGCCGAACGCGTAGGCGAACAAGGACAGCGCCCGCGCGGCGGTCACCTTCGGATCGAGCTGGCGCAGGCTTCCGGCTGCGGAGTTGCGGGGGTTCGCATAGGTCCGCAGCCCGGCTTCCGCCTGTGCCGCATTCAAGCGGAGAAAGTCGGCCTTGGTCATGAACACTTCGCCGCGCACCTCGATCCGCGCGGGAGCGTCACCTTCCAGCCGGGTGGGCACAGCCCCCATCGTCCGCAGGTTCGCGGTGACGTCCTCGCCTTCCGCGCCGTCGCCGCGGGTGGCGCCGTGCAGGAGGCGGCCGTGCTCGTAGGTCAGCGAGATCGAGAGTCCGTCGATCTTCGGCTCCGCCACCAGCGCCAGCTCCGCGTCCTTGAGGCCGAGGAAGCGCCGGGCGCGGGCGCAGAACTCGTCGAAGTCAACCCGGCTGAACGCGTTGTCCAGGCTCAGCATCGGCACGCGGTGGGTGACCTTGGAGAACCCGCCGGCGATCTGCGCGCCGACTCGGTGGGAAGGGCTGTCCAGCCGGATCAGGCTGGGGAAGCGCCCCTCGATGGCGGCGTTGCGGCGGCGCAGCGCGTCATACTCGGCGTCCGTGATCTCCGGTGCGTCTTCCGTGTTGTAGAGCCGGTCGTGCCGGGCGATCTCGGCAGCCAGCCGCTCCAGCTCGGCGGCGGCTTCTTCCTCCGTCAGCTCCGTCGGCCCGCGCTCGGTCATCGTCCCTGCCAGTCGCGCAGGAACGCGGCTTCTTCCGGGCTGACCGGCTGGTTCACCACCCGCTCCGGGATTTCCCAGACCACCAGCTTCGGCGGCGTCTCGCGGAAGGCCGGGCTGCGGAAGTAATCGCGCGCCGAGCCCCAGAAGCCGCCGCCTGCCTCCGCGAATTGGGCGACCGGGGTGGATAGCGCCTGCTCCAGCGCGCCGAGGAAGTTGGCGTTGACCGAGTAGGAGCTGCCGACCAGCGCCACGTCCGGCACCGGCGCGTCATCCAGCAACCCGCCAGCCGGCGCGGGCGGGTTGCTTTCGGCGGTGGAAGCCGGGCGCTCGCGGTCGGGCAGGGGGCGCAGCTTGAGCCGAAGGTCGGGCACGCCGTCCAGGCCCATGAGCCGCAGCAGGTCCCCGGCGCGGCTGGCGTCCGGGCCGTGCTCGGTCCGGAACGGCCGGTCCCGCCCGATCGGCGCGTCGGCCGCCGCGGCCGCCGCAACGGCAGCGGCGGCCGCGGCGCCGTCCTGGTTCCAATGCGTGTCGGTGCGGTAATACAGGGGGAGCTGCACCCCGGAGAATGCCGAACGCAGGTCCACCCAGTTCAGCCCCCCCAACCCGGCGGCGAACGCGCCGTAGCGCGCGGCGGACTGCGCCGAGTAGGGGACTCCGCAGCCGCGCTGGCGCACCATGCGCGCCTTGTCCGGCACCAGCAGCACCTCCAGCGCGACGCCCTGCGCCGCCAGCCCCGCTGCCACCCGGTGCAGCGCGGCGGCCCGCGCCGCCATGGCCGCATCCGCGTCCGGCCAGGGGCGCAGCTCCTCCGTCAGGAACAGCCAGTCGCCGCAGCCCACCGTGACTTGCGGACCGCCGGAGCGGAAAAGCAGCCAGCGCAGCACGCCCCCGGCGGCGGACAAGGCAGCCCCGACCGGCAGGTCGTGCGCCATGGCGTGGTTCACCGCCGCGGCAGCCTGGCCATCCAGGAACGCGGCCGGGGTCATGACGGCCGCCAGCCGCCGTTGCGGCCCGGGGCTGGCGAGGGTCGCCACGCCCAAGCCGAAGCCCGTGACAAGCGCAGCCACCGCCGCCCAGCCCTGCGCGCGGGCGCGGGCGTCGAACGCGGAAGGGCGGGCTGTCAGAATTGGAAATACAGGAAGGGCACGGCCGCCCGGCTATACAGCAGCACCGCCGCCAGCAGGAAGCCGCAGAATGGCCCCGCCAGCGACAGCGCGGCACCTGCCCGCCCCGCCGCCGGCGCCCTCGCGAGCGGCAGATAAACCACCGCGGCGCCAACCGCCACGGCCCAAGCCCGGTCCGGCGTGAGCTGCCAGGCCAGGTCGTCCGACACGCCGAACCCGTGCAGCCCGGCCATGCCGCTGTAGATGCGCAGCGCCCCGCGGAAATCCTCCGCGCGGAACACGACCCAGCCCAGCACCACCGCCAGCAGGGTCAATGGATGCCCGGCGGCCCACGGCATGGCGCTGCCCCGCGCGCGGTAAAGGCGGTGCAGCGCCAGCAGGCTGCCCTGCCACCCGCCCCAGGCCAGGAAGGTCCAGTTCGCCCCATGCCAGAACCCGCCGATCAGCATGGTCAGCACCAGGTTGACGTAGGTGCGCAGCGGCCCGAGCCGGTTGCCGCCGAGCGGGATGTAGAGATAGTCGCGCAGGAAGGAGGACAGGGTGATGTGCCAGCGCTGCCAGAACGCCTGGATCGACCCGGACAGGTATGGGTGGTCGAAGTTCTCCGGAAAATGGAAGCCGACGGTGAGCGCCAGCCCGATCGCCATGGCGGAGTACCCGGCGAAATCGAAGTAAAGCTGGAGGGCGTAGGCGACGGCTCCCAGCCAGCTATCGGCCAGGGTCGGCGCGGGCAGGCGGAAGATCGCGTCCACCAGCGGGCTCAGCGTGTCGGCGACGATCACCTTCATGCAGAAGCCGATGGCGAAGCGCCGCGCCCCCAGGCCGAACAGCGCCATGCTGTGCGTCCGGGCCCGCAGCTCGTCCGCGATCTGGGCGTAGCGCACGATCGGCCCGGCGATCAGCTGGCTGAACATCGCCTTGTAGGCCGCATAGTTCAGCAGCGAGCGGCTGGCCGGGATGTCCCCCCGCCACACGTCGAGCAGGTAGCTGACCGATTGCAGGACGTAGAAGGACAGCCCGGCCGGCAGCACGACGTCCTGCCAGGCAACCGGGTCGTGGCTCGCTGCGGCGAGCGCGCCGTTGAAGGTGTTGACGCCCAGGTTGGCGTACTTGAAGTAGCCCAGCACGCCGAGGTTGCCGGCCAGCCCCGCTCGCAGCCATCGCTTGCCGGCTGGGCTGCCCGGTCCGGCTGCGGCCATCCGGCGGGCGGCGGCGAAGGTGAACGCCGTCACGCAAACCAGCAGGAACAGGAAATCCACCCGCCACCAGGCGTAGAACGCCCAGGACAGCAGCAGGATGGGCCAGTTCCGCAGCCGCGGCGGCGTCAGGTAGTAGGCGGCGTAGAAGACCGGCAGGAACAGGAACAGGAACTCGAACGACGCGAAGATCACAGGACGGCGTCAGTGGGCCTCAGCCAGCTTGACGATGGCTTCGTCGATCGCCTTGCCCCATTTCTGGTAGCCGACCAGCGTGTAATGCTGGCCGTCGAAGGTAGGCCACTCGCCGGGCTGGGAGAATTCGGTGCTGTCGATGTAGCGGCAAGGCGACACGTGGGCCTTGAGAAACCCGTTGACCTGGCGGACCCGGGCGTAGGTCTTGAAATACGGCCCCCCTTCCGTGCCCCAGCCAGGTCCGATCCACACGCACGGAATGTTGGCGGCCTCGATGCGCCGGGTCAGCGCGGTCACCTGCTCGCCGGTCCAATCCGCTGGGAACTCCGGCTGGGCGTATCCAGCCATCGTGTCGCCGCCGCCCACGATGATCAGGTTGGGACGGTACCGCGCCAGCAACTGCTCCAGCGAGGGAACGTGCGCGTGGCCGGAGATGTCGCGTTTGAGCGGGCCGGCGCCGACCCGCTCGGCGGCGCCGCACGGGGGAACGCCGGCACTCGCCCATATGCTGGCGGGCGCCCCGCAGGCTGCTTCCGTCACGACGGTGGCGCCCTGGAGGATAAGGGCGTCTTGCAGCGTGTCGGCCAAGTAGCCCCGGGTCGCGAAATGACTGTCGCCCAGCATCAGGATCGTGACGCCGGCAAGGATCGGAGAAGCCATCGTGACACCAGGGCAAGTTGTTGCAACGCAACGGCTCTGGGCCGCGCCGCTGCATACCTATGTCATCATACTTTGGCTGCTGCAACAACTCCGTCCGTTAACGTACTAATGCAGAGGCTTGTTGCAGTGTGTAAGCATCATCGCCTAACACTCTGTTGGAGCTTGTTCTTGTCCGACAAATGCCTTTCGGGTCCAATCCACACAGCTTCGACCGGATTTCCTGTCGAGAGAAGACGCTTCCCTTCTCAGCCCAGGCGGCTCACATACCTGCCGCAATGCAAATCCACGCGAGTTGCGCAGCCCGGGAGGGTCACGGTGTGTTGCTGCTAGGTCCTTCCGGATCAGGCAAGTCTGACCTTCTGTTGCGGTTGCTGCACTGCGGGTTCGCGCTCGTTGCGGATGACCGGGTGGAGCTGGTGGACGGCGTGGCATCGCCGCCGGCGGCATTGGCCGGTTTGTTGGAGGTCCGCGGGCTGGGCCTGGTTCACCTTCCGCACCTTCCGTCCGCGCCTGTGACGCTGGCCGTGGAGTTGGGCGCCGCCGACCGCCTGCCAGACCCGGCGACCCACACGCTCTGCGGCCGGCCCGTGGTCTGGATCAACCCGGCTGCCGCATCCGCCCCGCAGCGGGTCGCGATGGCGCTGGACTGCGCGCTCGGCCGCGTCGGGCAAATCGCCGGCGCGTTCGCGTGACAGCACGCCGGGTCGTCCTCGTCACCGGCCTGTCGGGCGCGGGCCGTTCCTCCATCCTGCGCGTTCTGGAGGATCTGGGCTACGAGGCCGTTGACAATCCCCCGCTCACTCTGACCGAGGAGCTGGTCAGCCGCGGAGAGCGCCCGGTCGCGATCGGCCTGGACGCGCGCAGCCGCGGCTTCGATGCGGCGGCGGTGCTGACGACGCTGGAACGGCTTCGGCTCAACCGCCTGCTGCGCCCGGAGCTTGTGTTCGCCCTGGCTGACGAGGCGGCCCTGCTGCGCCGCTACACCGAGACGCGCCGCCGCCACCCGCTGGCGGAAGGCGGGCGGGTCCTGGACGGCATCACGCAGGAGGTGGCGCTGACGGCGCCGCTCCGCGAGGCGGCGGACCTGGTGATCGATACGTCCGAACTGTCGATCCCCGCGATGCGCCGGGCGGTCGAGAGCCGGTTCTCAACCGATGGGCTGCACCTGACGGTGTCCTTGATGTCGTTCGCCTACCCGCGCGGCCTGCCGCGGGAGGCTGACCTGGTATTCGATGCGCGCTTCTTGCGGAACCCCCACTACGAGGCACATCTGCGCTCCCACACCGGGTTGGATGCCGACGTCGCGAGCTACGTCGAGGCTGATCCGGATTTCAGCACGTTCTTCGACCAGATCGAGGCGATGCTCCGGCTGCTCTTGCCCCGGTTCGTGCAGGAGGGAAAGAAATACGTGACTATCGCGGTAGGTTGCACGGGCGGGCGGCACCGGTCTGTTCACCTGGTCCAGAAGCTCGCTTGCCGGATGCGCGCGGCTGCCTGCGGGCCAGCCGGGCTTGACATGCTTCGGTGGCAGGTCACCGTTGCACACCGGGAGTTGTTCAAGGCAGAACTCACCGAAGCAGTTCCGCTTGCCGCCGCGTCCTTTCAGGCACAGGAGGCCTGAACCCAGCATGATTGGCCTTGTTCTGGTTTCCCATGGCAGGCTTGCGGAGGAACTGCGCCTCGCCTTGGAGCATGTGGTCGGTCCGCAGGACCACGTGGCGACCGTCTGCATCGGTCCCGACGACGACATGGAACTCCGCCGGGCGGACATCCAGGCCAGCATCGCCAGCGTGGACGAAGGTGACGGCGTGGTGCTGCTGACGGACATGTTCGGCGGCACGCCGTCCAACTTGGCGATATCGCTCATGGACAAGCCGGGCGTGGAGGTGATCGCCGGCGTCAACCTGCCGATGCTGGTCAAGCTGGCGAAGGTGCGGTCACGCCAGCCGCTCGGCGAATGCGTGGACTGCGCGCAGGCGGCCGGCAAGAAGTACATCGCGGCGGCGTCCCACGTGCTGCACGGGTGCCGGGTGAACGGCAAGGTGAACGGCGCGGCGAACTGATGGTGCTCCCGTGATGGATGGCACGGCCGGCCCGGCTGCCGTGGCGCATGCCACGATCTGCAACCGGCGCGGCCTGCATGCCCGCGCGGCTGCGAAGTTCGTCACCACTGCCGAGCGCTTCGCCGCCACGGTGGACGTCGAGGCGCACGGGCAGTCCGTGTCCGCGCAGTCGATCATGGGGCTGATGATGCTCGGCGCGGGCAAGGGCGCGGTCCTGGAGCTGCGGGGGACGGGCGCCGACGCCGCCGAGGCACTTGCAGCGCTCGTGGCCCTGGTGGAAGCCGGCTTCCATGAGCAGGATTGAGGACACCCTTTCCAGCATCGCCGGGGTTGAGCGGCGGCTGAGCGGCCTGCCGATCGGGCCGGGCATCGCGATCGGCGCGATATTCGGCACCGTGGAAGCGCCGGCCGCCATCACGCGCCACCGAATCGCCGCCGCCGACATCGAGGCCGAGCGGGTCCGGCTGGACGCAGCCGTCACCGTGTCCCGCAAGCAGTTGGGCAAGCTGCGCGCCCGTCTGCATGTCTTGCCGGAAGACACGCAGGCTGAGATCTCGCCCCTGCTGGACGCTTATGTCCAGATGCTCGGCCCGTCCCGCCTCCTGCGGGGTGCGCGGGGGCGGATCGCCGAAGGCCTGCGCTCCGCCGAGCAGGCGGTGATGGACGAGGCGGACGCGATTGCCGCAGCCTTGCTCGCCGCCAACACGGATGACCTGCCTGCCGGCCGCCGGCGCGCCGACGAGGTGGGGGAGATCGCCCGCCGGCTGGTTCGCAACCTGACCCGCGCCCCGTTCCGCTCCTTCGCCGGCCTGCCAGCCGGCGCGATCCTGGCCGCGGAATGGCTGACCCCGGCCGACGCGGCGCTGATCGACCCGACGCGCATCGCGGGCGTCGCCACGGAGGAGGGGGGTGCGGACGGCCACACCGCCATCATGCTGCGGGCACTCGGCATCCCGACCGTGCTGGCAGCGGGCGGGTTGATGGCGCACATGCGCCCGGGTGGCACGGCGGTGGTGGATGGCTCCGCCGGCGTGGTGACCCTGGACCCGAGCGCCGCCTCCCTGGCGCAGGCGCGCCGCGGCGTGCTCGCCTTCGCCCGCCGCCGCCAGCGCTGGGCCCGGCTGCGCCGCCTGCCCGCCGTGACGAGCTGCGGCGTGCCGGTGGACCTGCAAGCCAACCTGGAAATTCCCGCCGAGCTGCCGCTGATCGCCCAATCCGGCGCCCACGGCGTGGGCCTGCTGCGCAGCGAGTTCCTGTTCATGAACCGCGAGGAGCTTCCGGGCGAGGCGGTGCAGGCGGAAATCTACACCGCCGTCGTCGAAGCGATGGAAGGCGACCCGGTCACCATCCGTGTGCTCGACTGGGGGGGCGAGAAGGAGGTCGAGGCCCTGGCAAGCGCCGGCGTGGTGCCACACGTCGCTGGCCCGAACCCGGCGCTCGGCCCGCGCGGCATCCGCATGCTGCTGCGCTTCCCCGAGCTGCTGGAAACCCAGTTGGCCGCCATCCTGCGGTCTGCGGCCACTGGTCCGGTGCGTGTGATGCTGCCCATGGTGACCAACGTGGCCGAGATTCGGCAAGCACGGCTCATCTATGACGCAACCGCGGCGCGTTTGAGGGCAAGCGGCGTTCACCTGCCGGACGCCCTGCCGCCGCTCGGCGCCATGGTGGAAGTACCCGCGGCAGCCCTGTGTGCCGAGGCCCTGGCCCGTGCAGCGGATTTCTTCGCGATCGGCAGCAACGACCTGACCATGTACGCCCTCGCTGCCGATCGGGCGGAAACGGCGTCGGTGGACATCTACGACCCGATCCATCCCGCCGTGCTGCGCCTGGTCCGCATGACGGTGGCGGAAGCGGACCGCGCCGGCATTCCCGTGTCCCTTTGCGGGGAAATGGCGGCCAACGCCCGCAACATCCCGCTGCTGCTGGGCCTTGGGCTACGCTCGTTCTCGGTCAACGCCACCGCGGTGCCGCGGGTCAAGCAGGCGATCCGCACCGCCGACCTCGCGGTCTGCCAAGCATTCGCCGCTGCGGTCATGTCCGAAAGCGAGCCAGAAGCGGTGGGGGCTCTCCTTGCGCGCTTCGGCGGGCGTGCCTGAGCCGTTCGCGCCCATTGCCGACGCGGTGCCCGCCCCCTGACGGCGACCCCGCGACGGTGTTGCAAGCGCGAGGGCTGTGAGCCTAATCCCGAGCACCGAACCTAGAAATCGGGCTGGCACAGGAGACAGGCATGCTGGATGACACGGGGCCGCGGTCTGGGACGTTGGGAGACATGCTCCAATCCAGTGTCCTGCGATTCGGCAACCGGCCCGCGATGGATTTCCTCGGCCGCCGCTGGACCTATCGCCAGCTCGGCGCGCTGGTCGACCGGGCGACGCGTGGCTTCCAGGACATGGGTGTCGGCCCCGGCGTCGCAGTCGGCCTTTGTTTGCCCAATTCGCCCTACTACGTCGTGTGCTTCTTCGCGGTGCTGGCCGCAGGCGGCACGGTGGTGAATTACAATCCGCTCTACGTGGAACGCGAACTGACCCAGCAGATCCGCGATTCCGGCACGACGATCATGGTCGTCATGAACCTGGAGCAGCTTTACCGCCGGGTGGCGAACGTGGCGGCGGACACTGGGCTGCGCCGCCTTGTGGTCTGCCCGATGACCGGAATCCTGCCCACGCCCAAGGCCGCCCTGTTCCGCCTGTTGAAGCGGCGCGAGGTCGCCGCCGTTCCGCGCGACGGCGTGCATGTTCCGTTTGCGGATCTCGTTCGCGGCAGCCTGGCCCCCACGCCCGTCGCGGTCGATCCCGGCGCGCTCGCGGTGCTGCAATACACCGGTGGCACCACCGGCGTGCCGAAGGGCGCGATGCTGACGCATGCGAACCTGGTCGCCAACGCCAGCCAGGTCCGCCGCCACTGGGGCGGGGCACGGGCGGGACAGGAGCGCGTGCTGGCGGTGCTGCCGTTCTTCCACGTCTTCGCGATGACGGCCGTGCTGAACTGCGGCATCGGCATGGGAGCCGAGATCGCGATGCTGCCGCGGTTCGAGCTGAAAGCCATGCTGGCGGTGATCAAGCGGCGCCGGATCACCATCATGCATGCGGTGCCGACGGTTTACACCGCCATCAATGCCGCCGCGCAGAGCCGAAGGCTTGATCTCGGTTCGCTTGCCTTCAGCGTTTCGGGCGGCGCTCCGTTGCCGCCAGAGGTGCACAGCCGCTTCGTGGCGCTGACCGGCTGCAAGCTGGTGGAAGGATACGGTCTGACGGAGGCCTCTCCGGTCGTGACCTGCAACCCGCCGGGCGGCCTCAACAAGCACGGTTCCGCCGGGCTCCCGGTGGCGGACACGGCCATCGAGGTGCGCGACCCGCTGAGCGGCGCGTTGTGCCCGGCGGGCGAGCGGGGCGAGGTGTGCGTGCGTGGCCCGCAAGTGATGGCTGGCTATTGGAACCGCCCGGACGACACGGCTGCCGTCTTCGCGGACGGCGCGCTGCGCACGGGTGACATCGGCTACTTGGATGAGGACGGCTACCTGTTCCTGGTGGACAGGATCAAGGACGTGATCCTGTGCGGCGGCTACAACGTGTATCCCCGCGTGTTGGAGGACGCGTTGTACGAGCATCCCGCCGTGTTGGAGGCGACGGTGATCGGTGTTCCGGACGACTACCGGGGTCAGGTGCCCAAGGCGTTCGTCGTGCTGCGGCCCGGGACCTCCGCCACCCCGGCGGAACTGCGTGAGCACCTAAGCCGCTGCGTGTCCAAGATCGAGATGCCGCGGGACGTGGTCATTCGCCAGAGCTTGCCGAAGACCATGGTAGGCAAGCTGTCGAAAAAGGAACTTCTGGCGGAGGAAACAGGGACATTTTAATTCAATCGTGAGACGTTCCGCATTGCTTTCGGCACAGGATGTGATCAACCTTGCGAGTTACAAACTTGTAAGGAGTGGTCCATGTCCCGCTTGCTGCCCGCTGCCGCGTTCGGTGTCGGTCTGTTTCTGGCAGGCTGCGCCTCAACGACGCCTGGAACGGCCCCAACCGCGTTCGATGGCGAGTATTCGGGCACGGCCACCTACATCCATGTCTCCGCGAACAGTTGTGCGTCGACAGAGCCGCAACCAGCCAAGCTGTCCGTGCAGAACGGAGCGGTGCTTTGGCCTGCCAGCCCGTCCGAGATGCTCTATGCGCCCGTGACACAGAACGGCGCGTTCCAGGCTGCGAAGAACTCGGTGCTGTTCTCCGGCAAGATCACGAACCGGGCGCTGGTCGCACGGGTCAACACCGGCTCCTGCCACGTGATATACGACCTGGCACGCCCGGCCTGAGCCTGGCGGCGCTCTCCTGTCGTGGGAGAGCGCCCAGGTGCGTCGCTCGAAGGCCGGGACAACGCCCGGCGATCGTGACGGCTAGACGTCCACCTCCTCCACGGCCACCTCGCGCGCATGCTCCTGGATGAAGCGGAAGCGGAGTTCCGGCTTGCGTCCCATCAGGCTCTCCACCAGTTCGCTGGTCTCCGCCCGGCGTTCTGCCGGGACGACGACCTTGAGCAGCGTCCGTTTTCCAGGGTCCATCGTCGTCTCGCGCAGCGCCGAGGGAGGCATCTCGCCCAAGCCCTTGAATCGGCTCACCTCCACCTTCGCGGTTCCCTTGAAGGTCTTCGACAGCTTCTCCCGGTCCGCATCGTTCATCGCGTACACCGACCGCGCGCCCTGGGTCATCCGGTAGAGCGGCGGCTGGGCTAGGTAGACGTGCCCGACCCGCATCAGCTCCGGCAGCTCGCGGTAGAAGAACGTCATCAGCAGGCTGGCGATATGCGCCCCGTCCACGTCCGCGTCCGTCATGATGATGACCCGGCCGTAGCGCAGCTTCTTGATGTCGAAGCGGTCGCCGACACCGCACCCCAACGCTTCGATCAAGTCACGCAATTCCTGGTTTTGCCGCAGCTTGTCCACCGTGGCGCTGGCGACGTTCAGGATCTTCCCCCGCAGCGGCAGCACTGCCTGGGTTTCCCGCCGCCGCGCCTGCTTGGCAGAGCCGCCAGCGCTGTCGCCTTCCACCAGGAACAGCTCGGTCTCGCCCATGACCTCGCTGGTGCAGTCGGCCAGCTTGCCCGGCAGGCGCAGCCGCTTGGTGGCGGACTTGCGGGCGACGTCCTTGTTCTCGCGCCGGCGAAGCCGTTCCTCCGCCCGCTCGATCAGCGTGGCCAGCAGGTTGTCGGCCCCTTGCGGATTGCCTGCCAGCCAGTGGTCGAACCGGTCGCGCATCGCCGTCTCGACCAGCCGGGCGGCGTCGGCGCTGGTCAGCTTCTCCTTGGTCTGGCCTTGGAAGTGGGGGTCCCGGACGAAAGCGGACAACAGGCCGGCCATGCTGCCGGTCACATCCTCGCCGGTGACCTGGGCAGCGCGCCGGTTGCTGCGCTGCTCGCCCCAGGCACGCACGCCTTTCAGCAGCGCCGCCCGAAACCCGGCCTCGTGCGTGCCCCCCTGCGGCGTTGGCACCGTGTTGCAGTAGGAACGGAGGAACCCGTCCGCCCCTTCCAGCCAGGTCACCGCCCATTCGGCACGCCCGCCGGGACGCCCATCGTCGCGGACCGGCAGGTCAGCCTCGCCGGCCCAGATCTCCGGCACCGCCATGGGCGTGTCGCCGACATCTTCCGCAAGGCTGTCGCGCAGGCCGCCGGGGAAGTGCAGCACCGCCTCGGACGGCACGTCGTCGCGGCCATGGAGCAGCGCCGGGTCACAGGCCCAGCGGATTTGCACGCCGCGAAACAGGTAGGCCTTGGACCGGCACAGCCTGTAGAGCCGGGGGGGCAAGAATTGCAGCGGACCGAAGATCTCGGGGTCCGGCTTGAACCGTATTGTCGTGCCACGACGGTTCTGCACCGGGCCGGCGTTGACCAGCTTGGTCACCGGCTTGCCCCGCGCGTAGCCCTGGCGCCACAGTGTCCGGTCGCGCGCGACCTCCACCTCCAGCTTCTCGCTCAGGGCGTTCACCACCGAACTGCCCACGCCGTGCAACCCGCCCGATGTGGCGTAAGCGTCGCCGCCGAACTTGCCCCCCGAGTGCAGGGTGGTGAGGATGACTTCCAACGCGCTCAGCGCCTTGAACTTGGGATGCGGGTCCACCGGGATGCCGCGGCCGTTGTCGCGCACGCTCAGCCAGTTGCCCGGTTGCAGCGCCACGTCGATGGCGCTGGCGTGGCCCGCGACCGCCTCGTCCATCGCATTGTCCAGGATTTCCGCCGCGAGGTGGTGCAGCGCGTTCTCGTCCGTGCCGCCGACATACATGCCGGGCCGGCGCCGGACCGGCTCCAACCCCTCGAGTACCTCGATGTCCTTGGCGGAATAGCCGCTCACGTCCCGCCCGACCTTGGCGGAACCGAACAGGTCGTTCATGCTGTGTTCCCGTGGTTCCCCCGCACGCTAGGCGCGCGGGGGAGTGCGGTGCAAGCCCTTACTGACCTGTCGGGAAGCTCGCGCTAGGCGATTGCTCCTGCGTGTGGGCTTCGAGGAACCAGAGCTGCTTGTCGATGCCGCGCGACACTTCGGTGAACAGGTCGGCGGTGCTGGGGTCGCCAGCCTCGTCGACCTCGTCGATGTTTGCGCGGATCGCGTTGGCGACCTGGGCGTAACGGTTGATCAGCGCGTGGATGTGGTCGCTGACCTGGTAGATGTTGACCGGGTACGGCTCCAGCGCCGTCTTCTTGCCGACCTCCTGCACTGTCCCGCGAGCGGTGCCGCCCAACTGCGTGATGCGCTCCGCCATCTTGTCGACGTACTCGTCCTGCTCGTCACGGAACGTGTCCAGCATGAGGTGGACGCCGATGAATTGCGGCCCCTTGAGGTTCCAGTGCGCCTGCTTGGTGATCAACGACATGTCGATCGCGTCGGCCAGCCGTGCTTGCAACAGCTCGACGGCGACGCCTTTGGCGTTCTGGTTGTTCTTCGTCTTGTGGAGGTGCACGCCGCCCTCGCTCTGCTCGGCCGGCATCTGATTGGGCTTCGTCGCCATCGTGAACTCCTTTCCAGAGGTCTGGCCGGCCAAACGCTTTTCCCCGGAGGTCGTTGCTTGCGCCCAGCTTCTCGCGCGCCAACACCGGGCGCGTCAGCTCCGTGCGCGTCAGCTCCGTGCGCGATGGATGTCGTGGGTCACGATGCCGCTTTCTTCCGACGGCATCTCCAGCCACTCGCGCCGCGCCAGCGTGCCGCGCGTGTCCCGCAACCCGGCGGCCCAATGGTCACGCATGGAGGATTTGCTGAAGTCATAACCCTTTGCCTGTCCTTCGTGGGCGGCCTGCTGATAGATCAGTTGCAGGATGTTGATTGCCGGCAACGTCGCGAGGCGGGCCTTGAGCGCCTGTTCCTCGTCGGACAACTGGTCGTCCGGCAGCTTGGCCAGCAGCCGTCGGATCTGGATGCGCTGGGCGTGGGCTTGCCGGTAATAGTCGGTGGTCAGCCGGGTTCGTGACGAGTACTGGATGTCCTTGGCACGCCCGAGCGCTTCCGCCATGTCCCGCGGCACCGGGCCGCGGGCGCTGAACAGGTCCACTTGGAACACCAGCGCGTTCTCGCCGTCGATGTGGTCCAGCAGGTGCTGGAGCGGCGTGTTTGAGACGATGCCGCCATCCCAGTAGCAGTCGCCGTCGATCGGGATCATCGGCAGGGCAGGGGGCAGGGCGCCGCTTGCCATGATGTGCGCTGGCTCGATCGTGGTCTGCGCATTGTCGAAGTAGGCGAAATTACCCGTGCCGACGTTCACTGCGCCAACGGCGAACCGAATGGAACCGTGGTTGATCCGGTCGAAGTCAACCAACCGGGCCAGCGTTTCCTGCAACGGCGCGCTGTCATAGAACGCCGTCGCCTTCGCGGCGCCCCGCGGCAGCGTCCAGGGGCTTGGGAAATTGGGCGTGAACAGCCCGGGTTGCCCCTGCGTCATGGTCAGGAACGAGGACCACAGGTTGTGCAGCTTGCGGAGGCCATCGCCGTCGGGCAGGAAGCCCCAGACCGGCCGCAAGGTCACGGCGTGCCAGAATTCCTCCAACGCCTGCAACCGTTGTTCCGGCGGGTTGCCCGCGATCAGCGCCGCATTGACGCTGCCGATGGACACTCCCGCCAGCCAGTCCGGCTCCAGCCCGGCCTCGTGCAGCGCCTGGTAAACGCCAGCCTGGTAGGCGCCCAGCGCGCCGCCGCCTTGCAGCAGCAGGCCGACACGGTCGCATCCCGCTGGCCGCCATGATTTCGGGCCAGGCGAAAGGGGTCCGGCATCCATCCTCGTCACTCCAAATCCTGTCTGCCCAGCTTGCCACATCGAGCCGATCCGCCAATGATCCACGCCCAAGGGCGATTGGAATGGTGCGAATGAGCTTAAAGGGCAAGGTGGCGCTGGTCACCGGGTCGACCAGTGGGATCGGCCTCGGCATCGCGACGGCGCTGGCCGCGGCAGGCGCCGACATCATGATGAACGGCTTCGGTGATCCGGGCGCGATCGAGGCGTTGCGCGCTTCCCTTGCGTCCGAGCACGGCGTGCGCGTGCTGCATGACGGCGCCGACGTCAGGGTGGCGGCTCCCATCCATGCCATGGTGGCCCGCACGGAGAACGAGCTCGGACGGCTCGACATCCTGGTCAACAACGCCGGGATTCAGCACGTGGCGCCCATCGCCGACTTCCCGGCCGACCGCTGGGACGCGATCATCGCCATCAACCTGTCCAGCGCCTTTCACGCGACGCAAGCGGCGATCCCCGGCATGAAGGCGCGCGGCTGGGGCCGGGTGGTCAACATCGCCTCCGCACACGGCCTGGTCGGCAGCGCGGAAAAGTCCGCCTACGTGGCCGCCAAGCACGGCATCGTCGGCTTGACCAAAGTTGCTGCGCTGGAACTGGCCGGAGACGGCATCACCTGCAACGCCATCTGTCCCGGCTGGGTGCTGACACCGCTCGTGCAGAAGCAGCTCGACGACCGCGCGGAGCGGGAAAGCCGCAGCGTGGCGGATGTCACCCGCGCCTTCCTGACCGACAAGCAGGCGTTGGCTGCGTTCTCCACGCCGGAAGGCATCGGCGCCTTGACCGTGTTCCTGTGCTCGGACGCCGCCGCGACCATGACGGGTGCGCCGATCTCGATCGACGGGGGTTGGACGGCGCAGTAGAGGCCGCTGCTTAACTTGCTCGGCTTGCTTGCAACGATCGGGCCGCAACGGGCGTGATCTGGCGGCCGACCACGGCGCCGATCATGGCCAGCGTCGGCCCGCCGGTGGACCAATCGGCGGCCCCATGCACCAGTTCGTCGAGCGTGCCCCGCAGCACGCGCTGCTCCCTTGTCCCGCCTCGCTCGATCAGTGCGGCGGGGGTCTGTCGATCCAGCCCGGCCGAAAACAGGCCGTCCCGCAACAGCGGCAAGGTCACGATGCCCATATAGACCGCGATGGTGCCGCCGCGCGCGAGCTGCTCGAAATCCAGGTCCAGGCGTCCATCCTTGGTGTGCCCGGTGGCGAAGGTGACGGTTCGGGCAGCATCCCGATGCGTCAGCGGAATGCCGGCCTGCGCCGCACAGGCAAGCGCCGCTGTCACGCCAGGGACCACCTCGAACGCGACCCCGGCTTCTTGCAAGGCTTCCGCTTCCTCTCCGCCACGCCCGAACACGAACGGGTCGCCGCCTTTCAGCCGGACCACCTTGCGGCCCTCGCGCCCGAGGCGGATCAGCAGGTCGTTGATGCCCTCCTGCGGCAGGCAGTGATTGGCGCGGGCCTTGCCGACGTAGATGCGCTCCGCGTCGCGCCGGGCCATGTCGAGCACGTCGGCGCCGACCAGCCGGTCATGCACGATCACGTCCGCCTCGCCGAGCAGCCGGTGCGCCCGCAGTGTCAGCAGGTCTGCGGCGCCCGGCCCCGCGCCCACCAGGTAAACAATGCCGCTCGGCGCCGCGCCGTCGACAATTTGGCGGGACATCTCCCGCCGGGCCGCATCCTCGTCGCCGGCCGCAACCAGGTCGGCCACCCGGCCGCCGAGCGCCCGTTCCAGGACACGGCGCCGCAACGCGGTGTCGGGCAAGAGGCGGCGGATTTCGGTCTTGAACTCATCCGCGATGGCGGCGAGCCGGCCCCAGGACGGAGGCACCAGGGCCTCGATGCGTGCGCGTATCAGGCGGGCCAACACTGGCGCGGCCCCACCGGACGAGACCGCGACGGTGATGGGGGCGCGATCGACCACGGCGGGCGTGATGAAGCTGCACAAGGCCGGGCGGTCGACCACGTTGACGGGTATGCCGCGTGCGTTGGCCGCATCGACCATGGCCTGGATGTCGGCTTCGGGCGCTTCCGCGGCGATTGCGATGGCGCAGCCGTGCAGCAGGTCTGGGGTGAATCGTGCGGCGGTGACCAGTTCGGCTCCGCACCGCTGCAAGGCTTCGGCCTTGCGTTCAGCGGCTTCTCCTTCACCGAGCACGAGGGCCCGGCGGCCATGAAGGTCCATGAAAATCGGGAAATGACGCATGTGCGAATGGTATCATGGCGATGCCTGACCGCTAGCGGCTGCAAGGAAGTTTGAAGCTGCCGCTTGACCGGGTCCGGTAGGCGGACTAGATACCCGTCATCGGCGGCGGCGAATGAGCCTTGCTTCTTCTCCTCGGTTGATCTAGCTTCATCGGCTCGCGCTGGTGGCGCGGTGGTGGTTAGAGTGGTTTGTCAGCCCTCAATGTGGCTGATGGCGATTTAATCATTGTTCATTGACAACTGTATCTGATGAGGAAGGGATATGTTGGCGGCGTCCTTTTG
>CAXTLC010000038.1:0-46175 GCA_964245075.1 uncultured Acetobacteraceae bacterium
TGAGCCACCCGCGCCTGAGCCACCCGCGGCGAGCGTTCCCGAAACGCCGCCGGAGCGTCCCGTCCAGCCCGCGCCGCCTGCCGCATCCAGCCCGGATCGTGCCCCAGAGCTGGCCAGCGTGCCGCCACCGTCCCAGACGCCTCGCCCGCAGCCTGTTCCGCAGCGTCCGCCTTCGCGGCCGGCCATCCTACCGCCACGGCAAATCGCCCACGCCCGTGCTCCCGAGCGCAAAACTGCCGAGAGTGCGGGACAACCCACTCCGTCCCCGGCGCCGACCGCGCCAGCCGCTTCCTCGGCGGCGTCAGCGGCGAGCGCCAGCCCGCCCGCGGCAGCGGACATGAGCGGAGCGTGGCGAAGCGCGCTGGCGGCTTGGCTGCAACAGCACAGGACCTATCCGGAGGCCGCACGCCGCGGCGGCGTGGAAGGACGGGTGGTGGTGCACTTCACCATGGACCGGCAGGGAACCGTGACGGAAGTGACGCTTGTGCGCAGTTCAGGCTCTGCGGTGCTGGACGAAGCCGCGACGGGACTGCTGCGCGGGTCCCACCTGCCGCCCCCGCCCGCTCCGGCACCGGACAGCATCAGCATCACGCTGCCGATCCGCTACAGCCTTTCTCCCTGAGCCGGAAGTCGGGCCGGCTGGAAACACGCGGCGCAGGTCCCGTCCAGCTCGACCACGGCGTTGCCCGGATGGAAGCCCTTCAACCCGGCCGCGTGCTCCAGCGCGTCCGACACGGCATGGTCCTCGATCTCGGCCACGCTGCCGCATTGGCGGCAGATCAGGAACTGCACGGGATGGCCGTGGTGGTGGCCGGCTTCCGTGCAAGGGATGAAGGCGTTCAGCCGCTCGACCTTGTGGATCAGCCCGTGCTGCATCAGGAAGTCGAGCACCCGGTAGACCGTGGGCGGCGCCGCGCCCGCGCGGGTCTGCTTGAGCCGGTCAAGCAGTTGGTAGGCGGTGGACGGGGCATCGGCTTCCAGGATCAGCCGAAGCACGCTGCGGCGAAGCTCGGTGAGCTGCACGCCTTTGCGCGCGCAGGCGACCAGCGCCGCATCCAGCTCTGCCTCGATCGCCCTGCCTTCTCTTGCCTTCATCGACCCGGCCTCGCACGGCTGCTGCTCGGGCAGCATATAGCACGCAGGACGTTTGCCGCCCGGAGCGGTCGCCGATTTACTCAGATCCCGGTGAACAACCAGTCCGGCGCGCGGGTGACGTCGTCACGATGGACGGTAACCGGCCCGGCGCTGCCGTCATGGAGGGCAGCGCTCTAGCTTCTCCCGCAATCCAGCCGCACCGCTTCCCGCCTCTCCGGCGTCATGGGGTCGGGTGGCGGCTTGACCTGGGACCTGCCGGTGCGCGGCGGCTCATTCCGCCGCCACCTTGGCGGCCGGTGCCGCCGCCTTCAGCTCCGCCACCTTGGCCTCCACCAGGTCCACGATGTGGTCCACCATGCCTTCACCGGCCATCCGGTGGTCCTGCCGGCCGGCGGCGTACACCATGTGCTTGCCGTCCCCGCCGCCGGTGACACCCAGGTCGGTCATCAACGCCTCGCCGGGGCCGTTCACCACGCAGCCGATGATCGACAAGGTGATCGGCGTCTCGATATGCGCCAGCCGCTCCTCCAGCGTGCTCACCGTCTGGATGACGTTGAAGCCCTGCCGGGCGCAGGACGGGCAGGAGATGATCTTCACCCCCCGGTGCCGCACGCCGAGGGATTTCAGGATGTCCCAGCCGACCAGCACCTCCTCCTCCGGCTCGGCCGAGAGGGACACGCGCAGGGTGTCGCCGATCCCCGCCCAGAGCAGCGCGCCCAGCCCGATCGAGCTCTTCACCGTCCCGGCCCGCTTGGACCCTGCCTCGGTGATGCCGATGTGCAGCGGATGGTCGCAAACCTCGGCCAGTTGCTGGTAGGCGGCGACGGCCAGGAACACGTCGGACGCCTTCACGCTGATCTTGAACTCGTGGAAGTCGTTGTCCTGGAGGATCTTGGCGTGCTCCAGCGCGCTTTCCACCAGCGCGTCCGGGTTCGGCTCGCCATACTTCTCCAGCAGGTGCCGCTCCAGGCTGCCCGCGTTCACGCCGATCCGCATGGAGCAGTTGTGGTCGCGGGCGGCGCGGATGACCTCGCGGACCCGCTCGGCGCTGCCGATGTTGCCGGGGTTGATGCGCAGGCAGGCGGCGCCGCTCTCGGCCGCCTCGATGGCGCGCTTGTAGTGGAAGTGGATGTCCGCCACGACCGGCACGTCCACCTGCGCCACGATCTCCTTCAAGGCGAGCGCGCTTTCCTGGTCGGGGCAGGACACGCGGACGATGTCCACCCCCGCCTTCTCCGCCCGGCGGATCTGCGCCACCGTCGCCGGCACGTCCGTGGTCAGCGTGTTGGTCATGGTCTGCACCGTCACTGGCGAGTCTCCGCCGACCGGCACGCGCCCGACATGGATGGTGCGCGACCGGCGGCGGTCGATCTGCTGGTAGGATCGGTAGTTCATGGCGGGCTCCGAACTCTTTGCCGCGTATTCTATCGCGCGAGCCGTCCGCCCGTCGAGTTCGCACGGCCCGCCTTCGCCAGCGCCGGGCGGAGCGGCAGGTCGTTGAGCACGGTTCCCGCCGCGCCCATCGGCTGCGCCACCTTGCCGTCCACCAGGAGTTCCAGGTCGCCCGCATTGGTTGTGGTCAGCAGCAGGTCGGGTGCGGCCGGAACCGGCCAAGTCTCGCCTGGCTCCATGACGCGGCGCAGCAGCGTCTTGCCCAGCCGCTCCTTGACCAGCACGAAGCCGCCGGACTTGGCGCGCAGCCCGAACCGTGTCGCGGCTGCCGCTGGCACGGCGACCGGCGCCGGCGGCGCGATGGCTGCCGGAACAGGGGCCGGCGCCGCAATGGCGGGCGCGGGGGTCGCAAGCGCTGGCGGCAGGGGTGTGTTCGCCGCCGCTGGCGGCAGGGGCGCGTTTGCCGCCGCTGGCGGCAGGGGCGCCTTCGCCGCAGCCGGTGGCGGGATGGCGGGCAGGATGGAGGCAACCTGCGGCGATTGCGTTTGCCGCGCCATGGCGGCCAGCCGCTCGGGCGGCGGCGTCGCGGGCGAAATCGCCATGGCCTCGTCACTGCCCGAGTAACGGTACCAGCCAAGATAGGCCCCCGCGGCGATCAGCAGGCCGAGCAGCACGACAGCCCCGGCCGGAACGCCGCGCTGCGGCACGGGGGCGGGAAAGCTCAGCCGCGTCTTCTGGTTCACCTCGCCAGCTTCCGCCCGGAACCGCCGGGACACCTCGTCCGGGTTGAGGCCCAGCGTGGCGGCGTAGGTGCGGACGAACCCCATGGCGTAGGCATTGCCGGGGAGCCCAGCCAGCCGGCCCTCCTCGATGCCTTCCAGGTAGGACGGTTTGATGCGCAATCCCGCAGCCACATCCGGCAACTGCCAGCCGAGCCGCTGCCGTGCGGCCCGCAACTCGGACCCGACACGCGCTGCACCCGGGCCGGGCGGCACGCTGTCCGGGTTCACGTGCGAGACCATGGCGCGGCGGACGCTTCAGGCAAACGGGCCTCCGTCGGCCATTGATCGCTGGAGTGTAGTGTTTCGGACAATCCTTGCCAATCAAACGTCCAGGCCGTGCTCCCGTGCCCAGGCGGCGATCGGCTCCCGCAAGCTGGCCTCCCCCGTCGCGTTGGCACGCAGCGCATCCAACACGGGGCGGAAAGCGCCAAGGTCTGCCGAACGCAGCAACGCCTTGGTCCCCAGCAGCCCGGATGCCGGCATGGACAGGGAGGTGATTCCCAGCGCCGCGAAAGTGAGCGCCTCGAGCGAGCGGGACGCCGCTTCCCCGCACACCGACAGGGACACGCCCGCCTCGGCCGCCATCCGCTGCACGTGACTCAGGATATCCAGCACCGGCGGGGACAGCAGGTCGTAGCGGCCGGCCAGCGCGGGGGCGCCGCGGTCGGCGGCGAACAGGAACTGCATCAGGTCGTTGGAGCCGATGGACAGGAACTGGCAATCCTTCAGCAGCGCTGGCAACTGCCACAGCAGGGCCGGCACCTCCAGCATCGTCCCGACGTTCAAGCGCGTGGGAGCCGGGCGGACACGGGCGGCTTCGGCATAAAGCAGGCCGCGGGCGGCGCGGAACTCGGCGACCGTTGCGACCATGGGGAACATGATCGAGAGCGGCCGGCCCGAAGCGGCCAGCAGCAACGCCCGCAACTGGCGCCGCAGCAGCGCCGGGCGGTCCAGCGCCACCCGGAGCGAGCGCCAGCCCATCGCCGGATTTTCTTCCTCGGTGGCCGGCGCGTCCGGCAGCAGCTTGTCGCCGCCCAGATCCAGGGTGCGGAACAGCACGGGGCGGTCGCCGGCGGCGTCCAGGACCCGGCTGTACAACGCCGCCTGCTCCGCCGTGTCGGCCAGCACGCCGCGGGCGAGCATCGCGATCTCGGTCCGGAACAGACCGATGCCGGCGGCGCCTACTTCATCGAGCTGTTCCAGCTCCAGCGCCAGGCCCACGTTGAGCATCAAGGCGAACGGCGTGCCGTCGGCGGTGACGCTCGGCTCCTTCCGCAGCCGGCCATAGCCGGCGCGGCGCAGGGCGCGGGCTTCCTGGACGCGCTGGTAGTTGTCCCGCACCTCCGCCTCGGGGCGCAAGATGAGCTGGCCTTCGTCGGCGTCCAGCACCGCCTCGTCGCCCGGCCCCATCGTGTCCAGCAAGCCGCGCACCCCGCCCAGCGTCGGCAGACCTAGGGCGCGGGCAAGGATGGCGGCGTGGCCGGCGGGGCTCGCTTCCTCGATCGCCACCCCGGCGATGCCGCAGGCGTGCCATTGCAGCAGTTGCGCCGGCCCCAGGCGGCGCACCACCAGGATGGTGCCCGGCGACACCGGGCCGGGCGCGGAACCGCCGTCCAGCGCTTGCAGCAACTGGGCCGCAAGGTCCTCGACGTCGGCCAGGCGCTCCCGCAGGTAAGGATCGGTGATGCGGCGCATCCGGTCGCGCAGGTCGCTGGCGACGCGGACCACCGCCGCTTCCGCAGTCAGGCCGCTCGCGATGGCGTCCGTCACCCGCTTCACCCAGCCGTCATCGGCCGCGACCAGGCGCGTGGCGGCCAGCACCTCCCGCGACTCGTCGCCGGCCGGCAACCCGCTCTCGATCAGCAGATCCAGGTCCCGCCGCATCACGGCCAGGGCGCGCTGAAGGCGGGCCTGCTCCTCCGCCGGGTCGGAGGACAGGAAATGGCGCGGCCCGGCGCTCAGGCTGCCGCCGACCAGGGTCCCGATCACCAGGCCGGGGGCCAGCGCCACCGCGTCGAACTGCCGCGGCAGGGTGGCGCCGAGCGCATCCTCCGCCACGGACGCGGCGCCGGCGGCGGACAGCGCCTCGGCCAGCAGCATCGCCACCGTCTCGACCACGTCCACCTCGTCCGCGCCGTAGCGCCGGGGAAGGCGGTTCTGCACCGACAGCACGCCCATGGTGCGCCCGGCCCGGCGCACCGGCACGGCCAGCAGGGACGCGAACCGGTCTTCCCCGGTTTCCGGACGGTAGGCGAAGGCGGGGTGGTTCTGCGCGTCCGGCAGGTTCTGCACCTGGCCTGTGGCGGCGCAAAGGCCGATGATGCCCTCGCCGATGCGAAGCCGGGTGATCCCGACCGAGTCCGGGCGCAGGCCGAACGTGGCGATCAGCTCCAGCATCTCGCCGGATCGCAGCGCGTAGAGCGAGCATGCCTCGGCCGCCATCTCGGCAGCCACCAGCCGCACCACGTCGGCCGAGGGGGCGGCGCCGGTGGCCATCATCTCGCGCAGCCGGGTGAGCAACTGCCGCGTGCCCGGCATGCTCAGCAGGCCATGTGGTAAACGGGCTGGAAGCGGGCCGCCAACGCGACCGCCGCCTGTTCCACCAGATCTCCAATGATCTCGGAAACCGGCTGCTCGGCCGACACCATGCCGACCGATTGGCCCATCATGACGGAGCCGTGCTCCACATCCCCGTCAACCACGGCCCGGCGCAGCGCCCCCGCCCAGAAATGCTCGATCTCCAACTGCGCCGCCTCGCGGGTCAGCTCCCCCGCTTCGAGCCGGCGCACCGTTTCCGCCTGGTGGCGCGCGAAACGCTTGGCGCCCTCGTTGAGCAGGCCGCGCACCGGGATGACGGGAAGGCGCTCGTCCAACTGCACGGAGGGCTGGGCGTCCCGGGCGCGGGCATGGACGAAGGCCTGCTTGAAACGCGGGTGCGCGACCGACTCCGAGGCGGCGGCGAACAGCGTGCCCAGTTGCGCCCCGGCCGCCCCCATCTCCAGGTAGCCGAGGACGGCCTCGCCACGGCCCAAGCCCCCGGCGACGAACACCGGCACGTCGCGCAGGTGCGGCAGGATCTCCTGCGCCAGCACCGTCAGCGACACCGGGCCGATATGGCCGCCGGCTTCCGATCCCTCGATCACCAGCGCGTCCGCGCCGGAGCGGACCAGCCGGCGCGCCAGCACGAGCGCCGGGGCGAAGCAAACCAGGCGCGCGCCGCCATCCTTCACCGCGCGCACCGCCGTTCGCGGCGGCACGCCCCCGGCGAGCACGACATGGCCGACTCGCGCTTCCAGGCAGACGCGGATCAGGTCCGGCAACGCCGGGTGCATGGTGATGAGGTTGACACCGAACGGCGCCGCCGTCCGCGCCTGGGTCGCCACGATCTCCGCCGCCAACGCGTCCGGGCCCATGGACCCGCCGGCGATCACCCCGAAGCCGCCGGCATTGGAGATGGCGGCCACCAGGCGGCACTCGCTCACCCAGCTCATGGCGCCGCCCATGATCGCCACCCGGCTGCCGAGGAACCGCGTGCCCGGCGTCCACAGCCGGTCCAGCTCCGCCCGCGCGCGGAGCAGCGACGCGTCAGGCGGCGAGATGTCAGGCGGCATCGAGGCCGTAGGCGGTGTGCAGCGCGCGCACCGCCAATTCCGTGTAGTCCGCAGCCACCAGCACGGAAACCTTGATCTCGCTGGTGGAGATGACCTGGATGTTGATGCCCTTGTCCGCCAAGGTGCGGAACATCGTGTTGGCGACGCCCACGTGGGAGCGCATGCCCACGCCGACCACGCTGATCTTGGCGACCTCCGGGTCCACCAGCAGTTCGGCGTATCCCACCGCGGCTTCCACCGTGGCCAGCGTGGCGCGCGCCAGCGCCAGGTCCGTCCGGCCAACCGTGAACGTCAGGTCCGTGGTGCCGTCCGCCGCCACGTTCTGCACGATCATGTCCACGTTCACGTTCGCCGCCGTCAGCGGCCCGAAGATGGCCGCCGCGACGCCGGGCCGGTCCGGCACCTGCCGCACCGTGATCTTCGCCTCATCGCGCGAGTAGGCGATGCCGGACACGATTTCCTGTTCCACGATCTCGTCCTCGTCCACCACCAGGGAGCCGCCCGTGCCTTCCTCCAGCGCATCCTTGAAGGAGGACAGCACCTGGACACGGACATTCTCCTTCATCGCCAGTTCCACGCTGCGGGTTTGCAGCACGCGGGCGCCGACCGAAGCGAGTTCCAACATTTCTTCGTACGCAATCTTATCCAGCTTGCGGGCCCTGGCAACGATCCGCGGGTCGGTCGTGTAGATGCCGTCCACGTCCGTGTAGATGTCGCAACGGTCTGCGCGCAAGGCGGCGGCCAGCGCCACGGCCGATGTGTCGGAGCCGCCGCGGCCCAAGGTGGTCACCCGGTTGTCCGGCCCGATGCCCTGGAAGCCCGCCACCACCGGCACCTGCCCGATCGCCATGCGGGCCAGCAGGGTGGCGCCCTCGATCCGCTCGATCCGCGCCTTGCCGTGGGCGCCGTCCGTGAGCAGCGGAATCTGCCAGCCGGACCAGGACCGCGCATCCACCCCGATATCCTGCAACGCGATGGCCAGCAGGCCGCTCGTGACCTGCTCGCCGGTGGCGACCACCGCGTCATACTCCCGCGCGTCGTGCAGGGGGGCCAGCGACTGGCACCAGCCGACCAACTGGTTCGTGACGCCGGACATGGCGGACACCACCACGGCGACCTCGTTTCCGGCGTCCACCTGCCGCTTGACCCGCCGTGCCACGTCGCGGATGCGGTCGAGGTCGGCCACCGAGGTGCCGCCGAACTTCATCACGATCCGTGCCATGCGCCGCTGTCCCAGCCCGTCAAGGCCGGTTGCGGCCTTCGCCAAGGGCGATCACATACCGGGCATGGCACCGGCAAACAACCATGGCTCCGCGCAAGGCAGGGTTCCACAAGGCGAAGTTCCACAAGGCGGGGCCGCCTCGCCGGCCGAGGTGGCCCGCTTCGACGCGATGGCCGCCGCGTGGTGGGACCCGGCGGGCCCGATGCGCGCGCTGCTGGCGATGAACCCGCTGCGGGTGGATTGGATCGCCCGCCGCCTGCCCGGCCCCGGCACGCTGCTGGACGTCGGCTGCGGCGCCGGGCTGGCGTCCGAGGCCCTGGTCCGGCGCGGCCACGTGGTCCTGGGCATCGACGCCGCCGCGCAGACCCTGGCCGCAGCCCGGGCGCATGCCGGCGATCTGCCGGTGGAGTACCGGCTGGCGACCACCAGCGACCTGGTGGCGGAAGGGCGCCGGTTCGACGCCGTGACGGCGCTGGAGGTGATCGAGCACGTCCCGGACCCGGCCGGCTTCATGCGGGACCTGGCGGCCTTGCTGGCGCCGGGCGGCCGGCTGTTCCTGTCCACGATCAACCGGACGGCCCGGTCGCTGGTACTGGCGAAGTGGGGGGCCGAGTACGTGTTGCGCCTGCTGCCCCCCGGCACGCACGACTGGCGCCGGTTCGTCACGCCCGCCGAGTTGGCCGTCGGCGGCCGGGCGGCCGGGCTGCGCATGACGGACAGCGCCGGGATGGTGTTCGACCCGCTGCGGCAGCGCTGGCGGACCAGCCGCGACCTGGCGGTCAACTACATCACGATGTTGCAGCGCTGAGGATCACGCCTTGAAGTGGCAGGCCGCAAGCTGTCCGGGGCGGCCCGGCGCCGGCTCCAGCGCCGGAGGCGTCGCCCGGCAAACCGGCTGCATCTTGGGGCAGCGCGGGTGGAACACGCAGCCGGGCGGCGGGTCGAGCGGACTCGGCATCTCGCCGCGGATCGCTGTGCCGCGGCTCCGGCGGCGGCCGATGCGCGGGACGGCCTGGAGCAGCGCCTGCGTGTACGGGTGCGACGGCGTGGCGAACAGATCCGCCCGCGGCGCCACCTCCACCAGGCGGCCGAGGTAGAGCACGGCGACGCGGTCGGCCAGGAAATCGACCACCGCGAGGTCGTGGCTGATGAACAGGTAAGCGAGGCCGCCGCCCCGGCTGCTGGCCGCGCGCTGCAAGGCGCGGAACAGGTTGAGCACCTGGCTTTGGATCGACACGTCGAGCGCCGAGAGCGGCTCGTCCGCCACGATCAGGGCTGGCTGTGGGGCGAGCGCCCGGGCGATGGCGATGCGCTGGCGCTGGCCGCCGGAGAACTCGTGCGGGTAGCGGTTCAGCGCATCCCGCGGCAGCCCAACCTGGCCAACCAGCTCGGCCGCGCGGGCCTGCCGCTCGGCGCGCCCGATCCCGGCGATGCGGAGCGGCTCGGCGATGATGGCGGAAACGGGCATGCGCGGGTCCAACGCGCCGAACGGGTCCTGGAACACGATCTGGATGGCGCGGCGGCTCTCGCGCCGCACGGCACGGTCCATGGCGTGGCCGCGGAACCGCACCGTCCCGGCCGTGGGCGCTTGCAGCCCGGCGACGACGTTGCCGAGCGTGCTCTTGCCGCTGCCGCTCTCGCCGACCAGGGCGAGGGTCTCGCCTTCCGCGATGTCGAGCGACACGTCCTCCACCGCGCGCAGGATGCGGCGGTTGACGGTGAAGTGGACGTGAAGGCGGTCCAGGGTGATGAGCGGGACCATCGTCAGCACCCGCCGGCAACATGAAGCCCTCTCCCCCTGGGAGAGGGCTGGGTGAGGGTTGCCGCCCCGGCGGATGCAGGCTGCTTCCGGCCCTCACCCCCGCCTTCTCCCAAAAGGAGAGGGAGAAGAAAGCGGGAACGGCGGAAAGGGGTCACTGCCCGGCCTTGAAGCACGCGACCCAGTGCGCGGGCGCCAACTCCGCCAGCGGCGGCTCGGCGCGGCGGCAGCCGGCGTCGCCCCGGGGGCAGCGGTCGGCGAACCGGCAGCCGACGAAGCTCGCGTCCAGGTCGGGCACGCCGCCCGGGATCACCGGCAGCTCGGCGGCCCGCCGCGCCGGGTCCGGCAAGGTCGCGATCAGGCCCAGCGTGTAGGGGTGCAGCGGGTCCGCGAACAGCGCGTCCGACGCGGCGCGCTCCACCACGCGCCCGGCGTACATGACGATGATCTCGTGCGCGACCTCGCTCACCACGGCCAGGTTGTGGCTGATGAACTGGACCGCCATGCCCGTCTCGTCCTGCAACCCCAGCATCAGGTCGATGATCTGCGCCTGGATGGTCACGTCCAGGGCGGTGGTCGGCTCGTCCGCGATCAGCAAGGCCGGGCGGCAGGCAAGCGCCATCGCGATCATCGCCCGCTGCCGCATGCCGCCCGAGAGCTGGTGCGGGTAGGCGGCGGCGCGTTCCCGCGGCGAGGCGATGCCGACATCGGCCAGGCCGTCCACGGCACGGGCCTCCGCCTGCTTCCAGCCCAGGCCCTGGTGCAGCACCATGACCTCGGCGATCTGGCGGCCGACGGTCATCACCGGGTTCAGCGCCGTCATCGGCTCCTGGAACACCATCGCGACGCGCTCGCCGCGCATGCGCCGCCAGGCGGAGGCGGGCTGGCCCAGCATCTCCCGCCCTCCCACCCGGACGCTGCCGCCGACCCGGCCGGGGGCGGGGACCAGGCCCATCACGGCCAGCGCGGTCATGGACTTGCCGCAGCCGCTCTCCCCCACCACGCCGAGGGTGCGGCCGGCCGGCACCGCGAAGCCGATGCCGGCCACAACCTGCCGCTCGCCGCCACGGACGGGAAAGCTCACGGACAGGCTATCGACCGCCAGGACCTCAGCCATGCCAGTGCTCGGCGTCCAGGGAGGTCGCCTGGCTGGTGCCGGTCGGCGTCACGCCATGCAGCCAAAGCGGCCAGACATGCGCCTCGGACCCGAAGAACAGCGGCAGCACGGGCAGTTGCTCGGCATAGATGCGCTGCATGGCGGCCCACAGCGGGCGGCGCTTCGCCAGGTCCAGCTCGCGCTCCATGGCGTCGATGTCGGCATCCACGCGGGCGTCGTGGAAGCCGGTGTAGTCCGTGCCGCCCCAGTTGTTGGCGGCGGTGGGGATCTGCCCGCTGGACAGGATCTGCCGCGGCGAGCTTTCCACCGGGCTGCTCCAGGAGAACATCGCCAGGCCGCTGAAGGTGCGGTGCTTCAGCGCCTCGCCGAACAGGGTGCGCGGCGGCTGGTTCTCGATGGCCGTCTCCACCCCGATGGCGCGCCACTGGCTCTGCATCACCTGCTGCTGCAACTCGCGTGCCCGCACGCCGGTGCTGGTGGTGAACTGCAAGGACAACCGCTGCCCGGCGGCGTCGCGGCAGACGCCGTCCGGCCCCGGCGTCCACCCGGCCTCCGCCAGCAAGGCCCGGGCACGGCCCGGATCGTAGGGATAAGCCGGCACGTCGGCGGTGTACTGCGGCTCCTCGGGGTTGACGAAGCTGTTGGCGACGGGGACGCGGCCTCCCATGGTCTTGTCCACGATGCTCTGCCGGTCGATGCCCATCAGCAGCGCCCGGCGCACCCGCACGTCCGCCAGGATCGGGTTGCCGAGCTGCAAGTCGATATGCGTGTAGTTCAGGTTGGGCTTGTAGGCGTAGGCGAACTGGTCCGGATGCTGCCTTTGCATCAGCAGCACCTGGTCGAGCGTCAGGCCCACCCCCTCGCCCGGCACCATGTCCACGTCGCCTGACAGCAGGTTGGCCTGCAACGCGGCGGTGTTGCCGATCGTCTTGACCACGATGTGGTCGAACCAGGGCCGGTCGCCGGTCCAGCGCTCGTTGCGCTCCAGCACCACCTGGGTGCCGGCGTCGATGGCGGCGATGCGGTAAGGGCCGTTGTACAGGCCCGGGTTGGTCGGCTCGCGGTTGTAGAGGCTGCCCTGGATGTAGCCGCCCGGATCGCGCGCCGCTTCGAAGGGGGGCTGTTCCAGGTGGACGGGCAGCAGTTCGGCCAACTCGTCGAACTGGTAGAACGGCTCCGTCAGGTGCACCACCGCGGTCAGAGGGTCCGGCACGTCCACCCGGCTGACCCGCTCCCACGTCCTGGTGTTGGTGAAGCCGCTCTTCGGGTCACGCCCGGCACGGGCGGTGAAGGCGAGGTCCGCGGCCCCGAGCGGGGCGCCGTCGCCCCAGGACAGGCCGGGCTTGAAGTGCCAGGTCACCGCCATGCCGCCATCCTCCGGCACCGCGCCGCCGTTGGCCAGGCTGGGTATCTCCGTGCACAGCAGGCAGACGGGGCGGCGCCCGGGGTCGAGCGCCGTCACCGGGCGGTCGGCGAAACCGAGGATGTAGAACTTGATCACGTCCGGATCGGTCGCCGGGTGCAGGGTGGACGGAAAGGACGACACGCCGATGACCAGCGTGCGGTGCGGCTGCGCCGCCGCGGCGCCGCCCAGCAGCACCAGCAGCGCCGCGGCGGCCCGGATCAAGCCGGGTGCCAGTTCTCGGCCCAGTAGCTGCTCACGTCGCCCTGCCCGGTCGGCTCGTAGCCGCGCAGCCAAGTGGGGGTGACGTGCGGCTCGGCGCGGAAGAACAGCGGCAGCACCGGCACCTGCTCGGCGTAGATCCGCTGCATGTCGGCCCAGATCGCCTTCTGCTTGGCAGCGTCCAGCTCGCCTTCCACGGCCTTGACGTCGGCGTCCATCTTGGGATCGCTGAAGCCCGGGTAGTTCGCGCCGCCGTAGTTGTTGGCCGCAGCCGGGATCTGGCTGGAGTCCAGCGTGCGCAGCGGCGACTCCGTGACGTTGCTGCTCCAGCCGTACATCTCCATGCCGGTGTAGCTGCGGTGCTTGAGCGTGTCGCCGAACAGGGTGCGGGCGGGCTCGTTCTTCAGCGTCACCTCCACGCAGGCGCCTTTCCAGTTGGATTGCAGCACCTGCTCCTGCAACTCGCGCAGGCGGTTGCCGGCCGTGGTGCCCAGCTCGAAGGCGAGCCGGGCGCCGGCGGCGTTGCGGCACACGCCATCCGGCCCGGGCGTCCAGCCGGCCTCCTTCAGCAGCGCGCGGGCGCCGGCCAGATCGTATTTCACGATCGGCACCGCTGGGTCGTAGGTGGGGCTGAGCGGGTTGACCCAGGTGGCGGCGACCGGCTGCTTGCCCGCGAACAGCCGGTCCACCATGGTCTGCCGGTCCGTCGCCATCAGCAGCGCCCGGCGCACGCGCACGTCCGCGAGCAACGGGTTCTCGCGCTTCAGGTCGATGTGCTCGTAGGTCAGGCTGGGCTTGAATTCGTAGTGGAACTGGTCCGGGTGCGCCTTCTGCAGCGCCAGGGCCTGGTCGATGGTCAGGCCGACACCCTCGCCCACCACCATGTCCACGTCGCCGGACAGCAGGTTGGCTTGCAGCGCGGCGGTGCTCTCGATGTGGCGCAGCACGATGCGCTTGAAGCCAGGCTTGGTCCCGGTCCAATGCGGGTTCGGCTCCAGCACGAGCTGGTTGCCGCTGTCGTCATGGGTGATGGTGTAGGGGCCGTCGTACAGCCCTGGATTGATTGGGGCACGGTTGTAGTTGGTGGCGTTGATGTAGGCGCCGGGGCTGCCGTCCTTGGCGACCACGGCGCCCTCGATGTGCTCCGGCAGGATCTGATCCCATTGGGCATAGTCCGCGCGCACGCGGGTCAGGTGCAGCACCGCCGTGCTGTCATCCACGACATCGACGCTGGACGCCCGGTTCCAGGGATTGTTGTTGGAGAACCCGCTCGCCGGGTCGCTGCCGAGCTTCCAGGTGAAGGCGATGTCCTTGGCGGTCACCGGCTGCCCGTCGCCCCATTGCAGGCCGGGCTTGAGCTTGATGGTGACGGCCATGCCCTTGCTGCCGTCCGGCCGGTCCTCGATCTTGGCCAGGCCGTTCTCCAGGCTTGGCAGCTCGGTGCACAGCAGGCAGGAGTTGTGCCAATCCTTGTCGAAGGCGGTGATCTGCCGGATCACGAAGCCCATCACATAGCCGCGCACCACCTCCGGGTCGATGTTCGGCTGCAAGGAGGACGGGAACTGCGCCATGCCGATCATCAGCGTGTCGTGGGTCTGGGCTTGCGCCGCGCCGGCCGTGGCCAGCAGCAGGGCGAACGCCGTGCGGAGCATCATCGGGGTCGGTCCGGAAAGGTGGTGGAGGCGATAAAGCGGCCCGATCGGCCCGGCGTCAATGCAGCGTGACAGTCTTGCAAGAATGGCGGCAGCCCCTCACCTTCGCCCTCTCCCAGAAGGGGAGGGCTGGGGCGTCTCGGCGGCGGTGCGGACCATCCCGAACGCCCAGGTGACGGTCGCGGCGCGGATGGCGGCGCGGTCGCCGGGGAACACCTGGTGCCCGGTCCGGACCGTCCCGCCGCGCCGGGCGCAGCCGAACCAGACCAGCCCGACGGGCTTGGCGGCACTTCCCCCGCCCGGCCCGGCCACCCCGGTGACCGAAACGGCCACGTCCGCCGCCGATCGGGCCAGGGCGCCTTCCGCCATGGCCCGGGCCACCGCCTCGCTGACGGCGCCGTGCGCCTCGATCAAGCCGGGAGGCACGCCTACCATCTCGGTCTTCGCCGCGTTGGAGTAGGTCACGAAGCCGCGGTCCACCACGTCCGAGGAACCCGGCACGTGGGTCAGCGCCGCGGCGATCAGGCCGCCGGTGCAGCTCTCCGCCGTGGCCAGCCGCAGGCCGCCGGCGCGCAACTGCTCCAGCAGCGCCGCCGCGTCCGCCAGGATCGCCCCGTCCAGCATCACCGCCTCCACACCCGCAAACCGGCCCAAAGCAGGGCAGCGGCGCCCAGCCCCGCCGCGAGGTCGTCCCCCATCACGCCGACGGGGCCCGGCATCCGGTCGATCGCCCCGACCGGGCCGGGTTTGGCGATGTCCAACGCCCGGAACAACGCGAAGGCGGCGGCGACGCCGGGCAGCGTCGGACGGGGCAGCGGCAGCATGGCGAGCCACATGCCGGCCACCTCGTCGATCACCACCCAGCCCGGGTCGGCATCGCCGCCGGCACGCGGGACCGCCCACAGCCCGGCAGCCGTCGCCAGCCCGGCCGCGCCCGCCAGGGTCGCCCGCCCGCCCGCCGCCAGCAGCGCGGACCCGGCGAGCGCGGCAGCGAGCGAGCCCCAGGTGCCGGGCGCACGCGGCAGGAACCCCGCGCCGCCGCCGCTGGCCACCAGCCGCGCCAGCGTCATCCCTGCCACCGCGCCAGGGGATGCGGCAAGGTGGTCCCGGTCAGCGCGCGATACACCACCACGTTCTCCACCACGCGCTGCACGTAGTTGCGGGTCTCGTTGAACGGGATCAGCTCGATCCAGTCCACCATGTCCAGGCTGCCCGCGCCGCCATCGGCCGGTTCCCCATTGGCGGCGAGCCAGTCCGCCACCCGGCCCGGCCCGGCGTTGTATCCCGCCACTGCGTACGGCACGGCGCCGTGGAACTGGTCCAGCAGGCCGGCCAGATAGGCGGTGCCGAGCCGCATGTTGTATGCCGGGTCGGTCAGCAGCGCGGCCACGTTGGCCGTGCCGCCATCCAGCCGGTGCGCCACGGCCTGCGCCGTGCCGGGCATCAACTGCATCAGGCCGCGTGCGCCGGCCGGGCTCTGGGCGTCCGCGTTGAAGTTGCTTTCCTGGCGGATCAGCGCCAGGGCCAGCGCCGGCTCCACCGGGCCGGGCGGCGGCGTGGCGGCGAGCGGCCAGCCCGCCTCCGCCAGCGTCACCCCGTCCCGCCCGGCGCGGCGGGCGATGGTGACGGCCAGGTCCGGCATGGCGAGACCGGCGGCCAGCCGGGCCGCCAGGGCGCGCTCCGCCCCGTCCGGCGCCAGCGCGTCCGACCGCTGAACGAAGGCGCGCGCGCGGCCAGCTTCGCCCCAGCTTACCAGCAGGGCAGCGGCGCGGACATTCTCGGTGCCGATGAAGTCCAGCGCGCGGGCGGGAGTCCAGCCCGGGTCCTGCACGGCGCGGATGCGGGCGGCGAGCGCGGCGTCATTCTCCCCCATCGCACGGGCGGCGAGCTGCCCGTAGAACGTGGTCGGCCAAGCGGCGGCGGCGGCGTAGGCCGCGCGCGCGGCGGCCGGATCGTGCCGGGCGTCCGCGGTGCGGCCCAGCCAGTAGAACGCCCGGCCCTGGGTGATCGCCGCGCGGCTCAGCCCGGCCAGGGTGCGGAAATGGCGGGCGGCGGCGTCCGTGTCGCCGCCCCGGCGCAGGGCGATGAACCCGGCCAGGAACTCCGCGTCGACCGCCTGCTCGGGGGCAAGCTCCGCCGCGCCGTCAGCCAGCGCGTAGGCGCCCGCCGCGTCGCCGGTCCGCAGCCGCCGCCGGGCCAGCAGGTTGCGCTCGTCCCAGAAGGCCGGGCGGCGATCGGCAGCCGTCGCATGCTCGGCGGCTTGTCCCAGGGCGAGCCACAGCCGTACCGCCTCGTCCTCCTGCCCGGCGCGGCGCAGCCACTTCGCCAAGTCGAGCATCAGGGCCGGGTCCCCCCTCGCGCCGCCGGGCAAGACGGCCACCACCGCGCGGGCGGACGGGTCGTCCCGCTTCAGCGCCAGCCGGGCCTCGGCGGCAGGGCGGGACGCCGGGTCCACCCGGGCGACCTGACGCCAGGCCGGGCCGCCAACCGCCCCGGCATCGCTCCAAGCCAGGCGGTCGAACCGGCGCCACTGGTCCGCCGGGGTCAGCAGCTTGCCCCATTGGCGCAGGAAAGCGACCTCGCCCGGCACGTCCGTGATGCCGCTCACCCAGGCCTGGCGCGCCACGGCGGCCGCATCCGGAGCATGGCCAGCTTCGGAATCGGCCGTGGCGCAGCGCAGCAGGGACGGCACTTCCCGCACCGGGCGGTGCAGGCAGATGTCGAGCACCGCCCGGTCGTCCGGCTCGGCCGCCATCGCCTCGGCCAGGCGGCGGGACAGGACGGGCTGGTTGGGCCAGGCCGGGTTGTCCGCCATGAAGGCTGCGATCTCCGCCGGGTGCGCGGCGCCCGGCGCGAGCAGACGCAGGTACAGCGCCAGCTTGCGCGCGACCGGGTCCGGCGATTGCGCCGCGATGGCGTCCGCATCGGCCCAACGGCTTTCGCGCAAAGCGGCGCCGATGTCGTCGGCCCGTGCCGGGACCGCGACCAACAGGGCAAACAGGAGGAGCGCGCGCTGCACGGTATGGACGCTACCGCAAATCCGCGCGCCTCAGAACTCCCGCAGCACCTCGCGCAAGGTGCCGCCCTCGTACCGGGTCCGCACCAGCCCGCGGCGCTGTAGCGCGGGCACCAAACCTTCCGTGATCTCCACCACGACCCGGCGGCTCGATCGCTGGAACGGCGTGCTGACCAGGAAGCCGTCGCCGCCGATCGCCTCCATCGCCGCTTCCATCTTGTCCGCGACCTCCTCCGGCGTGCCAACCATCTGCAACCCGCCGTCGTAGCGTTCGGAAGCAAGCTGGCGCAGCGTCTTGCCGCTGCCCCATTGCGCGAACTTGTCCAGCGAACCCTGCTCCCCGTTGGTGGTGAGCGGGGGAAGTTCCCGGTCCAGGTCGAACTGCGAGAAGTCGATGTCCGTCACCGTGCCGATCGCCGCCAGCCCCGCCTCGATGAAGGCCGGGGAGCCTACCATGCGGCGGTACTTGGACCAGGCATCCTCCGTGGTCTCGCCGATCACCGGGTAAACCAGGAACAGCACCTTGATGCTGTCCGGGTCGCGTCCGGCCGCGGCGGCGCGGGCGCGCACGTCGTCGCGGTAGCTCTTCATGCCGGCGTGGCCGTTGGCGGTGGCGATGATGCTGTCGGCGGTGCGGGCGGCGAACTCCCGCCCGCGCGGGGAGCCGCCGGCCTGCACGAAAGTGGGCCGCCCCTGCGGCGAGCGCACGGTGTTGAGCGGGCCGCGGCAGCGGAAGAACTTGCCCTCGAAATGGATGGGCTTGACCTTGGCGTGGTCGGCGTAGGTGCCGGTGGCGCGGTCCATCACCACCGCGTCCGGCGCCCAGGAGTCGAACAGCCGGCACACCAGCTCCACGTACTCGTCCGCCATGGCGTAGCGCTGCTCGCGCGGCGGCAGCTCGTCCATGCCGAAGTTCTGCGCGGCGGCGTCCTCGCCCGAGGTCACGATGTTCCAGCCGAACCGCCCGCCGGCGATGTGGTCGAGCGTGGATGCCAGCCGGGCGAGCATGAAGGGCGGGTAGGCCATGGTGGACATGGTCGCCACTACCCCCATCCGGCTGGTCGCCGCCGCGATCATGGCGGCGAGCGGCATCGGGTCGTGCTTGGGCGCTTGCAGGGCGTGCTTCAGCGTCGCCTCGGACGTGCCGCGCCAGGCTTCGGACACCATCAGCGTGTCTTCCAGCATGATGTAGTCGAAGCAGGCGCGCTCCATCGCCTGCGCCATCTCGACGTAGAACTTGCCGTCCCAGGGTGACGCGGGCGGGGCGTAGGGGTGGTTCCACTCGCCGGCGGAGAAGTTGCAGAACCAGGCGAGGTGGAAGCGGTTGGGCATGGTGCGGCCTCCCGGAGTTACACTCCGGCTGGCAAGATCAGTGCCGCGTTCAGGCGGCCCGGCTCTCGCTCCTGTCGCGTCCCGGCGAAAGCCCGAACATGCGGCCGTACTCGCGGGTGAACTGGGAAACGCTCTCGTAGCCCACGGCGAACGCCGCCCGGTTTGCCGGCAACCCGTCGCTCAGCATCCGGCGGCGCGCCTCGATCAGCCGGAGCTGCTTCTGGAATTGCCCCGGCGACAGCGAGGTGACGGCGCGGAAATGGTGGTGGAACGTCGAGGGGCTCATGCCGGCCGCCGCGGCCAGGCGCTCCACCGGCAGAGGGCGGTCGAACTCGGCCCGCAGCACGGCCACCGCCCGCGCGATGCGCTGCCCGACCCCGCCAGGCTGGGCCAGGCCACGGATCGCCTGCCCGTGCTGCCCTGCCAGCAGCCAGTAGTGCAGCTCGCGCATGATCGATGGACGCAGCACCGCGACGGCCTCTGGCCGCTCCAGCAGCCGCATCAGCCGCAGCGCGCAATCGGCCACTGCGGCGTTCGTTGCGTCGAGCAACACGGCGGGGACGACGGCGCCAGCCGGGCCGACCTGGGCCGACAGATCCAGCAGCACGGCCATGTCCAGCTCGACGGCCAGCGCGAGGTATGGCTCGGCCCGGCTCGCGCGCGTGATCCGGCTCGTGACCGGCACGTCGGCGCTGACGATCGCCGACTGCCCGGCGGCGAAGTCGTAGGTCTGCGCGCCCACCGTCACTTGCTTGGAGCCTTGCAGGATCAGGCAGACGAGCGGCTTGTAGATCGTTTTGGTGATCCCGCCCGGTGCGCAGGCCCGGATGAGGCCGACGCCAGGCATCGGCGCCACGGCCGCGCCCGATGCGTCGCCGTGGGCATCGACGTAACGCCGCACGGCGTGCTGAAGGGCATGGGTCATGGCGTCAATCTGCTGCCCTGGTGCCGGAAGCACAGCGCCTCACGGAGCATTAGGCAAGCATTGCGGAGATTTCGGCAAGCCAAGCTGCGTGGCGGCGGCCAGATCAGGTGCAGGCGCAAGGAGAGCATCATGAACATGACTGGCAACACCATCCTCATCACTGGCGGCGGATCGGGCATCGGCCGGGCGTTGGCCGAGGCGTTCCACGCGGCCGGCAACCACGTCATCGTCGCCGGGCGCCGCCCCGAGGTGCTGGCCGAGGTGGTTGCCGCCAACCCCGGCATGGCATCCGCCGCCCTCGACGTTGCCGACCCGGAGGCGATCCGCGCCTTTGCCGAGCGGGCCGGGCAGGACCACCCCGCGCTGAACGTGCTCATCAACAATGCCGGCATCATGAAGTCCGAGGACGTGCTGGCGGAGCCGTTCGACCTCGCGGACTGCGAGGCGACGGTCGCGACCAACCTGCTCGGCCCGATCCGCCTCACCGCGGCGCTGCTGCCGCTGCTGCGTCGGCAGGAAGCGGCGGCGGTGGTCAACGTGACGTCGGGCCTCGCCTTCGTGCCGCGCGCCGACACGCCGACCTACAGCGCCACCAAGGCGGCGATGCACTCCTACACGCAATCGCTGCGCTTCCTCCTGCGCAACACGCCGGTGCAGGTGATCGAGCTCGCTCCGCCCCTGGTCGCGACCGACCTCACGCCGGGCCAGCGCGCCAACCCGCGCGCGATGCCGCTGGACGAGTACGTCCGGGAAAGCATGGCGCTGTTCGCGGCGGACGGCGCGGCGCCGGAGATCCTGGTCGAGCGGGTGAAGCTGCAACGCAACGCGGAGGCGAGGGGCGAGCACGCCAGAGTGTTCGCCATGATCAACGGCGGGTGACGCCGGCCCGCGGATGCGGCCCCCGCTTCAGAACAACTGCGGCGCCCGCTCGGCGGCGCTGCCGCGGGGGAAGCTCGCTTGCCACCCGCCGCCAAGCGCCTTGTAGAGCTGCACCAGGTTGGTGGAAACGGTGGTGGTGCTGTCGGCATAGGCCTGCTCGGTCTGGAACTCGGTGCGCTGCGCGGTCAGCACGTCCAGGAAGCTGACGAGTCCCTTGACATACTGGTCCCGCGCCAGGGACAGCGCCTTGTGGGCCTGCTCCACGGCGCGGGCCAACTGCACGCGCCGGAGCTGCTCGGCGCTGTAGTTGGTCAGGGCGTTGTCCACGTCGTGGAACGCTTGAAGCACCACCTGCTGGTACTGCACCGCCGCTTCCTGCTGCTGCGCCTTGCGCAGCTCCAACGTGAACTTGAGCCGCCCGCCCTGGAACACGGGGATGGTGACGGACGGGCCGCCGGAATACTGCAACGCCCCGTATGCGCCGAAATTGCCGAGATCCTTGAACCGCAGCGCCTGCACGCCGACGCTGCCGGACAAGGTCACCCTGGGAAAGAAGTCCGCTTCCGCCTGGCCGATGTCGGCCGTGGCGGAATGGAGCTGCGCCTCCGCCCGCAGAATGTCCGGGCGGCGGTGGGCCAGCTCCGACGGCAGGCCGACCGGGACGGACGGCGGCACGGGCGGCACGGGCTTGGCGGGGGACAGCTTGGACGCCAGCGCGCCCGGCGTCTCGCCCAGCAGCAGGCTGATGGCGTTGATCGTCGTCGCGGCCTGCGCTTCCAGTTGCGGGATCTGCGCGGACGTGTTCGCCACCTGTGCGGCCGCGTTGGCCACGTCCAGCCCGGTGGTCAGCCCGCCCTGCTGGCGCTCCTGCGTCAGCCGCAGGCTCTGCTGGTCGCTGGCCAGGGTGTCCCGGGTGATCTGCAAATCCCGCTGCTGGCCGCGCAGTTGGAAGTAGTCGCGCGCCAGTTCGGCCAGCACGGTGACCAACTGGTCCCGCCGGGCCTCGGTGGACGCGGTGATGGCGGCATCCGCCGATTCGAGCTCGCGGCGCACCCGGCCCCAGAAGTCCACCTCCCAACTGGCGTCGAACCCGCTTTGGAACAGGTTGAACGCGCCGATGTGCGTGCTGCCGCCGCTCGCGCCGAGCGGGATGCCGCCTTGTGTGCCGCTCAAGCCGTTGGAACTGGTTTGCGTCCCGCCGCCAGCGCCGTTGCTCGATGTGTTGCTGCCGCCGATCAGGCCGAGCACGCCGCGCGAGCTGACCTTCTCCCTCGTGTAGGAGCCGTTGCCGTTCACCGTGGGAAACACGTCCGCCGCGCTCACGCCGCGTTGAAGCCGGCTTTCCTGCAACCGGAAGGTCGTCAGGCGCACGTCCAGGTTGGACCGGGCGGCTTGCTCCTCCAGCTCCGTCAGCATCGGATCGTTGAAGGATCGCCACCACGCCGGGTCGATCGGCTCGGCCACAACGCGGCTGGGCGTCTTGGCCTGCGGCGGGCGGCTGGCGAACCAGGAGGATGGAGCGAACAGGTTCGGCGCCTTGAAATTGGGGCCGAGCGTACAACCGCCCAACGCCGCTGAAGCAGCGATGGCGAGCAACGGTAGTCTCACGGGCGACCAAACCTCCGGCTTGGCGGCAGGGCCGCCGATAGCTGACCGATCGGTTCGGTCAGGCTTTGACAACAAGCCCGGTTCCGGTTGAAGGTCAAGCTGTAAGGGGAATGGAGCTTGGCGGGCTGTTGATGTCGGATATGGACGTTCTCTCCCCGGAAAAGCATCATCAGATCCTGGCCGGCGCCGCTTCAGTCTTCGCCGAAGACGGCTACGAGGGCGCCAGCATGTCCCGCATCGCCGCCCGTGCCGGCGTGTCCAAGGGAACGCTCTATAACTACTTCGATGGCAAGGCGGAACTGTTTTCCGCCTTGATCGCCGGCGAGTGCGAGCGCCACCTGGCCCATGTGTTCGACATAGAGGACCCGGATGGAGATCCGGCCAGCGCCTTGCAGGAAATCGGCGAGCGCATGCTGCTGATGATGATCTCCGATATCGCGCTGACGATCCATCGCCTCGTTGTGTCCGAGGCGCCGAAGTTCCCAGCCCTCGCACGGGTGTTCCATGACGCGGGGCCGGCCCGCGCCGAGGCGTTCATGACCGCCTGGTTGAGCCGGCAGATCACCGCCGGTCACCTGGTGATGTGCGACCCGGTGCTCGCGGCCGAGCAGTTCTTCAGCCTTTGCCAGACCCGCATCGTCCCGCACCGCCGGCTCGGCCTGTGGAACGCCACGGACGAAGGGGACATCAGCCTCGTGGTCCGCAGCGGCGTGCGCATGTTCCTCAACACCTATGGAGTGACCCCATGACCCTCGCCACCGTGCTGGACCGCGCCGAGGCCGGGCTGGACGGGTCGCGCAGCCGCTGGTTCGACCTGCTGCGCATCCCGAGCGTGAGCGCGCAGCCCGCCCACGCCCCGGACTGCGTGGCCGCCGCCCAGTGGCTGCGGGCGGAGCTGGCGTCCATCGGGTTCGAGGCCGCGGTGCTGCCGACCGCGGGCCACCCCGTCGTGCTGGCCCAGCATCCGGGCACGGGACCCGGCCCGCAACTGCTGTATTACGGCCATTACGACGTGCAGCCCGCCGAGCCGCTGGAGCTGTGGACCAGCCCGCCCTTCGAGCCGGTGCTGTCCGATGGGCCGCGCGGCCCCCGCGTCACCGCCCGCGGCGCCGTGGACGACAAGGGCCAGGTCATGATGTGGCTGGAAGCCCTGCGCGCCTGGCACGGCGCGGCGGGCGGGCCGCCATGCCCGGTGAAGGTGCTGATCGAGGGCGAGGAGGAAGTCGGCAGCGCCAACCTGGAGCCGTTCCTCCTCGCCCACCGGGAAGCGCTGGCGGCCGACATCGCCATCATCAGCGACACCGGGATGTGGGACATCGACACCCCGGCGCTGACCACCCGGCTGCGCGGCCTGGTGTACATGGAACTGACGGTGCATGCGGCGGAGCGGGATCTGCATTCCGGCCTGTTCGGCGGCACGGCGCTGAACCCCATCAACCTGCTGACCCGCATCCTGGGCGCGCTGCACGACGCGGACGGCCGCGTGCAGTTGCCGGGCTTCTACGACGGCGTGGCCGAGTTGCCGGCGGCGCAGGCGGCGCAGTGGGAAGCGCTCGGCTTCGACGAGGCGGCGCTGCTCGGCGGCATCGGCCTGTCCGTGCCCGCGGGGGAGCGCGGCCGGGCGGCGCTGGACCGGATGTGGGCGCGGCCGACGGCTGACATCAACGGCATCTGGGGCGGCTACACCGGCGCCGGCAGCAAGACGGTCATCGCCGCCCAGGCGTCCGCCAAGGTGTCGTTCCGCCTGGTGCCGGGCCAGGACCCCGCCGCCGTGGAGGACGCGTTCAAGCGCTTCGTGGCGGACCGGCTGCCGGCCGACGCCCGGGTGACCTTCGAAAGCTTCGCCAGCTCGCCCGGCATCGAGATCCCGAGCGACAGCCGGTGGGTCCAAGCGGCACAAGCGGCGCTGGGCGAGGAATACGGCCGCCCGGCGGTGCTGATGGGCAGCGGCGGCTCCATCCCGGTGGTCGAGAGCATGCAGCGGCTGCTCGGCCTCAACTCGCTCATGATGGGTTTCGGCCTGGCGGACGACCAGGTCCATAGCCCCAACGAGAAATTCGAGTGGCGCTGCTTCCGTGGCGGCCTGCGCAGCCACGCGAGGCTGCTGGCCAAGCTGGCCGGGTGAGCCGGGCCGCTCAGGAGTTTGGTGGTTTCCGGGCCTGCTGCCTGGCGCTCCCTACCAGCAGGGCGGCCAGCCCTGCGAACAGGCAAACACCGCTCCAGCCCGGCGGCACCCCGAAGCGGGGCAGCAGGGCGACGACGAGCAGCCAGGCCAGGATGGCGGCGGCAAACAGCCCGTCATCGACGAACAGGCCGTAAACCTCGCCCAGCGACGTCGTGAGCCACCTCACGCAGCGATCGACCGCTTCGCGGCGGAGGCCCGGCATAGCGCGACCGCCAGCGAACCCGCCGCGAGGTAGCCGGCTACCAGGGCCAGGATCGACCAGTCTGCGGCAGGCCATGCCACACCCATGCCCTCGCCCGCCCAGAAGCTGCCGAACGCCGAGAGCAGCACGCCCACCGCGAACTTCAGGCCGTTCTCCGGCACGCGGGAAAGCGGCCGGTGCACGGCCAATCCAACGGCTGCCACAAGCGCCAGGGCCGCGAGCGCCCCCAGGCTCGCCGGCAGCAGCAGCCCGGTGCCGCCGGCGCCGACCGCGATGACGATGAACACGACCTCCGTGCCTTCCAGCATGACGATCTGGAAGGCGGCGCCGAACGCGACGCGGTCCCACCCGGCGGCGGCGGCACCCTGACGCCGCATCGCCTCCGTCTGCTTGCCGAACGCCGCCGCCTCGTCACGCAGCGGGATGACCCCGGCATAGCGGAGGACCGCCTTGCGCAACCAGCGCAACCCGAACAGCAGCAGCAAGCCGCCGACGACGATCTGGACCAGCCCGAGCGGGATCAGCGTCAGCGCCGGCCCGAGCGTCGCCACCAGCAGCAGCAGGACCCCGAGCGCGGCGCCGGCGCCGAGCAGCGTATGGCGCCAGCCGCGCACGCTGCCGACAGCGAGCACGACCGTCAGCGCCTCGACGAACTCGACGGAGGAGGCCAGGAATGCCGCCAGGATCGTCGGTCCCGCGTGTGCCCAAGCCGTGGCAGCCATTTACCCTCACCAGCGTCTTCGGCCTTGGTGTAGGGTGGCTCGCCGGTGGCGCGCAATGCCGGCGTTTCCCGTCCGGCGTGGTGGGCCGCTCCGGGCGCAGGCGAACTTCCAACCGCCTCGCGCTTTCTTCCTGGCAGCTATCAGGAGTGTCGTCCTATGCCTTCCATCGTACGTCCTGCTGCCTTGGCAGCGCTCCTCTGCCTTGCCGGCTGCGTCGGCGCTCCGGCTGGACCGGTCGCCTACGCGCCGTCCCCGGGTTATGGAGCCCCGCCATCCCAGGGCTATGGAGCCCCGCCACCCCAGGGCTATGCGCCTGCCAACGCGCAGCAAGTCGCCTATGGTGGCCGGTGCTACGCAGGGGTCTATATCTGTGACCTGGCGCAAGGCTTGCCGGTCGGCTCGCAATGCTCGTGCCCTGGCCTGGGCGCGCCGTCCTACGGGGTGGTTCGCTAAGCCGACCCCCGCCCACTGCCTCAACCCCCTGGCCGCATACGGCAGGGGGTGATACGGGCAGCCGCCATCCAATAAGGCTTGCCGCCATGACCGCCTCGTTCCCAGCCAGCGCGCTGGCGCCCGAACAAACCAGCGCGCTGGTGCTCGCCCTGCCGAAGGGCCGCATCCTGTCCGAGTGCGGCAGCCTGCTCGCCCGCGCGGGAGTCCGCCCCGCGCCAGACTACTTGGACGAGAACTCGCGCCGCCTCCGCTTTCCCACCGACGACCCGGCGCTCGACGTGGTGCGCGTCCGCCCGTTCGACGTCGCGACCTTTGTCGCGTTCGGCGGCGCGCAGATCGGCATCTGCGGCTCGGACGTGTTGACGGAGTTCGACTATCCGGAGCTGTACGCCCCTCTGGACCTGGACATCGGCCACTGCCGGGTCAGCGTCGCCGGGCCAGGCGACTGGGTGGACACGGCCGAAACGCGGACCTGGTCGCGGGTGCGGGTGGCGACGAAATACCCGAACATCGCCCGCCGCCACTTCGCCGCCCGCGGCATCCACGCCGACATCGTGCACCTGAACGGCGCGATGGAGCTCGCGCCCGGCCTCGGCTTGTCGAAGCTGATCGTGGACCTGGTGCAGACCGGCTCCACCCTGGCAGCCAATGGGCTGCGGGAAAGCGAGGTGATCGCCCACGTGTCCAGCCGCCTGGTGGTGAACCGGACGGCGCTGAAGACCCAGCCGGAAGCGGTCGGCGCCTGGATCGAGCGGTTTCGCACCGCGCTGAGTGACGGCGCTTGAGGCGGCTCGACACGGCCGGACCTGGCTTCGCGGGCGCCTTCACGGCGTTGCTGGAGCAGGCACGCGATACCACGGCCCGGGTGGATGCCCCGGTTGCCGCCATCATCGCCGCGGTCCGCGAGCGCGGGGACGACGCGCTATGCGAGATGACCGCACGGTTCGACCGGCACGCGCTGACGGCCGAGCGGCTGCGCGTGGACCCGGATGAGATTGACGCCGCGGCCAACGCGATCCCGCCGGAACTGGCGGCGGCGCTGGATCTGGCCGCCACCCGCATCGAGGCGTTCCATCGGTTGCAGCTCCCGGCTGACATCGAGACCACCGACGACGCCGGGCTGCGGATGGGAATGCGCTGGACGCCGCTGGATGCGGTGGGGCTGTACGTGCCCGGCGGCAAGGCGGCCTATCCGTCCTCCGTGCTGATGAACGCCATCCCCGCGCGCGTGGCCGGGGTCGGGCGGCTCGCCATGTGCGTGCCCACCCCCGGCGGTGCGCTGAACCCGCTGGTGCTGGCCGCGGCGCGCCGGGCGGGGGTGGAGGAGGTGTACCGCGTCGGCGGCGCGCAGGCCGTGGCGGCGCTGGCGTACGGCACTGCCACGATCGCGCCGGTGGACCGCATCGTCGGCCCGGGCAACGCATACGTCGCGGAAGCCAAGCGCCAGGTGTTCGGCCGCGTCGGCATCGACGGCATCGCCGGCCCGTCCGAGGTGGTGATCCTGGCCGACCGCACCGCCGACCCGCGCCGGGTCGCGGTGGACCTGCTGGCCCAGGCGGAGCATGACGAGAGCGCCCAGGCTATCTTGCTGACCGACGACCCGGCCCTAGCCGATGCCGTCGCCCGCGCGGTCGAAACGGAGCTGCACAGCCTGACCCGCACGCAAGCTGCGGCATCATGGCGGGAACACGGCTGCATCATCCTGGTGCGGGACTGGACGGAAGGCGCGGCGCTCACCGATCGGCTCGCCCCGGAGCATCTGCAACTCATGCTGGCCGACCCTGCCGCCATGTTCGCGCGCATCCGGCATTGCGGCGCGGCCTTCTTGGGACACGACTGCCCGGAAGCGCTGGGTGACTACGTGGCCGGGCCGAACCACGTGCTGCCCACCGGCCGCACGGCCCGCTTCGCTTCCGGCTTGTCGGTGTTCGACTTCCTCAAGCGCACGACATGGGTAGCGGCGGACGGCGAGTCGCTCGGCCGCATCGGTCCAGCCGCAGTGGCCCTGGCGGAGGCGGAGGGGCTGCAAGCCCACGCGCGCAGCGTTGCCATGCGGCTGGGTCAGGCGCCACGCGCTTGACCCGGCGCGGGCGCAACATCATCTTCCGCCGCGTCAAGAGCCAATTGAGGGGCGAGCGCGGGTCCATGCATGTCTAAAGAGGATATGATCGAGTTCAGCGGCACCGTGCTGGAGCTGCTGCCCAATGCGATGTTCCGGGTCAGGCTCGACAATGAGCACAGCATCCTGGCCCACACGTCGGGCAAGATGCGGAAGAACCGCATCCGCGTGCTGGCCGGCGACCGGGTGAACGTCGAGATGACGCCGTACGACCTTTCCAAGGGCCGGATCACGTTCCGTTTCAAGTGAAGCAAGCGCTCCGCTAGTTCTCGCCTCGGCGAGTCCGCGCCGCCTCGAACTGCTGGCGCAGATCGGCGTCGTGCCGGACTGCGTGCGCGCCACAGACATCGACGAGACGCCGCTGCGGGACGAGCCGCCCCGTTCCCACGCCCAGCGCCTGGCGCGCGGGAAGGCGGGAGCGGCGCATAGCCCGGGCCAATGGACCTTGGCGGCCGATACCGTGGTGGCCGTCGGCCGCCGCATCCTGCCCAAGGCCGCCGATGCGGCGGAGGTCGCGCGCTGCCTGCGCCTGCTTTCCGGCCGCCGCCATCACGTGCTGACGGCCGTGGTTCTCACCGGACCGGACGGACGCACCACCGAGCGGCTGGTGGACAGCGCCGTGGCGTTCGCGCGCCTCACGGAAGCCCAGATGGCGCACTACGCCGCGAGCGGCGAGGGCGAGGGCAAGGCGGGCGGCTATGCCATCCAAGGCCACGCCGGGCTGTTTGTCCGTTTTCTGGGCGGCAGCTATTCCGGCGTGGTCGGCTTGCCGCTGTTCGAAACCGCGCAGTTGCTGCGAGGGCAAGGCTGGCTGCGGCCGTGACCGTGCGTGCCGCGTGCAGCCCCGGGGAGGTCCGGGTCGCCGCGGTCGATGGCGAAGGGCTGCTGGATTACGCGATCTGGCGTCCCGGCCGGCCGGATGGCGTGGGGGACGTGCATCGCGGCCGGATCACCGCCAAGGTCCCCGGGATGGCAGGCGCGTTCGTGGCGCTGGCCGGGGCCGACGGCTTCCTGCCGGACAGCGCCGGCGCCGCCGGGCGGGGGATCGGGGACGCCGTGGCAGTCCGGATCGTGCGCGCCGCGCAGGGCGGCAAGGGGCCGCGGCTGGCCTGCCTTCCGGAGGACCCCGGGCCTGGCTCGCCTTGCCTGCTCCGCCCCGGGCCCAACCCGGTGCTCCGCCTGGCCGCGCTGCATGGGGGCGTGGTGGTCGTGGACGATCCAGCGACGGCCGCCGCGTTGCGCCCGGCGCTGGGCGCGCGCCTCACCATTTCCGCCGACGCCTGGGACGAGCGCCTGCGTGATGCGGTGGGCGCGCTGTCCAGCCCCCTCGTGACCCTGCCCGGCGGTCTGCGCGCCGCGATCGAGCCGACGGCCGCGCTGGTGGCGATCGACCTGGACATGGCGGAAGCGACCGCTGGCCGGGAAGCCAAGCAACCCCGGCAAGAGGCCGCCAACCGGGCCGCCCTGCCCGCCCTCGCGCGACAGATCCGCTTGCGCAACCTGTCCGGCGCCATCCTGCTGGACCTTGCTGGCCTGACGCTGCGCCGCCGCGCCGGGTTGGCGGACGCGATCCGGGCGGCGCTGGCGCCCGATCCGGTGGGTCCGCGGCTGCTCGGCTTCACCGCGGGCGGCTTGGCGGAGATCCAGCGCCCGCGCATCCACCCGCCGCTGCACGAGCTGCGGGGCGGACCGCATGCCGCCGGGCTGGCGGCGCTGCGCCGGGTGGCGGCCAACGCCGGCCCCGCTCGCCCGCCGGCACTGCGGGCCGCGCCGGACGTGGTCTCGGCGCTGGAGGCCGACCCGGTCGCTTTGCCGGCCCTTGCACACCGGCTGGGACGCCCCCTTCTGCTCTCGTCGGACCCGGCGCTCGCTTCCGGCGCTTGGGTGATCGAGGAGCCTGCCCGTGGCTGAAACTTGCCCGATCTGCGGCGCGGACCTGTCCGTTGCCAAGCCGGCGCCCCGGCTGCGGCCGTTCTGCTCCACCCGCTGCGCGGACGTTGACCTTGGCCGCTGGTTCACCGGCCAGTACAGCGTTCCAACCCGGCCGGAGGAGGACGAGGCTGGCGAGGGCGCTTGATCCGAGCCGCACGTTCCGCTACATGCCCCGCTTCCAGCGTTGCCCAGGTAGCTCAGCTGGTAGAGCATGCGACTGAAAATCGCAGTGTCGGTGGTTCGACTCCGCCCCTGGGCATTCCCTGCTTGAAGAAGAGTTTGGGATTGGCTCGTTAGGCGAAATTGAAGAGTCACAAGGCGCCGCCTGCTGGCACAATGATTGCCCAAATCGCTTGGCCGCGCTTCCCGTTCACCCAGTCTTGCAAGCGTGTCCCGGCGGTGGCCCGTGGCATGACCCTGACGGCTTCCGTTGGGACGCTATGGCGATTTGGTGGAATGTTCGCGAAGAGAACAATGCCGCGCGGGATGGTCGCTCTGGACCGGTCCAGGTTGGTGAGGCCGCTATCCGTAGCGCCAGCATGGCGCCCGTTCCGGCCATGATGGTGTTGGGCGTCTCACGGTTGACGATGCAATCCGCTTCAAGATCATCGCCCTGCCACCATTGATCCGAAAACGGGCAAGCCGGTTTCTGCCGCGCCGTCAGGGTCGACGGGTTAGCCGGCCCGAAGACCGCGATTGGACCGATGCCGGTCTGCACCTGACGCTTCGTGCCATGACCGTGCCGAGCCAGGCGGTCGCGTCCATCCGGCACGCGCGGCCTTCCTGCCCCGCGGGAACCCTGCCACGCAGGCGTTACCAACCGGAATGGAGACTGCCGCGCCGAAGCGGCGTTCTGTGAGGGCCGGAAAAGGAAGCTCACATGGCGGACGACATCGATAACGCGGGAAGCCCCGATCGCATCCGCCGCGGCCTGCTGGCCGGCGGGGGCCTCGCTGCCGGGCTGGCGCTGACCGGGGTGGCCCGCGCGGGGCAGGCCCCTTCCAGCACCCAAACCGAGACGGCGCAGCCCATGCTTGATGGCCAGCCCGTACCCGAGCCGCCGCCAGCCATCTCGGCCGGCCCGATACGCGCCGGCCGTGGCTCCTCGCTCACTGGCAAGGTGGCGGTGGTGACGGGTGCGGCGCGCGGCATTGGCCGGGCCATCGCGGTGGAGTTCGCAGCCAACGGGGCGGACGTCGCCATGCTGGATATCGCGGGCCCAGTGAGCCCGGCCTCCAACGCCGAGCCGGCCACGCCGGACGAGTTGGCCGAAACGGTGCGGATGGTGGAGGCCTATGGCCGCAAGGCGATGTCCATCCAAGCCGACATCCGCGACATAGCCGCCATGCGGGCGGCCGCCGACCAAGTGGAGCAAGGGTATGGCAAGATAGACATCGTGGTGGCCAATGCCGCGATCCAGCGCTGGGTGCCGTTGCTGGAGATGCAGGACAGCGACTGGCACGACGTGATCGACAACAACCTCAACGGCACTGCCAACACCATTCGCGCTTTCGCACCCAAGATGGTGCCGCGCAAGCATGGCAGGATCATCGTGGTTTCCTCCATGCAGGGGCTGCGCGGCACCAAGAACGCGGCGAGCTACAGCGCGTCCAAATGGGGCATCATCGGATTGATGAAGTCGGCAGCCCTCGAACTTGGCGAGCACGACATCACCGTCAATGCTCTGATCCCGGGCCTGGTGGATACGCCGCTCACCCGATACTACGCACGGCTGCGCAACTCGATGGCCGAGAGCGGGCAGAAGCCGCCGGAAAAGCCCACTCCGCAGCAGGCATGGGACACGCGCGCACCCACTGTGGCCTTGCAAGTGGGCTGGTTGCAGCCGGACGACATCTCGCCCGCCGCGGTGTTCCTCGCCTCCGACGGTGCCGCGATGGTGACGGGTGCGGAGTTCGAGGTCACCGCCGGAGACAGCGCAAAGAGCGTTTGAGAGAAGGGTCCGATGGCGCCGCGGCCAGGTTGGCTGCGGCAAGCCTGCGGTGGTCTTGTCCAACGCCGTCGGGTCGTCGCGAATGCCCAGGCCGTCACCGTCCTCGCTTTCCAGTTGTCGATCTCGGACAGGAAGGCGGCATCGACATCCAGAGCGTTGGCGTGAACGGTCACGCGGCATTCCGCCAGGTCGTGATTCACGCAACAGCAGGACGCTCGTTCCCCACCAGATCCTCTACGTAGGTCAGGCCTACGTCAGGAACTGCTTCGGCGCCCGTTTGACACCGCGCCGTCTTCCCATCCGAGATACGCCTTGTGGCGAGCATGCCGAACACTTGGCGCAGGCGCGGCTCGCCCGTGTCGGTTTCGGCGAGGTGCGCCCCGCACGGCTACCGGCGCTCCTCGAAGCATGGGTCGCGGCCGTTTCGGAAAAGGGAATCGCGACCCCAGTCAGTGCATCTCCGGTCTAAACTCATGCTCACGGTTCCGCCAGCGCCAGCGGCTGCGTCGTGCGCGGGCGGCTCGGCAGCGGGGCCGGCGGCACCCAGGGCCGGTCCCCGCGGTAGGCGCGGTCGGACACGACGGTGGCGGCGCCGTCGTGCAGCCACACCGCCTGCGCGCCGTCCCGCCACACGGTGAACCGGTCGATGCGCGGCACCGACGGGCAGACGGCGCGGGCCGGCTCGGCGGACACGACCAGGACGGCGCCGGCGCAGTCCATCGGGCGCAGGCTGCGGGCGAGCAGCACCACCGCGCCGTTTCCTCCCATCCCTTGGCCGATCCGGCATCCGTCCGCGTCGCACCGGACCGGACCGGGCGCGCCGTCCTCGGGGAACGGGGTTTGGAGCCGCTGCGCCCAGTATTGCGACCAGGAATCGAGCACGAAGCGGGGGAAGCCGGGCCGGGTTTGCAGCAACGCCGGGCGGCGCAGCGCGATCAGCCGGGCATCCGGTGAAACCAGCAGGTCGGCGGGCGGGCTGAAAAGGCCGGACAGCAGCCCGGCTGCGACCACCGCCGCCCCCGCCAGCCGCAACGGGGACCGCCACAGCCCCAGCCAGGCCAGGCCCAGCGCGATGACGGCAAGGCCCCAGGGCGGCATGTGCGCGACGCCGAGCGTCGCGGAAGGCAGCGCGGCCACCGTGCGGGCCACCTCCATCACGCCGCCGAGCGCCCAGCCCATCGGCACCAGGGCCAGCCGCTCCAGCCCGAGCGGCATCAGCAGCAGCGCCGCCAGGCCGGCCGGCATGACGGCCACCGCGGTCAGCGGCACGGCGACGAGGTTGGCCAGGATGAAATACAGTTGCACCCGGCCGAAGTGGAACGCGGCGAACGGGGCGGACGCCGTGCCCGCCAGCAAGCTGGTCAACACCAGGGCGCTCCCATGGTGCAGCGCGGGCCAGCGCCGCAGCCGCGCCAGGGACGGGCGCAGCCACTCGTAGCCGGCGATCAGCGCCAGCACGGCGGCGAAGCTCATCTGGAACGAGACGCCGGTCACCTCCCAGGGCGACACGAGCATCAGCGCCATCGCCGCCATGGCCAGCCCGCGCATGGACAGCGCCTGCCGCCCGACCGCGACCCCGAGCGTGACCAGCGCCGCCATGGCGAAGGAACGCAGCACCGGCACGTGCATGCCCGTCAGCAACACATAGCCCGCGCCGGCCGCGAGCGCCGCGACGGCGGCGATCTGCTTGCAGGGCCAACGGAGCGCCGCCCGCTCCCATAGCGCCAGGCCGAAGCGGGTGGCACCCATGACCAAGCCCATGACGATGCCGATATGCAGCCCGGCGACGGCCAGCAGGTGGGCCAGGCCGGAATCCCGGAACGCCGCCCGGTCCGGCAGCGGGATCGCGCCGCCAAGGCCGGTGAGCATCGTGGCGGCGACCGCGCCCGCGGCGCCCGGCAACCCGGCCATCACGCGGGCGGCCACGGCTTCCCGCACGCCGTCCAGCCAGCGCGCCGGGCCGGACGGCGCGGCCTGCACCACCCGCTCCACCGGGCCGAGCGCGGTGCCGGCGCCACCCAGGCCGGAGAAGAACGCGTCCCGCTCCAGGTCCCAGGCGCCCGGATAGGCGGGGGCTGCCGGAGGCCGCAGCACGGCGCGGGCGCGGATCTGGTCGCCGGCGGCCAGGGCGCCGTCATCGCCGTCCTTCAGGCGCAGGTGCAGGAAGCGGGGCAGCGCGGGGCCGCCATCCAGCCGGGCATCCACCAGGAACAGCCGCCGGCCCTCGGGCAGCGGCTCCACCGCGCGGACCGTCCCGGTGATGATCGTGGCGGTGCGGGGCAGGCCCAGCGGCGGGGCGGCCCGGATGCTGGCCCACTGCGCGGAAGCGAACCCGCAGGCGGCGGCCAGCAGCGCCAGGGAAACGGCGCGCCCGGCAGCCCAACGCCGCAGAGGAGCGCAGAGCGCCGCCCCCCCGGCGGCCAAGGCTGGCCCGGTGACGGCGGACGGCTCGTGCCCCAGGCTGAAGTACGCCAGCACGCCCGCGGCCATGAACACGGCCAGCCAGGGCATCAGCCGGCCCCGCTCCGCTTCCGCCCAGGCGAGCAGGAAAGCCGGCGCGCGGGGCAGGCTGGCGGTCCGGACCCTGAGCAGCGCCGCATACATAGGCGTGAGAGTAGCGCCCCCGCCCTCCCCAGGCCACATGGCAGCGTGCTAAGGCCGGGTTCATGACGGTCCGCACACGGTTTGCCCCCTCCCCCACCGGCCTCCTGCACATCGGCGGCGCACGCACGGCACTGTTCAACTACCTGTTCTCCCGCCACCACGGCGGCCAGTTCCTGCTGCGGGTGGAGGATACCGACCGCGCCCGGTCCACCGCCGCCTTCACGCAGGCGATCCTGGACAGCCTGAACTGGCTGGGGCTCGACCGGGACGAGCCGGAAGTGTTCCAGTCCACCCGGGCCGGACGGCATGCGGCCGTGGCGCACGCCATGCTGGCCAGCGGCCACGCCTACCGCTGCTGGTCCAGCCCCGAGGAGATCTCCGCCGCCCGGGAGGGGGCCCGCGCCGCCGGCCGCCCGCTGCGCTTCCACAGCCCGTGGCGGGACCGCGCAGAAGCGGGGGTGGAGGCGGGGGACGGCCCCTTCGTAATCCGCCTGCGCGCGCCGCTGACAGGCGAGACGGTGGTGGAGGACCAGGTGCAAGGCCCGGTGCGGGTCGCCAACGCGGAGCTGGACGACATGATCATCCTGCGCAGCGACGGCACGCCGACCTACCTGCACGCCGTGGTGGTGGACGACCACGACATGGCGATCACGGACATCATCCGCGGCGACGACCACATGACCAACACCTTCCGCCAGGTGCAGGTGTACCGCGCCAACGGCTGGGAGCTGCCGAACTTCGCGCACATCCCGCTGATCCACGGGCCGGACGGCGCCAAGCTGTCCAAGCGGCACGGCGCCGCCTCCGTCACCGAGTTCCGCGACGCCGGCTACCTGCCCGAGGCGCTGTGCAACTACCTGCTCCGCCTCGGCTGGGCGCATGGCGACGACGAGGTGCTGGACCGGGCGGCGGCGGTCCGCCTGTTCGACCTGCCCGGCGTGGGCCGCGCCCCGAGCCGGATGGATTACAAGAAGCTGGACAACCTCAACGGCGTCTGGCTGCGCGCCGCGGATGACGACCGGCTGACGGCCGAGGTCGTGGCCCGCCTTCAAGCCCGCGCCCTGCCGGCGGAGGCGGCCGCCCCCCGCATCCGCGCGCTGATGCCGGGCTTGAAGGAGCGCGCCCGCACGCTGGCCGAGCTGGCGGACAGCGCCGCGTTCCTGGCGCGGTCCGTGCCGCTGGAGTTCGACGCCAAGGCCGCCGCCCTGCTGACGCCCGATGCCAGGGCGATGCTGCGCGAGGTGGCGGACGACCTGGGCGGCACCGATTTCTCCGCCCCGGCGCTGGACGGCGCGCTGCGGGCCTACGCCGAGCGATCCGGCCGCAAGCTGGGCCAGGTGGCGCAGCCCGTGCGTGCGGCGCTCACCGGCACGACCACCAGCCCCGGCATCGACGTGACGCTCGCCGCGCTCGGCCGGGAGGAAGCGACCGCCCGCCTCCGGGCCGCCACCGCATGAACCTGCCGAGCCGCCACCTGCTGGCCATCGAGGGGCTGCATCCGCCGCAGATCGCCAGCCTGCTGGACCTGGCCGAAAGCTACGTGCTGCTCAACCGGTCCGGCAAGACCCAGCGGGACCTGCTGCGCGGCCGCACGGTGATCAACCTGTTCTTCGAGGACAGCACCCGCACCCGCACCTCCTTCGAGCTGGCCGGCAAGCGCCTGGGGGCGGACGTGATCAACATGTCCGTCTCGTCCTCCTCCGTGAACAAGGGCGAGACGCTGCTGGACACCGCCGGAACGCTGAACGCCATGCAGTGCGACCTGCTGGTGGTGCGGCATGACCAGTCGGGCGCGCCGTCCCTGCTGGCGCAGAAGGTGGACGCCGCCGTGATCAACGCCGGCGACGGGCTGCACGAGCATCCGACCCAGGCGCTGCTGGATGCGCTGACCATCCGCCGCCGCAGGGGCCGGTTGCAGGGCCTGGTGGTGGCGATCTGCGGCGACATCCTCCATTCGCGGGTGGCGCGGTCGAACATCCACCTGCTGACCACCATGGGCAGCCAGGTCCGGGTGGTGGGGCCGCCGACGCTGATCCCGGCAGAAGCGTCCCGCCTGGGCGTGGACGTGTTCCACACCATGGAGGAAGGCCTGGCCGGGGCCGACATCGTCATGATGCTGCGCTTGCAGAAGGAACGGATGGCGGGCGGGCTGGTGCCTTCCGCCCGCGAGTATTTCCGCTTCTTCGGCCTGGACGCCGCACGGCTGGCGGGCGCCGCACCCGGTGCGCTGGTGATGCACCCGGGGCCGATGAACCGCGGCGTCGAGATCGACAGCACCGTGGCCGACGACCCGGTCCGCTCCTTGATCCGCGAGCAGGTGGAGATGGGCGTGGCCGTCCGCATGGCGGTGCTGGACGTGCTGTCGCGCCGGGCGCGGCGGAATGCGTAGCGTGTCGGCCCGCCCATGACCGACACCCTCATCGCCAACGTCCGCCTGCTGGACCCCGCTGGCAGGCTGGACACCCCCGGCGCCCTGCTGATCCGCGACGGCGTCATCGCCGACCATGGCGCCAACCTCGGCCGCCCGGACGGCGCCGCATTCATCGACGGGGATGGCGCGGTGCTCTGCCCCGGCTTGGTGGACATGCGCGCCGCCTTGGGCGAGCCCGGCTTCGAGTACCGTGAAACCATCGCCTCCGCCGCGGAGGCCGCGTCCGCCGGCGGCATCACCACCCTGGCCACCCTGCCGGACACGCAGCCGGCGATCGACGACCCGGCGCTCGTCCGCCTGTTGCGCGCCCGCGGGGACGAGACCGGGCGGCTGACCATCCTGCCCTACGGCGCCGTCACCCGCGGCTGCCGCGGGGAGGAGCTGGCGGAGATCGGCCTGCTGGGCGAGGCGGGCGCGGTGGGCTTCACGGACGGGCAGCGCGCGGTGGGCGATGCCCGCACCATGCGCCGCGCCCTGTCCTATGCGCGCGGCTTCGGCTTCCGCATCATCCAGCACCCGGAGGACCCGGCGCTGGCCGCCGGCGGCGCCGCCACGGAAGGGGAGTTGGCCACCCGGCTCGGCCTGCCCGGCATCCCGGCGGCGGCGGAGGAGATCCTGGTGGCGCGCGACATCAGCCTGGCGCGGCTGACGGGCGGGGCAGTGCATTTCGCCCACGTTTCCACCGGGCGGGCGCTGGAGCTGATCCGCCGGGCAAAGGACGAGGGGCTCCATGTCACCTGCGACACCGCGCCGCCGTACTTCGACCTGAACGAGACGGCGATCGGCGATTTCCGCACCTACGCCAAGCTGTCCCCGCCCCTGCGGCCGGAGGCGGACCGGCTGGCGGTGGCGGCGGCGCTGCGGGACGGCACGGTTGATGCGGTCGCGTCCGACCACCAGCCGCGCGATGCGGACGACAAGCGGTTCCCGTTCGCGCAGGCCTCGGCCGGCGGCGCCGGGCTGGCGACGCTGCTGGGCGTGACGCTGGCGCAGGTGCATGGCTCCGGGCTGCCGCTGTCCGACGCGATCGGGCTGCTGACCGCGCGCCCGGCGGCGCTGCTGGGCAGTGCGGCGGGCCGGCTGGCGAAGGGCGCGCCGGCCGACCTGTGCCTGTTCGAGCCGGAACGGGCCTGGCGGGTGGAGGCCGGCACGCTGCCCGGCAAGGCGCGCAACACCCCGTTCGACGGGCGGGCGCTGGAGGGGCGGGTGGTGGGCACGTGGAAGGCGGGGCGGAGGGTGTTCGGGTGAGGGTTCGGTCACGCGACGAGGCTGCGGTTCGCGGGCGCCCGCCCTGGCTCAAAGGGAGAAGCAAGGAGGCGACGGGGTGAGCACCGTCCTTTCCCTCATCGTGGCCTTCCTGCTCGGCTCCGTCCCGTTCGGCCTGTTGCTCACCCGCTTCGCCGGCCTGGGTGACATCCGGGCGATCGGCTCCGGCAGCATCGGCGCCACCAACGTGCTGCGCACCGGCCGCCGCGACCTCGCCGCCGCCACCTTGCTGCTGGACGCGCTGAAGGGCGTCGCGGCGGTGCTGCTCGCCCGCCAGTTCGGCGGGCTGCCCGCGTGGGACCTGCCCGCCTGGGCCGGGCTCGCCGCGGTGCTGGGGCACTGCCTTACCCCCTGGCTCGGCTTCCACGGCGGCAAAGGCGTCGCCACCGCGCTCGGCGCCCTGTTGGGCATCGCCTGGCCGGTCGCGCTCGGGGTCTTCGCCGTTTGGGCGGTCGTCGCCGCGCTCACCCGCATCTCCTCCGCCGCCGCCCTGGCCGCCTGCCTCGCAACTCCCTTCATCGCCGTGCCCTTCATCGGCTGGAACCTCTCCCTGGCGCTGCTCGCCGCCTGGATCGTCATGCGCCACCACGCCAACATCGTCCGCCTGCGCGCCGGCGCCGAGCCGCGGATCGGCCAGCGGTGACGCCGGGAGAGATGACAGCCGCGGAGCGCCTGGGCCGGCTCCGGCTCGCCCGCACGCCCGGGGTCGGCCCGCTCACCTTCCGCCGCCTGCTCGCCCGCTTTGCCAGCGCGGAGGAGGCGATCGCGGCGCTGCCCGGCTTGGCGGCGGCGAGCGGCCGGGCGTCCCCGGCCGCCGTGACGTCCGCCGCGGCCGTGGAGAAGGAACTCGCCCGGGTGCGCCGGCTCGGCGGGCGGATGCTGGTGCTGGGCGAGCCCGACTACCCGGCCAACCTCGCCCTGCTGGAAGACGCGCCGTCCGCCCTGTCCGTGCTGGGTGACCCGGCCCTGCTGACCCGCCGCGCGGTCGGGCTGGTCGGCGCGCGCAACGCTTCGGCCAACGGGCAGCGCGTGGCGGAAGTGCTGGCGGCCGAGCTGGCGTCCCACGGCGTGCTGGTGGTGTCCGGCCTGGCGCGCGGAATCGATGCGGCGGCGCACACAGGAGCGTTGCATACCGGACACACTGCGGCGGCAATCGCAGGTGGGCTGGACATGCCCTACCCGGCGGAGAACACCGCCCTCCAGGCCCGCATCGCCGAGCGCGGCGTGGTCGTGGCGGAAGCGCCGCTGGGCACGGCGCCGCAGAGCCGGCATTTCCCCCGCCGCAACCGCATCATCGCCGGGCTGTCGCTCGGCGTCGTGGTGGTGGAGGCGGCGCGGCATTCCGGCAGCCTGATCACCGCGCAGCAGGCGCTGGATGCACACAGAATGGTGCTTGCGGTGCCTGGTTCGCCGCTTGACCCGCGCTGCCACGGGTCCAACGACCTGATCCGCGCGGGCGCCACCCTGGTCGGCCAGGCGTCCGACGTGCTGGAAGCGCTGGCCCCATGGCAGCTTCCGGAGCCGGACGGAGTGCCGCTGGGCTTCGCCGAGGAGCGGGCCGCCTGGGCCGAGCCGGACGGCGCCGCGGCCCGGGCGAAGGTCCTGGCCCTGCTCAGCCCGGAGCCCGCAGACGTTGACGATCTGGTTCGGCGCTGCCAACTCTCGGCTTCTACCGTGATGGTTGTGCTGTTCGGCCTGGAGCTGGACGGGGTTGTGGAGGCCCTGCCAGGACATCGCGTGGCGCTTATTGTCTGAGCCCAGGGCTCCAAGGAACTCATGACTGATGTTGTCGTCGTTGAATCGCCCGCCAAGGCCAAGACGATCAACAAGTACCTTGGCGGAAACTTCACTGTCCTAGCCAGCTTCGGCCACGTGCGGGACCTGCCGCCAAAGGACGGCTCCGTCCGGCCGCAGGAAGGCTTCGCCATGGATTGGGCCGCCGACGAGCGCGGCAACCGCCAGGTGAGCGCGATCGCCAAGGCGCTGAAGGGGGCGGACCGGCTCTGGCTGGCCACCGACCCGGACCGCGAGGGCGAGGCGATCAGTTGGCATGTCCGCGCCATGCTGGAGGAGAAGAAGGCGCTGCGCGGCGTGGAGGTGCAGCGCATCACCTTCAACGAGATCACCAAGTCCGCCGTGCAGTACGCCATGGCGCATCCCCGGGCGCTGGACCAGCCGCTGATCGAGGCCTACCTCGCCCGGCGCGCGCTGGACTACCTGGTGGGCTTCACCCTGTCCCCCGTGCTGTGGCGCAAGCTGCCGGGCAGCCGGTCCGCCGGGCGGGTGCAATCGGTGGCGCTGCGGCTGGTGTGCGAGCGGGAAGCCGAGATCGAGGCGTTCCGGCCGCGCGAGTACTGGACGGTGGAGGCGCACTTCACCACCCCGTCCGGCGCGCCGTTCACCGCCCGGCTGACCCACCTGGACGGCAAGAAACTCGACCAGTTCGACCTCCACACGGCCGCGCTGGCGGAAGCGGCCAAGGCAGCCGTCGAGGCCGGGCAGTTCTCCGTCGCCTCCGTCGAGCGCCGCCGGGTCAAGCGCAACCCGCAACCGCCGTTCACGACGTCCACCTTCCAGATGGACGCCAGCCGCAAGGTCGGCCTGGGGGCGCAGGCGGCGATGCGGGTGGCGCAGCAGTTGTACGAGGGCGTGGATATCGGCGGCGAGACGGTCGGCCTGATCTCCTACATGCGGACGGACGGCGTGCAGATGGCGAAGGAGGCGATCACCGCCATCCGCGACCACGTGGGCCACGCCTATGGCCTGGATTACCTGCCCGGCGCGCCGCGCGAGTACAGCAGCAAGGCCAAGAACGCCCAGGAAGCGCACGAGGCGATCCGGCCGACGGACGTGGCGCGCACGCCCGGCGAGATGGCCCGCTACCTGAACGACGAGCAGCGCCGCGTGTACGAGCTGATCTGGAAGCGCGCCGTCGCCAGCCAGATGCAATCGGCGGAACTGGACCAGGTGGCGGTCGACATATCATCAAGCGGAGGAGCTTCCGGCAGCACCCGCCTGCGCGCCAACGGGTCCATCGTGGCGTTCGACGGGTTCCTCAAGCTGTACCGGGAAGCCACGGACGAAGCGCCGGAAGGCGACAGCCGCGAGGACTCCCGCATGCTGCCGCCGATGCACGAGCGGGACCCGTTGCGGCGCGACAAGGTCATGGCGGAGCAGCATTTCACCCAGCCGCCGCCGCGCTACTCCGAAGCCAGCCTGGTCAAGCGAATGGAGGAACTGGGGATCGGCCGCCCTTCCACCTACGCCTCCATCCTGTCGGTGCTGCGGGACCGCAACTACGTCCGCATGGACGCCCGCCGCTTCGTTCCGGAGGACCGCGGCCGGCTGGTCACCGCGTTCCTGACCTCCTTCTTCGAGCGCTACGTGGACACCGGCTTCACCGCCGGGCTGGAAGAACAACTGGACGACATCTCCGACGGCCGGGCGGACTGGCGGGCGGTGATGGAGCGGTTCTGGCGGGACTTCTCCCAGGCGGTGGAGCAGACGCGCGAGCTGAAGATCTCCGACGTGATCGACGCGCTCGACCAGGACCTGGGCGAGCATTTCTTTCCGGTGCGGGAGGACGGCACCGACCCGCGCGTGTGCCAGGTGTGCCACACCGGCCGGCTCGGGCTGAAGCTCGGGCGGCACGGCTCCTTCATCGGCTGCTCCAACTATCCCACCTGCCAGTACACCCGGCGTCTGGCGATCGACGGCGGCGACGAGGGCGACACCCTGAAGGAGGGGATGCGGGAGCTGGGCCACCACCCGGACACCGGCGAGGACGTGACGGTGCGCCGCGGCCCCTACGGGCTCTACGTGCAGCAGGGCACGCCCGACCCGGCGGACAAGAAGGCCAAGCCGCGCCGCACCTCCCTGCCCCGCGGCATGGAGGGCGACAGCATCACCCTGGAGCAGGCGCTGGGGTTGCTGTCCCTGCCGCGGCACATCGGCGCTCACCCGGTCACCGGGGAGCTGATGGAGGCGGGGATCGGCCGGTTCGGGCCGTACGTGAAGATGGGCAGCATCTTCGCCTCGCTCGATAAGGACGACGACGTGCTGTCCATCGGGCTGAACCGCGCCGTGGACGCGTTGCAGAAGAAGCTGGAAAGCGTGCGCACGCTGGGTCCGCACCCCAAGACCGGCGAGCCGATGATGGTCAAGAAGGGCCGGTTCGGGCCGTATATCCAGGGCGGCAACCTGGTTGCCAACCTGCCGCGCGGCGTCCTCATGGAGGAAGTCACGCCCGAGCAGGCCGTGGCGCTGCTGGCCGAGAAGGGCAAGCCGCTGAAGGCCAAGCCGGGCGGCAAGCGCCCTGCGCGCAAGGCCGCGGCCAAGCCGGCGGCGGGCGGGGCATCCGCCAAGCCCGCCGCGGCGAAAACGCCCGCCGTCAAGAAGCCCGGCGCCAAAAAGACGGCTGCGAAGGGCAAGCCCGCCGCCAAGGCGCGCAAGGCCGGCTGAGTTGGCACGGCGTCGCGCGGGCGGTGCGCCCTCCGCTCCCCTTCCCTCCCGCGAGGCGGTCCGCGACTTCATCCGCCGCTCCGCCGGCCGCGTCGGCAAGCGGGAGGTGGAGCGGGAGTTCCGGCTCGGCCCCGAGCACCGGGTGGCGCTTCGCGGCCTGCTCAAGAGCCTGGCGGGCGACGGGGTGATCGCCCCGGCCGGGCACCGCCGCTTCGCCCCGCCGGGGCGGCTGCCGGACGCCACGGTCGTCCAGGTGACCGGCACCGACCCGGACGGCGACCCGATCGCCCGGCCGGTGGACTGGGACGGCGACGGCCCGCCGCCGATGGTGCTGATGGCGCCCGAGCGCCGCGACACCCCGGCGCTGGCGCCCGGCGAGCGGGTGCTGGCCAAGCTGCGCCCGATCGGCGGCAACAAGTACGAGGGACGCACGCTCAAGCGGCTGACCGACGCGCCGGGCCGGGTGCTGGGCGTGTTCCGCGCGGGCACGCCGTCCGGCGGACGCATCCAGCCCACCGACCGGCGGCAGAAGGCCGATTGGCAGGTGGCGCCCGGTGACGTGGAGGGTGCCGAGGACGGCGAGATCGTGCTCGCCGCGCCGCTCCCCAGCCGCACCTACGGGCTGAAATCCGCCCGCGTGGTGGAGCGGCTGGGCCGCATGGGGGACGCCCGCTCCGTCAGCCTGGTCTGCATCCACACCCACGACATCCCGACCGAGTTCCCGGCCGAGGCGGTGGCGCAGGCGGAAGCGGCCGGCCCCGTGGCGCTCGGCTCCCGGGAGGACCTGCGCGCCGTCCCGCTCGTGACGATCGACGGCGAGGACGCGCGCGATTTCGACGACGCGGTGTTCGCCGAAGCGGATGGCGACGGGCACCGCCTGCTCGTCGCCATCGCGGACGTGGCGCACTACGTGCCGCCGGGCTCGCCGCTGGACCGGGCGGCGTGGGAGCGCGGCAACAGCGTGTACTTCCCCGACCGCGTGGTGCCCATGCTGCCGGAGGCGCTGTCCAACGGCTGGTGCAGCCTGCGCCCGGCGGAGGAGCGCGGCTGCCTGTTCGTGGAGATGCGGGTGGACGCCGCGGGCACCAAGCTGTCGCACCGGTTCGGACGCGGGCTGATGCGCTCCGCCGCGCGGCTCACCTACGAGCAGGTGCAGGAGGCGCACGACCGCGGGGACGATCTCGGCCTGCCGATCCCGGCGCTGTATGCCGCTTTCCGCGCGCTGCTGGCCGCTCGGCGGATGCGCGGCACGCTGGACCTCGACCTGCCGGAACGGAAGGTGTCCTTGAGCGAGGCCGGCCAGGTGCTCGCCATCGTGCCGCGCCCGCGCCTGGACAGCCACCGGCTGATCGAGGAATTCATGGTGCTGGCCAACGTCGCCGCCGCCCAGGCGCTGGAAGGGCTGCACCTGCCGTGCATGTACCGCGTCCACGCGCCGCCGTCGGACGAGAAGATGGAGGCGCTGCGCTCCTTCCTGCACGGCATGAGCATCGGCCTGCCCCCCGCCGGCCAGGTGCACCCGCGCGACCTGGACGCGGTGCTGAAGCAGGTGGAAGGCACCGAGTCGGCGCCGCTGGTCAACGAGGTCGTGCTGCGGTCCCAGAGCCAGGCGCAGTACTCGCCCGACAACATCGGGCATTTCGGCCTGGCCCTGACGCGCTACGCCCACTTCACCAGCCCGATCCGCCGCTATGCCGACCTGTGCGTCCACCGCGCGCTGATCCGGGGCCTGAAGGCGGGGCCGGACGGGCTGGCGGACGGCGAAGCGGCCCGGTTCGAGGACACGGCCGAGCACATCACCGCCACCGAGCGCCGCGCCGCCCTCGCCGAACGCGACGCGGTCGACCGCTACCTGGCCGCTTTCATGGCGGACAAGACGGGGACGGAGTTCGCGGCCCGCATCTCCGGGGTCACGCGGTTCGGCTTGTTCGTCACCCTGGCGGAGACGGGCGCTTCCGGGCTGGTGCCGCTGTCGGCCCTGCCCGACGACTTCTGGATGCACGACGAGGGGGCCAAGTCGCTGACCGGCCGGCGTACGCGCATGTCCTACGGCCTGGCGCAGGCGTTGGACGTGCGCCTGATGGAAGCCAGCCCGGTCACCGGCGGCATGATCTTCGGCCTGGCGTCCACGGCGCCTGTTCGGCGGCGGTGAGCCGCGCCGCGTTCCTCACCGCGCTGTTGTGGGCCGTGCCATGCTGCATCCCGGCCAGCAGGGCCCATAGCGCCGAAGCGTTCAACCAACCCGTCGCGGCGGCCGTGTTCGAGGCTGCGCTGGCCTTCATCACCCCTCGCATCCTCCAAACCGAGAGCGTCCCGCAGCTCACCGTCTGGGGCCTGCACGGGTTGACCGCGATCGACCCGGCCCTGGCGCCGGAGCTGCGGGAAACGGAGATCCGGCTGTTGCAGTCCGGCACGTCGATCTACGCTGCACCCGTGCCCGGGCCGGACAGCACGGACGGCTGGGGCGCCATGAGCGCCGGCATGTCGGCTGCGGCCTCCGCCGCGTCGGACCCGGTGCGGCAGGCCGGCACACAGGGGGTGATGCAGTCCTTCTTCGACGAGATGTTCAACCACCTGGACCCTTACTCGCGCTACGTCCCGCCGGGCGTGGCCGACACCGAGCGGGACCGCCGCACCGGCCAGGCCGGGCTGGGCATGAGCCTGGCGCGCGTTGCCGGCAGCGTGGCGGTGCGCGCCGTCATCCCCGGCAGCCCGGCGGATGACGCGGGGTTGCGACCGGGTGACCGCATCGTGTCCGTGGAAGGCCGCCCGGTGCGGGACGAGGCGGCGGCGGAGTCCATGATCGCCGGTCCCGAAGGCACGCTGGTGCGGGTGGCCTGGCGCAGCCGCAGCGGGGTGCGGCAGGCGGAGATCGAGCGCGCGCTGGTCCCGCCGCAGACCGTCACGGCGGAGCGGATCGGCGACGTGGTGCTGATCCACATCACCGGGTTCAGCAGCAACACCGATGACCAGTTCGCCGCCGCGCTGGACGCGGGATTGTCCGGGCACCGGGTGCGGGGGCTCGTCGTCGATCTGCGGGGCAACCGCGGCGGGCTGCTGCGGCAAGCGGTGTCCGTGGTGGACCAGGTGCTGGTGAACGGCCTGGTGGCGACCACCGCCGGGCGCAACCCGCAGAGCAGCCGCGTGTGGCGCGGCGGGACGGGCGAGGACGGCGCCAAAGGCCGCCCGATCGTGGTGCTGGTGGACGGCCGCACGGCCAGCGCCGCCGAGATCATGGCCGCCGCCCTGGTGGACAACGGCCGCGCCGTCGCCGTCGGCAGCTCGACCCTGGGCAAGGGCCTGGTGCAGACCATCGGCCAGATGCCCGATGGCGGCGAGCTGTTCGTCACCTGGAGCCGGGTGCTGGCGCCCGGGGGATGGCCGCTCCAGGGACTTGGCGTGATGCCGCAGGTCTGCACCAGCGGGGGCGGGGACGCGATGCGGGCGCAGTTGGCGGACCTGCTGCGGGGGCAGCAGGACATGGCGCCCGCACTCGCGCGGCACAACGCGGCCCGGGCGCCGTTGCCGGCGGCGCAGGTGGTGGAGTTGCGGAATGCCTGCCCGGCCGCGGAAGGGCAGGACGCGGACCTGGACGCGGCGGGATTCCTGCTGGCGCATCCCTCGGCCTACCAGGCGGCGATCATGCGGGTGGCGGCTTCGCAATGAGCTGCGGCCCGCGCAGTTGAGATCCGTGACGAGGCCGCCCTCGAACCGTCAGGCGAAAGAGGGTTCCGAGCCAACGCCATCGGCATACGGTCGGATGATGCCCTAGCCTGCAATCGCCCTGACTGGAAACAGTCAAGGCGTTGATTGCCAAGCCAAACAAGGAGCTAGA
>CAXTLC010000039.1:0-36976 GCA_964245075.1 uncultured Acetobacteraceae bacterium
TGTTCTACACCGGCGCCGCGCCCAACCAGCAGGCGATCCCGGCGGTGGACTACCTCATGAACGAGAACAAGATCACCCGCTGGGTGCTCGCTGGCACGGACTACGTGTACCCGCGCACGACGAACAAGATCCTGGAGGCGTACCTGAAGCACAAGGGTGTCCAGCAGGCGGACATCATGATCAACTACACGCCGTTCGGTCACTCCGATTGGCAGACGATCGTAGCGGACATCAAGAAGTTCGGCTCGGCCGGCAAGAAGACCGCCGTCGTTTCCACCATCAACGGCGATGCGAACGTGCCGTTCTACAAGGAGCTGTCCAACCAGGGCATCAAGGCGACCGATATCCCTGTGGTGGCGTTCTCCGTCGGCGAGGAGGAGCTGGCCGGCATCGACACCAAGCCGCTGGTCGGCCACCTTGCCGCTTGGAACTACTTCGAAAGCGTAGACGCGCCGGCCAACAAGGCGTTCATCGACCAGTGGCACGGCTACACCAAGAACCCGAAGCGGGTGACCAACGACCCGATGGAGGCCGCCTACATCGGCTTCAACATGTGGGTGAAGGGCGTCGAGAAAGCCGGCAGTTGGGCGCCGGCCGATGTCATCCCGGCGATGATCGGCGTCGCGGTGCCGAACCTGACCGGCGGGGTCTCGACCATGATGCCGAACCATCACATCACCAAGCCGGTGCTGATCGGCGAGATCCAGGATGACGGGCAGTTCAACGTCGTCAGCCAAACGCCGGGCACCATCGTGGCGGAAGCCTGGTCGCCCTACCTGGAAGGCTCCAAGGACCTGATCAGCGATTGGCTGCCGCCGATGGAGTGCGGCAACTTCAACGTGAAGACGGGCAAGTGCGGCGGCGCGGGAAAGAGCTAGGGTAAGGGGCTTTGCCTCCGTTGGCCTTCCAATTGGCTGAAAGCCAATTGGAACCTTCGCCAATTCCGCCCCTGGACCCCACCGAAGGACAGCCGTGCTTTGGAAACCTCGTGACAGGCGCCAAGGGAGTGATCGTCCTGTGGCGGGCTCTGGCCGTGCTTCTGCTGTTCTGCGGGGCGGCACGCGCCGAGCCTGACCTGACGGCCTTTGCCTCGTCCTCCTTCGCCGACGTCGAGCGCGGCGTTGCCGCCCTCGCCACCTCCGGCGACCCGCGGGCGGGCGACATCCTCGCCGCCTTGCAGTCGGGCCGGTTGCTGCTCGGCGCCGACCGCCAGCTCTACATCCGCACCGAGTCCGGCGCTGCCGCCGCCGCCACCGGCCAGCCTGCGGACGCGCCCGGCGCCCGCCCGGTGCGCGTCAACAACAACGTGCGGCGCGCCGTGGACGCGGCCCTCGGCTCCCTGCGGCTGTTCTCCCCCGACCCGGCGCAGCGCGAGGCAGCCGCGGAAGCGGTGTTCCACTCGCGTGACGCCGCCTCGCTCCCGGCGCTCGACCGTGCCATCGCGGCGGAAACGGCGCCCGCCATCAAGCGCATCATGCAGCAGGCGCGCGCCGCCGCGATCCTGTCCGCGGGTGCGGGCGCCGAGCCGGACCGGTTGGCGGCCATCGCCACCCTGGACGCGCGGGGCGGCGACGAGGCGCGGTCCCTGATCAGCTCCATCCCCGACCCGTCCCCCGCCGTTTCGGCCGCCGCGGCCAAGGCGGTCGCCGACATCGAGTGGCGGCAGCGCATCTGGAGCGTGGGGCAGGGGGCGTTCTACGGCATCTCGCTCGGCTCGGTGCTGCTGCTGGCGGCGGCCGGGTTGGCGATCACCTTCGGGGTGATGGGCGTCATCAACATGGCGCACGGCGAGATGGTGATGCTCGGCGCCTACACGACCTTCGTGGTGCAGGAGGCGATCCGCGCCCACGCGCCGGGCCTGTTCGGCGCCAGCCTGTTCCTTGCGGTCCCCGCCGCCTTCCTCCTGTCCGGCGCGGTGGGCGTCGCGATCGAGCGGCTGCTGATCCGCTTCCTGTATGGCCGGCCGCTGGAAACGCTGCTGGCCACCTGGGGCCTGTCCCTGGTGCTGCAACAGGCGGTGCGGTCGGTGTTCGGCGCGGACAACCGCAACGTCGGCAGCCCGGCGTGGATGGCCGGGTCGATGCGGCTGGGCGGGCTGGACCTCACGGTCAACCGGACGGCCATCATCGTGTTCGCAGCCCTGGTGCTGGGATTGCTGATAGCGACCCTGCGCTACACCCCGCTCGGTTTGCAGATGCGAGCGGTGACGCAGAACCGGCGCATGGCGGCGGCGATGGGCATCCGGACGCCCTGGGTGGACGCGATGACGTTCGGCCTCGGCTCCGGCGTGGCCGGCATCGCGGGCGTGGCGCTGAGCCAGATCGACAACGTCAGCCCCAACCTCGGGCAGGGCTACATCATCGACAGCTTCATGGTGGTGGTGTTCGGCGGCGTGGGCAACCTGTGGGGCACGGCGCTGGGCGCGCTGGTGCTGGGCGTGGTCAACAAGTTCCTCGAACCGGTGGCCGGCGCCGTGCTGGGCAAGATCGTCGTGCTGGTGCTGCTGATCGCCTTCATCCAACGGCGTCCGCGCGGCATGTTCCCGCTCCGCGGCCGGGCGGCGGAAGCATGAGGGCGCCGCTGCTCACCGTCGGCATCGTCGCCGGCGGCGCGGTGCTGCTGGCGGCGTTGAACCTGCTCACCCTGCCGGGTTCGGCGGTCCACGTGCCGACCTTTGTCGTTTCCCTGTTCGGCAAGTACCTCTGCTACGCCATCCTGGCCTTGGCGGTGGACCTGGTCTGGGGCTTCGCCGGCATCCTGACCCTTGGCCATGCGGCCTTCTTCGCGCTCGGCGGCTACGCCATGGGCATGTACCTGATGCGGCAGATCGGCGCCCGCGGGGTGTACGCGAACCCGGTGCTGCCGGATTTCATGGTGTTCCTGAACTACAGGGAGCTGCCCTGGTTCTGGCACGGCTTCGGCTGGTTCGGCTACGCGATGCTGATGGCGATGCTGGTGCCGGGCGTGCTGGCGGCGGTCTTCGGCTACCTGGCGTTCCGCAGCCGGGTGACGGGCGTGTACCTGTCGATCATCACCCAGGCGCTGACCTACGCGCTGCTGCTGGCGTTCTTCCGCAACGACATGGGATTCGGCGGCAACAACGGCCTGACGGACTTCAAGGAGTTGCTGGGCTTCCCGCTCTCCGCGGACGGCACGCGCGCCGGGCTGCTGGTGGCGACGGCCTGCGTGCTCTGCCTGCTCTACCTGCTGTCCCGCGCGCTGACCCGGTCCCGCTTCGGCAAGGTGCTGGTGGCGGTGCGGGACGCCGAAAGCCGCACCCGATTCCTCGGCTACCGTCCAGAGCGCTTTAAGCTGGTGGCCTGGACGCTGTCCGCCGTCATGGCCGGGATCGGCGGCGCGCTGTACGTGCCCCAGGTCGGCATCATCAACCCCGGCGAGTTCGCCCCCGCCAACTCGATCGAGGCGGTGATCTGGGTAGCGGTCGGCGGCCGTGGCACCCTGGCCGGCGCGATCCTGGGCGCGGTGCTGGTGAACGGCGGCAAGACGGTCCTGACCGGCGCGCTGCCGGAGGCGTGGCTGTTCGCGCTGGGGGGGCTGTTCATCGGGGTGACGTTGTTCCTGCCGCGCGGCCTGCTTGGGCTGTGGCCAGTGCGCGAGCGGGGTGATCCCCCACTGCCCGCCGCGCCGCCCACCCCGGCGCAATCCGCCGCCAAGGAGGCCGTGTCCTGAGCGAGGGCAGCCTGCTCCACCTCCACGACGTGTCGGTCAGCTTCGACGGCTTCCGGGCGCTGAACCGGCTGTCCCTCGTGCTGGCGCCGGGCGAGATGCGGGCGGTGATCGGCCCCAACGGAGCGGGCAAGACGACCATGATGGACGTCATCACCGGCAAGACCCGGCCCGACACGGGAAGCGTGCTGTTCGGCGGCGCCACCGACCTCACCCGGCTGGACGAGCCGGCCATCGCCGGGTTGGGCATCGGCCGCAAGTTCCAGAAGCCGACCGTGTTCGAGCCGCACACGGTCTGGGACAACCTGCTGCTGGCGCTGGCGGGCGAGCGCGGGCCGCGGCGCGCGCTGTTCGCCCGGCAGACTGCCGACGAGCGCCGCCGCATCGAGGCGATCCTGGAAACGACCCGGCTCGCCGAGCACCGCGTCCGTCGCGCCGGGGACCTCAGCCACGGGCAGAAGCAGTGGCTGGAGATCGGCATGCTGCTGGCGCAGGAGCCGCGCCTGCTGCTGGTGGACGAGCCGGTGGCCGGCATGACGGATGCCGAAACGGAGCAGACCGCGGCCCTGCTGCGGGAGATCAACCGGACCCGCAGCGTGGTCGTGGTCGAGCACGACATGGCCTTCGTGCGCGCGCTGGGCGTGACGGTGACGGTGCTGCACGAGGGCAGCGTGCTCAGCGAGGGCAGCATCGACCACGTGAGCGAGGACCCCCGCGTGGTGGAGGTGTATCTTGGACGCTGAAGCGTTGGGCGTTGAAGCGTGGGGCGCCGAGGCATGCTGAGCGTGCAATCCGTGGACCTGCACTACGGCGCGGCGATCGCGCTGCGGCAGGTCTCGCTCCAGGCCGTGCCCGGCGCCGTCACCTGCGTGCTCGGCCGCAACGGCGTCGGCAAGACCAGCCTGCTGCGCGCGATCACCGGCGCCCACCCGGTCAGCCGCGGCGCCGTGCTGTGGGAAGGCCGCGACGTCACCCGCCTGCCGACCTTCGAGCGGGCGCGCCGCGGCATCGCCTGGGTGCCCCAGGGCCGCGACATCTTCCCGATGCTGAGCGTGCGGGAGAACCTCGAGACCGGCTTCGCCGTGCTGCCCCGCCGCGCGCGCCGGGTGCCCGACGAGTTGTTCGACCTGTTTCCCATCCTGCGGACGATGCTGCGCCGCCGCGGCGGCGACCTGTCCGGCGGGCAGCAGCAGCAGCTCGCGATCGCCCGCGCCCTGGTCATGAAGCCGCGGCTGCTGGTGCTGGACGAGCCGACGGAAGGCATCCAGCCCAGCATCATCAAGGACATCGGCCGCGTGATCACCCTGCTGCGGCAGCGCGGCGAGATGGCGGTCGTGCTGGTGGAGCAGTACTACGATTTCGCCCGCGAACTCGCCCAGAGCATCGCCGTGATGGACCGCGGGGCCGTCGTGCTCGCCGGCCCGGCGGGCTCGCTGGACGAGGCGGAGGTGCGGCGGCGGCTCTCGGTCTAGCCTGCAATCGCCCTGACTGGAAACAGTCAGGGCGTCAGTTGCCAGGTTAAACAAGGAGCTAGGCCGCGCTGACCGTTCACGGCCAGCCAAAAAGCGGTTTAAGCGCCCAGAACACACCGGACGCACTCCTGCACGCATCGGGGCGCCAACCACGCAGGCCTGAGGCAGGCGCTCTGACGGCTTGCCTTTCGCCCGGGCGGGCGCTACATCCCGCCAAGGTTGACGTATAGGGAAACTCGTGCACGCTTCCGTCAATGGCGCACCCGAGCATTTGTTCACCGTCACGGCCTTGGCGGCGGAACTGGGCGTCACCGCGCGCGCCCTGCGCTTCTACGAGGATCGCGGCCTGGTCACCCCGCGGCGGCTGGGCACCACGCGCGTTTACTCCGCCCGTGACCGCGGCCGTCTGGTGCTCATCCTGCGCGGCAAGCGGCTCGGCTTCTCCTTGCGCGAGATCGCCGAGTACCTCGACCTGTATGACAGGGACGCCACTGGCACGGAGCAGCTCCGCGCCCTGCGCGTCGCCGCGGAATACCGTATCGCCCTGCTGGAAGACCAGCGGGCCGCGCTGACCGAGACGCTTGCCGAGCTGCGCGAGATTTCCCGGCAAACCAGCCAAATGCTCGCAGAACGAGCCTAATGAGGAGCAGCCTATGTCCCCGATCGTGATCGCCGGCTATGCCCGGTCTCCGTTCACCCTGGCCAAGAAGGGCGGCCTCGCCCGCGTGCGCCCGGATGACCTGGCCGCCCAGGTGATCCGCGAGCTGATCGCCCGCACGCAGGTGAAGCCGGAGGACATCGAGGACATCATCATGGGTTGCGCCTTCCCCGAGGGCGAGCAGGGCATGAATGTCGGCCGCCTGATCGGCCTGCTGTCCGACCTGCCGATCTCGGTCGCCGGCATGACGGTGAACCGGTTCTGCGGCTCCTCCATGCAGTCCGTGCACACCGCTGCCGGCGCCATCGCCATGGGCGCCGGCGAGGTGTTCATCTGCGCCGGGGTGGAAAGCATGAGCCGCATCCCGATCGGCGGCTACAACCCGCTGTTCAACCCGGTGCTCGCGGCCAAGCAGCCCGGCGCCTACATGGGCATGGGCGACACGGCGGAGAACGTCGCCCGCCAATGGCAGGTCCCGCGCGAGCAGCAGGAAGCGTTCGCGGCCCGCAGCCACCAGAAGGCCGCCGCCGCCCAGGCTGCCGGCAAGTTCGATGCCGAGATCGTCGCCATCCGTGACGGCAAGACGGTGGTCGACAAGGACGGCTGCATCCGTCCGGAAACCACGCCCGAGGTGCTGGCCGGGCTCAAGCCCGCCTTCGACAAGGACGGCTCGGTCACCGCCGGCACGTCCTCGCCGCTGACTGATGGCTGCGCCGCCGTGCTGGTGACGACCGAGGCCTATGCCGAGCGCCATGGGCTGACCCCGCTGGCACGGGTGCGGAGCCAGGCGGTGGCCGGCTGCGGGCCGGAGATCATGGGCGTGGGCCCGATCAACGCGACCCGCAAGGCGTTGGCCCGCGCGGGCGTGGAGATCGGCGACATCGACGTCGTGGAGCTGAACGAGGCGTTCAGCAGCCAGGCGCTGGCGAGCGCGCGCGACATCGGCATCCGGGAGGAAACGATGAACCTGGATGGCGGCGCGCTGGCGCTCGGCCATCCGCTGGGCGCCACGGGCGCCCGCATCGTCGGCAAGGCGGCCAGCCTGCTCGCCCGCACCGGCGGCCGGTACGCGCTGGCGACGCAGTGCATCGGCGGCGGCCAGGGCATCGCCACCGTGCTGGAGCGGGTGTGATGCCCATCCGCAAGGTCGGCGTGATCGGGGCCGGCGTGATGGGCGCCGGCATCGCGGCGCAAGTGGCCAACGCCGGCGTGCCGGTGCTGCTGCTGGACATCGTGCCCGCTGGCGCCAACGACCGCAGCCAGGTGGCGAGCGGCGCGGTCGCCAAGATGCTGAAGACGGAGCCGGCGCCGTTCATGACGGCCCGCGCCGCCAAGCTGGTGGAGACCGGAAACATCGAGGACGACCTCGGCCGCATGGCGGAGTGCGACTGGATCATCGAGGTGATCGTCGAGCGGCCGGAGGTCAAGCAGGACCTGTACCGCAAGCTGGACGCCGTGCGCCGGCCTGGCACCGCCATCAGCTCCAACACGTCCACCATCCCGCTGCGGGTGCTGACGGAAGGGATGGGCGATGCGTTCGCGCGCGACTTCCTGATCACCCACTTCTTCAACCCGCCCCGCTACATGCGCCTGCTGGAGGTCGTGCCCGGCCCACATACCGATCCGGCGACCGTGCGGGCCGTGAGCGAGTTCGCAGACATCACCCTCGGCAAGTCGATAGTGACCTGCAACGACGCGCCGGGCTTCATCGCCAACCGCGTCGGCAACTACTGGTTGCAGGTCGCGGTGGTGGAAGCGTTCGACGCCGGGCTGACGGTGGAGGAGGCGGACGCCGTCATCGGCAAGCCCTTCGGCATTCCCAAGACCGGCGTGTTCGGCCTGATCGACCTGGTCGGGCTGGACCTGATGCCGCACATCAACGCCAGCCTCGGGCGCACCCTGGCGCCGGATGACGCGTTCCACGCCCACAACCGGGACATGCCCCTGCTCGGCCGCATGATCGAGCAGGGGCTGATCGGGCGGAAGGGCAAGGGCGGCTTCTACCTGTTTGACCGCAAGACGCGGAAGAAGCAGGCGATCGACCTGGCGACCGGCGAGTACCGCCCGGAGCGGGCGCCCGACCTGCCGGAACTGTCCGCGCGCGACCTGACCAGAGTCATGGACGCGCCGACGAAGGCCGGCCGCTATGCCTGGGCGGTGATGGGACGCACGCTGGCCTACGCGGCGAGCGTGGTGCCGGAAGCGGCGGGCACGCTCGTGGACGTCGATGCCGCCATGCGCCTCGGCTACAACTGGCGCTCCGGGCCGTTCGAGCTGATCGACAAGCTCGGCACCGGCTGGTTCGCGGACCGGCTGCGCGCCGGGGGAATGGCCGTGCCGAAGCTGCTGGACGTGGCCGCAGGCCGCCCGTTCTACCGTTTGCAGGACGGCCGGCAGCAGTTCCTCACGCTCGGAGGCGAGTACCAGGACGTTCCGCGCGCGCCCGGCGTGCTGCTGCTGGAGGACATCAAGCGCCAAGCCGAGCCGTTGCTGAAGAACGCCTCGGCGAGCCTGTGGGACATCGGCGACGGCGTTGCCTGCCTGGAGTTCACGTCCAAGTCGAACTCCTTGGACGAGGCGATCATCGCCCTGCTGGGCAAGTCGCTGGCGCTGGTCAAGGAGCGCTTCAAGGCGCTGGTGATCTACAGCGAGGGAGCCAACTTCTCGGTCGGGGCCAATCTCGGCACCGCGCTGTTCGCCGCCAACATCGCCGCCTGGAGCGAGATCGAGCGCGCCCTCGCGGGCGGCCAGCAGGCCTACAAGGCGCTCAAGTACGCGCCGTTCCCCGTCGTCTCGGCGCCGGCCGGCATGGCGCTGGGCGGCGGCTGCGAGATCCTGCTGCACTCGGACGCGGTGCAGGCCCATGCCGAAAGCTACATCGGCCTGGTCGAGTGCGGCGTCGGCCTGCTGCCGGGCTGGGGCGGCTGCGCCCAGATGGTTGCCCGGTGGAAGACGATGGGCAAGCTGCCCGGCGGACCCATGCCGGCGATCGCCAAGGTGTTCGAGATAATCAGCACCGCCACCACGTCGAAATCGGCCGCGCAGGCGAGGGAATACCTGTTCCTGCGGCCCAGCGACGGGATCACCATGAACCGTGACCGCCTGCTGGCGGACGCCAAGGCGCGCGCGCTCGCCCTGGTGGAAGGCTACAAGCCGCCCGAGCCGCAGGACGTCCAGCTTCCCGGCCCTTCCGGCGCGTTGACGCTGAAGTCGGCCGCGGAAGGCTTCCACAAGCGCGGCATCGCCTCGGACCATGACTTCGTGGTGTCGGAGGTGCTGGCCGAGGTGCTGGCCGGCGGCGACACCGACCTGATGGACGCGGTGAGCGAGGACAAGATGCTCGCCCTGGAGCGCGCGGGTTTCATGAAGCTGGTGCGGACCCCCGCCACGCTGGCCCGGATCGAGCACACGCTGACCACGGGCAAGCCGCTGCGGAACTGAGCGCGGCCAATATGAAGAAGGAGCCGAACGATGCAGACCTATAAGGCACCCGTCCGCGACATGCGGTTCGTCATCCACGAGCTGCACGGCAGTGACCAGCTCACCGCCTTGAAGGGGCTGGAAGAGGTCACCCCGGACCTGATCGACAACGTCCTGGAAGAAGCCGGCAAGTTCGTCGAGAACGTGCTGCTGCCGATCAATGCCAGCGGCGACGAGGAAGGCTGCACCTACGAGAACGGCGTTGTCCGCACCCCGAAGGGCTTCAAGCAGGCCTATGACGCGTTCCGCGAGGGCGGCTGGGCCGGCATCGCGGCGTCGCCCGAGTTCGGCGGCCAGGGCCTGCCGGAAGTGGTCAACAAGCAGGTGGAGGAGATGATCTCCGCCTGCAACACATCCTTCGGCCTGTATCCCGGCCTGACCCACGGCGCCTACCAGGCGATCCTGGACCATGCCTCGGACGACCTGAAGCAGCGCTACCTGCCCAAGATGGTGGATGGCACCTGGTCCGGCACCATGTGCCTGACGGAGGCGCATTGCGGCACCGACCTCGGCATGCTGCGCACCAAGGCCGTCCCGCAGGAGGATGGCAGCTACAAGATCACCGGCAGCAAGATCTTCATCTCCGCCGGCGAGCATGACCTGACGGAGAACATCATCCACCTGGTGCTCGCCCGCCTGCCGGACGCGCCGGCCGGGGTGAAGGGCATCAGCATGCTCCTGGTGCCGAAGTTCCTGCCCGACGAGGGTGGCGGCCCCGGCGCGCGCAACGGCGTGGTGTGCACCTCCATCGAGCACAAGATGGGCATCAAGGCGTCCGCCACCTGCCAGATGAGCTTCGACGACGCGACCGGCTGGCTGGTGGGCGAGAAGCACCGCGGCATGCGCGCCATGTTCACCATGATGAACAGCGAGCGCTTGTCGGTCGGCGTGCAGGGCTTGGGCGCGGCGGAAGCCGCCTACCAGGGCGCGGTGTTCTACGCCAAGGACCGCATCCAGGGCCGCTCCTTGTCCGGGGTGAAGGACAAGGCGAAGGCTGCGGACCCGATCATCGTGCACCCGGACGTGCGCCGCATGCTGATGACCATCCGCGCCTACACCGAGGGGTGCCGCGCTTTCGGCGGCTGGGTGGCGCAGCAACTGGACACCGTCGCCCGCACGGACGACCCGGCGGTGCGGCAGGAGGCGGAGGACTTCACCGCCCTGATGACGCCGATCGTCAAGGCGCTGTTCACCGATGTCGGCTTCGAGATGGCCAGCGTCGGCATGCAGGTCTATGGCGGCCACGGCTACATCCGGGACCACGGGATGGAGCAGTACGTCCGCGACGCCCGCATTTCCATGATCTACGAGGGCACCAACGGCATCCAGGCGCTCGACCTGGTAGGCCGCAAGCTGCCGGCCAACATGGGCCGCTCCTTGCGCCGCTTCTTCCACCCGGTCAGCGAGTTCATCGCCGCCCACCGCGACGACGCCGAGATCGGCGGCATGACCCGCGCGCTGGAGCGGGCGTTCGGCGCGTTGCAGCTCGCCACCGCGCAGATCGCCGCCAGCGGGATGCGTGACCCGGAGGAAGCCGGCGCCGCGGCTACCGACTACCTGCGGCTGTTCGGGCTGGTGGCGCTGGGCTTCATGTGGGTCCGCTCCGCCCAGGTCGCGCACCGCAAGCTGCCGGCGGCGAACGGGGACGCGCGGTTCTACCAGGCGAAGCTGCACACGGCCCAGTTCTTCACCGACCGGCTGCTGCCGCAGGCGGGCGCGCTCTACCTCGCGATCAAGACCGGCAAGGGCGCCATCATGGCGATGGACGAGGCGATGTTCTGAGGCGACAGCGCCATGCCCGGTACCCCGGCGGCGCCGCCACTCGAACCCGGCGCCATCCCGGCTGAACCGCTGAGCCGCAAGCCGGCATCCGAGCTGCGCTCCGCGCGCTGGTTCGGCCCGGCCGACCTGCGCAGTTTCGGCCACCGCTCCCGCGCCATGCAGATGGGCTACGCCCCGGAGGAGTGGCAGGGCCGGCCGGTGATCGCCATCGTCAACACCTGGTCCGACTTGCAGCCCTGCCACAGCCACTTCAAGCAGCGGGTGGACGACGTGAAGCGCGGCGTGCTGATGGCGGGCGGCTTCCCGGTGGAGCTTCCGGCCCTGTCGGTCAGCGAAACCTTCGTCAAGCCGACCACCATGATGTACCGCAACATGCTGGCGATGGAGACGGAGGAACTGCTGCGCTCCCACCCGGTGGATGGCGCGGTGCTGATGGGCGGCTGCGACAAGACCACGCCCGCGCTGCTGCTGGGCGCCACCAGCATGAACATCCCGGCGATCTTCCTGCCGGCCGGCCCCATGCTGCGCGGCAACTGGCAGGGCCGCGTGCTGGGCAGCGGCAGCGATAGCTGGAAGTACTGGGACGAGCTGCGCGCGGGCACCATCACCGACCAGGACTGGCTGGGCGTGGAGGGCGGCATAGCCCGCTCCTACGGCACCTGCATGACCATGGGCACCGCCAGCACGATGACCGCCATCGCGGAGGCCGTCGGCATGGTGCTGCCCGGCGGCAGCTCCATCCCCGCCGCCGACTCCGGCCACATCCGCCTCGCCTCCGAATCCGGCCGGCGCATCGTGGACATGGTGTGGGAAGACCTGACGCCGCGGAGAATCCAGACCCGCGAAGCATTCGAGAACGCCATCGCCGTCGCGATGGCGATGGGCTGCTCGACCAACGCCATCATCCACCTGATCGCCATGGCCCGGCGTGCCGGGCAGGAGATCGGCCTGGCGGACTTCGAGCGCTTCAGCCGCGCCGTTCCGGTGATCGGCAACGTCCGCCCGAGCGGCGACCGCTACCTGATGGAGGACTTCTTCTACGCCGGCGGCATCCGCGCGCTGATGGGCGAGATCCGCGAGCACCTGCACCTCGGTTGCCTGACCGTGACCGGCCGCACGCTGGGCGAGGCCATCGCGGGCGCCAAGGTTTACGACGCGGACGTCATCCGCACGACCGCCAACCCGATCTACGGCGAGGGTTCGCTGGCGGTGCTGACGGGCAACCTCGCGCCCGACGGCTGCGTCATTAAGCCGGCCGCGATGGACCAGCGCTTCCTCAAGCACTCCGGCCCGGCGGTGGTGTTCGACGACTACCCCAGCCTGAAGCGCGCCGTGGAGGATGAAAGCTGGGACGTCACGGCGGACCACGTGCTGGTGCTGCGCAACGCCGGGCCGCAGGGCGGGCCGGGCATGCCGGAATGGGGCATGCTGCCGATGCCGAAGGCGCTGCTGAAAAAGGGCCACCGCGACATGCTCCGCATGTCGGACGCGCGGATGAGCGGCACCAGCTACGGCGCCTGCGTGCTTCACGTGGCGCCCGAAGCCTATATCGGCGGCCCGCTCGCGCTCCTGCGGACGGGGGACGTCGTAAGCCTTGACGTGGCCGCCCGCAGCATCCGCATGGAAGTCAGCGACGAGGAGCTGGCGCGCCGCCGCGCCGCCTGGACCAAGCCCGAGGCGCGGTTCGAGCGGGGCTACGGCTGGATCTACACGTCGCACATCCAGCAAGCCAACGAGGGTTGCGATTTCGACTTCCTGCGCACCGAGTTCGGCGCACCCGTCCCGGAACCCGTGATCTACTGATGAGGGCAGGGCGGATGGCGCGCCGCTTGTCCGCCCTACGTATGGGGCCAACCCAACGGAGAAGCGTGCGATGAACGTCGCCACCATGCCGCAGGACGTGCCCGCCGACATCGCCGCCCCCGCCCGTGTGCTGGAGATGCAGCGCCTCGCCTACCGCAAGGCCCCGTTCCCCGGCCTGGAGCGGCGCCTCGGCAGCCTCAAGCAGTTGGAAGCCATGGTCCGGCAGAACCGGGACGCGTTCGCGCAGGCGATCTCGGCCGATTTCGGCAACCGTGCGGTGCCGGAAACCATGCTGGCGGAAGTGATTCCGGTCCTGACAAGCATCGCCTTCGCCCGCCGCAACCTCGGCCGTTGGATGCGGCCGCAGCGGCGCCGCGTCGGCATGAGCTTCCAGCCGGGCAGGGCCTGGGTGGAACACCACCCGCTGGGCTGCGTGGGCATCGTCTCGCCCTGGAACTACCCGCTGCTGCTGACGCTTTCGCCGCTGACGGACGCGCTGGCGGCCGGAAACCGGGTCATCCTCAAGCCATCCGAGATCACCCCCCGGTTCAGCGCCCTGCTGGCGCGCGCCGTCGCCGACACGTTCGACCCCGCGCAGGTCACGACCATCACCGGCGGCCCGGACGTGGCGCGGGCGGTCTGCGCGCTCCCGTTCGACCACCTGGTGTTCACCGGCTCGACCAGCGTCGGGCGGCAGGTGATGCAGGCGGCGGCGGCCAACCTCGTGCCGGTGACGCTGGAGCTGGGCGGCAAGTCCCCGGCCATCCTCTGCCGCAGCTTTGACCTGCGGGCAGCGGCCAGGACGGTGGCGCTGGGCAAGTTCTACAACGCCGGGCAGACCTGCATCGCGCCAGACTACGCGCTGGTGCCCTCGGACCTGGTGCAGCCCTTCGCGGAAGCGGTGCTGGCCGAGGCGAGGCGCATGTATCCGTCGGTCGCCGGCAACCCCGACTACACGTCCATCGTGTCGGACCGCCATCACGCCCGGCTGCACGCCCTGCTGGAGGAGGCCGAGGCCGGCGGCGGACGCGCGCTGCGGCTGCAGGACGCGCCCGGCGAGCGACGCATGGCGCCGACGGTGGTGATGGACCCGCCGCTGGACAGTGCGCTGATGCGGGACGAGATCTTCGGCCCGATCCTTCCGGTGATCGGCTACGGGGACCTGGCGGACGCGATCGGCTTCGTGAACGACCGGCCGCGGCCCTTGGCGCTGTACGTGTTCGCCAGCGACGCGGCCAGCACGGATGCGGTGCTGGCGCAAACGGTTTCGGGAGGCGCCACCGTCAACGGGACGCTGCTGCACTGCCTCCAGGATGACCTGCCGTTCGGCGGCGTCGGCCCGTCCGGGATGGGGGCGTACCACGGCCATGCCGGCTTCACCCGGCTGTCCCATGCCCGCGGGGTGTTCAAGCCGGGCAAGTTCAGCGGCTTCACCCTGCTCACGCCGCCATACGGGAAGAAGATGCGCTACGCCCTGCGACTCATGGTAGGAAAGTAGGGTCCGCCTACATCTGCCACGCCGGCACTCCACGTCCGGCCACGCGCATCCGGGGCAGGAGGTCATGCACGGCGACGATCCATCGGCAGCGCCGGCGCCGCTTCCATGGCCAATCTCCGCGCGGAGGGTGCAGGCTTCCATCTGCAACGCGAGGATGCCCTGCCCATGACAACTCCTGACCGCGCCTTTCCCCTGCTCGGCCGCTGCGCCCTGGTGACCGGCGCGCAGCAGGGCATCGGCCGGGCCATCGCCCTCGAGTTCGCCGCCGCGGGGTGTGACGTCGCCGTCAACTACCTCGATGACGAGGAAGCAGCAGAAGCGGTCGCCGCGGCCGTGCGCGGCATGGGCCGCCGCGCCGTGCTGGCGCCGGGCAACGTGTCGGTGGTGGCGCAGGCTCGGGCTGCCGTGGCGCAGGCGGCGGCCGGGCTGGGCCGGCTGGACGTGCTGGTCAACAACGCCGGCATCTACCCGCGCGTGCCCCTGCTGGCGATGGAGGAGGCGGACTGGGACGCGGTGCTGGACGTGAACCTCAAGGGCGCCTTCTTCTGCATGCAGGCGGCCGCGCGCGCGATGGTGGCGGCCGGGACGCAGGGCGCCGTCATCAACCTTGCGTCCCGCGCCATGTTCGGCGCCGTCCGCGGCGTGCACTACTCCGCCAGCAAGGGCGGCCTGGTTTCCATGACCCGTTCGGCGGCGCTGGAGCTGGCGCCGCACCGGGTCCGCGTCAACGCGATCGCCCCCGGCCTGACCGACACGGCGCAGCCCCGTTCCGGCAGTTCGGAGGAGGAGATCGCGGCCATGGCGCGGGCCTTGCCGTTGGGCCGCATGGCGGCACCGGAGGACATCGCGCGCTCGGCCACGTTCCTCGCTTCGGACGCGAGCCTGCTGATGACGGGGCAGGTGCTGCACGTGAACGCCGGGTCCCACATGCCCTGACAATGGGCTGGGCGCCCGTCCAGAACATGGCGATCAGCGCGATGCCCCGACCATCGGCGCAGCCCCGGCGGCACGCCACCGATTGAGTTCATGCGGCTGCATCCCGAACAGGCCGCACTGGTCGATCGCCAGCGACATGAGGATGTTGGCCGTGATGGCCAGCCCGGCGAACGCGCCGGCCCCCACCGTGTTGATGAACATCAGCCCCGCCACCATCGCCAGCGCACCCCCCAACCTGCCCAGCGGCGCTCATCGCGGCATGCCGCGCAGCCCCTCCGCCGTGGGCAGCGGCTGCGGCTGGCAGATGGACAACACGCCCAGGAAGGCCACGATCGGCAGGAAGGAAACGGTGCTGGCCAGCCACGGATTGGAAAGCGCGGCGCGGCGCGCGCCGTTCATCGGCGGCCCCTAGAGCATCATACGTGCTGATAGACGCACGGCTGACGCTCTAGCCATTTGTTTCCATGAGCATCTTTATCCGACGGGTGATCCCGCTCGGTCGGATGATGCTCTAGGCCTGCAACGCGCCCGCCACGATGATGAGAAGGTAAGCCAGGCCGAGCTGAGGGCCTGCATGAGCGAGCGTTCCTGCGGTGAGCCGGCCTCAACCGAGCATGAGGCTTCCCGCGATGGCCAGCACCAGGGCAGGGGGCATCACCAGCGCCCCCACCTTGAGGAATGCCCAGGCGCCGACGTGCTGGCCCTCGCGGCGCAGCGCCGTGAGCCATAGGATGGTCGCCAGCGACCCGGTCACCGAAAGGTTGGGCCCGAGATCAACGCCGATCAGCGCGGCAATCCGCACCCGGTCCGGCACATCGGCTACCCCTATGACGTCCGCGGCCACCAGTCCGGCGGGCAGGTTGTTCACCAGGTTGGCCTCGGCCGCGAGCGTGATGCCGGCGGCCCATGCGGCCAGGGTCGCCCCGTGCTGCGCCAGCCCGTGCAGCAACTGCGCGCCACCCCGCGTCACGCCGGTCTGCTCCAATGCCTGCACCAGCACGAACAGCCCCGCCACCAGCGGCAGCACGCCCCAGGAGATCGCGCGTGCCAGCCCGCGCACGTTGCACTTTGACCGGGTGGACACCGCCACGGCGGTCGCCAGCCCGGCCAGGGCAGTCGGCAGGCCCAAGGGGAGGCCGAAGACCGAGGCCGCCAGCAGCATCGCCGCGGTCCCGCAGACCCCGGCGGCGGCCAGCTTGCCGGGCGTGCCCAGGGGCGGGACGTCCACGGTCAGGGAGGTGCCGTGCAACCGTTTCCGCTGCGTCCACCGCAACGCCGCGTAGGTCGTGGCGATGGCGAGCACGGAAGGCAGCGCGTAGGCCGGCAGCCATCGCAGCAGCGGCGGCACATGGCTGCCGTAGAGGACCAGGTTGGCGGGGTTGGAGATCGGCAGCACGAAGCTGGCGGCGTTGGCCGTGAAGGCGCAGGTGAACAGGTAGGGCAGCGGATCGGCCGCGTCCGCCGCCCGGACGGCCGCCGCGACCGCGGGCGTCAGCACGACGGCGGTGGCGTCGTTGGACAGGAACACGGTGACGGCGGTGCCCACCAGGTAGATCAAGGTGAACAGCCGGGCGCCTGAGCCACGGGCTGCTCTCGCAGCGTGGGCGGCCAGCCAGTCGAACAATCCTCCCTGCCGCGCCAGCTCGGACAACAGCATCATGCCTGTCAGGAACAGGTAAACGTCCGTGCCCTTGACGACCCCGGTCCAGGCGGCGGTGGGCGGGAGCAGCCCGAGCGCCACCAGCAGGACCGCGCCGGCTACCGCCCAGACGTATTCCGGCCAGCCGAACGGACGGAGGATGACTCCTGCGGTCGCCACGGAAACGACCGCTCCCGTCGCCCAGGACGACGCGGCCAGGATGCCGCCCTCAGCCTCCCGGCCGGTGCGGGGTCAGTCCGTCGCCTCGACGACGTAGCGGCGGATGCGGGAGCTGCCGCGGTTCACCAGGCGCTTGCCGGTCCCGGGACCCTGCTGCGCCGGCTGGCCGCTGCCCACTACTTGCTCGTCTATGTCCACCGGATTGTGCTGCTCCAGGATCGCCAGGATCTGCGTGACATGCGCGGCCGGCGCCTTCACCGCCACGACCGTGCCGCCGCCCAGGATGCCGTGGTCGTACACGGCGGTGCCGTGATCCGGCTCGCCGCCGAGCAGCCCGGACCAGAAGCCCGGATCACGCGCCGGCCCCGGCGTGGCTGCCGGGCCGTCGGCCACCGCGCTCGGGCTGGCGTGCTGGCTGATGGCGTCGGCCGGGATGTTGGCCGCGTGCAGGCCGGTGACGGCGGCATCGGCCTGGGGAGTGGTCTCGAAGATGGCCACGATCGTTTCGTCAGTCACGGACAAGGTTCCTTGGAAAGCTATGAGCGCCGTGCGATCGGCCTCGGCTCGGTTCGCGAGATGGGTCCATGCTGCCCCATTTAAACCAGCAACGCACAGGGCAGCCAGCGCGTGACTGCCTGCGGCAAGGTGTGGGATAATGGGCGGCACGAATCGGCCAGGCTGCTCCAAGCCTGTGGCAACTTCGCAACACATACCTTATCTGGTGTTTGCATATCGTCGTCGCACCGATATGTTGAGATCAGCGCGATTCGGGAACGAGACTCCAGAGGGCGGCGCAGAGGAGAGTGTGATGGATATGAACGTCGAAGTGTCCGGCCGTGCGATGGACGGCATCGCGCCGATCTCCCGCCAGATCTGGGACGCGAAGTACCGCCTGAAGGCCGCCGACGGCACGCCGCTGGACCGCACGGTGGAGGAGAGCTGGCGCCGGGTCGCGCGCGCGCTGGCCGCCGCCGAAGCTGACCCGGCGGGCTGGGAGGAGCCGTTCTACCAGGCCTTGGAAGGATTCCGCTTCCTGCCCGCCGGGCGCATCCTGTCCGGCGCCGGCACCGACCGGCGGGTGACGCTGTTCAACTGCTTCGTCATGGGCGACATCGCCGACAGCCTGGGCAGCATCTTCAGCCACCTGCGCGAGGCCGCGCTGACCATGCAGCAGGGCGGCGGCATCGGCTACGACTTCTCCTCCCTGCGGCCCAAGGGCGCTCCGGTGATGGGCGTGGGCGCCGACGCGTCCGGCCCGCTTTCCTTCATGGATGTGTGGGACAGCATGTGCCGCACCATCATGTCCGCCGGCGCCCGGCGCGGCGCCATGATGGCGACCATGCGCTGCGACCACCCGGACATCGAGGCGTTCGTCGCCGCCAAGCGCGAAGCCGGGCGGCTGCGGAACTTCAACCTTTCGGTGCTGGCGACCGACCCCTTCATGGCCGCCGTGGACGCCGACGCCGATTGGCCGCTCGTGTTCGACGGGCACGTGTACAAGGTGATCCGCGCCCGCGCGCTGTGGGACGGCATCACGCGCGCGACCTACGACTACGCCGAGCCCGGCGTGCTGTTCATCGACCGGATCAACGCCCGCAACAACCTCGCCTACTGCGAAACCATCCGCTCCACCAATCCCTGCGCCGAGCAGCCGCTGCCGCCGTACGGCGCCTGCCTGCTGGGCTCGATCAACCTGGCCCGGCTGGTCCGCCAGCCCTTCACCCCCGGCGCCCGGCTGGACGAGGCGGAGCTGGCGCAGCTCGTCGGCGTGGCGGTCCGCATGATGGACAACACCATCGACGTGTCCGGCTTCCCGCTGGAGCAGCAGCAGCAGGAAGCGTTCGCCAAGCGCCGCATCGGCCTGGGGGTGACCGGGTTGGCGGATGCGCTGATGATGTGCGGCGTGCGCTACGGCACGGTCGAGGCGGCGACGCTCGCCGGGGACTGGGCGCGCCAGGTCAACCGCGCGGCGTACCTGACCTCGGCCAAGCTGGCCGGGGAGAAGGGCGCCTTTCCGCTGTATGACCGGGACGCCTACGGGGCCGGCGAGACGGTGCGCGCCCTGGATGCGGACGTGCGCGCGCTGATCGCCGAGCACGGCATCCGCAACGCCCTGCTCACCTCCATCGCGCCGACCGGCACCATCTCCCTGGTCGCGGACAACGTGTCCTCCGGGATCGAGCCGGTGTTCGCCCTGGCCTACACCCGCAAGGTGCTGCAACCGGACGGCTCGCGCACGGAGGAGGAAGTGTCCGACTACGCGCTGCGCCGGTTCCGCGCCGCCTTCGGCCCGGACGCGCCGTTGCCGGCCTATTTCGTGACCGCGCAGGACCTGACGCCGGCCGAGCACGTCCGGATGCAGGCGGCGGTGCAGCGCCACGTGGACAGCGCCATCTCCAAGACCGTCAACGTCCCGGAGGACATCAGCTTCGAGGCGTTCCAGCAGGTCTACCTGGACGCCTACCGCAGCGGCTGCAAGGGCTGCACCACCTACCGCCCGAACAGCATCACCGGCTCGGTGCTGGAGGTGAAGCCCCCCGAGCCTGCACCAGCCGAGCCTGCACCAGCCATGCCCGCACCAGCCGTGCCGGGGCCCGCGCCTTCTCCGCATGACCTAGTGGCGCGCTCGGAAAAGCTGACCGGGGCCACCTACAAGCTGCGCTGGCCGGACAGCGAGCACGCGATGTACGTGACCATCAACGACGTGGAGGAAGGCGGCCGCCGGGTGCCGTTCGAGATCTTCGTCAACTCGAAGAACCTGGAGCACTACGCCTGGGTGGTGGCGCTGACGCGGATGATCAGCGCCGTGTTCCGCCGCGGCGGCGAGGTCGGCTTCGTGGCCGAGGAACTGAAGCAGGTGTTCGACCCGCGCGGCGGCCAATGGAGCCGCGGCCACTACGTGCCGTCCCTGGTGGCGGCGATCGGCGACATCATCGAGCGCCACATGATCGGGACCGGCTTCCTCCCCGCCGTGGAACTGCCGCCGGCCCGCAGTGCGGCGCCTGCGGTGGACGTGGTGGCGGGGACGCATGTCGGCCCGCTCTGCCCCAAGTGCAGCCAGCCCGGGCTGATGAAAGAGTCCGGGTGCCTGACCTGCATGCAGTGCGGCTGGTCCAAGTGCAGCTGACCGGGCGAAGGTGAGGGCGCGCCGGTCACAGCTCCACGCTGTGCACCGGCAACCCGTCCGCGACCCCGAGCAGATGGGGGTGGTGGGTGAGCACGATCACCTGCACGTGCCGGCTCAGCTCCACCAGCGCTTCCATCGCGGCCCGTGCGCGCGTGTCGTCGAAGGTTTGCAGCACGTCGTCGGCGACGAAGGGCAGCGGCGGCGCGCCGCGGACGTGGTCCTCCACCGCCACCAGGCGCAGCGCGAGGTAGAGCTGGTCGCGCGTGCCTTCCGACAGGCGGGCGATGTGCTTTTCGCCGCCGCCCGACTCGTGCGCGATCAGGCGCCCGTGCTCCTTGCTTTCGCCATCCTCCTCCGCCGGGGACAGGCGGTTGTAGGCGCCGCCGGTCAGCGTGGCGAAGGTCGCCCCGATGCGCCCGAGGCGCTGGTTGGCGCTGCTGCTGGCTTCGACCTGCTGCAAGGCATGGTCCAGCATGGCCGCCGCCAGGTGCTGCACCAGCGCGTCTTCCAGCACGCGCGCCGCCCGCGCCGCCGCCGCCTGGCGGTCGGTGGCGGCGCGGGTGGCGTCCTGCCCGGCGGCCAAGGTGCGCAACGCCCCTTCCGCCCGCTCGATCCGGGCCGCCGCATCCTGCGCGGCGGCACTGGCGACGCGGGCCGCCTCTTCCGCCGCCCGCATCGCTTCGCCCATGCTGTCCGCCGGGACCGCGGCGGCTTCGGCGCGCAAGCCCTCGGGGTCAAGCCCTTCGCCATCCTCCCGCAACCGCAACTCGGCGGCAGCGCGGGCATCCTCGTGGGCCGTCCGTTCGGCGGCGAGGACGACGCGGCGCTCCGCGTCGTCCACCGTATCGGCTCCAGTGGCACGGACCGCTGCTTCGAGGTGCCTGGCCGCCGCGGCGAGCGACTCGGTGGCGCAGTGCTTGCGGCCGAGCGCCAGCGCGGCCTGCCGGGCCAGCGCGTCGCGGGCGCCGCTGGCCTTGCGGGCGGCGTCCAGCCGTGCGGCCAGGCGGCGTGCAAGGGCTGCGGGGTCGCCGTCCGGTTCGCCGAGCCGCCGCCCGGCCTGTGCGCAGGCGGCGGCGAAGTCGCCCAATTGCTTGCCCATGTCAGCGAGGCGGACACGCGCCGTTTCGGCTGCCTCAACCTTGGCCGGCAATTCGACCAGCCGGTCCAGCATGGCTGCGACGGCACCGGGCATCTCGCCAGGGGGGCAGCGCAGCCGACCCAGCACGGCGTCCCACCGTGCGGCCCAGGCGGCCATCCCCGCCTCCGCCGTTTCCAGTTCCAGCACGGCTTCCGCAGCGGCCCGGCGTGCGACGGCGAGCGCCCGGCTGAAGGTCTGCCGCTGCGCCGCATCCCGTTCAGCCTTCGTTGAGCGGCTCCGTGCGGCGTTCACCAGGCGTGGCAAAGTGTCGGGCGCCGTATCAAGCAAGGCAGCAAGCCTTTCGGCCCAGCCCGCCTGCCGCTCGGCCAGCATCGCGGCGGTGTGGGCAGCGTTCCGGTGCGCTTCGACTGCCTCCAACGCCGCCTCCCGTCCGGCGAGAACGGCGCGCGCTTCCGCGAGCCCGGCCGCCGGGGAAAGGCCAAGCGGTGCGACCGCTTCCGCCCAAGCCGCCGATGCGCCCTCGGCGACGGCGCGGGCCAACCCGGCGCGCTCCGCCGTTGCGGCAAGGGTGGCGGCGGCGCGGCCGACCGCGGCCCGCAGCTCCACGGCGGTGGCCAGCCGCTCCATCTCGGCGGCGCGGCGGTCAGCCACCTCGTCGGCTGCCGCCATGGCCTTGGCGAATGCCAAGGGCAGGGGTGTGGCCGATGCGTACTCCACCTCGCCCGCCGCATCCGCGGCGCCGGTGAGCCGCGCGAACACCAGCGCCCAGCCACGATCCCGGTGCGCCCGGGCGGCGAGCAACGCCGCTTCGTCGGGCAACGGCCGGGCGCCGGTCAGCTCGGCAAGCCGCTCACGCGCGGCGTCCAGGGAGGCTTCCGCCTCCGCCCGGCGTTCCTCGGCGGCGCCCGCGGCGGCCTGTGCCGTTCCGAGCGTCTTGTCCAGCCGGGCGAGCGCTGGGTCCGTCGGCACGGGAAGTCCGCAGGACGCACCGGCGCGTGCGCCGGCGGCGGCTTCCCGGGCGGCGGCGCCTGCCACCGCGTCCTGGGCCTGGCGCGCCAGGCGGGCGGGGTCGCCATCCGCCATCACCTCGTCCAGCATGGCTCGCAGAGCCTCGGTCGCCAGGGCAGGCGGCAGCCCGGCCAGCTCGTCCTCCGCCTCCGCGATGGCCTTGCGGTGCCGTTCCACCGCGTCGGCGGCGCTCTTGCGGGCAAGGGATATGTCGCCGGCGGCGGCGATCAGGTCCCGTGCGGCTGCGATGTCGGCGGCGGCGCGCACCTCGGATGCAGCTTCCGCCGGGTCGCGGGCGCTGGACAGCTCCAGCAGCAGCCGGGCAATGGCGCGTTCCGCTTCCAACAGCTCCGCTTGGCGCTTGGGGACATCCGCGTGGGACTGCTCGGACTGGCCGCGCGCCGCGGTCAGCCGCTCGATCGCGGCCGCCTCCTCCAGGACGGCCGTGTCCACGGCCGCCGATTCCAATGCGGCGGCAAGGGCTGCGTGCTGCTCGCGTGCCGCCTGCTCCTCCCGCCCGGCGTCCGCTTGGGCGGCTCTGGCGGCTCGGAGGGCGAGGCCCGCATCGGCCAGCAGCACCGGGGCGTCCCGGTGTCCCGCGAGCCAGGTTCCAGCTTCGTCCAGCGCGTCCAGGTGCCGCCTTGTGCTGCGAACCCGGTTCAACCGGGCCAGGGCCTCCCTCGCATCGGCCTCCGCTGCAACCGCGGCCTCCCGCGCCGCCATCGCGTCCGCGCGGTCCCGTTCATGCTCGGCCACCGTCGGCGGGCGCACCACCGTTTCGGCCAGGCGGACCCCGGCGGCGGCCCAGTCGTCGCAAGCCTTGTAGAAAGGGGTGCTGGCGCTGCGGCGCACGGGAGCGGCGGCGTCGCGCCGGGCAGCGAGGTCGGCTGCGAGCGTGCGTGCGGAGCCGAGATCCCCGGCGCTGGACAGCAGCGCGTCCGCCAGGTCCCCATCCGTTTGCAGCAGCGCCCGGCCACCGGCCCGCAACTGCGCGGAATCCAGCACGAACAGCCGTTCCAGCCGCTTGCGCTCGCTGTCACGCGGCAGCCGGCTGGGCAGGGATGGGTGCGGCGCGTTGCCGGCGGGGTCGGTCAGGGTGTTGGTGCGGCCCTTGCGGCGGATGAACCCGATCGTCTCGCCATCCGGGAACACCGCGTCTGCCCGCAGGCGCATCCGTCCGTAGTCGAACTGGAACCCCATCGGGCTCTGCTGGTGAATGCCGAACAGCAGCTCGGACATGGCGTGGCGCAACACGGACTTGCCCGCTCCGTTGGGCGCCACGATCAGGTTGATGCGCCCGGGCGCGGCATCCAGTTCCACTTGCTGGGCGGCGAAGTTTCCGTAGCTGTCCAGGCCGAGACGCCGCAGCCGCAATCAGCCCTCCACCAGCCGCGACAGCACCAGGTCACGGGCGCGCTGCACGAGGTCGGGCGGGATGTCCCCGCCTGCTGCGCGCACGGCCGGGTGGTCCGGCCCCAGCGCGTCCCGCAGCCGCGCGACACGGCTCAGCATGTGGCCGGCGTAGTCGCGCGCCGCCTCGATGATCGCCGCCGCCGGCTCCGACTCGACCGAGCGCAGCAGGGTCGCCGCAGCATCCGAGCCAGCGCGCCACTCCGCCAGATCGGTCGCCGGGCGGGTGAACAGCTCCACTTTCTCCAGCCACACCTGCTCGCCCAACCCGAGCCCGGCGACCTCCGCCCGGACGCTTTCCCGCGTGCCGCCCGGGTCCCGCACCAGGGCGGCGTGCAGGGAGGTGGCGCCGCGCAACTCCACGCGCGCGGCGAGCAGGCGGTCGCCGGCGGCCTCCGCGGCCTCGCCCACCGCCGTGCGGACGCGGACGCCCATCGTTTCCACGTCTGCGGCGCCGGCCAGGTCAACCGCGATGCGGGACCAGCGCACCACGTCCAGCGTGCGGTGCTCGGGCATCAGCCGTCCGTTCTGCACCCGCACGAGCGTGGCGCCCTTGGGCCCGGCCTCGTTGATGTGCCGTCCCTGGAGGTTGCCGGGAAACACCACCCAGTGGGGGTGCCCGCCCAGCTCGCCCCGGGCGTGGACATGGCCGAGCGCCCAATAATCGTAGCCGTGGCCGATCAGTTGCTCGGCGGTGCAGGGGGCGTAGTTGCCGTGCTCGGCATTGCCGCACGCGGTGTGCAGCAGGCCGATGTTCAGCTTGTTCGGCACGGGCGCCGGGTAGAGCCGGGCGATGTTGTCCTTCACCGCCTGGTGGGCGAAACCCTGCCCGTGGATCACCACGTCCAGCCCGGGCACCGGTTCGCTGTGCGCTTCGGCTGTGCCGAACAGGATGGCGCGTTCCGGCCAGGGCAGTTGCCGGGTCAGCACGCTCTGCGCGTCATGGTTGCCGCTGATGCCATAGACCGGGATGCCGGCGCGGGTCAGCCGGGCCAGTTGCTGCACGAGGAAGTGGCCGGTCGGGTAGTCCTGCCAATCCCCGTCGTACAGGTCCCCCGCGAGCAGCACGAAGGCGACGCGCTCGGCCAAGGCGAGGTCCACCAGGTTGACCAGCGCCTGCCGGGTCGCGCCGCGGATGCGGTCGGCGGGCGCTTCGGCCTCCAACCCGCGCAGGGGCGAGTCGAGGTGGAGGTCGGCGGCGTGCAGGAAGGTGAAGTTCATGACCGGCCTCAATCGTCGCCTAAGCCTATCGCTCGCAGCCCGCTTGGCGCAGCACCGCCTCCACCGCCTCGGACGGCACGCCGGATGCGGTGAACGCTTCGCCGATGCCGCGGGCCAGCACGAAGTGCAACTGCCCGTCCCGCGTCTTCTTGTCGCGCCGCATCCGGTCCACCAGCCGCGCCGCGGAGAACCGGCGGTTGAGCATAGGCAGCTCGGCCGGCAGGCCCACGGCGGCAAGGTGCGCCTCCACCCGGCCGGCCACCGCGGCATCGCAATGGCCGAGCTCGGCCGACAGGCGGAACGCGAGCCCCAGCCCGATCGCCACCGCCTCGCCGTGCAGGACGGCGCCGTAGCCGCATTCCGCCTCGATCGCGTGGCCGAAGGTGTGGCCCAGGTTCAGCAGGGCGCGGCCGTCATGGGGCCGCTCCTCCCGCTCGTCGTCGCCGACCACGGCGGCCTTGAAGGCGCAGGCGCGCAGCACGGCCTCCGCCTGGGCGTCCTCGTCCTCGCGCACCACGCCGCCGCCATGCTGCTCGCACCACTCGTAGAACTGCGCGTCGCCGATCAGCCCGGCCTTGACCACCTCGGCATAGCCGGCCCGCTTCTCGCGCGCGGGCAGGGTTCGCAGGGTGGCGGTGTCGGCGATCACCATGCGGGGCTGGTGGAATGCCCCCACCAGGTTCTTGCCGCGTGCGGTGTTGATGCCGGTCTTGCCGCCGACGCCCGAATCGACCTGGGCCAGCAGCGTGGTCGGCACCTGCACGAACGGCAAGCCGCGCAGCGCGACGGCGGCGGCGAATCCGGCCAGATCCCCCACCACGCCGCCGCCCAGGGCCAGCACCGCCGTCCTGCGCTCCGCCCCCGTGTCCAGCAAGCGGCCGAGAAGGTCTCCCAGCATGTCCAGCGACTTGGATTGCTCGCCCGGCGGCACCAGCAGCAGCGTGGCGTCGAAGCCGGTCTCGGCGAGGCTCGCCATCAGCGTGGCGCCGTGCAGGGCGGCCACGGTGGTGTCGCTGACCACTACGGCCCGCTTCTGCGGCAACACGGGGGCGAGCAGGGCGCCGGCGCGCGCCAGCAGCCCGGGGCCTGCCACCACGTCGTAGCCGGCACTGCCCGTGCGGACCGGCAGGCGGCGTTCGGGCTTCCAGCTTGCCAGCGCCGCCGCGACCCGGCTCGTTGTTTGTTCCGGCGCGTCGTCCGTGCAGTCCACCACGATGTCAGCTTCCGCGTACACGGGGTAACGCTGCTCCATCAGCCGGCCCAGCACCGCCGCCTGGTCGCCGCCCGCCAGCAAGGGGCGGTTCCGGCGCAGCGCCACCCGGCGCAGCAGCACCGGCAACGGCGCGCGCAGCCAGATGGACGTCGCGCGCTCCCGCACCGCGGCGCGGGTTGCCGGGTCCATGAACGCGCCGCCGCCGGTGGCGAGCACGATGGGCGGCCCGTCCAGCAGCCGCTGCACCACCCGGCGTTCCCCGGCACGGAAATGCGCCTCGCCGAACTGGCTGAACAGCTCGGGGATGTTGCGGCCGGCGGCGGCCTCGATCTCGGCGTCCGAGTCGTGGAAGGGCAGGCCGAGGCGGGCCGACAGGCGCCGGCCGATCGCCGTCTTGCCAGCCCCCATCAATCCGACCAGCACGATGCTGCGGGCAGCAAGCGCCGCGTCTTCCTTCAAGCGACCGGCAAGCGCGGTGTTGCGTGTCATGACGCCCGACGGTAGCACAACCCGATTGCTCACGGCCAAGGATGGCGATGCGCCCGCTCCTGCTTCTGATCGTGCTGGCCGTCCTCGTGCTGGGCGCGGCGGGCGTCCTGCTGCTCGGTGCGTTTCCGCCGCAACCCGCGACGCAACCGGTGGCCCACACCCTGCCGAACGACCGCTTCGGCGCGCACTGACGAATGGACCGGCACGGCGAGGCGTTCTTGGAAATGCTGCTGGCCGAGCGGGGGGCGGCGCGCAACACCCGGCACGCCTACGCGGCTGACCTGTCGGACTTCGCCGCTTTCGCCGCCGGGCGCGGCGAGCGTCTGGGGGCCGCGTCGGCGGATACGGTGCGGGGCTACCTGGCCGGGCTGCACCGGGCTGGCCTTTCGGCGCGGACCGCGGCGCGGCGGCTGTCCTGCTTGCGCCAGTTTCACCGTTTCCTCCTGCAAGAAGGCGTGCGGGCGGACGACCCGACACAGGCGCTGGAATCCCCCCGCCTGCCGCGTTCGCTGCCGAAATACCTGTCGGAGCAGGAGATCGCCGCCCTGCTGGCCGCCGCCGCCGAGCGGCCCGGACGCGCCGGGCTGGTCGCGGTGGCGGCGTTGGAGATGCTGTATGCCACCGGGCTGCGCGTGTCCGAGCTGCTGGCGCTGCGCCGCACCGCCTTGGCCAGGGAGGCGCAGATGCTGGCCGTGCGGGGCAAAGGCGGCCGGGAGCGGCTGGTCCCGCTCGGCGGCGCGGCGCGGCAAGCGGCGGCGGCGATGGTCGCCGGGTCGGAGTCGGCGTGGCTGTTTCCGGGCCGGGGCGGAAAGGCCGCCATGACGCGCCAGGGCTTCGCCCTGCTGCTGAAGCCGCTCGCCGCCGCCGCGGGCATCGACCCGGTGCGCGTGTCGCCGCACGTGCTGCGGCACTCCTTCGCGTCCCACATGCTGGCGCACGGCGCGGACCTGCGCAGCCTGCAGGCGCTGCTCGGCCATGCCGACATCGCCACCACGCAGATCTACACCCACGTCCTGCCGGAGCGGTTGCAGCGACTGGTGGAGGCGCACCACCCGCTGGCGGAGCTTGGCAGCAAGGGGGTATGACCAGGCAGGCTCGCTTGGACGCTGGAACTGACGGAGAAGCCTGCCGATGCTGGAAGTGGAAACCCCCGCCGACATGGACGCCCTGGTCGGCAAGCCGCTCGGCACGAGCGAGTGGCTGACGGTGTCGCAGGACCGGATCAACCGGTTCGCTGAAGCGACCGGCGACCACCAATGGATCCACGTGGACGTGGCGCGCGCCAAGGCGGAGCTGCCCGGCGGCACCACGATCGCGCACGGGTTCCTGACCCTGTCGCTGCTGCCGGTGCTCGGCACGACGGTTTACGCCATCCGCCGCCGGTCCCGCGGGGTGAACTACGGCAGCAACAAGGTGCGGTTCACCAATCCGGTCCCGGCCGGCTCCCGCGTGCGTCTGCACCTGCGCCTCAAAGCGTCCGAGCCGATCGAGGGCGGCCGCCGCCTGGTGTCGGACGCCACGGTGGAGATCGAGGGCAGCGAGCGCCCGGCGCTCGTCGCGGAAACGATCGCCGTGGTTTACGACTGAGCCCCGGCGCCTTCCGTCGTTCCTCCCGGCGCCAGCAGCGTGCCGGGCCCGGGCGCCTCGTCCTTAAGCGCCACTCCCGACCCGCCCTGCGCCCGCATCCGCTCCAGCAGCCAAGCCAGCTTGCACGCCGCATCCGCCGGCGGCAGCCCGGCCGGGCGGATATTGGAAACGCAGTTGCGGTCGGCATCCGTGGTGCGCGGCCCCGGACGCCAGGTGAGGTAGGCGCCCAAGCTGTCCGGCGCCGACAGCCCGGGCCGTTCGCCGACCAGCACCAGCACCGCGGCGGCACCCAGCCCGGCGGCAACCGCGTCGCCTGCCGCGACCCGGCCGCCCTGCACCACCACCAGGGGGCCGAGCCGCCAGGCCCCGAGAAGCGGGCGCAGCGCGGCCAGCACGGGCGGCGCGTGATCCTGCACCGCCCGTGCCGAGAGCCCGTCCGCCAGCACGATCGCCAGATGGTGCTCCCCTTGCGGCAAGGTGGTTCCGGGCGCCAGCATCCGGCCCAGATCCGGGCGCAGCAGATACTCCGCACGGTCCCGCGCGGCGCTGCGCACCACCAGCAACGGCCCGCACGCCTGCTCCAGCGCCGCCACGTCCAGCGCCGCCTGCACGGCGTCCCGCGCCCGGGCGTGCGCCAGCCGCATGGCCAGCATCGGCCCCGTGCCGAGCGACGCGCCGCTGCGGGCCAACCCGATGCGCGCCGCCGTCAGGCCGCGCAGCCGCTGCCACGGGTCGTCCGCCGGCACGCTCACGGCAGCAGCGCCCGCATCGGCGCGGGCAGGACGTCCGGGCGCACCCGGCCGCCCCGGTCCAGCAAGCCCTGGCGCCCCAGCCACGCCTCGAACTCCGGCGCCGGGCGGCGGCCGAGCAGCTCGCGCATCGCCAGCGCGTCGTGGAACGAGGTGCTCTGGTAGCCCAGCATGATGTCGTCGGCGCCGGGCACGCCCATGACGAAGTTCACCCCGGCCGCCACCAGCATCGCCAGCAGCGCGTCCATGTCGTCGCCGTCCGCCTCGGCGTGGTTGGTGTGGCACACGTCGCAGCCCATCGGCACGCCCAGCAGCTTGCCGCAGAAATGGTCTTCCAGCCCGGCGCGGATGATCTGCTTGCCGTCCGCCAGGTATTCCGGGCCGATGAAGCCCACCACCGTGTTGACCAGGAACGGGCGGAAGTGCCGGGCCACGGCGTAGGCCCGCGCTTCCACCGTCTGCTGGTCCACGCCGCCATGCGCGCCGGCCGAGAGCGCGCTGCCCTGACCGGTCTCGAAGTACATGAGATCCTGCCCCACCGTGCCGCGGCCCAACGCCGCCGCCGCCTCCTGCGCTTCCCGCAACAGCGCCAGGTTGATCCCGAAGCCGCGGTTGGTGCCTTCCGTGCCGCCGATCGACTGGAACACCAGGTCCACCGGGGAACCGCGGCGGATCAGCTCCAGGGTGGTGGTGACGTGGGCCAGCACGCAGCCCTGGGTGGGGATGGCCAGCTTCACCCGCGCTTCCTCCAGCAGGCAGAGCAGGGCGTGGGTGCGCTCCGGGCTGTCGGTGGCGGGGTTGATGCCGATCACCGCGTCCCCGGCGCCGAGCAGCAGCCCGTCCAGGATGGCGGCGGCGATGCCCGCCGGGTCGTCCGTCGGGTGATTGGGTTGCAGCCGGGTGGACAAGCGGCCCGGCAGCCCGACCGTGCTGCGGAACCGGGTGGTGACAGTGCAGCGCGCGGCCACCACCATGAGGTCCTGCAACCGGCACAGCTTGCTGGCGGCCGCCACCATCTCGGGCGTCAGGCCGGGGGCGAGCGCGGCCAGCGCGTCCGGGGTGGCTTCGTCGCCCAGCAGCCAGTCGCGCAGGCCGCCGACCGTGAGGTGGGAGACGGGGGCGAAGGCCGCCGCGTCATGCGTGTCGCAGATCAGCCGGGTGACCTCGTCCCCCTCGTAGGGCACCACCGGGTCACCGAGCAGGCGCTTGAGCGGCAGGTCGGCCAAGGCGAGCTGGGCGGCCACGCGCTCCTCCGCGGAAGAAGCGGCAATTCCGGCGAGCGCGTCCCCGCTGCGGTGCGGCGTGGCGCGGGCCAGCAGGGTCCGCAGGTCAGCGAAGGCGTGGGTGGTGGTGCCGAGCGTGGTACGGAACATGGTGGGCAGCATAGCCGCAACTGGCGTCCATTTCCCGCCCGCCGTATGGAGAAACCGTCACCGCAGGACACCCATCGCGTTGAAGATCCTGGTCGTCATCCCGCACGCCTTTCTCGGCCGGCCGGCCAATGCGCGGCATGGGTCCGAGGGCGGGGACGCCGCGGCGCGGGCGGCGGTGCTGCTGCGGTGCGTTTCGGCCCTGCACCAGACCTTCGCGCCCGGCCACCGCCTGGCCGGCCCGGACGATCCGCTGGCCAACACCGACCGCGCGCAGCTCTGCACCGTGCTCGTCACCACGGGGGAGCAGCACCTGGCCGGCACCCTGCCGCCAGGCTTGGTGCAGCACCACCGGACGGAGCTGAACCCGCGCCATCTCGGCTTCGAGTGCCAGGCCATCCTGCAGGCGAACCTCGGCGCGTTCGACTGGTACTGCACCCTGGAGGACGACCTGGAGCTGACCGACTCGCTGTTCTTCGACAAGCTGGCCTGGTTCAACGCCGCTTTCGGTCCCGGCGTGATGCTACAGCCGAACCGGTTCGAAGTGTCCACCGGCCCGGTGCCCAAGCTGTTCGTGGACGGCGCCCTGCACGACGAGGCGGCCGCGGCGCCGTTCCAGGACATCGCCGTGCGGCCACGCCTGATGGCCACGGCGCTCGGCCGCTCCGTCGTGTTCCGGCGAGTGGCCAATCCGCACGCCGGATGCTGCTTCGCCAGCGCCGCGCAGATGGCGGTGCTGGCAGCGCATCCGGATTATGCCAAGTACGCCGACGCGTTCCACGGCCCGCTCGAGTCGGCCGCGACGCTGATGTCCATGCGCTGCTTCGACGTGTACAAGCCCGCGATCGAGAACGCGTCATTCCTGGAAGTGCGCCACCTGGACCAGCGCCTGCTGGACCGGCGCGTCCAATACGTGATGCGGGAGAACCGCCTCGTGAAGCTCGTCAGCGCCGAGCCGTGACCGATGGGCTGGACCCGGGCGATTGGTCCGCGCTGCGGTCGCTCGGGCACCGCATGCTGGATGACATGTTCGACCATCTCGCCGGGCTGCGGGACGGCCCGGTCTGGCAGCCGCGCCCTGCCAGCGACGCCTTTGCCCAGCCGCTTCCGCGCGAGGGCGCCGACCCGGCGGCGTTGTATGAGACCTTCCGCGCCCAGGTGCTGCCGTACTCCGTGGGCAATCTCCACCCGGGTTTCATGGGCTGGGTGCATGGCGGCGGCACGGCGGTGGGCATGTTGGCGGAACTGCTGGCCGGCGGCCTCAACGCCAACCTGGGCGGACGGGATCATGCGCCGGTCGCGGTGGAACGGCAGGTGATCGCCTGGGCGGCCGAGGCGGTCGGCATGCCGCCGGGCACATCAGGCCTGCTGGTGACCGGCACGTCGATCGCCAACCTCGTCGGCGTTCTGGTGGCGCGCCGCGCCGCGGTGGGGCCTGGGGTGCGCACGGACGGCGTGGGGGGTGCGAGGCTGGCGGCCTACGCGTCGGCCGCCGCGCACGGCTGCATCCCGCGGGCGATGGACATGGCCGGGCTCGGCACGAACGCGCTGCGCCTGGTTCCGGCGGATGCGGACGGCCGGGTGGACGTGGCGGCGCTGGCCGCCTCCGTGGCGCGTGACCGCGAGGCGGGATGGCAGCCCTTTCTCGTGGTGGGCACCGCCGGCACGGTGAACACGGGTGCGGTGGACGACATGGAAGCCTTGGCGGCCCTGTGCCGGGCGGAGCGGCTGTGGTTCCACGTGGATGGCGCGTTCGGCGCACTGGCCGCCCTCGCTCCGTCCCTGCGGCCGCTGCTGCGCGGGATGGAACAGGCGGACAGCCTGGCGTTCGATTTCCACAAGTGGGCGCAGGCGCCGTACGACGCCGGGTGCATCCTGGTGCGGGACGAAGCCCGGCAACTCGACACGTTCGCGCAAGACAACGCCTACTTGCGCCGGGAGACGCGCGGCTTGGCCGGCGGCTTCCCTTGGCCCTGCGATCTCGGGCCGGACCTTTCGCGTGGCTTCCGGGCGCTGAAGGTGTGGATGACGCTGGCCAGCTACGGTGCCGACAGGCTGGGCCAGGTGGTGGAGCGCTGCTGCCTCCTGGCCCGGCGCCTGGCCGACCGCGTGTTGTCCGAGCCGGCGCTGGAATTGCTGGCGCCCGTTGCCCTGAATATCGTGTGCTTCCGGGTGCGCGCGCTGGACGACGCCGGCAACGCCGAACTGGTGGCCGACCTTCATGAGGCGGGCCGGGTCGCGCCGTCCACGACGTCCATTTCCGGGAGGCTCGCCATACGGGCTGCAATCGTGAACCACCGCACGGCAGAGAGGGATGTGGACGCCCTGGTCGAGGCCGTGCTCCAGGGTGCGCGCCCGACCCGCTAGAAGCTGGCATCTCCGGCCCATCGCAGCAGGATCGTCTCGCCTTCCTCGGCGCCATGATCGACCAGCCAGCGGTGCAGCTTGAACTCCGTGAAGGTGACCTCCCGTGTCAGGCTGTCGTTGGCCGGTCCCTCGCGCCGCGAGCTGAACTCACCGACTGTGAGGTGCAGTATGGCCGCGGCATCCGCATCCAGGCTGGGACGTAGCACGGCGAGATCGTCTGCGTCACGGAGATCGGGTGGCGCGCTCGACAGATCGAACACCTTCATCACCTTATAGTCATCTCGCATACGTAAATTCTCCGGCTTTGCGCCTCTTGCTCATAATAACAAACCACCGTCTCGGAAAAGTTGCCAGTACGAAATTGAGCGTTTCTCGGCCGTGAAAGGGGTGCTGGCGGCATGCTGCCAAGGGCCTTATGTCTGCCGGCTCACCCGGAGTGCCGTTCATGCGCCTGTTGGCTGCCGCCATCCTGCTTGCCGCCCCTGTCGCAGCCTCTGTTGCGACCCCCGTCGCGGCCTTCGCCGAACCCGTCCAGCTCGCGGCGCACCGGGCGACCTACGCGTTGGCGATGGACTCGGCGCGCGGCGGCAGCGTCACCGGCGTGCGCGGAACGATGGCCTACGAGGTGACGGATGCCTGCGACGGCTGGGCGGTGCGGCAACGGCTGGACATGACGCTGTCCAGCCGGGACGGCCAGGATGTGAAGATGGTTTCGGATTACCTCACCTGGGAAAGCAAGGACGGGACGAAGCTGCGCTTTCACATGAAGCAAACCACCGACACCGCGGTGACTGACCAGGTCGAGGGAGAGGCGAGCCTGCCCGAGGCCGGCGCAGCGGGGGAGATCCATTATACCCTGCCCGAGAACAAGACGCTGGACCTGCCGGCGGGCACGCTGTTCCCCATGGCCCACACGGCCGCCATCATCGCGGCTGCCGAGGCGGGCAAGAAGTTTCTCACCCTCCCGCTTTTCGACGGCACTGGGCCGGACGGGGCGCAGAACACCTCCGTGTTCGTCAGCAGTTGGAACGGGCCGGCCGCGGCGCCCTATCCCGAGTTGACGGAACTGCCGTCCGGCCGGGTCCGCGTGGCGTTCTTTCCCCGCAAGGAGCAGGCGCAGCAGCCGGATTACGAGGTGGGAATGCGCTACTGGTCCAACGGGGTCGCTGACGAATTGAACATGGATTTCTCGGACTTCGTGGTGAATGGCAAGTTGTCGTCATTCACCGAGCCGGCTTCCCATTGCTGAAGCGCTGCATGCGCGTGGGGGTGAACGGCGGTTCAGGATCGGGACGAGCGCCGCTGGGCGTCTCCGGCGTGGGCCTCAACCGCCGGGCCATCCTGCATGTTGGCCATCGCCCAGACTGCCGCCTGGGTTCGGTTGCGCGCGTGAACCCGGCGGAGCAGCCCTTTGACATGCGCCTTCACCGCATCCTCGCTGATCGACAGCTCGCGCGCGATCGTTTTGTTGGAGGCACCCTGAGTCAGGCAACGCAGGATCTGGTTGTCGCGCGGCGACAGGGCTGCCTCGCCATGCCGTTCATCGCTTCGGGATGCCGGCCGGGCGCCGGGCAAGATCGGGAACGGGATCAGTTCCGCTTCGAATGCAGGCGGGTATTCGACAGGAGCATGCACCAGGCTTGCCGGGTATAATTGCTGGCCAAGCATGACCAGGTCCAGCGAGCGGTGCAGCACATCGCTGGAAATGTCCTGTGACAACACGGCATCAACACCCGTTTCAACGAAGCGGCGAAGCCGAACGACGTTGGACACGTCGGCCAGCAAAACGCAACGCACGCAGCACGGCGGAGCATAGTGCTCCCGTACCCGCGCCATTTCGACCGAGAAATGCAAACTTGCCCCGGTGCCCCAAATGACGAGGTCCGGCTCAACACCGGTCGTTCCGAACGCCTCGGCCACAGTTCTGACCGCCCCGACCACGTGATACGAGGAGTTGAGGAAGATCTGACGCAAACCGTCCCGGAACAGATGGTTCGGCTCTACTATTAGAAGATTGCTTGAACCCATCTGAATACTCTCACCAGCTATGGCACTGGCACTTTTCCGACCCCGGCGTCACCAGGCACCACCCCGCACCGGAGGTCGGCCTCATGCCACCCGAACCATCGTTTGCTCACACTCATTGCATCATTGGTGTTAACGGAACGTTTCATAGATCATAAAATTCAGTCGCGTCCAACAACAAATCTGCCATCCTGAGCGGCTCAGCAGACGGCATGCATCGGGAGCAAGTGCCCGGCAAGGAAAATTGCCTAATATCGTACTTAACTAGGATGACAGTTAACTAATAAGGGCAACTCTGTCGTTCCCAGCGCCCAATTTCCGCGCGAGTGCATTAGTATGCGTAGCCGTTTCCGATCGCCGCCCGCTTTCTTGCTTAGGGCGCTTAGTATTCGTCCGGCGTCCGGCAATACCGGCTAAGGCCGAGCATGCCGAGCAGCAAGCCCGTCCGGCGCCACCCCGTAATCGTCCCGGGCTTGCTCCACCGTGATCAGCCCGTCCCGCACGTCCCGCTCCACCGCCGCCCGGTCGCGCAGGGACGGGTCGCCCATCCCGCCGCCGCCCGGCAGTTCCAGCACCAGGCGGTCCCCGTCCGGAATCACCTGGAACCCCTTGGTTCGCAGCGCCTGCCCGGATTTCAGCGCCACCCGGCCTCCTGCGCCGGCCCCGCCTCCGTCCCGGCCCCGCGGCGGGTTCGCCACGCGGTCGAAGATCGCGTTGCAGGCGAATTCCAGGTCGTCCCGCCCTCCGATCTCCATCACCTGGCCCAAGCCGCCGCGGCTGCGCCCGGCGCCGCCGCTGCCGTCCCGCAGCTCCTTGCGCCAGATCACGATCGGGGCCACGGCTTCCGTCGCTTCCACCGGCATGGTGCGCACGCCGGATGGGAAGGCGGTGGCGTCCAGCCCGTCCAGCCCCGGACGGGCGCCAGTGCCGCCGCTGTTGAAGGTGATCACCTCGAAATCCGGCAGCACCGGCCGGTTCGGGCGGCCCTGGCCGGACACGCCGCCGCCGCCGCGCAAGGGCGGGTTCCACAGGCAAGACGCGCCTTCCGCCGCCACCCGCTCCGGCGCCGCCCCGTGCAGGCAGCCCATCACCAGGTCCGGCAGCAGGTGGCCGATGACGTGGCGCACCGCCACCGGGTAGGGACGGGGTGCGTTGAGGATGCAGCCCTCCGGGATGAGGCAGCGGAACGGCTCCAGCGAGGCGGTGTTGTTCGGCACCTCCGGCGCCACCACCACCTTGATGCCGAACGCGGTGTAGGCGCGGGTGTAGGCGGCGGGCACGTTGATCCCCCGCGTGGACAGGCCGGACGTGCCGGCGAAATCCACCGTGATCGTGTCCGTCCCGATCGACATCGCCGCGCGCAGGGTGACGGGCGCCTCGTAGCCGTCGCTGCCGATCTCCGCCCGGAAGGTGCCCGGCGGCAGGGCGGCGATGGCGGCCACGGTGGCTTGGCGGCTCCGCTCGAAGATGTGCGCGGCCAGGTCGTCCAGGCCGTCCAGGCGGAACTCGGCCATCATCTCCGCCAGCCGGCGGATGCCGGCATCGTTGCAGGCGCACAGCGAGTAGACGTCCCCCTCCAGCTCCACCGGCAGGCGGGTGCCGGCGCGCAGGATGTCGAAGAACGTCTCGTTCGCGATGCCGCCGGCGAAGCAGCGGACGATGGGGATGTACATGCCCTCCTCGAACACGGAGCGCGCTTCCGGCCCCATGCCCAGGCCGCCGACGTCGATCACGTGGGCGGTGTTGGCGAACAGCCCCACCATGCGCCCGGCGTGGAAGGCGGGGGACACCACCGTCAAGTCATGCAGGTGCCCGGTGCCGAGCCACGGGTCGTTGGTGATGAAATGGTCGCCCGGCCGCATGGTCTCGGCCGGGAAACGGCGCAGGAAGTGGCCGACGCTCTCCATCATGGAGTTCACGTGGCCCGGCGTGCCCGTCACCGCCTGCGCCAGCATGCGCCCCCGCAGGTCGAACACGCCGGCCGACAGGTCCCCCGACTCGCGCACGGTGGTGGAGAAGGCGGTGCGGATCATGGTCTGCGCCTGCTCCTCCACCACCGCGATGAGGCGGTTCCACATGATGCCGTAGGCGAGGGGTGTCGTCACGCCGGAGGCGTGGGGTGTCGTCACACCGGAGGCGTGGGGCTTCATGGGGCGGGTTCCCGTTCCAGAACGAT
>CAXTLC010000039.1:37076-40841 GCA_964245075.1 uncultured Acetobacteraceae bacterium
GTCGTCACACCGGAGGCGTGGGGCTTCATGGGGCGGGTTCCCGTTCCAGAACGATCATGCCGTGCGCGTCCACCGTGGCGGTCCACAGCGCGCCGACCAGGGTGGAGGTCTCATCCTCCGCGATCACCGCCGGGCCGCGCACGGTGCTGCCGGCGGGCAGGGCGGCGCGGTCGTGCACGGGCCAGGCGGCGGATTGCCCGCTCACCGGGTCGCGCACCGCCTGGGTGCGGGGCGGCCCGGCGGGGCGGATGGCGGGCGGCGGCTCGGCCGGCACGTCCGTCTCGGTGGCGACGGCCACGGCGTAGCTCATCACCTCCACGTCCGAGCCGGGAACAGGGCGGTCATAGAACCGGGCGTACTCCGCGTCGAACGCCGCGCGGACCGAGGGGGCGTCGCCGGGCGCCAGCGCGCCGTCCGGCAGGCGCACCGGGATCTCGTGACCCTGGCCGACGTAGCGCATGAACCCGGTGCGGGCGACGCGCACGGGGGCGCCGAAGCGGCCGGGCGCCACCACGGCCATCGCTTCCGCCGCCATGGCGTCCAGCAGGGCGTTCACGGCGTCCACGTCCAGGCTGCCCAGCCGCTGCGGCAAGCTGCGGACCACCTCGTAGCCGACGGGCGCGCGCAGGAAGCCGATGGCGCTGCCCACTCCGGCGCCGGGCGGCACCAGGATGCGGAGCGCGCCGATCTTCTCCGCCACCCGGCAGGCATGCACCGGGCCGCCGCCGCCGAACGCGATCACCGTGCGGTCGGCGAAGGCCTTGCCGCTCTCGATGGCGTGGATGCGGGCGGCATTGGCCATGGTCTCGTCCACCATCTCCACCACGCCGCCGGCGGCCTCCTCCGCGTCCACGCCGAGGGGAGCGCCCACCGCCTCCGCCAGCGCGGCGCGGGCAGTTTCGGTGTTCAGCACCATCGTGCCGCCGGCGAAGCGCGCCGGGTCGTAGCGGCCGAGCACCAGGTTCGCGTCCGTCACCGCCGGCCGCCTGCCGCCGCGTCCGTAGCAGGCGGGGCCCGGCACGGCGCCGGCGGATTCCGGCCCGACCGCGATCCGGCCCAGCGCGTCCACATGCGCCAGGCTGCCGCCGCCGGCGCCAATCTCCACCATCTCGATCACCGGGATGCGCAACGGCAAGCCGGAGCCTTTCTTGAACCGCCCGATGCGCGCGACCTCGAACGCCCGCGCGGTCTGCGGCGCGCCGTTGTCGATCAGGCAGATCTTGGCGGTGGTGCCGCCCATGTCGAAGGACAGCACCCGGTCCAGCCCGGCGCCGCGCGCGATGCTGGCGGCGAAGATGGCGCCGCCCGCCGGCCCGCTTTCCACCAGCCGGATCGGGAAGCGGCAGGCGGTGTCCACCGTGGTGAGCCCGCCGCCCGACAGCATCATGAAGATGGGGGCACCGATCCCGGTGGCGCGCAGCCCGTCCTCCAGCCGGCGCAGGTAGCCCTGCATCAACGGCTGCACGTAGGCGTTGGCCGCGGCGGTGGAGAACCGCTCCCATTCCCGCATCTCCGGCGACACCTCCGCCGACAGCGTCACGGGGAAGCCCGCGGCGGCCAGGATGGCGCCCGCCCGGCGCTCGTGGTCCGGGTTGGTGAAGGAATGGAGGAACCCGACCGCGACCGATTGCACGCCGTGCTGGCGCAAGGCCGGGACCAGCGCACGCACGGCCGCTTCGTCCAGCGGCAGCAGCACGCGCCCGGCCACGTCCACCCGTTCCGGCACCGGCAGGCGGAGATAGCGGGGCACCAGCGGCTCGGGCAGTTGGATGTTGAGGTCGTACTGGTCGTAACGGCTCTCGTTGCGCATCGCGAGCACGTCACGGAAGCCGGCGGTGGTGAGGAGGGCGGTGTTCGCGCCCTTGCGCTCGATGATGGCGTTGGTGGCCAGGGTGGTGCCGTGCACGACCAAGCCGACGTCGCCCGGCGCCAGGCCGGCGTCCGCCAGGATCGTGGCGACGCCGGTCAGCACGCCTCCCTCGGGCGCCGCGGTGGTGGTGAGGGTCTTGGCGGTGAAGCGGCGCCCGTCCCGTTCGAGGGCGAGGTCGGTGAAAGTGCCGCCGATATCGACGGCCAGGCGTGCGAGGGACATGGCCGCAAGCTAAGCAAACGCTGCGCCGCGGCAGAAGCCCGTCCCCGTTCGCGCGGCGAAGCCACTGGCGGGGAACCGGCCCGGCATGCAACGATATGCGGCGTCCGCGCTCTGCGTGGGGAGCCAAAGCAACAGAACAGGGAACTCCGGCATGGTCGACAAAATACTCAGCGAAGTCGCCAAGGACATCGCGATCCGTCCGCACTACGACAACTGGATCGGCGGCAAGTGGGTGCCGGCGGTCCGCGGCCAAACCTTCGACAACGTCTCGCCGGTGAACGGCAAGGTCATCTGCACCGTCGCCCGCTCCACCCACGAGGACGTGGAGCTGGCGCTGGACGCCGCGCACGCCGCGCGGGAAGCTTGGGGCCGCACGTCGCCGGCGCAGCGCGCCAACATCCTGCACAAGATCGCCGACCGGATGGAGGAGAAGCTTTCCACCCTCGCCCTGGTGGAGGCGATCGACAACGGCAAGCCGATCCGCGAGACGACCGCCGCCGACATGCCGCTCGCCATCGACCATTTCCGCTATTTCGCCGGGTGCATCCGCGCGCAGGAAGGCGGCATCAGCGAGATCGACCACGACACGGTCGCCTACCATTTCCACGAGCCGCTGGGCGTCGTGGCGCAGATCATCCCGTGGAACTTCCCGATCCTGATGGCGGTGTGGAAGCTCGCTCCCGCCCTTGCCGCCGGCAACTGCGTCGTGCTGAAGCCGGCCGAGCAGACGCCCATGGGCATCGCCGTGCTGGTGGAGATGGTGGCCGACCTGCTGCCGCCCGGCGTGCTCAACGTCGTCCAGGGCTTCGGCGTGGAGGCCGGCAAGCCGCTGGCGCAATCCAAGCGGGTGGCCAAGGTCGCCTTCACCGGGGAAACCACCACCGGGCGGCTGATCATGCAGTACGCGTCGGAGAACATCATCCCCGTCACGCTGGAGCTGGGCGGCAAGTCGCCCAACGTGTTCTTCGCCGACGTGATGGCGGAAGACGACGACTTCCTGGACAAGGCGCTGGAAGGCTTCACCATGTTCGCGCTGAACCAGGGCGAGGTGTGCACCTGCCCGAGCCGGGCGCTGGTGCACGAGAGCATCTACGACCGGTTCATGGAAAAGGCGGTCGCGCGCACGAGGAAGATCGTGCAGGGCAACCCGCTGGACGCGTCCACCATGCTGGGCGCGCAAGCGTCCAACGACCAGCTGGAGAAGATCCTCTCCTACTTCGACATCGGCCAGCAGGAAGGCGCCAAGGTCCTGACCGGCGGCAAGCGGGCGCAGATGGGCGGCGACCTGGAAGGCGGGTTCTACGTCGAGCCCACCATCTTCGAGGGCAACAACAAGATGCGGGTGTTCCAGGAGGAGATCTTCGGCCCCGTCGTGTCGGTGACCAAGTTCAAGGACGACGCGGACGCGATGGCGATCGCCAACGACACGCTGTACGGCCTCGGCGCCGGCGTATGGAGCCGTGACGGCAACCGCGCCTACCGCTTCGGCCGCGGCATCCAGGCCGGCCGGGTTTGGACCAACTGCTACCACCTCTACCCGGCGCACGCGGCGTTCGGCGGCTACAAGGCGTCCGGCATCGGGCGGGAGAACCACCGCATGATGCTGGACCACTACCAGCAGACCAAGAACATGCTGGTCAGCTACAGCCCGAAGGCAATGGGCTTCTTCTGAA
>CAXTLC010000039.1:40941-45712 GCA_964245075.1 uncultured Acetobacteraceae bacterium
CAGACCAAGAACATGCTGGTCAGCTACAGCCCGAAGGCAATGGGCTTCTTCTGAAGCCTGGGGGCGATGGGCTTCTTCTGAAACGCACGGCGGCGGGCGGCAGCGCCCGCCGCCCTTGGCGGAGGCAGGCATGGTCGATCGGGTGCAGGTCACGCCGGCCGCCGTGGCGGTCATCGACCGGCTGCGGGCGGTGCACGGCGAGCTGATGTTCCACCAGTCCGGCGGCTGCTGCGACGGCAGCGCGCCGATGTGCTACCCGCGCGGGGAGTTCCGCGTCGGCGCGCAGGACCTCCGGCTCGGCACGATCGCCGGGCAGCCGTTCTACATCGGCGCCAGCCAGTTCGAGTACTGGGAGCACACCCAGCTCATCATCGACGTGGTTCCCGGCCGCGGCTCGGGCTTCTCGCTGGAAGCGCCCGAGGGGGTTCGTTTCCTGACCCGCAGCCGCGTGTTCACCGACCAGGAGGCGGGCGCGCTACGGGCGCAGGGCGCCCCGGCGAGCGGGGACGACGAGGGGGAGGGGCACGCCGCCGCGGTGGCTCCCGGGTGATCAGTCGTGCTTGGCGATGAACGCCTTGATCCGCGGCGCGATCTCGTTGCGGAAGCGGGCGCCGTTGAACAAGCCGTAATGGCCCACCTCGGGCTGCTCCCAATGCTCGCGCTTGTTGTCGTCGAGATGCGGCGTCAGCGCGTGGGTGACGCGGGTCTGCCCTAGGCCGGAGATGTCGTCGCGCTCGCCTTCCACCGTCATGATGGCGGTGCGGGTGATGGCGCCCGGGTCCACCGGCCGGCCGCGTGACACCCACAGGCCGCGCGCCAGGAGATGCTGCTGGAACACGACGTCTATGGTTTGCAGGTAGAACTCGGCAGACAGGTCCATCACCGAGCGGTACTCGTCGTAGAACGCGCGCTTGGCCGCCAGCGGCTCGCCGTCGCCGTCCACCAGGTGGGTGAACATCTGCCAGTGCGCTTCCATGTGGCGGCCGAGGTTCATCGCCATGAACCCGGTCAGTTGCAGGAAGCCCGGGTACACCGGGCGCAGGAACCCGGCCTGGCCGAACGGCACCTGGTGGATGACGTTGTTCTTGAACCATGCCAGGTCGTGCTTCTTGGCGAACTTGTTCACCTCCGTCGGCGCTTCCCGCGTGTCGATCGGGCCGCCGATCAACGTGATGGAGCGGGGGGCGGGAGCGTTGGCGTCCGCATTCATCAGGGACGTGGCGGCCAGCACGGGCACGGCCGGCTGGCACACCGCCAGGATGTGGGTCTGCGGGCCGAGGTGCTCGCAGAACTGCCGGACGTAATCGATGTAGTCGTCCAGGTCGAAGCCGGCCGCCGTCAGCGGCTGGTCCTTCGCGTTCTGCCAATCGGTGACGTAAACCTCGTGGTCCGGCAGGAAGGCCTGGACCGTGCCGCGCAGCAACGTCGCGAAATGGCCGGACATCGGCGCCACGATCAGCAGCGTGCGGTCCGCCGGGCGGCTGGCGTCACGCCGGAAATGCAGCAGGTCGCACCAGGGCAGGCGCAGCGCCACCTCCTCGGTCACGCGGACGCTTTCCCCGTCGACCAGGGTGGTGGCGTGGCCGAAGGCGGGCTTCGTGAAGGTCCGCGTGGTGTGCTCGAAACTGTCCAGCGCCGCCGCCGTGACCCGGCAGAGCGGCATGTCCCGCAGCGGGCTGCCTTCCATCATCGAGAGCGCGCCGGACACCATCGCGCGCATCGGCTGCAACGCCAGGCGCTGCATGTCGTAGAACTGGTAGAGCATCATGGCGGGGTGCCTCGCTTCGTTACGCCGCGGGTGAGGGATGGCTGGCGCGGAAGATGGCGAACAGGTCGCGCGCCACGACCTCCGGCGGATGGCCGCCGGGCCGGTACCAGGTCAGCGCCCAGTTGAGCGCGCCGAGCAGGGCAAGGCGGAACGGCCCGGGCTGCACGCCCGGCGGCAGGTCCACGGCATCGACCAGGGTGCGGAACACCGCCTCGTACCGGTCGCGCTGCCGGGTCAGCTCGGCGCGGGCGGCTTCCGGCTGGGAGCGCCCGTCCGCCACCACCGCGGCCAGCGTGCCGCCGGACAGCAGCATCCGCAGATGGGCCGCCGCCGCGGCTTCCAGCCGGTTCCAGGCGCCATGCTCCGCGGCGACCGCTTGTTCCAGCCCGGCGACCGAGCGGTCGATCGCGTCGGCGTAAACCGCAGCGAGAAGCGCCTCCTTCGAGGCGAAGTGGTAGTACATCGAGCCGGGCAGCATGCCGACCGCGGCGGCGATGTCCCGCATGGACGTTTGCGCGTAGCCGCGCGCGCCGAACAGAAGCCCGGCATGGTGCAGGATGTCCTGGCGGCGGCTGTCCGGGCGGATGGCATCCAAGGGCAACAGACCGTGGTCCCCATGCAACAAACAACTGTTTGGTTGATATCATGCGGTGCAGCATTCTATCCAGCTTGGCCCGGCGCACGTTGCGGAATGGCTGCTGCGTGAATCGGCCATAGCTCGATCGTTAACCTTTCATCGCCGGCAGCCGGTTCATCGCGGCTTGCTTCTGCCCGGCCCGATCAAGGACAACCCGGCCATGCTCCGACGCTTCTTCGCCTACTACCGGCCGCACCGCGGCTTGTTCGCGCTCGACTTCGGCTGCGCCGTGCTGGCGGGCCTGCTGGAACTCGGCTTTCCCATGGCCGTCCGCGCCTTCGTGGACCAGTTGCTGCCGGGCCGGGACTGGGCGGTGATCCTGCTCGCCTCGGCGGGGCTGCTGCTGGTGTACCTGCTGAACACCGGGCTGACCGCGGTCGTCGTTTACTGGGGGCACCTGCTCGGCATCAACATCGAGACGGAGATGCGGCGCCGCGCCTTCGACCACCTGCAGAAGCTGTCCTTCTCGTTCTACGACAACAGCAAGACCGGCAACCTGATCACCCACGTCACCAAGGATCTCGAGGACGTGGGCGAGGTGGCGCACCACGGGCCGGAGGACCTGTTCCTCGCGGTGATGACCTTCCTGGGCGCTTTCGCGCTGATGTTCACCATCAACACCCGGCTCGCCGTCCTCACGGCGGTGATCACGCCCGTCGTGGCCGTGCTGTCCTCGCGTTACGGCAGCCGGATGACGCACAACTTCCGCGCCCTGTTCCGCCAGGTCGGCGCGTTCAACGCCCGCATCGAGGAGAACGTGGGCGGCATGCGCGTGGTGCAGGCCTTCGCCAACGAGGAGCACGAGCGCCGCTTGTTCGCCCACGACAACGCCCGCTACCGCAGCACCAAGCTGCAAGCCTACCGGCTGATGGCGGCGTCCTCCTCCATCACCTACCTCGGCATGCGGCTGACCCAACTGGTTGTGATGGTCGCCGGGGCCTGGTTCGTGCTGCACGGGCAGTTGTCCGAAGGCGGGTTCATCTCCTTCCTGCTGCTGGTCGGGGTCTTCCTCCGCCCGGTGGAGAAGATCAACGGCGTGCTGGAAACGTATCCCAAGGGCATCGCCGGCTTCCGCCGCTACACCGAGCTGCTGGACACGGCGCCGGACATCGTGGACGCGCCGGGCGCGGTCGCCGCCGGGCCGCTGCGGGGGGACATCCGGTTCGAGCGGGTGACGTTCGGCTACGGCGACGGCCGGCCCGTGCTGCGGGACATCGACCTTGCGGTGGCGGCGGGGGAGACGGTGGCGTTCGTCGGCCCGTCCGGCGCCGGCAAGACGACGCTGTGCTCCCTCCTGCCCCGGTTCTACGAGCCGTCCGCCGGGCGCATCACGATCGACGGCACCGATATCGGCCGGATGACGCTCGCTTCCCTGCGGAGCCAGATCGGCATCGTGCAGCAGGACGTGTTCCTGTTCGGCGGCACGGTGCGGGAGAACATCGCCTACGGCCGGCTGGACGCGACGGAGGAAGAGATCGTGGAGGCGGCCCGGCGCGCCCAGTTGGCCGAGGTGATCGCCGCCCTGCCGCGCGGCCTGGACACGGCGGTCGGCGAGCGCGGGGTGAAGCTGTCGGGCGGGCAGAAGCAGCGGCTGGCCATCGCCCGGATGTTCCTGAAGAACCCGCCGATCCTGATCCTGGACGAGGCGACCAGCGCGCTGGACACGGAAACGGAGCGGGCGGTGCAGCGCGCCCTGGCCGAGCTGGCGGCCGGCCGCACCACCCTGGTGATCGCGCACCGGCTGGGGACCATCCGCAACGCGGACCGCATCGTGGTGGTGGACGCATCCGGGGTGGCCGAGCAGGGGCGGCACGGCGAGCTGCTGGCGGCGGGCGGGACGTACCGGCGGCTGCACGAGGCGCAGGGTTGGGAAGCGGTGTAGGGGAAGGCGTCGCGGCGGTGCGGGTCCATGGCATGAGGAGGTCGGGCAACCCGCATCTCGCCGAAGGGACGCCGTGACCGCCGCCGCCCGGCCTGGTCCGGACACGGGTGCACGAGTGGCTGTTCTTCAAGCAACACAGTCACGAGCCGCACCTCGCCGTCGCGCGCAACATCATAGCTTGGCGCAAGGAGGCCCACCTCTACCCGGAGCGCCTGGCGGACTGCGCCGTGCGCGGCGCCAAGGCGTTGGACGTCATGGAACGTGCGCTGTCCACCAGCGCCTGGCTGGCCGGAGCCGGCCCGACGATCGCTGACGCCGAGTCCGTCCTTGCAACGGCATGGGGCAGTGAAGCGCAGCCACGGGGGCGATCCTGGACCCGGCGCCATCCTGCCGGTCACTCGCATCGTGTTCACAGGATTACGTGAGGTTGGGCGAGGCGAGCAGGCGGAAAAGCCGTTCCGGGTCCTCGGGCTGGGCGGGTGGC
>CAXTLC010000040.1:0-13351 GCA_964245075.1 uncultured Acetobacteraceae bacterium
ACCGGGGTGCTTGCCATGTTCGACCTCGCGAAACCGGCCTCCTGATGGGCGTGCCGTCGCCCTGCATTGACGTGTGCCGCATGGACGGCCGAACGGGCTATTGCACTGGCTGCCTGCGCACGGCGGAAGAGATCAGACGCTGGCGTAAGCTGACGGATTACCAGTGCCGGCGCGTGCTGGAAGACACGAAGCGGCGCAGGGCGCGGCTCGGCAGGGCCGTTCCCGCGACAGAGATTGCCTCGAAGCGAAGCCCTGCCGCTGACGTCCCGACCTGATATGCTCGGGGGCGATTGGCTGGAGGACACCGCGGTGCCGGACCAGGGTGGCCGGACGGATTTGATGAACGACGCGGAAGCGCTTTGCCGCGTGCGCGGCAGGCGGTTCACCCAGCAGCGGCGGACGCTGCTGGACCGGTTGCTGGCGGCTGGCCGCCCGGTGACTGCCTACGAGCTGCTCGATCTCGTCCGCCCGGACGACGCCGCCATCACCTCGGCCAGCATCTATCGCAGTCTCGAGTTCCTGATCGAGGTGGGGCTGGCGCATCGGCTGGACAGCACGCGGTCCTTCGTCGCGTGCGGCCAGCCGGATCATCCGCACGCCGGGCATTTCCTGATCTGCCGCAAGTGCGGCACCGTGGTCGAGGCGGACGACAAGCGCATCGCGCAGGCGACGGAGGATTTGGGCGAGCGGCACGGCTTCCGCCTCGATCACCGCACCGTGGAGCTGACCGGAGTGTGCGGCCCCTGTCGGAACGGCGAGGCAAGCTGACAAACGGGATGGTGTGAAACGAGCGACTGGCTGAGCGTCAGCCGCTCGATGATCTCGCCGACGCTGAGCGGGCCGTCAAGGCAGATCGCCAGGATGCCAAGCCGGTTGGGCTCGCCCAGTAGCTGAGGCAACTCGGCCGCTTCCACCGTTTGATCCGTGTCGAGCATTCACCCTTTGCATGAACATGTATTCATGCGTTGTGTCTTCCTAGCCGGGCCAAGGCCGACAGTTCGTGACGACTTGATACAATGTATCAATTTGTGCTTCCTGGCAGCCTCGCAGGAGGGAAGCCGGCTGCATGGACGACACCACTCCGGTCACGCTGCTCGCCGGCGTCCTCGGCGCCGGCCCGGCGCCGATTGTGCACACGTTGACGGCCGGCGGCCCGCTGGTCGCCGCGCGGATCGTGCTCGCCAAGTCCGACCTCACGTCCCCCGCTCGGATCGCGGCGCTCCAGGAACGGCTTCGCAGGTTTGATCCGGGCGCGCTGGTCCGCTCGGTCGCGGACGACGTCGTCGCAATCGGTGGGCGTCCATGAACATGACAAGCGTCGAGCGTATTGACCGGAACGAGGCGGCCGAGGGCTACTCGGCGCCAGCGCCGGTCGCGTTCGGCTCCCTGCCGGGAGTGCTTGAACGGGTGCGCAAGCCTGAAACCGGGGTCGCGATCTGGCGACGTCGCACCCGGTTGCACCTGCACGCCTCGGCGTTGACGTTGCTGTCGCGGCCAGCTTTCACCGTTGCTGCAACCGGCAGCCCCGAACTTGCTTCGCGTGCGCTATGCCACGACCTGACGGTGTTTCACTGGCCGCTTTACGCCGACTTCCGACGCTTGGCTCAACGGCTCGCATCCCTGGCCAGCTCACCCGCGGTGCGGATGCGTTTCGAGCACGTGGTCGACGATTCCTGCCGCAAGTTCCACATCGATGCGGTGGGGCTGCGGCTGCTCTGCACGTATGCCGGCGCTGGCACGGAGTGGCTGGACCGCCGTGGCACTGTACGCCGGATGGCGACGATGGAGGTGGGGATATTCAAAGGCTCGGCGTATCCCGACGCAGGGCCGCGCGTGCTGCATCGCTCGCCTCCGCTGAGCGCCGGAACCTTGGCCGGCCAGTCGCGCCTCGTGCTCTGCATCGACACCGCGCGGTGATCTCCATCCAACGCCGTTCCGCCTCGACCGATCTTGTGGGAATCACTGTGGTCCGCCAGACGCGCCCTGGTGAACGCTTGCTATCGACGCAACGCGGCTTGGAGGCATGACGGGATTAAGCTCCACGAGAAGGCTACCTTTGGGGCCGAGGCTATCCTGGTAGGATGTCTGGGGGTGTAAGCTTGCCGAAATGATCGACTGGGCGTCGCCTTGCACGAGCGCAGCGCGGGCAAGCGGCTGCACCGGCTCCGGTTTGCCCGGATGTCCACCGGCCCGCGCCATTCCAAGGCGGACATCGCGGCGCAGGCGCGTTTCGGGCCGGGCTCACCGCCCTGGTGACCGCCGTGCCACCCGAAGCCGTGCGGGGAGCCAAGACCCCCATCGAGGTTTGGCGCCAGGACCAGGCTCGCGTCGGCCAGCACGGCACGCTGACTTGGGTCTGGATGGCCATGCCCAACTGCATCCAATCCATCGCAACGCGAGCTTGGGCCGGAACGGTCACCACGCAAGGCAGCCGGCAGGGGTCGGCATATTTATTGCAAGATCAGCGCGCCACACACAGACGGGCCAGTCGGCTTCGCATGCATTCCTGGGATGTGATCAAAGCATTTTTAGCCCTCCATCGCGCGGGAACGTTCGAAGGCGCGGCTCAGTCCCTGAACGTGGATGCATCGACGGTGCGCCGCCGAATCCAAACGCTAGAGACGCGGACGGGCATCGCGCTGTTTGTTCGGCGAGACGGCCAAATGCTCGTAGCGGACCTATCGATGAAGCTGCTGGATCTCGCCTTGCAGATGGAGGCGGCTCACGACCAGTTCATGCTGCGGGCCAGCGCGTCAGGACTTGATGGCTCTATCCGCATCACGACTCTCGACATCTTCGCCGACCTTCTCGCGCCGGACTTCGTCGAGTTCCAAAAGCTTCATCCGAGAATCCAGGTCGAGCTGACGACGGAGCCGCATTTCGTCAACCTCGAACGCGAGCGGATTGACTTGGCCATACGGCTGGCGCGGCCGATCAGGGGTACCAACGGCCTCAAGCGACTGGGCAACGTGCATTTCGGGTTCTACGCGGCCAAGGGGCCGACCGGCGGGGTAAGCGCCGATGTTGGGCGGGAACTCCTGGCGCTCTACGCTCACCATCCCCGGGTGGACCACGACTTCCTGCTCGCCGACGAACGCTGGCAGGCAGATTTCCGCGACGGGACCATCGTGGCACGCGCGGACGGCTACCCGACCCTGCTTCGCCTCTGCGAGGAGGGCATGGGGGTCGCCATGCTGCCGTGCATGCTCGGGAATGCAAGTCGCCGGTTGCAGAGGCTTCCGTCGTCGGGGCGGACGGTAGAGGTGGGCGTCTGGGCCGTCATCCGCCGCGACGTCCGCAACCTTCCTAAGGTGAGGACGATGCTCGCCTTCCTGACGAAGCGATTTCAGGGTCTCGCCCCGACGCTGGCTGGAATGCCCCAGCGAGACACTGGCCTGACATGATCCGACCTGATTCGTGCCTCTGCAAATCCAGTTTGCAAAATCGCGGACGCCACGGGCCCGGCACGCTGCTAGACCCTCAGGGCGCTCCACCGGATCGGGTATGATCGCCCGGTCGGGTTCAATGACGGGAAAGGGTCGTGTCCATCATGTCGCTAGCTCGTGATCCGGAGCCGGTCGAGGCGGCGTCCAGCCGCTACGGCCATCTGTTCCGACGTGGCTACGTGCATCGCGACCTTTACGCCAGCCCGGAGTTGTTCGCAGCCGAGATGCGCCACCTGTTCGGCAGCACCTGGGTTTATGTCGGCCATGAGAGCGAGATCCCGAAGCCGAACGACTTCGTCATGCGCACCGTCGGCCGGCGCCCCGTGATCCTCTGCCGGAAGGAGGATGGCGGGCTGAGCGTGCTGCTGAACCGCTGCACGCATCGTGGTGCCCTCGTGTGCCGCACGCCGCGGGGCAATGCCCGGCACTTCACCTGCGGCTATCACGCGTGGACCTTCCTCAACGACGGCCGCTGCACCGGCGTGCCGCTGAAGCACGCCTATGGCGAGAACTACAACCGGGCCGACCAGGATCTACGCCGGGCCGCCGCGGTCGAGTCCTACCGTGGCTTCATCTTCGCCTCGATCTCCCCGCACGTGCCCCCATTGGTCGAACACCTTGCTGGAGCGAGGGGGTTCCTCGACCAGTGGCTCGACCGTGACCACGCCCGTCCGGTGCTGGTTCAGAACGGCGACATGCAGTTCCAGACCCACGCAAACTGGAAGACCGTCTACGACAACGCGGGCGACGGCTATCACCCGCCGTTTTCCCACACCTCCATGCTGCGGGTGTTCGCCGAGCGCTACGGCGACGTGGACATGCAGTACTACAGCAAGAACTTCGACGAGTCGCCGATCCTGTCCAAGGATCTCGGCAACGGCCACACGTTGCTGGACCAGCGCCCGGCCATGCATGCTGAATCCGCTTGGCGCAGGCAGCACGTCAGCCCGGGCCGGGAAGCGCTGGAAGAAGCGCTGACGCAACGCCACGGCTTGGACGAGGCGTTGCGCATGCTGGACGCGTCCACCGGCTCGGGGCTGAACCTGAACATCTTCCCCAACCTGCTGATCATCGGCAACCAGATACAGATGGTGGAGCCGGTGGCGGTGAACCGGACGGTTGTCCACTGGTTTTCCACCACGCTGGAGGGTGCGCCGCCGGAGATCAATGCCACTCGGATGCGCCTGCAGGAGGACTTCCCCTCCTTTGGCGAGGTGGACGACACCGCGCAGTTCGAGTCGTGCCAGCACGGCCTGGAGGACGTGCCGGAGGTCGAGTGGGTGGACGTGAGGCGCCACATGGATACGGGCGTGGGCTATCCCGACACCGACGGGCTGATGCGCGAGCCGATCTCCTCGGACCTGCACCTTCGCTGCTACTACGACGCGTGGCGGCGCATCATGGAGGCGGCGGCGGCGCGATGACCGAACCTCGCCGCACCCTTGTCCCGCCCACGGCCGGGTATTTCGACCTGGAACACTACCAGGCGCTGGCCGACCTGGTGCAATCCTGGCGGAGCTTGGGCGAGATCCCAGCCGAGCGGCTCCCGCCCGCGGAGGACTACGCCTCCATCTGCCGCCTCCTGAACTACGAGGCGCGGCTGCTCGACAGCGCGCGGTTGCCGGAATGGCTGGCGCTCTACACGGACGATTGCGTCTACTGGCTTCCCACGGACGTGGACGGCGCCGACCCGCGGACGACCGTGGCCTGGGAAATGAACGACCGCCGCAGGCTGGAGGAGCGCGTCGAGCGGCTTGGCACGGGCCGCGCCTACTCCCAGGCGCCGCCGACGCGGACGACGCACCTCTACACCAACGTCGAGGCGATGGTGGCGGGCGAGGGGGAGGTGCACGTGCTCTGCAACTTCCTCATCCAAACCCACCTTGCGGGGCGCATTTCGCAGCGTTCAGGCTGGAACGGCTACGTGCTGCGCCGGGCCGGCGCCTCCTGGCAGATCGTGGTCAAGCGCATCGCGCTGTTCGACGCCGACCTGCCGCAGGACAACAACAGCTTCACCCTCTAGCCGGATCGGACAGAGACGCATGGTCCAGACAAGTGCCGAGAGAGCGGCTGCCGCCGGATCGCTCGGCCGCACGAACTTCGTCGCCAGCATTGGCCTGGATACGCCGGAGCGGCAGGAGAAGCTGCAAGCCGTGCTTGCCTGGATCGAGGAGAAGGGCATCGAGGTCGTCCGCGTGGGATTCGTCGACACGCACGGACTGACCCGCACCCGGCCGATCGAGGCGCGCCACTTCGCGCAGGTGGCGCGCAACGGAGTGCCGTTCACCACGGCGCTGTTCGCCATGGACAGCGCGAACAACATCTTCCAGAACGTGTTCTCCAAGGATGGCGGGTTCGGCCGCGAGACGATGGGCGGCGCCGGTGACATGCTCGCCGTTCCCGACCTTGACACGTTCCGCATCCTGCCCTGGGCCAGCAAGACCGCGTCGATCCTGTCGGACCTGTTCCTGTCCGATGGCGAGCCATGCCCGTTCGACCCGCGGATGGTCTTGCGGAAGGCGGTCGCGACACTCGCCGCCCAAGGTTTTTCCTATGTCGGCGGCGTGGAGGTCGAGTGTCACGTCTTCCGCATGGTCGATGCGCGGACGGAGCTTGCCGACTGCACGCAACCCTCCTCGCCCCCTCTGGTCGCTGCCATCAGGCACGGCTACCAGCATCTGTCCGAGTCGGCGATCGACGAGCTGGAGCCGGTGATCAGGCCGATCCGGCAGGCGCTGGTCGGCCTCGGCCTGCCGTTGCGCACCGTGGAGGTGGAATGGGGACCGGGCCAGATCGAGGTCACCCTCGACCCGATGTCCGACCTTGCCGCGGCGGACGCGATGATCATGATGCGGACCGCGGTCAAGCAGGTTTCCCGCCGCCACGGCCTGCACGCGACGTTCATGACCAAGCCGGGCCTGCCAAACGTCTTCTCCAGCGGCTGGCACCTGCACCAGTCGCTCGCCGAGTTGGACACCGGGCAGAACGCGTTCACGGCAGCCGACACCCTGCTGTCGCCGACCGGGCTGCACTATGTCGGCGGGCTGCTGCGGCATGTTCGGGCGGGAACGGCGTTCTCGAACCCGACGATCAACGGCTACAAGCGCTTGAACGCAAACCCACTGGCGCCGAAGCGGGCCGTATGGTCGCATGACAACAAGGCCGCGATGTGCCGGCTGATCGGCGGCCCCGGAGACAACGCCACCCATATCGAGAACCGCTCCGGCGAACCGGCGGCCAACCCATACCTGTTCATGGCGACGCAGATCTTCGCGGGCCTGGACGGCATGGCCAACGGCATCGATCCTGGCGGCCCCCTGAACGACGACCCGTACGGCCAGGCCGGAATGGAGCTGCTGCCGGCCAGCCTGATGGAGTCGGTGGACGCGCTCGATAAATCGGCGATGTTCCGCGCCGCGCTCGGCGACGATTTCGTGAACCACTACCTGTCGATGAAGCGGCACGAGATCGGCCGCTTCTTGTCCCACGTCACCGACTGGGAACACCGCGAGTACTTCGAAGTGTTCTGAGCTTGGTTTTGGCCCTTTCAGGCCGGGGAGCACGTGGTTTCCGCGAGGTTGTCGAGGAGCGCGCGGGATTGTTGCCGCATCCTGGGCCTGCTGGCCCACGCGCGCCCCGTCCTCGGGGCAGATCTTCACAGGCCTGCCGGCTGCCTGGGTGGGCAAGGCCGCCGCTACAAGGGCCGGGAAGCCTTCTCAACAAGCGCCTGCGCCGCTTCGTCCCGCTCGGGGTCGTGCGGACTGGGCTGCAACCGGGTCGGACGCAGGCGGCGCAGCAGCCTGCCCAGCGTGCGCTCGTGCACCGCCACGCCGGACCGCTCGGCAACCACACCCTGCAAGCCGCAGCAACGCCGCCGGACCACTCCGTCGCGGGCCAGGTCTGGCTCGGCCGGCACGATGGCCTTGGGGTCGGCCATCCCTCCGACAGCGCCGGAAGGCCGCCGCAGCCGGCCTTGTCGGCCAAGCCTTCGATCCCGGAAGCGTTGAGCCGATGCACCCAGTCCCGCAGGGTTTGGCGGTCCATCCCGCACAAAGCAGCCGCCTCAGCCCGCGACGCACCATCGGGCGCATGAGCAATGGCCGTCCAGGTGCAGCTCAGCCATCTGGCGGCACGTCCCAGCCCAGCACGAGATAGCGCCCGCGCTGCGCGCCATGCCCGGCCCAGACAGTGGCGCGGCGGCTGAATGCGCTGCCGCCGTCCCGCTCCACCCGCACCATGATCTCGGCATAGGCCCCATTCACCGCTTGCCCCTCGACGCCGTCATCGTCGCCGCCGTAGCCGAGGCCATCCAGCATCCCGGCCACGACCGGGTCGGCGGCGGCCCGTGCCGGGTCGCCAGGGTAGAACACCGTCATATGCGGGGCCAGGCGGGCCAGCAGCGCGGGCGTCATGCCCAGCACCTGGCCCACCTCCGCCACCGTCTGGAACGGGGCTCCAGGCGGGGCGTAGGGCAGGCCGGCCGCGCGGTACTCGGCCGCCTTGGCGCCGAGCGGACGCGCAACCTGGCCCGGTGCGCGCCAATCTGCGATGGCGGCGGCGAGACGGGCGGCCTGAGGCGGGGTGGCGCCTGTCTGCCGCAGCAGGCCCGCCAGCATATCTTCGGAAACAGTGTTCGGGTTGACCCGGCCCGCCAGGCTGGTGACGCGGACGGTCGCACGGCCGTCCGGGACGCGGACGAGGCGGTCCCGCCCGTCATCACCGCGTTGCGCAGAGTCGTCGTTCATGAGGCGGAAGATCGCGGCGTAGATGAGGCCGTCCGCCGTCGCCTCCATTTCCGCTGCCCGGCGCAGGTTCCCGGCGAGCAGCGTCTCGATGCGCCCGGCCACGGTCAGTTGCGTCACCAGCAACGCGAGCAGCACCAGGGACCACAGCACGATCAGCAGCGCGAAGCCGCGCTCGGCGCGCAGCCTACTCACGCGGGCGGTCCTGCGCGGGCTCGGCCACCACGTCCGGCCAATGCCGCCCGTCCCCCGGCAGGAACGCCAGGTGAATGCGGACCAGCCGGGGCAGGTAGTGCTCCGCCCAATCCGGCGCCCAGCCGTTGCCGCCCGACCCGGCTGGATACAGGTAAGTGAACTGCACTGCGGCCACGCCTTCCAGCAGCGTGCTTTCGGCGGATTCGGCCGCGACGCCGCCGCGCTGGTGCAGGTGGGCGGCCCAGCGCAGGCGGAGCCGGTGCGCCGGGTCCACGAACAAGGCCACGTCCGCGTGACGCTGCGACCGGCCGGCCGCCGCCTCCGGCAGATCGGTGGTGAACGCCAAGCGATCGGCGCTGCCGCCGACGTTCGGAGCCTCACCCAGGTTGCCCGGGTCCATGCGGGCCACCAAGGCACGCAGCAGCCGGTCCGCTGCGTCCAGGTCGGCGTACTGGCTCACCAGCCGGCCCTGGATCTCGACGGCGCGCAGGCCAAAACCCACGCCCTGCGCCAAGCCGGCCAGCACGAGGCCGAACACGGTCATCGCCACTAGGGTCTCGAGCAGCGTGAAGCCGGGCGGCAGGTGCCGCATCACCGGCCCATTCAAGCGGGCGGCGGCACGGGGGTGAGCCGCTGGGTATGCAACTGCACGCTCGCCGGATGGCCGGAACTGGTCCAGGAGACCGTGACCGACACGGCATAGAGTGCGGTCGCCTCTTGCCGGCCCGCGCGGCCCCGGTGTGCGGGAGCCGAGACGGGGACGCTCGCCAACGGGGTGACTTGCATCGCCCAGTGGAAGCGGCCCTCGTCATCCTGCAATTCCATCGCGGCCGGTGCCGGCAACGCATCGAACGCGGCCAGGTGGGAGCGGGCGAGCGCCACCGCGTTCTCGGTCTCGTTCGCGCGGGCGGCGTTGCCAAGGCCGGCGGCGGCGCCCTGGAACAAGGCGACCAGCGCCAAGGCGGCGATGACGAACGCGACGAGACCTTCAAGCAGGGTGAAGCCGCTATCGCGCGGGGGCGCCATCACCGGACCGGACATCATCCGGCGTCGTCAGTCGGACTGTTTCAGCAGCTTATCGGCGTGATCCAGGATTTCAGCGCATTCCTGCTCGTCGCCCTCGCCCGCTTCCTTGCGGGCCTGCCGCAGGTCATGGTCCAGCAGCGTCCGCCGCTGGCCGGCAACCGGCTCCGCCTGTCCCGCGATTCCGTCGATCCGTGCCGCGCAGGCCGAGGAAGCTGCATGGGCCGCGCCGCCAAGGAATGTTGCGGAAATGGCAAGGGTGGTCATGAATTTGAGATTCATCAAAGTCTTCCGAGTTTCTTTTCGAGTTGAAGGCTGCACGGCCGGGCATGTCTTGTGAAGCTTTGGAGAAGGTTCGAATACGTTTGCGATTTTCTTAGGATGTCACCTTCACCGGCTCTGCGAAGACTATGTAAGGTCCACGGCAATCGACGGGACGGCCGAAGGAGTTTGGGCGTTCCTACGCCTTAACAAAGGACAGGATGCATGTTGCCGCACGTGAACTGCAAGGCGCTTCGCCGCACGCTGCTCAGCGCCACGATGCTGGCGACACTCGCCGGTCCCGCTTTCGCTGACGTCGATGACGGGCAGATGGATAACGAGACGACGTCTCCGCCGCTGCCGAGCGGCCAGCATATTGCACCCACGGCCCCGACCGGCGCGACGTTCACGACGCTGAACCCGGGTTTGCCGAATTACCCCAACCATCTGGCAGGGCAGGCGGTCAAGACGGCAGTCAGCCCGGACGGTGCCACGCTGCTGGTGATGACAAGCGGCTACAACAACCTTGGCGATGCCACCACCGGTGCGTTGGACCCGGCCGGGTCCAACGAGTACGTCTTCGTGTTCGACATCACGGGTGCCGGACGCACGGCTCCCAGGCAGACGCAGGTCATCCAGGTCCCGGACACGTATGTCGGGCTGGTCTTCGCGCCAAGCGGCGGCGCGTTCTACGTTTCCGGCGGCGTGGATGACGTCGTCTACGCCTACACCCAGAACAACGGCCAGTGGGTGCAAAGCGCGTCGGTCAAGCTGGGCCACACGGCGGGCAACGGGCCGCTTGGCGTCCAAGGGCCGAGCGTCTCCAACCTGGCGGTGAGCCGGGACGGAACCAAGCTTATTGCGGACAACATCTACAACGACTCTGTTTCCCTGATCAGCACGGCCAACAACGCCGTGCTCGGCGAATTGGATCTGCGCCCCGGCCTCGTCAATCCGGCCAACTCCGGGCAAGCCGGCGGCGAGAACCCGTTCGGCGCAGCCATCAAGGGCAACACCACGGCCTATGTCTCAAGCCAGCGGGACCGCGAGGTGGACGTGGTGGACATCACCAATCCCGCGCCCGCGCTGGTCACGCGCATCGCCGTCCCTGGCACCCCGAACAGCATGCTGCTCAATGCGGACCAGAGCCGGCTGTACGTGGCGCAGGACAACACCGACACCGTCGCGGTCATCGACACGGCCACCAACCGCGTCGTGGAGGAGATCCGCACGGCTGCCCCGCTAGGCTTGCTCAGCAACCCCGAGGACTTCACGGGCGCTGCACCCAACGCGCTGGCCCTCTCGCCTGACGGCAAGACGCTTTACGTGACGAACGGCGGCGCAAACTCCGTCGCCGTCATTCCGGTTGGCGGCGTCGCGCCGCACCGCACCGCCGGCTTGATCCCGACGGGCTGGTACCCGCATTCAATCAGCCTGTCGCTGGATGGGGCCGCCATGTATGTGGTCAACGGCAAGAGCGACCCGGGGCCGAACCCGCAACACCTGGCCAGCGCCACCGCGCGGCTCAAGGACAATGGCCAGACCGCCCAGCAGAACACGGCCGCCAATGCGGCATCGAACGCGTCCAACCAGTATGTTCTTCAGCTGGAAGCCGCCGGGCTGCAATCCCTGCCCGTGCCCGGGGCGGCCGACCTTGCGAACCTGACACGCATTGTCGCCGCCAACAATGGCTACTCGCTCGCGCCAAACGCGCAGGACGAGGCGGTGATGGGTGCCCTGCGTGCGAACATCCAGCACGTGATCTACATCGTGAAAGAGAACCGTACCTATGACCAGGTGCTGGGCGACCTCGCCAACGGCAGCAACGGCGATCCTTCCCTCGCCGTGTTCGGCCAAGCGGTCACGCCGAACTTCCATCGGCTGGCCTCCAATTTCGTGACGCTGGACAACTTCTTCGACTCCGGAGAGGTCAGCGGCAACGGCTGGCCCTGGAGCACGTCCGCGCGCGAGACGGACGTCAACGTGAAGACGATCCCGCTCAACTACGCTGGCAGCCCTCTGCCCGGCCAGAAATACCACCGCGGCGCGCCTTATGACGCCGAAGGCCAGAACCGCGACGTCGATGTCGGCTATCCTACGGTGGCGGCGCGGCAAGCGGCTGACCCGCGCTACCCGAACGACCCCAACCTGCTGCCCGGCACCAACGACGACGACGCGCCGGACGGCCCGAACCGCCAGCGCCAGCGTGGCTACCTCTGGGACTCCGCCCTGCGCGCCGGGCTCACGGTCCGCAACTACGGCTTCCTCTGCGACCTCGACCGCTACAACTCGGGCGACGCGGCGCAAATCCCGGATGACCTGATGCCAGCCCAGGACAATCCGCCGGTGCCGGTGGCCTTCCCGGTCAACCCGACCCTCATCCCGCTCACCGACAGCTATTTCCGCGGCTTCGATAACGCGTTCCCGGACATCTACCGCGAGCAGGAATGGGCCCGCGAGTTCGACGGATACGTGAGGGGCAAGAACCTGCCGAGCCTCTCGCTGGTTCGCCTGATGCACGACCACATGGGCAATTTCGGCACCGCCATCCTGGGTGTGAACTTCCCGGAAGCGCAGCAGGCCGACAATGACTACGCCGTGGGGCTGCTGGTGGATCGCGTGGCCCACAGCCCTTACAAAGGCAACACGCTGATCTTCGTCATCGAGGACGATGCGCAGGACGGGCCGGACCACGTCGATGCCCACCGCAGCACCGCCTACGTCGTCGGCCCCTACGTCAAGCAGCAGGCCGTCATCTCCACCCGCTACTCCACCGTCAACATGCTGCGGACGATCGAGGACGTGCTGGGCATCGACCACCTGAACCTCAACGACGCTTACCAGCGGCCGATGACCGACATCTTCGACCTCAACCAGAAGACGTGGACGTTCCACGCCCAGGGCTCCACGGTGTTGAACCAGACGCAGGTCAAGGACGATCTGCCAGGCGGCATCGAGTTCGCGGGCACCGTGCCGTTCCATGTCGCTCACCCGGCGGCGTTCTGGTCGGACGCCACGCGCGGCTTCGATTGGTCGAAGGAGGATCGGGTGCCCGCCGTGCTGTTCAACCAGATCGTTTGGAACGGCCTGACCACGACGCCCTATCCGGCGACGCGGTCCGGGGTCGACCTGCGGAGCGGCCGCGGCCGCCTGATCCAACAGGGCCTGCATGTCGGCTCGCAGCCGATCGCTGCGAGCCACTGAGGCAGACGGGGGCTGGTGCTGAGCCGGCCCGCATCTGCTGCGTCAAAGGTTTGGAAAGCTCCGCAAATGTCGCCCGGTGACCAAACCATAGGGCTTCGGCGTCACGGGACCGATTCCGTTGCGACCTGCCTGTGCTGGGGAGCAGGACGCGGCCCTCACGCAGAGCGGGAGGCACGGAGCCCAGCGCCCGCCATCCTGATGGAGCAAAGATGGCCTTGCCGGGTTGGCTTCGGCCATCGTGACCGCCGGCGCCTGGCGCTTTCGCTGGCATATGCGTGCTGCGCCCAAGCAGCGGTTTCCATGGCCGTTCACTGGCTCAACCAGGCGGGTTCCGCTGCCGCGCCCATGACGCAGCCTGACAGCTTGGCGCTCGTGATCCAGCCCGCTACGCCACTGGAGCTTCAGCCGGCGGCCGCCAAACCTGCTCGTGATGACGCTGCCGCGACGCCGGTCGACACGCCGCCAATGCCCGCGCCGCCA
>CAXTLC010000040.1:13451-45073 GCA_964245075.1 uncultured Acetobacteraceae bacterium
GCGCCGCCAGTGCCCGCGCCGCCGACGAACATGGCGCCCGTCCCCCTGCAAGCGCCCGTGCCCGCGCAGGTTCCCGCTTCACAGCGTATCGAGGCCGTCCCTATGGCCAGACCTGCCCCGGCGAAGCCGCCACGGACCGTCGCACGCCCTGCGGCGGAGCGCCCGCAAGCACAACCCGCGGCGGATACGGCCGTCTCCGAACACAAGCCGCTCGGCAACGCGCGGGCGGCCTCCGTCCCGGCCGGCACGCCCGGCGCGGTCGAAGCCTCTTTCGAAGGACGGCTGCTGCAAGCCGTGCAGGCCGAAGCAGCACGCCGTTACCCTGTGGCTGCACGCCTGATGGGAGTGACGGGGCAGGCCGTCGTCGCGTTCGAGTACCGCGACGGATCGGTTCACGTCACCGGACTCATGCGGGCCTCCGGTTTCCCGGCGCTGGATCGCGCAGCCCTCGCCGCCGTGCAGGACGCCAGCTATCCGCCGCCGCCGGCTGAACTGGCGGGCCGTACGCTGGTGAAGATCGTGCACGTGAAATTCGAGCTGACAGGCGACTAGCAGCACTCGGCCGCATGTCCTGAACACCCCATCACTCTTCACCCCAGCGAGCCAGCATGAACCGAAAGACTGCTTGGCGGAGCGCCCTGCTCCGTCTCACCGTGCCGCCTCTGTTGAGCGTTTGCGCGGTCATCCCTGCCAGCCGCGCGCAGGCTGCGCCGGGTGACATCGGGACGGCCGACGTCGCCGGCGCCGGAGCCGGCAACCTGGCACCAACGCCGGGCACCGCCCCCGCCGTGGCGCCGGGCCGCACGCCGCTGGACGTGACGCAACCGACGTCGTTGATAGGTTCGACCTATATCGGCAACAATGTCCTGCCGACGCAGAACTACGACGAGATCATCAAGTTCTCGCCGAGCGTGCAGAACATCAGCCCGGTCGGTGCAGGGTTGCAGCAGAACTTCCAGGAAACCATTCGCGGCTTCCAGTACACGCAATTCAACACCACCTTCGACGGCATCGTGCTGCCTGGGCTGCCGACCAACCTGGCACCGCAGACAGGCGCCTATTTCCAGTCCCACGACATCGGCGCGGTGGAGGTCGACCGCGGACCCGGCAGCGCTTCCACCATCGGCTACGCCACGTTTGGGGGCACTGTCGGCATCCAATCGAGATCGCCGGCCAACACCGTTTCGATCAATCCCTACGGCTTGTTCGGCAGCTTCGGGACCAAGCTGGGCGGCCTGGAGGCGGATACCGGCGCACTCGCGGACCTGGGCGGCGCTCGGGGCTTGGTTGACGTCCAGCGGGAGGAAGGGCGCGGCTACTTGACCGGCACCGCCACCGAGCGGCGCAACGTGTTCGCCAAGGTCGAAGCGCCGCTGGGCGACAGCACCCTGGTGACCTTCGTCACCAACGCCGACAATGCGCGCACGCACACGCCGTATGGCGCCACGCTGGCCCAAATCCAGACTTATGGCCCGAACTACGCGCTCAACGAAAATCCCCGCTCGCAGAACTTCACCGGGTTGGACGTGGACGTTTACACGACCGACTTCGAGTACGCCCGCGTCAAGTCCGATCTCGGGAACGGGTTTATCCTGGACAACACGACCTATACCGACGCCTACAACAAGCGTGGCGTGCGCGGGTCCGACGTCGGCGGCACGACCCCCAACCTGAGCGGCAGGTACTTCATCAATGGCCAGCCTGTCATCCTCAGCAACGACGTGCCGGCACTGCCGAACCGCAGCAACTTCCGTGACTGGGGCAACATCGCCCGGGTGACGAAGGACACGCCGTTCGGCCAACTGCGTGCCGGGTTCTGGGCCGACTACATTGCCTATTCCTCCTCGCGCTACACGGCAGACTTCAATCTGGGGGACGTGCCTTACACGAGATCGGCAACTGCCTTGCCGTTCCAATTCAGCTACCGGACGAGCCTGACCACGTTGCAGCCCTACATCGAGTGGGCGCTCACGCCGTTGCCGGGCGTGGTGATCACGCCGGGCCTGCGATACACCAGCAATGAGCGCCGGCTGAACGCGGCGGTCAACCAGGGCACCGGCCTGCCGGCGAGAGACGATGTCGTGTACGACGCGTTTCAGCCTTCCATCGACGCGCGCTACCGCATCCGGCCCGACCTGTCGGTGTATGGGCAGATCGCCCGCGGGTTCCTGGCGCCGCCGATCAACGTGTTGCAGACGACCGCGGTCAACACCGGGCTCTCACCGCAGACCACGGTGAACTACCAGGTCGGCGCCACCTACCAGGCGAACCGGCTCTCGGTGTCCGGCGACCTGTACTATATCGACTTCAACAACCGGATCTCTGCCACCAGCATCGCGGGCACCAACGTGTATAGCAACGGCGGCGGCGCAATCTACAAGGGCGCCGAACTGGAGGGAACGGCGCGGGTCGCACCTGGCGTGTTCGGGTATGCGAACGGCACGCTGAACGATGCGGCCTACACAGCCAAGCGCGTCGCTCTCGCGTCCAGCCCCCGGTACACCGCCGCGGTCGGTCCACTTTACAGCAATGCCGGGCTTTATGCATCGGTGCTGGCGAAGTTCATCGGGCCGCAATACGGCTTGGATACGACCGGGGGCGTCTTGCGGAACAGTCTCCCGCTCAGGGCCTACTCGAACGTCGATCTTGCCGTGAGCAAGACCATTCCGATCCTGAATGGCCGTAGGATCGACGCACGCATGAATGTCAGCAACTTGTTCGACAACCATAGCTTGACCAATGTTACGGGGACAACGGCCGCTGGCGCGGGACTGTACTACACCAACCCGGGGCGAAGCATTTTCTTCACCGTTGCGGCTTCGCTGTAAGCTTGGCTTTGGCCAACCCTGACGTGTGTTGGGGAGCGGCCTGCTGTTTTCGGGCAGGTGCGATGCCGGCACAGATCGGGTTGAGCGAGCCCGCCCTTGACCGGCAGTATGGCACCGAGGAACAGTGCCGGGCTGTGGTGACTGCGGCGCGGTGGCCGCCGGGTTCTGGTGCCCTGCCTGCGGCGGGCGGGAGCACAGCTTGGTGGCGGCCCGTGGCCTGTCCCAGTGCACGGCATGCCGCCAGCAGGACATCCCGCACACCGTCAGTTCGGCCTGGGCCAGCGCCGCAGCACGGCCTGCACGGCTTGAGCGAACAGCCGTCCGGCCTGGCTGAGCGGCGCGCTGACGTGGCGCAGCAGCCAAACCTCGGTGCTTGGGGCCGGGGCGATGGGGCGGAAGCAGATGCGCCCGTGAGCAAAGCCCGGCACGACGAACGGGTCCACGATGGCGACGCCCAACCCGGCTTGCACGAACATGCAGGCGATCATCGGGTAGCGCACCACGATGTCGGCCAAACGCTCGGTGCCGCAGGCTGCCAAGTGGCTGTTGACCACGGCGCCGATCGGCGTGTCCGAGTCGTAGCCGATCAACGGCAGCGCGGCCAGGTCCTCCAGCCGGACCGTGGGCTGCCTCGCTAGGACCGCGTCCGGCGGCAGGGCCACGCACATGGCGAAGCTAGCCAGCCGCTCCTCCCACAGCAGCGGGTTGCGGGTGCGGAACTGCGTCAGGCCCAGGTCGGCCTGGCGCAGCAGCAGGCGCTCGACGACGGCCGGCTGGGCGGTGGTGTTGATGTCCAGCCGCCCTTGCCGGTTGCGGCGGCGGAACTCCACCGCGGCCTGGGGCAGCAGGCTGGCGCCGAACGAGGGATTGGCGGCCACGCGCAGCAGCCCGGGCGCGCCGCTGCCGATGGCGCTGGCCAGGGCGGACACGCGGCGCATGCCGCCCAGCGCCTCCTGTGCGGCGGCGAACAGCACCTGCGCGTCGGCGGTGGGCACCAGGCGTCCGCCCCGGCGGTCGAACAGGGCGTAGCCGATCTGGTCCTCGGTGTGGCGCACCATGCGGCTGATCGCCGCCGGCGAGATGGCCAGCAGCCGCGCTGCCCCGGCCACGGATCCGGACTGCATCACGGCGCAGAACGTCTCGATTTGGCGGATGTTCATCCCCGGAACCCTTACAGGGCGTTAACAACAGGTCAAAGCACACGGAGAAATCGGCACGCCCGCCCCGGCTTCGGCGCGCGTAGCCTCCGCTGATCAGGAGGCATCCATGAGCAGCGTTCCCGTCATCGACATCTCCGGCCTGGGCGGCGACGCGGCCGCGCGCCAGGCAGTTGCCGACCGCATCGGCGCGGCGTGCGAGCAGATCGGCTTCTTCTGCGTCACGGGCCACGGCGTGCCGCAGGCACTGATCGACGCGGTGCGCAGCACGTCGCGGGCTTTCTTCGCGAAGCCAGACGCCGAGAAGGGCGCGATCGAGCGGCAGCCACCGTCCTACCGCGGCTACATCCCGCTGGCGTCCGAGGGGCTGGCCCGCAGCCTGGGCCGGGCCGGGGCAGCCGCCGACCTGAAGGAAGCGTTCAGCATGGGCCCGGTGGAGATGCCTGCGGACGGCGCCCACCTGCGGCCGGACGCCGCCGCGCACTTCGCCGCCAACCGTTGGCCTGCTGAGCCCGCCGCGTTGCAGCCGGCGTTCGAGGCGTACTACCGCGCCGTGTCGCAGGTGGCGGACAGGATGCTGGGCGGCTTCGCCCTGGCGCTCGGGCTGCCGGAAGGCTGGTTCGCCGACAAGGTCAGCCGGCACATCAGCAACGTCCGCGCCCTGCATTACCCCGCGCAGGACACCCCGCCGCTGCCCGGCCAGATCCGCGCCGGCGAGCACACCGACTACGGCTGCCTGACCATCCTGCTGACCGAGGCGGACAAGGGCGGGCTGGAGGTGCTGACCCGCGGCGGACAGTGGGAGCCGGTGCCGCATGTCCCCGACAGCTTCGTGGTGAACATCGGCGACCTGATGGCGCAGTGGAGCAACGACCGCTACGTCAGCACCATGCACCGCGTGGTGAACCCGGACAGCGCCAAGAACACCGGGCGGCTGTCGATTGCCTTCTTTCACCAGCCGAACCACGATGCGCTGATCGAGTGCATCCCGGGCTGCGCGGGTCCAGGCAACCCGGTGCGGCACGCGCCCATCACCTCGGGCGACCACCGGCTGATGAAGGTGTCGCGCGCCAACGCCGCCGCGGCGGTGGCCTGAGCGGCCGCACCCCCGGTTCCGCTGGGGACCGCGGGTGAGGCGACCCGGAACCCGCGCCGCGGTCGTGGCCCGGGTTTCGCATGCGATGTGTGCCATTTGGCCGCACCGCGGCCGGCAGCCATCTAGGACGCACGCATGTTCCGCCTCGCCCGCTGCCCGCTCCTCCTGCTTGGCATGCTTGCCGCCGTCCTGCCGCCCGGCACGGGTCGGGCGCAGCAAGGGGCGCCGCTGCACACCGCGGTGGACGCCAACTTCCCGCCGCACGCCTTCACTGGGCTGGACGGCAAGCTGGACGGCTTCCAGATCGACTTGGGCGCGGCGCTGGGCAAGCAACTGCACCGCCCGATCCAGGTGGACGCCGGCAACTTCGCCGGCCTGATCCCGGCGCTGAACGCCGGGCGCTACGACTTCCTGCTGGCCCCCGTGACCGCCACGCCGGAGCGGGCGGAGAACATGCTGTTCACCGAGGGATACCTGTTCACCGCCTACGAGTTCGGCATCAGGAAGGGCGGAGCGCCCATCCGATCGCTGGATGATGTCAAGGGCAAGGTGGTCGCGGTCAACCGCGGCAGCGCCTACGACGTGTGGACGCGCGACAACGCGGCCAAGTACGGCTTCACGCCGATGGTGCTGGACACCTTCACCGACGCGACGCTGGCGGTGGTGCAGAACAAGGCCTTCGCCCAACTCGGCGGCAATACCTCCATCCGCTACGCCGCGCAGAAGAACCCGATGTTCGTCGCGGACTACACCCTCACGGACACGCGGTCGCACTGGTCGCTGGCCGTGCGCAAGGGCGACACCGCCACGCGCGACCTGCTGGAGAATGCGCTGGAGTGCCTGAAGCAGGACGGCACCCTGGTGACGCTGAGCCGGAAGTGGTTCGGCACCGAGCCGGCGCCGGACGACGCGGAGCGGGTTGCGTTCCCGGGATACGGCGTGCCCGGCCTGCCCGGCTTCGATCCCACCCCGCACGAGCCGCGCTGCGGCTGAACGTGGCCGCGGGCGTGGGGAACGGGCCAGGCTTCCTGTTCACCTTCCTGAACGGGAAGGTGCTGCTGGCGGCGTTGCCGGAGATGGCGCTGGGGCTGGCGGTGACGCTGGAGCTGGCGGTGCTGATCGTCGCCTCCGGCCTCCCGCTGGGCTTCCTGCTTGCGGCCGCGCGGCTGCCGGGCTGGCGCGTGGTGACCTGGCCGCTGGTCTTCCTGGTTGACCTGCTGCGGGCAGTGCCGCCGCTGGTGCTGATCGTGCTGCTGTTCTTCGGCCTGCCGGCGGCGGGGGTGGACCTGTCGGGCTTCATGGCCACCTACGCGGCGCTCAGCCTGGTGCTGGCGGCCTTCGCCGAGGAGATCTTCTGGGCCTCCATCCGCGCCGTGCCGCCCGGGCAGAACGAGGCGGCGCTGTCGTTGGGGATGCGGCCCGCGCTGGTGCTGCCGCTGGTGGTGCTGCCGCAGGCCATGCGCATCGCGCTGCCGCCACTGACCAACCGCACCATCGCCATCGTCAAGGGCACCGCCTTCGGCTCGGTGGTGGGAGTGGCGGAGATCCTGGGCACGGCGCAGTCCGGCATGTCGTTGACCGGCAATCCGTCGCCGCTGCTGCTGGGGGCTGCGGCCTACGCGGTGCTGTTCACCCCCGTGGTGCTGCTGGCCCGGCGGATCGAAGGACGGTTCGCGGTGGCCGGCTGAGCTTTGGACGGCTTCCTCGACGGCTTCCTCAACTTCGGCATCCTGTGGCAGGCGCGCTGGCTGCTGCTGGACGGGCTGCTGCGCACGGTGCTGCTGTCGCTGATGGCCGTGCCGCTCGGGCTGGCTGGCGGGCTCGGGTTGGCGCTGTGCTCCCGCGGCAGCGCGGCGCTGCGCGTCCCGGCGGAGCTGTTCGTGGACGTGTTCCGGGTGCTGCCGCCGCTGGTGCTGCTGGTGCTGCTGTATGCCGGGCTGCCGTTCGCGGGCCTCGACCTCGGGGCCTGGGGTTCGGTGGCGCTGTGCTTCCTGCTCAACTCGGGCGCGTTCTTCTGCGAGGTGTTCCGCGGCGGCATGAAGGGTGTGCCGGAGGCGCAGATGGACGCGGCCAGGGCACTGGGCCTGCACCAGATGCAGGCGATCCGGTTGGTGTTGCTGCCGCAGGCCGTGCGGATCGTGCTGCCCGACCTGGTAAGCAACGGATTGGAGGTGGTGAAGCTGACCTCCATCGCCTCGGTCGCCGGCCTGCCGGAGCTGCTTTACCAGGCTAGGCAGGCGCAGAGCATCACCTACAACGCCACCCCGATCGTGGGCGTCGCGTTGCTCTACTTCGCGCTGCTGTGGCCCGTCGTGCGCCTGCTGTCGCGGCTGGAAGCGGAGCGGTTGCGGCGGCTACATCAGCGCGTAGGTTGACGAACATCGGCGGGCAGTCGGCCAACCCGGGACAGCTTGACGCTTGGTCGCCATGGATGTTCCTACTTTCTTGCAGGAAGGCCATGCCACCGGAGCGGGCATTGCACAACCGTCCGATTCGAACCGGTCGTGCTTTCGAGCTGGCGTGCTACCGGGAATGGGTCCGGACTGTTGTCAGCCCGCCGCGTTGCCGCCAGTCGATCGTCGCAGATTGCCCGCCAGGATCTCGATGCCGATGGCGATGGCATGGCAAATTGCCGCCCGGGCCGCCGTGCTGCCCCAGCGCTTCCAGGATGACGGCATAGGTGTGCTGGCCCGATCTGGAGCCAGAGGCGGTCGATTGTCTCCAGCAACACTGGCATCTCCAGCAAGACTGGCATCTTCAGCAGGACGGGCATCCGGGCGGCCTCGTACAGCCCGAACCGGAACGCCCGGTCGCGCTGCGGCCAGGCTGCTAAACAGGTGCTCGTTGAGGCATTCGTCCCGGAACTGCCCGTTGAAGCTTTCCACGAGCCCGTTCTGTTGCGGCCTGCCGGGTACGATGCAGCGCCACAGCACGGAGCGGTCCTCCTGCCAGCGCAGGGTCGCGTGCGAGGTCAGTTCCGTGCCGTTGTCGCCGTGTGATCATGGTCCGACGGCCGCCGCGCCGCTCGGTGATCCGGTCCAGCTCGCGACCGGCCCGCATGCCGGACAACGACGTGTCCACGACCAGGCCGAGACACTCGCGGGTGAAATCGTCCACAACCGCCAACACCCGGAACCGGCAGCCGCTGGACAGCGCACCAGACACGAAGTCCAGCGGCCAGCGCTGGTTCACCGCCTCCGGCAACGCCATCGGCGAGCGCGTCCCGAGTGCCCGATTCCGGCCGCCCCGCTTGCGCGCACCAAGCCGTTCCTCGCGGTAGATCCGGAATAGCTGCTTGTGATTCAGCAGGATGCCATCACGCGCCAGCAGGATGTGCAAACGTCGGCAGCCGAACCGCCTTCGTTCAGCCGCCAGCGTGCGCAGCCTGGCCCGGAGCTCACCGTCTCCGGGCCGCTTGGAAGCATACCGGTAGGCCTTCCGCTCCAGTCCAGCCAGCCAGCCAACCCGCACGCCTGCTGCTGCGGGTAGCCCTTTTGCTTCATCGCCCAGGTCACGGCCACTCGCCGGGAACTGGGGGTCAGAAGTTCTTGCCAGCAGCTCCTCCAGCACGCCGATGACTTGCTCCTGCGTGAACCTCGATCGCCTCACCGCCCGCCTCCTGGTGACGGACCCTAACTTCAAACCGGGGACATTTCGGGGGCAGGGTCATGCGAAACCGTGGAGTCACGACCGACTCGACATGATCCCGGATCGACCCCCAGGGTGCCGCCACTGCTTCACCGCGCTGGATAAAACGGGGTAGTTGAGCAGTTCTACTGATTGCCAGTCATCCAAGACAAGGAAGTCACCACGGCGTTCGACGCCATGCCGTAACTGGTTCCATGACTTCCTGCTTCGTTCAGTGTATTCTACGTTGGCGAGGGTCCAAGGGGTTCTGTGAATGCGGCGGCGGGCTAGGCTTTGGTTGACGGCTTCATTCATCACGTTGAACTCGGCGGCAGCGCAGGCGCAGATCAAGATCACGCCGGACCGCGATCTGCTTTCCGCCGAAGATCTTGCGATCAGGAAAAAGCTGCAACCGTTCATCCACTGCATGAATAACGTCACGCACAACCTTGCCCTGATGGTTCGGCCCTATCACGAACTGTATGCCAAGTTCAGCAAGAACCCAGAGGCTGCCACCTCGGAGAACGTATTCTTCTGGAAGCAGTACCAGTATAGCGGTGCTTTGTTCGGTGACGGTGCCGAGGCAAAGACGTGCGCCTCCGGCCTGGATGCGTCGACGAAGCTGCCGCCGGCGGATCAGGCGCTGGACGACCTGGCTGTCAAGTTCGCCGCCGACCTCCGCACGCTCGACGCCTTGGCGCCGAAGGTTGAAACCTATTACGACAACCACGACTATCGCGACGACAAGATGGCGCATGGGCGTGCGATGAACGCCGAGTACGACCCATTGCTCCAGCGGCTCGTGTTGGAGACCCATACGATGTTCACGGAGGTCGGCAACCGTAACATCGTGGCGGAGCACCATCGCGTTGACGCGATCGAGGCGCATGATGGGCGGCACCTGCGCTGGGAGGCGAATGCGTTCATGTTCCAGGCACGCTCCACCCTGCGCGCCATGATCGCGATCGTCGCCAGCAAAGCCGTCACCAAGGATGCGGTGCTGGCGCAGGTCACGCCGCTGGAGGAACGCTACTCCGAGGCGAAGGCCTACGCGGTCGCGCACCCGGAGGAGGACAACAACGACATGGACTTGTGGTCGCGTATCTCTGGCGACAGGGACGACTTCATGTTGGCGGCCAAGGAGGCCCGGCGGGATGCTACCGACAAGCCGGCCTTGCAAACGTTATCCGATCATGTCGAACGGATGAACTACGAGTTCGACAACATGGTCGGTAGCGCCAACGCCTCCCAGCGTTGACCGGTCGTGGGGAACGGTCAATCCGCCCGGTCCTGCGTCGCGTCAGAGTCCTTCCAGCACGGCTGGGTCTGACTGCCGCCGCACCTGCCCCACCAAAGCCCTATGGCATCGTGCCAAGCTTGGCATCCGGTGTGACTGTGAGTGTCGCTTCCGGATCTGCTGGGTCGGATGGGTCGGTGCCGATCGCCGTCCCTTCCGCCGCTTGGCGCAGGACGAACGCGATCAGCGCCTCCGAGAACTTCGATGCCTCCATCCCAGATCTCCGATCTAGGCCCAGACCTGAACGGGAACTCTCCAGCCTGAAACCAGTCCAAGAAACGGGAGACAGGTCAGCCTCCCCCTGGCCAGAGATCATCACGAGGACGTCCCGCGCCTGGCGTTCCCGCCCGCCTTACTTGGGCCCGTTCGCCTGGGCGAGGAACAGCGCGTACGCCCTCACGCGCTTGCGGTCCTTGCGCCAAGCCGAAGTGCCCTTGTAGCGCGCGAACGGCGGGACCTTCGGGCGAGAAGGGCCGGCGCGGCGCGTGGTTGCGGACGCGGCGGGAGGGGAGGCGTCGCTCATGGGGAATGCTCCGGGTTGCCGCGCTTTCTGACCATCGCGCGGGCGGATGTGCAAGCGGAAGTTGCCTCCCCAAGGGGTGCCCTGCCGGCAGGGGGCGGCCTTGCGTGCGCCCTGGCTCATCACGGCGCGTCCCGATCGAGTGCGGCCGGGTGCGCGGTCCCGCCCTCACCCCGCCCCCGCAGCCCCCCTGCAACTCCCAAGTACGTTTCCACCACCCGCGGGTCCCCCGCCAGCACCGCGCTCGGCCCTTCCAGCGTCACCCGGCCCATCTCCAGCACGTAGCCGTAATCCGCTACCCGCAACGCCGCCCGCGCGTTCTGCTCCACCAGCAGCACCGCGCCCGACCGGTCGCGCAGCGCTGCCACGACGGCGAAGATCTCCCGCACGATCAAGGGGGCCAGCCCGAGGCTCGGCTCGTCCAGCATCAGCAAGGCCGGGCGGGCCATCAGCGCGCGGCCCATCGCCAGCATCTGGCGCTCGCCGCCGGACAGGGTGCCCGCGGCCTGGCGGCGGCGCTCGCGCAGGCGGGGGAACAGCGCGTACACCTCGTCCAGCTGGCGGCGCAGCGCGGCGCGGCCCTCGCGGCGGAGGCGGAAGCCGCCCAGGCGGAGGTTGTCCGCCACCGTCAGGGTCGCGAACAGCTCGCGCTTCTCCGGCACCAGGGACAAGCCGGCGCGCACCCGCGCCTCCACCGGCAGGCGGCTGACGTCCTGGCCGGCGAAGCGCACGGTGCCGCCGCCGCCATGCACGCCCATGATGGCATGGAGCAGGGTGGTCTTGCCGGCGCCGTTCGGGCCGATCACCGTGATGACCTGCCCGGCGGCGACCCGGAGGCTGACGCCGTGCAGCACGCGGGCGCCGCCGTAGCCGACGTGGAGCCCGGCGCAGTCCAGGATCACGCCGGGCTGCCCAGGTAGGCCTCGACCACCGCCGGGTCGCGGGCGACGGCGGCGGCGGGGCCTTCGGCCAGCTTGGCGCCGAAGTTCATCACCACCAGCCGGTCCGCCACCGTCATCACGAACGCCATGTCGTGCTCCACCAGCAGCACGGTCATGCCCTGGGCGCGCAGGGTTTGCAGCAGGGCGGCCAGCGCGGCCTTCTCGGCATGGCGCAGCCCGGCGGCGGGCTCGTCCAGCAGCAGCAGCACCGGGTCCAGGCAGAGCGCGCGGGCGATCTCCGCCACGCGCTGCTGGCCGAGCGCCAGGCTGCCGGCGGGCTGCGCCGCGTGGCCGGCCAGGTTCACGCGGGCCAGTTGGCGGCGGGCCTCGGCGAACAAGCGCGCTTCCTCCCCACGGTCCAGCCGCAGCAGGGCGCGCACGGCGCCAGCCCGGCCGCGGAGGTGGGCGCCGAGCGCCACGTTCTCCAGGACGGACATGCCAGGCACGAGCTTGACGTGCTGGAAGGAGCGGGCGAGGCCCATGCGCGCCATGGCCGGGGGGCCGGCGCGCCGCGTCAAGGGGCGGCCCATGAACCGGACGGTGCCGGCGGAAGGCGGCTGCACGCCGGTCAGCAGGTCGAACGTGGTGCTCTTGCCCGCGCCGTTGGGGCCGATGAGGCCGACGATCTCGCCCGCCCGCAGGTCCAGCGACAGGTCCGACACGGCGAGCAGGCCGCCGAACCGCTTGCGCAGCCCGGCGGCTTGCAGCACCGGCGCGCCCGGCGTGGGCAGCGCGCGATGGGGTAGCGCGGCCCCGCCGGGCCGGGCCGGGGGGCGGCGCGGCGTGGGGCGGGGCACCAGCAGCGGCCACAGGCCCTGGGGCGCCGATTGCAGCAGCAGCACCAGCAGCGCGCCGAACACGATGGTCTCGTAATTGCCGGCGCTGCCGAGCAGGCGGGGCAGCAGGTCCTGCAACCGGTCGTTCACCAGGGTGACGAGGGCGGCGCCCAGCACGGCGCCGGGCAGCCGGGAAACGCCGCCGGCCACGGCCATCAGCAGGTACTCGATGCTGGCATTGAGGCCGAACGGCGCCGGGCTGACGGAGCGCTGCATGTGCGCGTAGAGCCAGCCGGCCAGCCCCGCCAGCACCGCGGCGTAGGCGAAGGCGAGCATCCGCGCGCCCGGCAGCCCCACCCCGAACGAGGCAGCCGCGCCCGCGCCGCCGCGCAACGCCCGCAGCGCCCGGCCGACCCGGCTGTCCAGCAGGTTGCGCGTCAGCCCCAGCACCAGCCCTGCCGCCAGCCACACCACGGGGAAGAAGGAGCGGCTGTCCCCCAGCGCCGTCCCGCCGATGCGCAGTGGCGGGATGCCGGAGATGCCGTCGTTGCGCCCCAGCACCTCCAGGTTGCCGAACAGGTAGAAGGCCGCGACGCTCCAGGCGATGGTGCCGACGGCCAGGTAGTGGCCGGACAAGCGGAGCGTGACCGCGCCGATCGCCAGCGCGGCCAGCCCGCTCGCCGCCAGCGACACGGGCAGGGACAGCCAGGGGGACAGGCCGCCGTCCGCCGTCAGCAGGGCGGTGGCGTAGGCGCCCACGCCCATGAAGGTGGCCTGGCCGAAGGAGGTGACGCCGGCCATGCCCGTCAGCACGACGAGGCCTGTCGCCACGATCGCGGCGATGCCGGCGTAGTCCGCCAGGGTCAGCCAGAACGGCGGCACGCCCGGGAGCAGCCCCGCACCCAGGAAAGCGAGCAGGAGGGCAGGGGGAAGGAGGCGCCTCATTCCTCGTCCTCCGCCACCGGGCTGCGGAGGGAGCGGACCAGCAGCACGGGGAGGATGGCGGTGAAGACGATCACCTCCTTGAACGCGCTGGCCCAGAAGGTGGAGAAGCTTTCCACCATCCCCACCCCCAGCGCGGCCAGCGCCGCCACCGGGTAGCTGACGAGGCCGCCGGTGATGGCGGCGGCGAAGCCTTTCAGCCCCACCAGGAAGCCGCTGTCGTAGTACACGGTCGTCAGGGGCGCGATCAGCACGCCGCCCCACGCGCCGATCAGCCCGGCCAGGGTGAAGGCGACCCGCCCGGACAGCGCGGTGGAGATGCCCACCAGCCGCGCGCCCAGCCGGTTGACGGCGGTGGCCTGGAGCGCCTTGCCAAACAGGGTGAAGCCGAAGAAGCCGAACAGCCCGGCCGCCATGGCGGCGGCGCTGCCCACCACCCAGACCGCCTGCCCGGGGATCAGCAGCGGCCCGGCGCCCAGCACCGCGTCCGAGAACGGGCTGGCGCGGAAGCCTTCCGGCCCGAACAGCACCAGGCCCAGCCCTTGCAGCGCCAGGTGCGCCCCCACCGCCGCGATCAGCAGCACCAGCACGGACGCCCCCGCCAGCGGCTGGAAGGCGATCCCGTAGAGGTAGGGCGCCATCGGCGCCACGATCAGCAGGGTGAGCGCCGCGTTTCCCGCCACGCCCAGGGCGCGCCCGGCCAGCGCCAGGGTGAGGCCGACCGCCGCGGCCGGCAGCCCGACCGTCCCGGCCAGCAGCCGGAGCAGCGCGCGCGGGGTGACCTGGTGGCGCAGCGCCCGCAGCCCGGCGGCGAACGCGCCGGCGCCGAGGGCGGCGAGCAGCCAGATGCTGCCGGGCACGCGCCCGGCGTCCAGCGCCGCGTAGGTGAGCGCGCCGTAGGCCACGAACTCGCCTTGCGGGATCAGGATCACCCGGGTGACGGAAAACACCAGCACCAGCGACAAGGCGAGCAGGGCATAGACCGCGCCGTTGACGATGCCGTCCTGCACCAGGATGAGGGCGATGTCGGTGTCCATGACCGTCCTTGGGCCGCCCCTTCGAGGAAGCGGCGTCGCTACCGGATCAGGGCAGCAGTTTCCAGCCGCCCTCGCTGATCGTGACCATCACGCGGGCGCGGTTGTCGAAGCCGTTGTGGTCGTCGGGCGCCATGTCCATCACGCCTTGGGTCACCACCAGCCCGTGGGCGCCCTCCAGGGCGTCCCGCAGGGCGGCGCGGAACTCGGGGGTGCCGGGCTTGGCGGCGCGGAGCGCCAAGGGGATGGCGTATTGCAGCAGCAGCCCGGCGTCATACCCGTGGGCGCCGAAGGTGGAGGTGGTGCCCTTGCCATACGCCGCCTCGTACTCGCGCGTGTAGCGCTCGCCGACCGCCTTGGTAGGGGAGCCGGCGGGCAGTTGGTCCGCCACCAGCACCGGGCCGGCGGGCAGCACCGTGCCTTCCACGTCCTTGCCGCCGACGCGGATGAAATCGAGGTTGGCGACGCCGTGGGTCTGGAAATACGCGCCCGCATAGCCGCGCTCGCGCAGCGTCTTCTGCGGCAGCGCCGCCGGGGTCCCGGACGCGGCGATCAGCACCGCGTCCGGCCTGGTCGCCATCACCTTGAGCACCTGCCCGGTCACGCTGGTGTCGGTGCGGGCGAACCGCTCGGCGTCCGTCAGCTTGATGCCGGCGGCGGCCATCGCCCGCTGCGTTTCCGTCAGCCAGCCGTCGCCGTACGCGTCGTTGAAGCCGATGAAGGCCACCGACCGGATGCCGTGCGCCGTCATGTAGCCGGCGATCGCGTCGGCCATCAGGCTGTCGTTCTGCGGCATCTTGAACGCCCACCGCCGCTGGGCGTCCATGGGCGCGATCAGCCGGGCGGAGGCGGCGAGGGAGATCATCGGCACCTTCTGCTCCGCCGCCACGGCTTCCATGGCGAGGGAGCCCGGGGTGACGGTGGAGCCGACGATCACGTCCGCCCCGCCCTCGACCAGCTTGCGGGTGTTGGCCGCAGCCCTGGTGGCGTCGGTCGCGTCGTCCAGCACGGTGTACTCGACGTCGTCGCCGCCGATCTGCTTGGGCAGCAGGGCGATGCTGTTGCGCTCCGGGATGCCGAGGGACGCAGCCGGGCCGGTCAGGGAGAGGGTGACGCCGACATGCACGGTGTCGGCCCGGGCGGGCAGCGTGGCAGCGATCGCAGCCGCCGCCAGCGCGACCGACTTCCAGTTCCGCACGATCCGTTCCCCCGGGAAGGCGCTGCCGCGGCAGCGTTCATTGAACGGGAGTGCTAGGGTTGCGCCCGGGACAAGTCAACGCGTCGGCCCTTGCGTCCAGGGGCCATCAACGGGCGCATCGCCACACCAAGCCGCGCACGCCGCAAACCAACGACAGGGTGGAGCGCGTGGACGGCCGTGCAAGACCGGCTCAACGGCCCCGGCGGTGTCACCGGCCATCCGGCGCAGTCGTCCGCTCCCAGCCATCCGGGCTTGACAGCACCAGGTCTCTCAAGTCGGCCGGCGCGTGGGCGCCCTCGACGCGGGGCTGGCCCAGCACGGCGGCGCGGGCGAAGGCCACCATCCGGGCGCCCGCCAGCCGCATGTTGTCCGGGTCCTGGGTGGGAAGCGGGTGGGGGCCGCGGAACACGAAGATCTCCTTGGGTTCACGGGCGCGCCGGTAGCTGTCCAGGGAGCCTTCCAAGCCCTCGACGTAATCCCACGTGCCCTTCACGATCAGCACGCCGGGCCACTTGCCGATGTTCGCGGACACGTCGGAATCCGGATAGTAGGTCGTGTTGTACTCGGTCCGCAGCGCGGCCTCGACCATGTCGTGCCCGGCCAGGCGGTAGCCCAGCCCGGCGGAGTTCGGGCCGTACAGGATCGCGCCCTTGATGTTCGCGCGGCCAAGCGCCGGGCGGCAGGCGCCGTCCGGGATGTCCCGGTCGCAGTCCTGCACGAAGTTCTTCTGCATCGCCCAGGCAGTGGCGTAGGAGCCGCGGGAATAGCCGGCCAGGATCACGGGGATCTCCGCCGCCTTCATGCCGGCCATCAGCTTGCCGGACGCGGCATCGCCCGTCAGGACCTCGCCGGAAGGGGTCAGCATGCGCAGGCCGTGGCCGCTTTCCATCTGGTCCAGCTCGCGGAACATGTCGTTCGCCTGCTCGGCGGTGTTGAAGCCGGCCACGCCGCCGGAGATGCCGTTGCCGCGGCGGTCGGTCAGGAGGACGTCGAAGCCAGCCTCGTTCAAGGCGGCCGCGAAGCCGCGCCAGTAGCGTATGCCATACTGCTCCGACAGCGCGCCGGGCTGCTTCAGCAGCGCGTATCGGCCGGACGCGGTCCGCTCCACGCCGAGCGAGCGCGGGTCGTCGATGGCGGCCAGTTCGCCGCCGCCGCCGTTGTTCATGATGACCAAGGCCCGCCGCTTCGGACCCTCGCCCTCCTGGATGCCAGCGCCCTCCACGTACCAGCCGCGCAGCTTGATCGTTCCGGTTTTTCCTAGGTGCCGGAGTTCATAGCTGTCCCGCGGCACGGTGAACTCGACCGTGTCCGTCCGTGGTTCGGCGCGTGCGATAGGCTCCGCATAAGGAGCGGCGCCGAAATAGCGTGGGCGGCGAATCGAATGGAGATCAACGTCGCCTTCCGGGTCGATCCTGCCGAACGGATCGACCGTGCCGGTCGCGCGGGGTTCGTAGGCGATGAAAGGCTTTGCGCCGGACAAGGCGGCGTCGTGGCAGGCAGGGTCCTGGCGGCAGGACTCCCAGCGCTTCCGGATGGCCGCGTCGCTGAACTCGGTGACGTAGAAATCCGGTTCCCGTCCGTCCGGGATGAGCTGATTGGTGGGGGTGAACGGGATGCACGCGGAACCCGAACGGTAGCCGGGCAGATCGGCGTTGCGGTCATAGTTGACGTGCAGCGTGCAGTCCGGCGCGGGCGTGCCGGGGTTCACGACGCGGGGCGGAGCGTCGGCAGCCGCCGCCACGTTGAACAGCAACGAGAGGGCGGACGCGGCCAGGGCAGATTTCCTCAAGGTGGTTCCCCTATTTCGTCCCTGTCAGGCGATGCCGAGCAGGCGGATCAGGCCGAAGCTGACGCCGCCGAGCAGCACCAGGGAGGCCGTGACCGCGCCCGTCACCCGCACGCCGGCCCGGGCCACCGTCCTGAGGTCGGTGCTCAGCCCGAGCGCCGCCATGGAAAGAACCGTCAACAGGTTGGCCGCAGAGGCGACCGGGGCCAGCGCCGCCGCCGGAACCAGCCCGGCCGAGCGCAGGGCCGCGAGCAGCAGGAAGCCGACGATGAACGGGGGCACCAGCTTGCTCAGCGGCAGCTTGCCGGGCGCTGGGCGGCCACTGGCCGTCAGGCCCGGCGCAAGCCCGCCCCGGGAACGCCGGGTCAGCAGCGACAGGCCCAGAACGACCGGTCCCAGCATCAGCACGCGCACCAGCTTGACCACCGTGCCGATCTGGACGGCGACCGGGCCGACCGGGGCGGTGGCGGCCAGCACCTGCGGCACGGCATACACCGTCAGCCCAGCCAGCGCGCCGTATTGCAACGGCGAAAGATGCAGCAGCGGCACCAGCAGCGGCAGGCCGAGCACGACGGCCACGCCCAACGCCGCGGTGAAGGCGATGGAGCAGGCGACGTCTTCCCCGTCCGCGCCGATCACCGGCGCCACCGCGGCGATGGCGGAGTTGCCGCAGATCGAGTTGCCGCACGCCACCAGCGCCGCCATGCGGTGCGGCAGGCCGAGCAGCCGCCCGGCGCCGTAGCTGCCGGCCAGCGCCAGCACGACCACCGCCGCGATGCCGGCGAGCAATCCCCAGCCCGCCGCCAGCACCGTCTGCGCGCTCAGGGAAGCCCCGAGCAGCACCACCGCCATCTCCAGCACCTGCTTGGCGCCGAAGCTGACGCCGGCGCGCCAGCGCGTGCCCGGCGTCCAGGCCGTGCGGATGGCGGTGCCGGCCAGGATGGCGAGCACCAGCGCTTCCAGCCAGGCGCGGCCGAACAGCCGCGCCTCGGCCGCCTGCAACGCCACGGCCACCCCCGTCACGCCGAGGCAGAGCAGCAGGCCGGGCAGAAGGGTCGCGGCTGCGCCGCGCGGCTCCGAGCGGGTGAGGATCACGACGGGGCGCCTCCTGGTGCGGCGGAACTGTGCGCGCAATCGTCCGATCGCTCAAATGGGGTGTCCCCGGCGGCCCGCCCGCCCGTCGCCCCGCCGCTCACCCCAGGTAGGCTTCCCGCACCGCGTCGCTGTTCATCAGCTCCGGCCCCGGACCGGACAGCACCACCTCGCCCGATTGCAGCACGTAGGCCATCTGGGCGATCTCCAGCGCCATGAACGCGTTCTGCTCGACCAGCAGCACCGTGACGCCGGTCTTGTTGATCGCGACCACCGTTTCGAACACCTGGTCCACCACCTGCGGCGCCAGGCCCATGCTCGGCTCGTCCATCAGCAGGGTGCGCGGGCGGGACATCAGGGCGCGGCCCATGGCCAGCATCTGCTGCTCCCCGCCCGACAGCGTGCCCGCCAGTTGCGCCAGGCGCTCCCGCAGGCGGGGGAACAGCGCCAGCACCCGGTCCAGCTCCGACGCCAGCTCGGCGCGCGGGCAGCGGCGGCGGAACGCGCCCATGGCGAGGTTCTCCCGCACGGTGAGCCGGGCGAACACGCGCCGGCCTTCCGGCACCTGCACCAGGCCGAGCGGCACCAGGTCGTGCGGCGGCACGGCCGTCACGTCCTGCCCGTCCAACACCACCCGGCCCCGGCTGAGCGTGCGCAGGCCGCAGATGGCGTTGAGCGCCGTGGTCTTGCCCGCGCCGTTGGCGCCCACGACGGCGCAGATCGTGCCGGCGGCGACCGACAGCGACACGCCGCGCAGCGCGCGGATGTTGCCGTAGCTGACGTGGAGGTCCGCGGCGGCGAGCGCGCTCACGCCAGCGCGTCCATGCCGTGCCGGGCGGCGCGGGCGCCCAGGTAGGCGGCGACCACGGTCGGGTCGTTGCGGATCTCCGCCGGCGTGCCTTCGGCGATGCAGGCGCCGTGGTCCAGCACGGTGATGCGCTCGGAGATGCCCATGACGACGCGCATCTGATGCTCGATCAGCAGGATCGTCAGCCCGTGCGCGTCCCGCAGGGTGCGGATCAGCTCCAGCATGGCGTGGCTCTCGACCGGGTTCATCCCGGCGGCCGGCTCGTCCAGCAGCAGCAGCACCGGCTCGATCGCCATGGCGCGGGCGATCTCCAGCCGCCGCTGGTCGCCGTAGGGCAGGTGCCGCGCCAGCCGGTCGCCCCGCCCGGCGAGCCCGACCGCGAGCAGCAGGGCGTTGGCGCGGGCGGTGGTGTCCCGCACGCCCCTGCGGTGCGCCGGGGTGGCGAGCAGCGCGCCGAGCAGCGATTCCGGGCGCTTGGCGTCCAGGCCGACCATGATGTTCTCGATCGCGGTGAGGTCGGGGAACAGGCGGATGTTCTGGTAGGTGCGCGCGATGCCCTGGGCGGCCACCAGGTCCGGCCGCAGCCCGTCGATGCGCACGCCGCGGAGATGGATCTCCCCGGCGGAAGGCCGCACGAAGGAGGTCAGGCAGTTGAACAGCGTCGTCTTGCCGGCGCCGTTGGGGCCGATGACGCTGTGGATGGCCGCCTGCGGCACCAGGAGGTCCACCCGGTCGATGGCCAGCAGGCCGCCGAACCGTTTCGTGACGCCGCGCGCGGACAGCAGGGCGGTCACGCCGTCTCCCGGTTGCGGATGGCTTTCGGGCTCAGCCCCTCGGGCTTCAGCCGCACCACCGCGATCACCACGAGGCCGTAGATCAGGTAGCGGTATTCCCCCAGGTCCCGCAGCACCTCCGGCGCGCCGATCAGCGCGGCGGCGCCGACGGCCACCCCGGACAAGCTGCCGATGCCGCCCACCACCAGGATCGCCAGCACGTTGACGGACACCAGGAGCTGGAAGCTCTGCGGGAACACCGAGCCGACCATGCCGGCGAAGATGCCGCCCGCCAGCCCGGCGAACGCGGCGCCCATCGTGTAGGCGGACAGCTTCACGCCCACCAGGTTGATGCCGAGCGCCTGCGCCACGTCCTCGTCCTCCCGCACCGCCAGCCAGCGGCGGCCGAGGCCCGAGTGCTGCAACCGCCACGCGACGTATCCCGCCGCCGCGGCCAGGCAGGCGGTCATGTAGAACAGCCGGGTGGGGGAGCCGAGCACGGCGCCGAACAGCACCGGCTTGGGGATGTTGACGATGCCCTGCGCGCCGCCCAGCAGCGGCTTGAGCATGTCCGACAGCACCAGCACGCGGATGATCTCGCCCAGGCCGAGCGTGGCGATGGCGAGGTAGTCCCCGCGCACCTTCAGCACCGGCAGGCCGAACAGGAACCCGGCGGCGGACGCGAGCAGGACCGAGAAGGGCAGGGCGGCAAAGAAGGGGAGATGGCCGCCCGTGCCCGCCGGGTCCGCCGTCAGGAGCGCGACCGTGTAGGCGCCGACGGCGAAGAAGGCGACGAAGCCCAGGTCCACCAGGCCCGCCAGCCCCAGTTCGATGTTCAGGCCCAGCCCCATCAGCGTGTAGAGGCAGACCAGCATCATGACCTGGGCCACGAAGTCGTTGGTCAGCGCCGGCAGCGCCAGCACCAGCAGCAGGCAGAGCCCGCGCAGCGTGAGCCTGGCCCGCGCCGGCAGCCGGGCGAAGACACCGGCGCCGGGGCGGGCCGTCAGCAGGGCACCGATCCCCGCGGCGGCGGCGGCGCCCGCCGGAAGCACGCCGTCATAGGTGAACGCCCAATCCTCCACCCCGCCGACGCCGCCCAGGATGCTGCGGATCAACTCGCGCAGCAGCCCGGCGACCACCACGCCGCCGAGCGCGCCGCCCACGACCCGCCGGGTGAGCGGGCCGCACACGGCCAGCCCGGCGCCCAGGGCCGCCGCACACGCCCCGGCGGCGGCGAGCAACGGCGCCGCCTGCGCGTCAGGCAGGCCGAAACCCACCCGGCTCAGGGTGGCCGGGGTGAGCGACACCAGCATCCATCGCAGGTTGGCGGCGCGGGCGGCGGCGACCAGGCCGGTCAGCAATCCCCCGGCGGCGGCGCCCGCCAGCGCGGCGACGGCGGCCGTAGCGAAGGTGGGGACGCGCCGGGCGAGCAACGCGCCGCCGCCGAGGGCCGCCGCCGCCATCAGCGCGTGCCCGATGTCCAGCACGCCCACCACCAGCGCCCGGTTGCTGAACTGGCCGAACAGCCCGACCAGCACGGTGAAGGCGCAGCAAGCGGCGACGGACAGCGCCACCCCCGCGGCGAGCCGCAGCCCGGCCGGCAGGCCCAGGGCGCGGGGCGCCGCCCCGGCGACGAGTTCGCTGGCCACCTGACCCGCCACCCGGTCAGGCCCGCGCCGCGGACAGCCGCTCGCCCAGCAGGCCGCGGGGGCGGAAGATCAGCACCATGACCAGCATGGTGTAGGCGATCGCGTCACGCAGCTGGTAGGGCGAGTCCACGCCGAGGCCTTCCAGGAAGGCGGCCGGCCCCAGGCTTTCCACCAGGCCCAGGGCGAAGCCGCCGAGCATGGCGCCGGGGATGTTGCCGATGCCGCCGAGCACGGCGGCGCCGAAGCCCTTCACGCCGAGGAAGAAGCCCATGAAGAACGACACCTGCTTGAACACCAGCCCGTAGAGCAGCCCGGCGATGCCGGCGAGCGCGCCGCCGAGCGCGAAGGTGAACACGATCACTCGGTCCACATCGATGCCCATCAGCGTCGCCGCGTCCTTGTCCTCCGCGACCGCGCGCATGGCGGTGCCGATGCGCGTGCGCATCACGATCAGCGTCAGCACCACCATGGTCAGCGCCGCGGCGGCGACCACCACCACCTGAACCCGCGGCACGGCGAAGCCGGCGAACTGCACGATGCCGTCCACGCCCGGCATGGACGGGAACGCCTTGTTCTGCGCCCCGAACATGCCGCGGGCCGAGTATTCCAGCACGAAGGACAGGCCGAGCGTGCTGATCAGCGGCGCGAGCGAGCGCCCGCGGCGGAACGGGCGGTAGCCGACGCGCTCCACCAGCACGGCGGTGCCGGCGGAGACCGCGACGCACACGGCGGTGGCGATGACGAAGCTCAGCGCCGGGTCGGGCCCGAGCAGGCCGGCGCGGTTGCAGCCGATCAGCGCGAAGCAGGACGCGTAGGCGCCGAACATGAAGACGTCGCCGTGGGCGAAGTTCACCATGCGCAGGATGCCGTACACCATGGTGTAGCCGAGCGCGATCAGGGCGTAGATGGCGCCGATCGTCAGCCCGAAGGCCAGGAAGGAGAACCACTCCGCCCGGTTGTAGCGCGGGTGCAGCAGCCCAGCCACGAACCCGGTTCCCACCACGGCCACCACCAGCACGCGCAGGGCGAGCAGGAACCAGTCGACGGCGGTGGCGCGGCGCAGCCAGTCTTGCAGCATGGACCCGCCTCCGCGCGCTACGGGAACACCTTCTTCGGGTTGACGCCGAGCTTGAAGCTGTCCGGGTCGCCGCTGACGTACTCGAAGACGGCGAAGTGCGAGGAGCCGCAGTCGCCGTACTTGTCGCAGGTCAGCTTGCCGGTGATGCCGTCGAGGTCGGCCGTCTGCATCAGCGCGTCCCGCAGCGCCTTGCGGCCGATGTAGGTGTCCCCATTCGCGTCCGTCTTGGCCACTTTCTCGATCGCGGTCATCATCGCCAGCGCCGAGTCGTAGCCGTTGCCGTGGAAGCCGGCGATCGGGTCCTCGCCGAACTTGGCCTTGTACTTGGCGAGGAAGTCCCCGTAGCGCGCGCCCATCAGCTTGGGGTCGTTGTCGATGCCGGTGAGGCGGTAGCCGACGGCGGCGTCCCCGGCGGCTTCCAGGAAGGCGGGGGCGAGCACGGCGTCCGTGCCGAGCACGGGGGTGCTGGCGAGCGTCGGCACCTCCTTGATCTGCCGCACGAGGTAGGCGGTGGCGCCGGTGAAGATCGGGGCGAAGACCAGATCGGGCTTGGCGGTGCCGATGCGGGTCAGCACCGGGCGCAGGTCGGTGTCGGACGGCGAGATCGCCTCCGCCGCGGCGATCGTGCCGCCGGCCGCCTTGAACTGCTTGGCGAAGGCGTTGACCAGTTCCTCGGCGTATAGGCTGCCGTCGTGCAGCGTCGCCACCTTCGTCGCGTGGACGCTTTGGGCGTACTTGACGGCGGCGGCGGCGCCGTTGATGTCGTTGTAGACGAACCGCACGATGCCTTGCAGGCCGGCCGGGCGGTCCGGCGCGGTCAAGGCCGGCGCGGTGGCGCTGGTGACCGCCTGCGGCATGCCGGCGTTCCACAGGATGGGCGAGCCGCCGCGCGACTCCGAGGAGCAGGCCGTGCCGATCACGCCCACGATCTGCTTGTTGGCCGCGATCCGGGTGGCGCCGGTTTGCCCGCCCTCCACGCTGCACTGGCCGTCTTCCGGCAGGTATTTGATGGGGTGGCCGGCCAGGGTGTTCCTGTGGTCGTCGAACGCGATCTCCGCCCCGCGGGAAGCATCGACGCCCAGCGAGAGGTCCGGGCCGGAGAGCACCAGCAACGCGCCGATCAGGATCGGCTGGCCCTTGGCGACCTTGACCACGCCCACGTCGTCCGTCACCGGGCCGGCCGTCTCGGCCCGTGCGGCGGTGCAAAGCACCGTCGCGGCCAGGCAACTCGCGGCGAACCCGTGGAGGACCGTGCGTCGCAGATGAGTCGTCATGGCTCGCCAGTTCTCCGCGGTGGAACCCGGTGCGGGTTCGGTTCGATGCGAGGGTTGCAAGGGGTGTGCCAGGTGTGTCTTGGCCGCTCTCCCCTTGGAAGCATCGCGAAGTCTCCCCCATGTCGTCTTGGCAGGGCTTGGGCCTGCCATCCACGGGGTGCCGCAGCGCGGAGTGTCATGGGGAAGCGTTACCAAGCTCGCGACCGCTTTGCCGGGTGGACGCCGTGGCTGCCGGGGTCAAGCCCCGGCAGGACGATGCCTGGCCTTGCAACGCTGCCGGAAGTTAGGCTTTGCCTACTCCTCCGCCAGGTTCTCGCGCAGCGTGCGCCCCTTGTACTCCGTGCGGAACCGCCCGCGGCGTTGCAGTTCCGGCACCAGCAGCGCCACGATGGCCTCCAGGTCGCCCGGCAGGGACACGATGTGTCCCAGCATGAAGCCGCCGCGGCTGCCGGTCGCCTCGAACACCTCCTCCAGCCGGTCGGCCAGCTGCGCGGGCGTGCCGGCGAGCGTGGTGTCCCAGGCGGTGGCGTTGCGCAGGCCGTGGTGGAAGAACTCCTCCCGGGTGACCTCCGCGTCCGGCCCGAGCCGCAGGGACAGCTCGTGCACGAAGCCGACCGGCGACGCGTTGGCGGCGATGATCTCCGCGTGCAGCTCGCGCAAGGTGAAGCGCGCCGGCAGGGTCGAGAAATCGTACGCCGCGTTGTAGGACAGGTAAGCGCCCACCGCCTCGGCCGGCACGGCGGTGAGCAGGCGGTCGCGCTGCGCCTGCGCGTCCCGCGCCGTTTCCGCCACCACGATCGGCGTTTGCCACAGGATGCCGACGGCGGACGGGTCCCTTCCCTGCGCCGTCAATGCCTCGTCCAGGGCGGCGCGCTGGCGGACCTGCGACGGCAGCGGCATGTCCGCGCCGAACACGTGGTCCGCCACGTAGGCGGAAGCCCGCACGCCGCGGGGCGATCCGCCCGCCTGGATCAGCACCGGCCGTCCCTGCGGCGAGGGCGGCGTGTTCAGCGGGCCGCGCACCTTGAAGAAGCGGCCTTCGTGCGACACGTCGTGCACCTTCGCCGGATCGCCCACGCGGCCGGTGGCGTGGTCCCACAGCATCGTGTCCGGCTCCGCGCTGTCCCACAGCTTGCGGCAGACGTCCACGAACTCCTCCATCCGTTCATAGCGGCTGCCATGCTCCATCAGCTCGTCGAAGCCGAAATTCGCCGCGTCCGCCGGGCGGGTGGAGGTGACCAGGTTCATGGCGATCCGCCCGCCGGTCACGTGATCCAGCGAGTTCATCAGCCGCGCCATGTAGTACGGATGCATGAAGGTGGAGGAATAGGTCAGCCCATAGCCGATGTGCCGGGTGACGCGGGACATGGCGACCATGATGGGGTTGAGATCCTGGCGCGGCCAGTTCATGCCCCACTCGACCGCCGCGTCCCGCGAGCCGCGCCAGGTGTCCGGCACGCCGGTGCCGTCGCCGGAGAAGATCATGTCCAGGCAGCCGCGCTCGGCGATGCGCGCCACCTCCTCGTACATGGCCACGTCCGGGAAGCTGCGCCCCGGCCAGGCGCCGGGCAGGCGCCATCGGCCCCCCATGTGGGTATAGGAGAAGTCGAACCCGAGATGCATGCGCGGCTTCATGACCGCAGGTTCTCCCGCAGCGTGCGCCCGGCGTACTCCGTGCGGAACACGCCGCGCTTCTGCAGGATCGGCACCACCGCGCGGCTGAACTGCTCGAACATGCCGGGGAAGGTGGTGGGGGTGAGCACGAACCCGTCGCAGGCGCGGGCGGTGAACAGGTCGGTCAACTGGTCCGCGATCATCTCCGGGGTGCCGACCAGTTGGGGGCACAGCTCGCTGGTGGCGAAGCGGCGCGCCGCCTCGCCCAGGGTCAGCCCTTCCGCCCGCGTGCCTTGCAGGATGACGTCGAACGACCCGCGCGAGCCTTGTTCCAGCACGATGTCGGTCAGCGGCAGGCCAGGGTCGAACCGCGCCAGGTCGATGCCGATATGGCCGGACATCTGCGCCATGCCCAGCTCGGTATCGACCAGGCTGTTGACGTGCTCGGCGCGTTCGCGGGCGATCGCCTCCGTTTCGCCGATCACCACGTCGACCGAGGGAAGGATCACGCATTCCTCCGGCGCGCGGCCCCGGGCGGCCATGCGGGCCTTGAAATCGTTGTAGAAGGCCTGCATGTCGGCCTTCTGGTGCTGCAAGGTGAAGATCACCTCGCCCCAGCGGGCGCCGAAGTCACGCCCGCGCTCGGAGCTGCCGGCCTGCATGATGACCGGGCGGCCCTGCGGGCTGCGCGGCGTGGTGAGCGGGCCGCGGCTGCGGATCCATTTGCCGGCGTAGTCCGCGTAGTGGATCTTCGCCGGGTCGGCGAAGGCGCCGCTCGCCTTGTCCAGGAGCAGCGCGCCGTCTTCCCAGCTTTCCCACAGCGCGCAGCAGGCTTCCAGCACCTCGTCGGCGCGGTCGTAGCGCTGCGCGCGGCCCGGCATCTCGTCCAGGCCGAAGTTGCGCGCTTCCAAGGTGCTGGTGGAGGCGACGACGTTCCATGCGACGCGGCCGCCGCTCAGGTGGTCGAGGCTGCCGAGCATGCGGGCGATCTGGTACGGGTGGTTGAAGGTGGAGGAGTAGGTGAGCCCCAGCCCGATATGCTCCGTCACCCGCGCCATCATCGGCAGCACCATCGCCGGGTCGAGCAGGCAGACCTGGCCGCCGCGGCCCACCATGGTGTCGAAGCTGCCGCCGTACAGGTCGTAAAGGCCGAGGATGTCGGCGAAGAACAGGCCATCGAACCGGCCCGCCTCCAGCACGCGGGCGATGTGCTCGTAGCGGGCCGGGCTGAGCAGGTCGTCCACCGCGGATTCCGGGTGGCGCCACGCGCCGTGGTGGTGGCAGGTGGGCCCCGTCATCAGAAAGGCGACGAGGTGCATCTGCCGCTTGCCCTGCATTCCCGTCCGCTCCGAATTGGTCCACGGGGCAGGTAGCAAGATCAGTGCCGAAGCCGTCCTGCCGAGGCCCGGCCTTGGCATCCACGAGGCTCGGCTGGCGGCGTCGGCCAAGCACCGGCACGACCTGCCAGGCCGTCCTTGAGAGCTCGTGCGGGCGGACCTGCGTGGATGCCAGCGTCAAGCGCTGGCGTGACGGCGAGCGCGTCAGGCGGTGCCGTAGGTGATCCCCAGCTCGGCCAGGAAGCGGCGGTAGGCCACGCCCATGCGGTCGGAGCGGTGGTGCATCTCCTCCCGCAGGTCGACCGGGATGCGCTCGGGCCGCTGCGTTTCCACGATCTCGCGGTCCTGGCCGTAGACGAGGTCCTGCCGGGGCAGCATGTCCGCCAGCGTCAGGTGCGGCGCGAAGTTGATGGCGAACAGCACGCGGTTGATGCAGTTCACCTCGTCCACCGGCTGCGACGTGAAGAAGGTGGTGAACCGCTCGTCCGGGCCGCCGAGGGCGGCGTGCGCCGGGTCCGCGATCGTCACTCGCTTGGAGAAATACGCCACCAGGGGACGGAACGCGGAATAGGAGTAGCCTGCCTGCACCGGCACGCCGCGGAAATCCCCGTATGGCTGCAACACGCTGACCTCGCTGGAATGCACGCCCGTTTCCGTGCGGGTCGCCTGGTAGTCCGGGATGACGTCCGGCTCGCTGGCGACGCCGTTCAGCCCGGCGTGCACGAACGGGAAATGCGTCGGGTCGAGGAAGTTCTCCACCGCACGGAAGCCGTTGGCGCGGTAGGGGTACGGCCCGGCGTGGAACTGGCGGAAGCCGGGCGCGTCCCGCTCGGGGAAGGCCGGCGGCTCGTGCGCCGGGTCGCCGAGCGTGGCCCAGACCAGCCCGTCCTGCTCCCGCGTGCGGACGGGGAAGGCGCGGGCCCTGGGCGGGATCGGCTGGCCGGGCGCCACCGGGATCAGCACGCATTGCGCCGCGCCGTTGTAGCGCCAGCCGTGATAAGGGCAGACCAGCGTGTCGTCGGCGATCCAGCCCTTGGACAGGCGTGCGCCGCGGTGGATGCACAGGTCGTCCCACACATGCGCCTCGCCCGCCGCGTCCCGCCAGCCGACCAGGTCCCGTCCCAGCAGGCGGGTGGCGTATACCTGGCCCGGCACGAGGTCGGTGGCGTAGGCGACGACGTGCCAGTCGTCCAGCATCGCCGGGTCCTTGCACAGCGAGAGGTCGGCTGGGGTGAGCGAGTCGAGCATGGGGTCGGTCCTTTCAGGCTGCGCGCGCAAGCGGCGCCGGGACGGCGGAAGGGGCGTCGTACTCGTACACCCAGTTGGCCTGGATGCCGGATTTGTGCGGGTTCACCAGGCTGCGGAGGCGGTAGGCGACGTCCCGCCTCAGCAGGGCCAGCGGCGAGGCGAGGTGGTAGGTCCGCCCCCGCTCGCGCGACTCCGTCTGCACCCGCGCGGTGCGGGGCCGGCGCAGCGCCTCGTACTGCGCGAGGCCGGCCTCCGGCGCGCCCGGGTTGGCGTCCAATGCCGCCGCCAGCACGTAGCCGTCCTCGATCGCCATGGCGGCGCCCTGGGACAGGAAGGGCAGCATGGGGTGCGCCGCGTCCCCGAGCACCGTGACCCGGCCGCATGACCATGCCGGCATCGGGTCACGGTCGAACAAGCCCCACTTGAACACGGTCGTGGCTGCCGAGAACAGGCGGACGAGCTTGCTGTTCCAGCCGGGGTAGCCGGCCAGCAGCTCCTCCCGCGAGGAAGGCGCGTTCCAGGACTCCTCGACCCAGCCGGCCGTTTCGGACACGGCGACGACGTTCACCGCGCGGCCACCCTGCACGTAGTAGGTGACCACATGGCCGCGCGGCCCCATCCAGAACGAGCTGTCCGGCGAGACGAAGTCCAGCGGCTGGCGGTCGAACGGAACCACTGCGCGCCAGCACATGTTGCCGGTGAACCGCGGCGCCCCTTCGCCGAACAAGGCGGCGCGGACGGGCGAGTGGATGCCGTCCGCGCCGACGATGACGTCCGCCTCCCATTCCGTCCCGTCCGCGAAGCAGGCGGCGGCCGACCCGGCGCCTTGCCGTACGCCCGTGCACGCCAGGCCGAACCGCGCGGCGCCGTCCGGCAGGTCCGCTGCCAGGATGCGGTGCAGGTCGGCGCGGTGGGCGTGCAGGAACGGCGCGCCGTAAAGCTGGTCGCACACGCCGGCCAGCGGGGTGCGGAACATCTCGCGGCCGGTGCGCCAGTTGCGGCCGACCAGCGCCTGCGGCGTGAAGCTCGTGGCGCGCAACGCTTCCAGCAGGCCGAGCGCGCGCAGGACCTTGGCGGCGTTGGGCGTCACCTGGATGCCGGCGCCGACTTCGCCGAACGCCGCCGCGCGCTCGAACACGGCGTACTCGATGCCGCGCCGCCGCAGGGATGCCGCGAGGGCCAGCCCGCCGATGCCGCCGCCGATGATGCCGACCCGCAGGCGCCGTGCCATCCATCCCTCCCAAAGCCGCCGCCGCGACCGTATAGGAGAGCTTGTCCGAATCCAGCCCAGGCAGGCAAGCGATGCCGATCCGCGATGGCGACGTGCTCACGGCTCTCGGCCTTTCCGCCCCGCGCGCGGTCGTGCCGCACGTGGACGACCTCGGCGCCAGCCACGGCGCCAACGGGGCCTTCCTCGCCCTGGCCCGGCGCGGACGCGTCGCCTGCGGCTCGGTCATGGTCCCGGGGCCTTGGTTCCGCGAGATCGCCGACGCGGCCGGCGCCGACCGGAGCCTGGACATCGGCGTGCACCTGACGCTGACGAGCGAGTGGGAAAGCTGCCGCTGGGCGCCGGTCTCGACCGTGAGCCGCGCGTCCGGGCTGATCGACGGAGACGGCTATTTCTGGCGCGACGTGGACAGCCTCCGCAGGCACCTGGTCCCCGAGGCGGCCGAGCTGGAACTGCGGACCCAGATCGAGCGGGCGGAAGCGGCGGGCCTGCGCCCCACCCACATCGATGCCCACATGGGCGCGGCCATGCTGCCCGATCTGCTGGCAGCGCATGTGCGGCTTGGCCGGGAGTACGGGCTGTTCCCAGTCCTGCCCCGCTCGATCTCCTGGGCGCCGGACGCAGCCGCCTACCGTGCGGCGCTCGCGGAACTCGACGCGATGGGGCTGCCGGTGGCCGACCATTGCCGCTGCACGCTCGCCGTCAGCCCGGAACAGCTCGACGCCGGGTGGTCGGACCTCGTCGCAGGCCTCTTTCCCGGGCTCACGCACCTGGCCCTGCACTGCACCGCGCCTGGTGAGTTCAGCGCGATGTCACCGGCGCATGCCGTCTGGCGGTATGCGGAATACGGCCTGCTTGCGGGCGGCAGGCTGGACGATCTGCTCGCGGCGCATGGTGTCGCCGTTGTCGGGACCCGTGCGCTCCAGGCGGTGTGGCTTGCCCGGGGAAAGGCGCCAGACCATGCATCGTAGGCTGCGTGGAAGATGGGCAGGGCGGTATCCTGCGAGCATTCGGTGATCCTCGCCCATTTCGAACTGGTCAGCTTGCCTTCAAACCCGTCCAGCAAGCGGTTCAGCATCTCCCGCTGGCGCTGGTTGACGGGTAGCGCAGCCATCTCCTCCCGGAACTGTCCTTTCCGGATCGTGGCGGCCAGGATGTTGGCTGCATCGGATAAAGCCTGGTCCAGCACGGTCAAGAACCAAGCCAACCAGACGGTTATGTCCAAATCCCTCTTCTGGGTGGCTTCAAGCGTCGCGTAGTGGGCTGGCCGCTCCAGCCGGAGCCGGGCCGACATGCTGTAGCAGCGCTGTCCGGTGCCTTCGGACCGGGCAAGCATCATGTCAGCGCTGGCACGGCCGATGCGCCCGTTCCCATCGTCGAACGGATGGAGGGTCACGAACCAGATGTGAGCCAGGGCGGCTTTCAGCGCGAGATCCGTCCTGTCCGCCGGATCGATGAGCCAGGGTAGGAAGCGGTCCATCTCTGCGGGCACGTCCTGCGCGCGAGATGCCTCGAAGTGCACGGTTTCCTTGCCGGGCTGGCCCGACGCGACGATCATGCGGCCATGCTCGTCGGTCCGCCACCCACCGACCTTGACCGGACGGCGGCCACGGCTTTCGCGTGGAAGCAGTGCCGCATGCCATCCGCACAAGCGCTCAACCGTCAAGGCTTGGTCGTAGCGTTGGGTGGCATCGAGCACGACGGCGGCGATCGCGTCCGCCCTTGCGTCAAGGGGCCGCAATCCGCCCTGCTTCATGCCGAGCTGCTGCGCGAGCGATGACCGGACGTCGTCGCCGTCGAGGATCTCGCCCTCGATCCCGCTGGTCTTGAGAGCGTCCCGGGTGAGCGTTTGCAGCGTTGTCTCGGCACGCAGATTGATGCCGAGCGACTCGATGCGTCCCAGCAAACGCCCTTGGCGGTGACGGACTGCGGCAAGCTGGCCGGAGATGGCCGCGCTGTTCAACGGAACCTGGGCCAACCCTCGCGTTGGTGTATGTAGGTTATTCGCCGCTTCACATGCGGTGGTTGAGCGGTTTATCCACCGCATGCAAGGTCATGTTGCGTATCGACGCCCGTAAGGGTGGCGTCCGCTTCTTGCCTCAGCGTGCTTTAAGGGGACTGTCCGGTATCAACCCACAGCAGACTTTTGCCGCCCTGGCAGTGAAGGTTCTGGCTTTTCCAAAAAGGATGGTGAAACGGGAACTCGACCTCACCGCGTGATCACCGCCACCGCAGCCGACACGATCGCGTCCACGAACCGGGCGTCGATCGGTTCGCGGGAGAACCAGCGGCGATAGAACAACGCTCCGGCCGTCGTGG
>CAXTLC010000041.1:0-22680 GCA_964245075.1 uncultured Acetobacteraceae bacterium
CTTCCCGCCAGGGCGGGGGGAGGTGGTCGAACACCAGCAGCCGCGCCGCCGGGTCCGCGTGCCGCAGGGCGGGCGCCACGCCCGCATCCGCCGCCTGCCGGCTGGCCCTCGCCGCCGTCGGGAGGTCGATGCCGGGCTGGCCGGGGCCGGCGAGCATCTCCGGGTGGTAGCGCTTGGCCAGCCAGGCGCTCCCGCCGTGCCGCACGACCGCCGCGTCCGCGTCCACGCCGCGCCACATCGGCGAGGCGACCGGGGCCGGCGCAGGCGAAAGCGCCGCCCCTGCCGGCCACAGCGTCACGCCGGCCAGCGCGGCGGCGAGGTCCGTCATGCCGCCAGCCGCCACAGCATGTCCGCCAGGAGCTGCGCGCCGAGGCACAGGTCGTCCGGCGCGGTGTGCTCGCTCGGGTGGTGGCAGATGCCGCCGGCGCTCGGCACGCCGATCACCACGGCGGGGCAGACCGCGGCCAGGCTCACCGCATCGTGCCCGGCGACCGTGTCCAGGCGCAGCGCCGCTTCCCCGCGCCCGGCGGCGCAGCGTTCCGCCAGCGCCACCAGGCCGGGGTCCATGATCCCCGCGGGCCGCCGGTCGATGGCGCGCACGGCGCCGCGCACGCCGGCCCGTTCCGCGCAGGCAGGAACCAGGTCCGCCAGCGCCGCCTCCGCCTCGTGGAGCAAGGCGGGTTCGGCGGAACGCAGCTCGATGAACAGCACGGCCTCGCCGGGCACCACGTTGGGCGAGTTCGGCGTCACTTCCAGCCGGCCGACGGAGCTGTGCAGCGCGCCGCCCGCGCGGTCAGCCAGGGCGCGCACCTCCGCGATCAGGTAGGCGGCGGCGAGCAGCGCGTCCTGCCGGTCCCGCATGGGCGTCGGCCCGGTGTGCGCCTGCTCGCCCAGCATGGCGACGCGGTACTTGACCGCCCCCCAGTACCGGGTGAACACGCCGAAGCGCAGCCCCGCCGCTTCCAGCAGCGGCCCGCATTCCACGTGCAGCTCCACGTAGGCGGCCGGGAAGGGCAGGGCGTCCGCGCCGGCGTAGCCGATGGCGGCCAGCGCGTCCGCGACGCTGACGCCCCCCGCGTCGCGCCGCGCGAGCGCGTGGGGCAGGCTGGCGGCGCCGGTGTAGGCCGCGCTGCCGAGCAGGCTGGGCTGGAAGCGCGCGCCTTCCTCGTTGGTCCAGTTGGCGATGACCAGGTTGCGCCGCGGCGTCACGCCCTCCGCCCGCGCATGCCGCCGCAGGGCGTCGGCCGCCGCGCAGGCGGCGACCACCCCGTAGGCGCCGTCGAACCGGCCGCCGTTCGGCTGGCTGTCGAGGTGCGACCCGGTCATCACCGCCGGCGCGTCCGGCCCCGCCCAGTCCAGCACGCCGAACATGTTGCCGGCCGGGTCCACCAGGACGCGCAGCCCCGCCGCACGCCACACCTCCCGCAGCCAGTCGCGCGCCTGGCCGTCCGCCGCGGTCAGGGCGGGGCGGTGCACGCCGCCGGCCGCCGTGGCGCCATGCTCCGACACGTCCCGCATCAGCCGGAGCAGCAACGCGTCGTCGAGGGAGGGCAGCGCCATGCCGCAAGCCAGGTCCGGCACGCATGCCGAAGCACCAGGTCCCCCAACGTCCGCCACCTTCGCCATGCAGCCGGGATACATCACCGCCACGCGCGTGCAAACACGCCGCGCGGCGGCCGGGTTCTCGTCGGGCCCCATCGGCCCGGCGGGCCGGGGGCAGCTTCCAGAACCAGGCGGCCCGGCCCGCAGCGGCCGCGGAACTGGCGAGGGCCTTCCCCCGCTTGAACAGGCTTTGGAGCGGGCGCCGCCATTCCCATATGGAAGCCTCCCAAGGCAAGCGAGCGGGTTGCCGGCGATGGCGAGCGGGTGGGCTCCTGACGGAGCGGTGCAGGATCAGATCGACGACACCGTCGCGGACGAGGTGATGCGGGCACGGGCACGCCTCGCCACCGGCGCAGGCCAGGCCCACTGCGTCGAATGCGGCGACGGGATCCCGGATGCGCGGCGCCGCGCAGTGCCGGGGGCGCGGACGTGCATCGCTTGCCAGTCAGACCGCGACCGCCGTCCGGCAGGCAGCGGGTTCAATCGCCGCGGCAGCAAGGACAGCCAGCTCAAGTAGCAGGCCGCTGGAGCCGCCCCGCTCCCGAGCGTCGCGGGGAGCGGGGCCTAATCCTCGATCGGCGCCATCGACTTCATCAAGTCGAACATGCGCTTGCGCACGTTCGGGTCGGTGATGCGGTAGTAAGCCCGGATCAGTTCCAGCGTTTCCCGCTTGTTCAGCGACTCGTCCCCGTTGCTGACGCCGAAGCCTTCCTGCCCCTCCGCAAATCCTGCCGTGGCCATGGAGGGATGGCCCGGGCCGGCGACCGAGTCGGGCATGTTGTCGTAGAAGAAGCTGATCGGCACATCCAGGATGCGCGACAGGTCGAACAAGCGGGACGCGCCCACTCGATTGGCTCCGCGCTCGTATTTCTGCACTTGCTGGAACGTCAGCCCCAGCGCGTCGCCCAGCCGCTCCTGCGACATGCCCATCAGCGTGCGCCGCAAGCGGATACGGCTGCCGACATGCACGTCCACCGGGCTTTGACGGGCTTCTGCCTGGTCAGCCATCATGAAATTCCGCTCCCATGCCGGAGAGCAATCCGGCCCGCTTGGCAACCATGCCGATGATCAAATGGTTAACAGCACAACCCAGAATTGTCAATAACTGCTGCTTTCCCGGTACAAGTAGTGGAGCCTGCCTACAAGAACCCGTGGGGGAAGTGGTCCCGCTTGCGCCGCCGGACCGCGCCAAGCCCGGCCAAGCACGCCCCCGCCGCCAGCAGCATCGGGATCGCCAGGCCACGGCGCGCGAACGACGTCACGCCGCGGTCGCCCGGCAGGAAAACCACCATCTCGGCAGCGACCTGGCGCGGCAGCCGGCCGAGCTCGTGCCCGGACGCGTCGAACGCCGCCGTGATCCCGGTGTTGGCCGCGCGCACCAGCGGCAGGCCCTCCTCCACGGCACGCAGCCGGGCCGCTTCCAGGTGCTGCCGCGGGCCGGTCGAGTTGCCGAACCACGCGTCGTTGGTGATGTTGACCAGCCAGCCGGGCCGGTCCTGCTCGTCCACCAGTTGCGCCGGGTAGATGGCTTCGTAGCAGATCAACCCGCCGAACGCTGGCAGGCCGGGGATGTGGATCGTCTTGGGGCCGCTGCCGAAGGCAAGGTGGCCCGGCACGATCTGGACCGAGAACGGAACCCAGCTCGGCGGGAACTCGCCGAACGGGACCAGGTGCCACTTGTCGTAGGTGTCGACGACGCCGCCGTCCGCCGAGAGCGCGAACAGGGTGTTGTACGGCTCGCCCGCCCCGTCCAGGCGGATGCTGCCGACCAGGGACGCCACGGCCGGCGCGGAAGCCTCCGCGATGAGCCGGCGCACCTCGGGGTACCGGCCCACGAGGAACGGGCTGGCGGTTTCCGGCCAGACGACCACGACCTTGTTGCGGGGAGCGCCGCGGACCGCCTCCGCGACGCCCGCCCGGGTCAGGTCGAGGTAGCGCTCGAACACGGCATTGGCGCCCGCCTGGTCCAGCTTCTCGTCCTGCGGCACGTCGCCCTGCACCAGGACGACGCTGACCCCCGGCGCTGGTTGCGCCGGCGTCGCCAGCCGGTGCGCGCCGAAGCCGGCCCACGCCGCCAGCACCAGCCCGGCGCCAGCGACCCACCGCCCGCCGAGCGCCGGGCTGGCAGCCAGCAGCACGGTGGCCAGCGTCATCCCCGGAACCCCGACCAAGGCGGCCGGCTGGATCAGCACGTCCCCGAGCGCCCCTGGGAGCGCCCACACGCTGCCCCACGGGTTCCAGGGAAAGCCGGTGCCGATGAACTGCCGGGCCAGGTCCGCCAAGGTCCACAACCCGCCGAACAGCAGCACGCGGTGCCAGCCCGGCACCGCCAGCCGCGCGCCGGCGCAAGGCGCCGCGATGAACAGGGCCAGCAGCGCGGACAACGCCGGCACCGCCAGCGGCACGAGCCACCAGTAGCGGGCCGACTCGATCAGGATCGCCTCGGTGATCCAGTACAGCCCCAGGATGTGGTGGGCGAGGCCGAACCAGAAGCCGCGCCGCGCCGCGCCCATGGCGCCCCGCGTCCCGCCGATCAGCGCCAGCAGGCCGGGCACGCTGATCAGCAGCACCGGGACGGCGCCCACCGGCGGCAGCGCCGCGGCCGACAGCGCTCCCAGCCCGGCGGCGGCGAGATCGGCCCGCCAGCCCGCCAGCGCCGAAACCCGGGAAAGCAGCCGGCCCATCAAGCCGGCACGGTTCGCCCATCGGGGACCGGCGCGCCGGTCAGCACGGCGGCGATGCACTCGGCCGCCATGACTCCCATCGCCACCAGCGAGCGCGGGGTGGTGCCGGCGGCGTGCGGCGTCACGACCACGCGGGGGTGGTCCCGCAAGCGGTCGCCGGGCGGGAGCGGCTCCTGCGCGAACACGTCCAGCCCGGCGCCGGCGACGTGCCCGCGGTCCAGCGCCGCCAGAAGCGCCGCCTCGTCCAGGAGGCCGCCGCGGGCGGTGTTCACCACGAAGGCGCCGGCGGGCAGCGCGGCCAGGGCGGCCGCGTCGACCAGGTGATGGGTCGCCGGGGTCCAGGGGCAGTGCAGCGACAGCACGTCCGACCGCCGCAGCAGGGCGGGGAAGGGAAGGCTGCCGGAGTGGGCCGGGTCGTGGGCCGGGTCGTGGGCCGGGTCGTGGTGGGCGACCTCCATCCCGAACGCCGCCGCCAGCCGCGCCACCGCCTGGCCGATCGCCCCGAAGCCGACCAAGCCGAGCCGCAGGCCGGCGACGTCGCGCACCGGCGGCGCTTCCTCCCGCCAGCCCCCCGCCGCCAGGGCGGCGCCGGCCGGGCGGAGCTGCTTGGCGAGCGCCAGGACCATCGCCATCGCGTGTTCCGCGACGGCCGGCGTGTTGGAGCCGGGCGCGCGGGTGACGACGATGCCGCGGGCGGCGGCGGCGGCGAGGTCCACGTCGTCCACCCCCACGCCGTGCCGCGCCACGACGCGCAGCCGGGGGGATGCCTGCATCGCCGCCGCCGTGACCGGCCCTTGGCGGGACAGCACGGCATCCGCCTGGCAGGCGCGCACCGCGTCCGCCACGTCGGCCGCCGACGGGAAGGCCGGCATGTAGTGGACCCGGCAGCCAGCCCGCTCGAGCAGGTCCACCGCAGGCACGGCCAGGCGCGGCGCCGTCATGACGACGTTGAACGAACCCATGCTCAGTCGAGGAGTTGGCGTTTGTAGTGGTCGATGTACTTGCCGGTCACCAGGTCGGTCTTCACCACGATCGCCACGTCGGTCGTGTTGAACTGGGCATCCACCACCGCGCCGTCGCCGATCATGGCGCCCAGCCGGATGTATCCCTTGATGAGCGGCGGCAGGCCGGCCAGCACGCGGCGGCCGTCCACCTGCCCGGGCGGCAGCCGGCGCATGTCCACGTAGCGGCCCGGCACGGCGCGGGGCCGCAGGGCGGGCGGGGCCAGGTGGTTGTGGTAGAGGTAGGTCAGTTCCGCGGCCAGGCCGTCCGGGTCCGTCCCGGCCAGGCTGGCGCAGCCGAACATCAGGTCGATCTCGTGGGCGAAGATGTAGGCCGCGATGCCGCGCCACAGCAGTTGCATCACCGCCCGGCCGCGGTAGCGCGCGTCCACGCAGGAGCGGCCAAGCTCCAGCACGCGGCCCGGAAAGGCGAGCAGGGGAGCGATGTCGTACTCGGACGCCGAGTAGAACCGCCCCAACGCCGCCGCCCCCGCCCGCTGCATCATGCGGTAGCAGCCCACCACGCCGGCCGGGCCGTCGCCCAGCGCATGGTCCACCACGATGAGGTGGTCCGCCACCCCGTCGAAGGCGTCGCGGTCGCGCTGCGACTGGGCTGCCGCCCGGTCCGGCGTCGCCCCCATCTCCTGGTAGAACACGCGGTAGCGCAGCGACTGCACCGCATCCACCTCGTCCGGCGTGCGGGCCAGCCGCAGGCCGAGGTTGCCCTGGCGCAGCTCCTCGAAGCTCGGCCGCTCCGAGGTCCGATCCCCCGGCAGGTGGGCCACGGCGGGCCGGTCGAGGATCAACGGTGCGCCCTGATCAACGGTGCGCCCTGGGAGCATGCGCGGGAGGGGGGTGCGCGGGCTGGACCGCGGCGGCGGCGGCGCGGGCGCCGGCGGGCGGATCGGCCGCCGGCGGGCGGGGAGGGAGCCGGGCGTCCGGCCGGGCGTCGGCGTTGGCCGTCTTGGCGGCGCGGCGGCTGCCGAACAGCTCCAGCCGGTGGGACACCAGGTCGAACCCGAGGCGGGCGGCGATCGCCTGCATCAGGCGTTCGTGCTCCGGGTCCTCGAACTCGATGACCTTGCCGGTGTCCACGTCGATCAGGTGGTAGTGACGGCCGTGCGCCGTGGGCTCGTAGCGGGCGCGGCTGCCGCCGAAATCCCGCCGGGCCAGGATGCCCTTCTCCTCCAGCAGCCGCACGGTGCGGTAAACGGTGGCGATGGAGATGCGCTCGTCCAGCGCCGCCGCGCGGCGGTACAGCTCCTCGACATCCGGGTGGTCCTCCGCGTCCGACAAGACGCGGGCGATCACCCGGCGCTGCCCGGTCATCTTCAATCCCCGTTCGACGCACAGGCGCTCAATGCGCGATTCCATGAGCTCCTTGGGGGTTCAGGGACATGACTCCGCCATGGCGTAGCCGATCAGATGGCGGCCTGTCGAATCGCCCGCGGACCGGCCGCGCTTCAGGCGGCGCTCCGCCCCCCGGTTCCCAACCCGATCTTCTTGGCCAGCGAAGAACGGTGCTGCGCGTAGTTCGGCGCCACCATCGGGTAGTCCGAGCCAAGACTCCAGCGTTCCCGATACTGGTCCGGCGTCAAGCCGTAGGCGCTCATCAAGTGGCGCTTGAGCATCTTCAGCTTCTTCCCGTCCTCCAGGCAGACGATGTAGTCCGGGAACACGGACTTCTTCACCGGAACCGCCGGCTGCGGACGTTCCGGCGCAGGCGGCGGCGGCGCGCCAAGGTTGGACATCGCCCGGTGCACGTCCCGGATAAGGTCCGGCAGCGCGTCCGGCCCAACCGGGTTGACGGCGACATGGGCAGAAACGATCTGCGCGGTGAGAGCCAGGATGTCAGATGCAGTTGCCTCGTCGGCCATACTTGGAGCCCCTTTTAGCAAAGGCCGTCCCTATACAAGACGAATCGCGTATGGAGCAACTGTCTACGCTTCGGTAAAACCCCACGAATAGAGGATAACCCCGTGGTTGACATCGATATTACCGCCGAAGTTTGCCCAATGACCTATGTGCGTACTCGTTTAGCATTGGATTGTTTGAAATCAGGCGATCAGCTGCGGGTGCGGCTCAGGGGCGACGAGCCGCGGGCCAACGTGCCGCGCACCGCCGCCGACCAGGGCCACGCCATCGTGTCGGTGAACGACGAGGCGGACGGCAGCACGACCGTGATCATCCGCCACCGGTGAGGCGGGGCGGGCGGCGCAGCACCAGCGCATCCCGTCCTGGGCCATAGTATCCGGCCCGGCAGCCGCACTGCTCAAACCGGGCAGCCCGGTAGAGGGCCAGTGCCCCGGCGTTGTCGGCGGCCACTTCCAGGAACACCGGCGCGTCACCCGCCGCCGCCGCCGCGCGCAGCAGCAGGGCGCGGCCCACCCCCCGCCGCCGCGCGGCGGGGTGGACGGCCAGGGTCAGGATCTCCGCTTCCCCGCCGGCGCAGCGGGCCAGCACCAGGCCGCCCCGGCTGTCCAGCGCGCCGAACACGCCGGGGCTTTCCAGCAATTCCCTGAAGGCCTGCGCCGTCCACCGTTCGCCGGGTGGAAACGCCGCGGCATGGATGGCGGCGAGCGCTTCGGCATGGTGCGGGGTGGCCGCGGTCACGCCGGCGCCGGGCGTCCGACGCCGGGAGAGAAGGCGGCCGGCGGCCCGGCATAGAGCGGTTCGAGGGCGCAGGGCGGCAACTCGCCGCGGAGCCGGCGCAGCGCGATGCGGCCGACGGCCTTGGGGTCCACCTCCCCGGCCCCCGCGGAGTCGGCCTGCGTGCCGGCCCGGCGCAGGGCCGCGACCACGGCGTCCGCCGCGTCGCCCACCACCACCACGGGCCCGCAAGCGGGCGGCAACGCGTCGAGCGCCGCCAATTCCAGCACCCCGCCGCGGTCCAGGAACACCTGCCCACCCCGTCGCGCGTCCAATGCCACCCAGGCGTCGCGGCCGTCGCGCAGGGCCTCGGCGACGCCCACCCCCACGATGGGGAGGCCCGACCCGAGCGCCAGGCCGTGGGCGAAGGCGAGCGCCGCGCGCAGCCCGGTGAAGCTTCCCGGGCCGACCGTGACGCCGACTGCCGCCATCCCGCCGCCGTGCTCGGCCAGGAGGCCCTGCACCAGTTCGGGCAAGGCGGACGAAGCGGCCCGGCTGTCGCCACCCCAGCGCATGCCCAGGCAAAGCGGGCCGTCCAGCAGCGCGGCCGAGCATCGCCGCAGCGACGCATCCAGCGCCAGCAGCCGCATCTCAGAGCAGGACGCAGGCCTCGTCGAACGTCAGCCGGGGGGAGCGCAACGGCAGCCCGCCCTCGTCGCCATGGCCGAGATTGACGAGGAAGTTGGTTTTCCAGCCGCTCGCGGCGAAGAACGCCCCGTCCACCTTGGCCGTGTCGAACCCGCTCATCGGCCCCGCATCCAGCCCGGCCGCGCGCGCCGCGAGGATGAGGTAGGCGCCTTGCAGGGTGCCGTTGCGGAACGCCGTCTCGTTGGCGAGCGCCTCGTTGCCGGCGAACCAGGCGCGCGCGTCGGCGTGGGGGAAGAGCCTCGGCAACTGGTCGTAGAAACGCGGGTCGTAGGCCACCACTGCCACCACCGGAGCCGAAAGGGTCTTGTCCACGTTGCCGGCCGACAGGGCGGGACGAAGCCTCTCCTTGGCTTCCGGCGTGCGCAGGAACAGGAACCGCGCCGGCGAGCAGTTGGCCGACGTCGGCCCCATGCGGAGCAGGGCGAACAGGTCCTGCAAGGTTTCGTCGCCGACCGGCTCGGGCCGCCAGCGGTAGTGGGTGCGCGCTCCGGTGAACAATGCGTGCCGGGCGCCCTCGTCCAGCGGCATGGAAGCCTCGCTGCTACATCTCGACTTGCTGGACGGACACTACTTCCGGCACGTAGTGGCGCAGCATGTTCTCGATGCCGTGCTTCAGCGTCGCGGAGGAGGAAGGGCAGCCGGAGCAAGCGCCCTGCATGTGCAGCAGCACCACGCCTTCGCGGTAGCCGCGGAACACGATGTCCCCCCCGTCGCTCGCCACCGCCGGTCGCACGCGCGTGTCCAGCAGCTCCTTGATCTGCTCGACGACCTCGCGGTCCGCCGGGGACACGTCCTCGTCCAAGGCGTCGCCGCTGCCCTCGATGACCGGGCGGCCGGCGACGAAATGCTCCATGACGACGCCGAGCACTTCGGGGCGCAGCGCCTGCCACTCGGCCAGGTCGGACTTGGTGACGGTCACGAAATCCCCGCCCAGGAACACCCGTGCCACGCCCGGCAACTGGAACAGCGCCTGCGCGAGGGGGGAGCGGCTGGCCGCGTCCGCGGTGGCGAAGTCGGCGGTGCCCGCGCCCATCACGTCACGGCCCGGCAGGAACTTGAGCGTCGCCGGGTTGGGAGTGCCCTCGGTCTCGATGAACATCAGCGAACCTTCCGAAATCGGACCGTGGCGGTCCTGGTGACGCTAACATGGCAAAGCGGGGGCGCGAAGCAACCCCGGGGACATGGCAAAGCCGGGGTGCGAAGCAACCCCGGGCAAGCACTAGCCAAATACAGGAGCAATGGGGAAACGAGGGGATGTTCCTCCCCCGTCATCAACCGCCGCGGCGTGGCCCCCAGGGCGGGCAGGGTGGGCAAGGGGCCGAGCCGGGTTCCAGCGGCCGAAAGCCCCGGGAGCCGGGCCGGTCAGGCGGACGCGGCACGCTGACGCATCAGCGTGCCGCCCCGGTTACAGGCCGCTCTTGACGTCGTTGGCGCCGCGGGTGATCGCGGCGCCGGTCGCTTTCACGTCCTGCCCCGCGCCCGCCGTGGTGTTGCAGCCGCTCAGCAGCATCCCGGCGGTCATCACGGCGGCGAGGCCGAGCAGTCCCAGGGCACGGCCACGGGCTGGGTTGATGCGGAGGGAGGCCGAACGGGCCGCGTGTTGGGTGGTCATTGTCTACTCCTAACGTCTCGAGTCCTGCGTTTCGCAACGCCGCCGAACCGAACTGGTTGCGTCAGGGCACGCGATTGTCGATCAGCTCCCCTATCACCGCCGGGTCGGCGAGGGTCGAGGTGTCGCCCAGCCCGTCGGTCTCGTTGGCGGCGATCTTGCGCAGGATGCGCCGCATGATCTTGCCCGAGCGGGTCTTGGGCAGGCCCGGCGCCCACTGGATCGCGTCCGGGGAGGCGATCGGCCCGATTTCCCGCCGCACCCAGGCCACCAGCTCCTTGCGGAGCGCCTCGCTCGGCTCTTCCCCGCTGTTCAGGGTCACGTAGGCATAGATGCCCTGGCCCTTGATGTCGTGCGGGAAGCCGACGACCGCGGCCTCGGCGACCTTGGGGTGCGCCACCAGGGCCGACTCGACTTCCGCCGTGCCCATGCGGTGGCCGGACACGTTGATCACGTCGTCCACCCGGCCGGTGATCCACCAGTAGCCGTCGGCATCCCGCCGCGCGCCGTCCCCGGTGAAGTACTTGCCGGGGAAGGTGGTGAAGTAGGTCTGCACGAAGCGCGGGTGGTCGCCGTACAGGGTCCGCATCTGCCCGGGCCAGCTATCGGCGATGCAGAGGTTGCCCTCCACCGCCCCCTCCAGCTCGTGGCCTTCCGCGTCCACCAGGACGGGCTGCACGCCCGGCAGCGGCAAGGTGGCGGAGCCCGGCTTCAGCGCGGTGGCGCCGGGCAGCGGGCTGATCAGGATGCCCCCCGTTTCCGTCTGCCACCAGGTGTCCACGATCGGGCAGCGCTCCCCGCCGACCACGCGGTAGTACCAGAGCCACGCCTCGGGATTGATCGGCTCCCCCACGCTGCCCAGCACGCGCAGGCTTTCGCGGCTGGTGGCGCGCACGGGCGCGTCCCCGTCGCGCATCAGGGCGCGGATGGCGGTGGGCGCGGTGTAGAAGATGTTGACCCGGTGCTTGTCCACCACCTGCCAGAAGCGGGAGTTGTCCGGGTAGTTCGGCACCCCCTCGAAGATCAGCGTCGTGGCGCCGTTCGCCAGCGGGCCGTACACGATGTAGGTGTGCCCGGTCACCCAGCCGACGTCGGCCGTGCACCAGTACACCTCGCCGTTGCGGTAGTCGAACACCAGCTCGTGGGTGAAGGACGCCCAGACCATGTAGCCGCCGGTGGTGTGCACCACGCCCTTCGGCTTGCCGGTGCTGCCGGAGGTGTAGAGGATGAACAGCGGGTCCTCCGCCCCCATCGCTTCCGGCTCGCAGTCGGCGGACGCGGCGGCGAGCATCTCGGCGTAGCGGTGGTCCCGCCCGTCCTGCATCGGCACGTCCGCGCCGGTGACGGCCACGACCAGCACGTTCTTCACCGCCGGGCAGCTTCTCAGCGCTTCGTCCGCGTTGGCCTTCAGCGCCACCCGGCGCCCGCCCCGCCGGCCCTCGTCGGCGGTGATCAGCAGGGTGGAGCCGCAATCGGTGATGCGGTTGGCCAGGCTGTCCGGCGAGAACCCGGCGAACACCACGCTGTGGACCGCGCCGACCCGGGCGCAGGCCAGCATGGCGACCGCGGCCTCCACCACCATCGGCAGGTAGATCGTCACCCGGTCGCCGCGGACCACGCCGAGCGCCTTCAGCACGTTGGCGAGGCGGCAAACCTCCGCGTGCAGCTCGCGGAACGTCACGGTGCGGGATTGGCCGGGGTCGTCGCCTTCCCAGATGATCGCGGCCTGGTCGCCGCGCTGCTCCAGGTGCGCGTCCAGGCACGCGGCGGAGGCGTTCAGCCGCCCGTCCTCGAACCACTTGATCGCCACGTCGCCGTCGAAGGACGCGTTCTTGATGCTGGTGGGCTCGCGCATCCAGGGAATGCGGCGGGCCTGCTCCGCCCAGAAGTGCTCCGGGTCGCGGCTGGCGTGGTTGACCATGAGGCGGTAGCGCTCGCCGTTCACGCGGGCCTCCGCGGCGAGGGCGGGCTTGACGTGGAACAGGCTGGTTTCTGACATGGCGGCGCTCCCCGGCACGGCTTGCTTGGACGCAAGCTACAGGAGGCGGGTCATTCCTTGAAACCCCGAGCTTGGAAACCCCCGAGCTCGCAGACGCGCTCCCACTCCGGCGCGCTGACCGGGCCGACCGAGAGGCGTGACAGGCGCAGCAGCGCCATGCCGGCCAGCGCCGGGTCGGCCTTGATGGCGGCGAGGGTGACGGGCACCGGCACGGGGCCGACCGTCCTCATGTCCACGCACGCCCAGGCCTCGTCCGTCGGGTCCGGGTAGGCCTCGCCGACCACCTCCACCACGCCCACGATCTCCTTGCCGATGTTGGAATGGTAGAAGAACGCGCGGTCCCCCGCCCGCATCGCTTGCAGGTTCCTCTTCGCCTGATGGTTGCGCACGCCGGTCCAGGGTTCCACCCCCCGGGCGACCTGCTGGTCCCAACCGAACGCATCCGGCTCGGACTTCACCAGCCAGTACTGCACCGGACCCGCCGCTTCAGACGGCGGCGCCGTCCTTGAACACGGTGCGGAAGCCCTGGATGGTGGTGTGGGCGAACAGCCCGGCCTGGGCATACGGGTCCGCCGCCGCCCAGGCGGCCGCGGCGGCGTGGTCGGGCAGCTCCACCACCAGCAGGGAGCCGACCGGCTGCCCCGCCTCGTCCAGCAACGGGCCGCCCAGCGCGACCGTGTGGGCGGCGGCGTAGCCGAGGTGGGCGGGCCGGGTGGATTGCCGCAGCGCGAGGCTGTCCGGCTTGTCGATGCAGGTGATGGCGAACAGCATGGCAGGCTCCCGTGGCCTTGGTTCGGTGCGGCGTCCGTGAAGACTATGTCATGCGTGCGAGACATGGAACCGCACAGCTTTCCATGACACGAGGTCATGCTATGTCTTGGGGGTGGACGCCACCGCACTCCCTTCGCCCCGCGCGGGCAGCCGGCTGCACCGGTTCGCCAACCCCGGCCGCTTCCTGCGCGGCGCCGCCGCCGTGCAGCCGTGGCTCACGGCGGCGGCCGTGCTGGTGACGGCTGCGGGGCTGTGCTGGGGGCTGTTCGTGGCGCCCGCCGACTGGCAGCAGGGGGACGCGGTGCGCATCCTCTACGTGCACGTGCCGGCGGCCTGGCTCGCTTCCATGGGGTACTTCGTGCTGGCCGCGTGCTCGGCCGCGTCCATCATCTGGCGCCACCCGCTGGCCGACCTGGCGGCGGCGGAGATCGGCCCGGTGGGCGCCGGGTTCACCGCGGTGTGCCTGGCGACGGGCAGCCTGTGGGGCAAGCCGATGTGGGGCGCCTGGTGGGTGTGGGACGCGCGGCTGACCTCCGTGCTGGTGCTGTTCTTCATCTACCTCGGCCACATCGCCCTGGTGCGCGCCTTCGACGATCCGCAGCGCGGCTACCGCGCGGGCGCGATCCTGGCGCTGGTGGGCGTGGTGAACCTGCCGATCATCAAGTTCAGCGTCGATTGGTGGAACACGCTGCACCAGCCCGCCACCATCACGCTCACCGGGGCGCCGACCATGTCGCTGGACATGCTGTGGCCGCTGCTGGCCTGCGCGGTGGGCTACACCCTGGTGTTCGCCGCCATCGTGACGGCGCGGACCCGCGCGGCGGTGATGGAGCGGCGCATCCGCGGCCTGCTGATGGCGCGCAGCGAGGCGGCGGCGTGACCCATCTCGGCTTCATCGCCGCGTCCTACGGCCTGGCCGTGGCCATCCCCGCCGCCTTCGCCGTGGGGGCCGCGGTGCGGCTGTCCGCGGCCCGGCGCCGCCTGGCCGCGATCGACCCCCGAGGCAGCCGATGACCCGGCAGCCGATGACCCGCAAGAGCCGCCGGATGGCCGTGCTGCTCGCCTGCGGCCTGGGCCTGGGGTCGGCGACGGCGCTGTCCCTGCTGGCGTTCAACAACGACATCGTGTTCTTCGTGGCGCCTTCGGACCTCGCGGAGAAGGGCCTGCCAGGCCGGTCCCTGCGGCTCGGCGGCCTGGTGGAGAGCGGTTCGGTGCAGCGCGTGTCGGAGGCCGGGCAGCCGGTCGCCCATTTCCGCGTGACGGACGGGCGGTCGAGCGTGGAAGTGGCCTACACCGGCATCCTCCCCGACTTGTTCCGCGAGGGCCAGGGCGTGGTGACGCTCGGCAGCATGCGCCCGGACGGCACGTTCCGCGCGTCCGAGGTGCTGGCCAAGCACGACGAGACGTACATGCCCAAGGACGTGGCGGACGCGCTCAAGAAGGCCGGCATGTGGGACCCGAGCAAGGGTCCGCCGCCGCCAGCCGCGACGTGGAACACGCTCGTCGCGAAGACATCGGGGTAAGCAGCGCATGACTCCCGAACTCGGCCACTTCGCCCTCGCCCTCGCCTGCGCGCTGGCCTTCGCGCAGGCCATCCTGCCGATCTGGGGCGCGCACCGGCGGGATGCGCGGCTGATCGCCGCCGCTCCCGGCCTGGCCTGCGGCCAGCTCCTGGCGCTGGCCGCCGCGGCCGGGTGCCTGGTCTGGTCCCACGTGTCGGACGACTTCTCCGTGCTGAACGTGGCGGAGAACAGCAACAGCCTCAAGCCGCTGATCTACAAGGTCACCGGGACGTGGGGAAACCACGAGGGCTCCATCATCCTGTGGGCGCTCATCCTGGCGCTGTGCGGCGGCGCCGTGGCCGGCTTCGGCCGCAGCCTGCCCGGGAGCCTGCGGGCGCGGGTGATCGGCGTGCTGGGCGCGTCCTCCTCCGGGTTCCTGCTGTTCTCGCTGCTCACCTCCAACCCGTTCACCCGGCTGTGGCCGGCGCCGATCGACGGGCGGGACATGAACCCGCTGTTGCAGGACCCCGGCCTCGCCTTCCACCCGCCCATGCTCTACGCCGGCTACGTCGGCTTCGCGGTGCCGTTCGCCTTCGCGGTCGCGGCGCTGCTGGAGGGCCGGGTGGACGCGTCCTGGGGCCGCTGGGTGCGGCCGTGGACGCTGGTGTCCTGGTGCCTGCTGACCTGCGGCATCTCGCTCGGCTCCTGGTGGGCGTACTACGAGCTGGGCTGGGGCGGCTTCTGGTTCTGGGACCCGGTGGAGAACGCGTCCCTGCTGCCGTGGCTGACCGGGACCGCCCTGCTGCATTCCGCCATCGTGGTGGAGAAGCGCGAGGCGCTGAAGATCTGGACCGTGCTGCTGGCGATCGGCACCTTCTCGCTCAGCCTGTCCGGCACCTTCCTGGTGCGCTCGGGCATCCTGAACTCGGTGCACGCCTTCGCCAACGACCCGGCGCGCGGCGTGTTCATCCTCGGCCTGCTCGGCCTGGTGATCGGCGGCAGCCTGCTGCTGTTCGCCGTCCGCGCGCCGGCGCTGGCCGCGGGCGGCCTGTTCGCCCCCGTGTCGCGCGAAGGCGCGCTGGTGCTCAACAACGTGCTGCTGTGCTCGATCGCGGCCGTGGTGCTGACCGGCACCATGTACCCGCTGTTCAGCGACCTCGTCCTCGGCGCCAAGCTCAGCGTGGGGGCGCCGTTCTTCAACGCCACCGTGCTGCCGCTGGCCGTGCCGGTGTTCGCCGCCATGGCGATCGGCTCCGTGCTGCCGTGGAAGCGCGCCTCGCTCGCCCCCGCGCTGCTGCGGCTGTGGTGGGCGGCGGCGGTCGCGGTGGCGGCGGGGCTCTACTTCGTCACCCGGCTGCCGGTGCTGCCGGCCCTGGCGTTCGCCGGGTCCGCCTGGCTGGTCTTCGGCGCCTTCGCGGAGATCGTGGAGCGCGTCCGCCTGTTCCGGCTGCCGCTGCGCGACAGCTTCGCCCGGGCGCGCGGCCTGCCGGTCGCGGCGTTCGGCGCGGCGCTGGCCCATGCCGGGATGGGCGTCACGGTCGCGGGCATCGCCGGCATGTCCCTGGCGCAGCAGCGCGTGGTGCTGGTGCATCCCGGGGAAACGGTGCAGGCCGCCGGGATGGATTGGACGCTCGACTCGCTCACCAATGGCGACGGCTCCAACTACAGCGAGCGCATCGCCAACATCCGGGTGAAGCGGCCGGGCCAGCCGGACCTGTCCATGCACCCGTCCCGCCGCACCTTCCCGGTGCAGAACGTGACCACCACGGAAGCGGCCATCCACACCACCGGCTTCGCCGACATCTACGCCGTGCTGGGCGAGGAGCGGGACGGCGCCGCGGTGATGCGGCTGCATTACAACCCGATGGCGCCGTGGATCTGGCTGGGCGGGCTGGTGATGGCGCTCGGCGGCGGGCTGTCCCTGGCGGACCGGCGGCTGCGCGTGGGCGCGCCCGCCCGCCGCACGGTGGCTCTGGGCGCCCGTGCTTGACGACCCGGGCCTGAGCGGGACACGGTTCTTGACCCGCCGGCAACTCGTCTTGTCAGCCCCGTTCGGCGCGGCCCTGCTCGGCGGCGGCGCGTTCTGGGCGATGCTGCGCGGCATGAGCGCCGGGACGTTCGACCCCCGCGGCGTCCCCAGCCCGATCACCGGCCAGCCCGTGCCGCACTTCGACCTGCCGGCGCAGCCGCCCGGACGCGGCTTCGGCAGCGCCGAGCTGGCCGGCGGCAAGCCCACCCTGCTGAACTTCTTCGCGTCCTGGTGCCAGCCCTGCGAGGAGGAGCACCCGGCGCTCATGGCGCTGTCGGAAGCCGGGCTGCCGATCTGGGCCATCGCCTACAAGGACGGCACGGACCGGGCGGCGCAGTTCATCCAGCGCCACGGCAACCCGTTCCAGCGCATCGCGCGGGACGCCGCGGGCCGGGTGGCGATCGACTTCGGCCTGTCCGGCGTGCCCGAGACGTTCCTGGTGGACGGCGCCGGCGTGGTCCGCTGGCACTGGGCCAACGGGCTGGACGCCGACGTGATCAAGAACAGGTTGCAGCCCGCATGGCGCGCCGCAGCCGCCTAGCACTGCCGCTGCTCGCCCCGCTGCTGCTCGCCCCCCTGGTGTGGGCAGGGCCGGCGCACGCCATCAGCGACCCGGCGGAGATGCTGCCGGACCCGGCGGCCGAGGCGCGGGCGGAGCGGGTCGGCGGGCAACTGCGCTGCCTGGTCTGCCAGAACGAGAGCATCGAGGACTCCGGCGCGCCGCTCGCCCACGACCTGCGCCAGATCGTGCGCCAGCGCGTCGCCGCCGGGGACACGGACCGGCAGATCACCGCCTGGATGGTGGCCCGCTACGGCGACTTCGTCCGCCTGCGCCCGCCGTTCAACGCCATGACCGCGCTGCTGTGGCTGTCGCCGGTCCTGGCCGTGTGCGCCGGGCTGGGGCTGGCCGTGCTCGGGCGGCGGACCCGCCCCGCGGCGGCGGACCCGCTGTCGGACGCGGAGCGGCTCCGGCTGGCGGAGCTGACCCGGCGATGATCTGGGTCGCGGCGGCCGTGCTGGCGCTGCTGGCGCTGGCCCCGGCCGCCTGGTCCCTGCGCGGCCGCGTGCGGGTGCGCGAGCGGGGCCAGGCGACGGTGGACCTGTACCGCGCCCAGTTGGCCGAGCTGGACCGGGATCTGGCGGAAGGCCGGATCGCCCCGTCCGACCACGCGACCGCCCTGCTGGAAGTGCAGCGCCGGTTGCTGGCTGCCTCGGACGCGCCCGGCCGGACGGCGGCGGCGGCGCCGCCGGACCGCGGCCCGCTGGTGCTCGGCATGGTGCTGGTGCCGATGGCGGCGCTGGCGCTCTACCTGGTGAGCGGGCGGCCCGAGCTGCCCGCCCAGCCGCTCGCCGCCCGCATGCTCGATGCGGATCGCCAGTCGGCGGAAACGGACGGGATGGTGGACCAGCTCCGCGCGGCCTTGGCGACGATCGACCCGCATTCCGAGCGGGCGCGCCAGGGCGAGGTCATGCTCGGCAACATCGAGGCCAGCCGCGGCCGGTTCGCCGACGCTGCCTCCGCTTGGCGCAGCGCGCTGGACCAGCGGTTCGACCCCATGCTGGCCGTTCTGGTGGCCGACGCCGCCAGCCGCGCCGAGGGCCGGGTGAGCGAGAATTCCGCCGCCCTGTTCCGCCGGGCGCTTGCCGCCGCCCCGTCCGACGCGCCGTGGCGCAACGAAGTGGAGCAGCGGCTGGCCTCGTTGCCGCCGCCTGCTGCCATCCCCAGATAGGCGGCATGGACACCGAACCCGCATCCCAGCCCGAGCCGGCCGTTCCGGCGCCGGCCCCGCCCCTGCCGAAGGAATACGGCGGCCCCGCCGGGCCCGAGCCGACCCGTTACGGCGACTGGGAGCAGAAGGGCCGCTGCACGGATTTCTAGACGGTAGGGCTACCGTGCCCGGGCTAGCGTCCTGCCGGAACGGCGGTCGTAAACCAGCGCCACCCGGGCGACGTTGCACAGGTCCACGTCCGTCCAGGTGATCTTCTCGCGGTCGTGGTACTGCACCAGCAGGTCCCAGTGGCATGCCGGCTCCTCCCGGGCAAAGCTGATGGCCACCGTTTCCCCGTCCAGCAGCACGGCGCTGCCCATCACGTTGCCGCCCCAGCGGCTGTTGCCGATCTGGCTGACGTAGATCGCGTCGATCTGGTATCCGGTCCGGTTCACCACCGAGAAGTCCTGGCTGCCGGCCCGCGCCGCGAGCGGCAGGAGGCAGGCGAGGGCGGCGGCGAGGGCGAGGCGGGTCATGGGCGTTCCTCCCGTGTCTCAGCGCATCCTGCGCCGGATTGCGGCGGCGGCGGTGTTTTCCAGCAGGCAGGCGACCGTCATCGGCCCGACCCCGCCCGGCACCGGGGTGATCGCCCCGGCAACCTCGGCGCATTCGGCGAACGCGGCGTCCCCCACCAGGCCGCCGGTCGCGGCGCGGTTGATGCCGACGTCGATCACCACCGCGCCCGGCCCGACCCAGTCCCCTCGCACCAGCTCCGGCCGCCCCACCGCCGCCACCAGGATCTCGGCCCGGCGGCATTCGGCGGGCAGGTCCCGGGTGCGGGAATGCGCCACCGTCACCGTCGCGTCCGCCGCCGTCAGCATGGCGGCGAGCGGGCGGCCCACCAGCGCGGAGCGTCCCAGCACCAGTGCCCGCTTCCCAGCCAACGCCGGGCAGGCCGATGCGAGCAGGGCCATGACCCCGCGCGGCGTGCAGGGGGCGAGCGCCGTCCCGTCCGGGGTGTCGAGCGACATGGCCGCCTCGCCGCCCGCCAGCCGCCCGGCGTTGAGGGTGGTGAGCCCGTCCACGTCCTTCGCCGGGTCGATGGCCCCGATGGCGGCGGCGGCCTCCAGCGGCGGCGGCAAGGGCAGTTGCACCAGGATGCCGTCCACCTCGGGGTCCGCGTTCAACGCCGCGACCGTGTCCACCACCGCCTGGAGCGGCGTCCCGGCGGGCAGGCGGATCGTCCGCACGGCCAGCCCGGCGTCCCGCGCGGCGCGGTCCTTGTTGCGGACGTAAACGGCGCTGGCCGGGTCGTCGCCAACCAGCACCACGGCCAGGCCCGGCTGGAACGGCAGGCCCGCGACCCGCTCGGCCACCCGGCCCCGCAGCAGCGCCGCGTGCCGGACGCCGTCGATGATGCGCGCCGCCATCGGCCCGCTAAAGCGCGATGACGTTTGGCGGCTTCGCCAAATGTCTGGATCGCCCTCTCAAGTGGCAAGGGGAGCGGGATGGCTGAGCGAACGCGATGTCCATCCCGCTCTAGTAGAACAGCGGCTGCACGGCCGACAGATAGACCTGCGCCAGCACGGCCCGCGCCAGGTATATGCCAAGCAGCAGCACGAGCGGGCTGAGGTCGATGCCGCCCATGCTGGGCAACACCCGGCGGATGCGCCGCAACGCAGGCTCCGTGAGGCGGTAGAGGAAATCCGAGATCGTCCAGACCAGCCGGTTGCGCGTGTCCACGACGCCGAAGGCGATCAGGTTGCTCATCACGGCTGCGAGGATGACGACCCACCAGTACAGGTTCAGGAGTTGCTGAAGGATCTCATAGATGGCGTTTGCGACGAGCAAGTTGGACATTCCCTGGAACGGCGGCGGACCCTAGCCTTGCCGCCCCCCGACCGCAAACCGGGCAAGTGCGGCTTGACGCGCGAAGGGAGGCCCTGCATATCCCGGCACCTTGGAAGGCGGGGCTGTAGCTCAGTTGGTAGAGCGCCTCGTTCGCAATGAGGAGGTCAGGGGTTCGATTCCCCTCAGCTCCACCAGCCGCCTCCAAGTCCCCTATGTGACGCCGCCGGTGCCGCGCCTACCAGTCGCGCCCGAACCACTTGTCGCTGCGGTTGTCCCACAGCTTCATGAGGTCCCGGCGGTAGAACCACAGCACCGGAACCACCCAAAGGGAAACCGCCGCGATGCCCAGCGCCCAGTTCAGCCGGTGCATGGGTTCAGGCCGCGAACCGCTTCACGAATGCGGACCATCGGTGGCGGCGCAGCTCGCTGCGGGCGCGGCCGTCGTTGGCCATGTAGTTGAGCTGGATGGCGTGGCGCGGGCCGACGAAGGTGCGGTGCCCGTGCCACGTCGTCGGGCCGTTCGGGAACACCAGCAGCGTGCCGTTCACCGGCGGAACCTCCACCGCGTAGTCGTCCAGGTCGGTGGCGCTGCGGAGCAGGCGCAGGCACCCTTCCTGCTTGGACCAGGCTTCCGCTTGCGGGTTCAGGTAAAGCAGCACGGTGACCCGCTTGGCGGCGGAGTCGGTGTGGATGCGGCCGTCCTTCTCCCGCGTCCGCCCGCGCATGGTGAGCATCACGGGCGCGTCCCCCAGGTCCAGCCCGAACTTGGCGGCCACCGTGTCCCGCAGCGCAGCCCCTTCCATCTGCCGCACCAGGGACGCGGCGGCCGGGCCGAGCCGGAGCGACGCCGGCGGGAAGGAGCCGCCGCTGGCCATCGGCGGCAAGTCCGACTGGATGCGCCCGAGGAAGCCCGGGGGCACGAAATGGGGCACGACCACGTGGGGAAACGGGTCGGCCGCGACCGGCGTCGTGCTCAGCGCGGCGAGGTCCAGCGAGTCGGGCAGCGTGGGCATGGCGTCCATCCGCATTCCTAGGGCGGAGCGCCGGTTCCGATCAAGGTCTCCCGGGGCCTGGCCAGGCCGGGTCAGGTGCGCTGGCGGCGGGCCGGGCGCACGGCCGTGGCCGTCGACAGGAACTGCGCGCAGCGCGTCCGGCCGGCGCAGCAATCCGCCGGGCCGGCCGTGGCGAGCGCGACGCGGGAAAGCGCCCCGTGCGGCGCGGCGCAGGCCTGCCCGGCATGGGCGCCCGGCGTGGCCAATGCTGGCGCGGCCAACGCCGGTGCAGCCAGTGCGGGACACGCGAGAACGGCGGACGCGAAGGCGGCGATCACGGCGAAGCGCATGGCAGTCTCCCCTGACACCGGAACCATACATGAACATCGAGGGCCGATACACCGGAATGGCCGGGCCGCTCCCGCTTCGTTGAACCCACGCTTGCTTCATTGAACATCAAACGCCGCCGGGCTATTCGCCGCCCTACGATGAACCACCCGCCGCTTGCCGCCGGCCCGCTCGCCGCCTACCGCCAGCGCCTCCTTTCAGGCCGGTTGGCGACCGACCCGGCGCAGGCGGCCGCGGCGGAGCGGTTGCAGGACCTGTGGGTCAAGCTGCGCGGCTATGACCCGCCGCCGCAGCCGAACAGCCCCGGCTTCATCGGCCGCCTGCTGCGCCGCCGCGCGGTGGACGACGCGCCGCACGGCCCGAACGGGCTGTACCTCGTGGGCGAGGTCGGGCGGGGCAAGTCGATGCTGATGGACCTGTTCTTCGAGCAGGCGCAGGTCGAGCGCAAGCAGCGCGTCCACTTCCACGCCTTCATGCAGACGGTTCACGCCCTCGTGTTCGCCTGGAGAACGGCCAACCCGGGCGGCGCAGACCCCGTCCCCCCGCTCGCCGACGACATCGCGGCCCGCTCGGCGCTGCTGTGCTTCGACGAGTTCCAGGTCACCGACATCGCCGACGCCATGATCCTGGGCCGGCTGTTCGCAGCCCTGTTCGAGCGGGCGGTGGTGGTGGTGGCGACCTCCAACACCGTGCCGGACGACCTGTTCGCGGGCAAGCCCGGCCGGGACGCGTTCCTGCCGTTCATCGCCCTGATCAAGCAGCACCTGGACGTGCTGGTGCTGGAATCCGGCCGGGACTTCCGCCGGCAACGGCTGCGCGGGCTGCCGAGCTGGCACGTGCCGGCCAACGGCCGCGCGGACGTGGCGCTGGACCGGGCGTTCGCCGAGCTGGCCAACGGGGCGGCGCCCAAGGCGCAGCGCCTGACGGTGAACGGCCGCACCCTGCGCGTGCCCATGGCGGCCGACGGGGTCGCGCGGTTCGACTTCGCCGCGCTCTGCGGCCAGCCGCTCGGGCCGGGCGACTACCTCGCCATCGCCACCCACTACGCCGCGCTGGTGGTGGACGGCATCCCGAGGCTGGGGCCGGAGAACTACGACCAGGCCCGGCGCTTCATCACCCTGGTGGACTCGCTGTATGACCACCGGGTCAAGCTGGTCGCCTCGGCCGACGCGCAGCCGGACCAGCTGTACGAGCGCGGCGAAGGCGCCAAGGCGTTCGAACGCACCGCGTCCCGGCTGGAGGAGATGCAGTCCGAGGAGTGGTCGGCGCTGCCGCACCTCACGTAA
>CAXTLC010000041.1:22780-43031 GCA_964245075.1 uncultured Acetobacteraceae bacterium
CTTGCTCCTCCGGCCGGTATGGGCTAGGCCACACTCGCCTTCCGGACGGCCGCCCGCCTGGCGGGCTGACTCATCTCGCGCTCCGGAAGGATTGGCCATGGCCCGCAGCAAGATCGCCCTCATCGGAGCCGGCAACATCGGCGGCACCCTGGCCCACCTCGTGGGATTGAAGGAGCTCGGGGACGTCGCGCTGTTCGACGTGTTCGGCGGCGTCGCTGCCGGCAAGGCGCTGGACATCATGCAGTCCGCCCCGGTGGACGGCTTCGACAGCCACATGGTCGGCAGCAGCGACTACGCCAGCATCGCCGGGTCGGACGTGGTGATCGTCACCGCCGGCTTCCCGCGCCAGCCAGGCATGTCGCGGGACGACCTGGTCGCCAAGAACGCGGGCGTGATCGCCCAGGTGGCGGAAGGCATCAAGACGCACTGCCCGGACGCGTTCGTGATCGTCATCACCAACCCGCTCGACGCGATGGTCTGGGTGATGCAGCAGAAGAGCGGCCTGCCCCCCAACAAGGTCGTCGGCATGGCCGGCGTGCTGGACAGCTCGCGCTTCCGCCTGTTCCTGGCGCACGAGTTCAACGTCAGCGTGGAGGACGTCACCGCCTTCGTGCTCGGCGGCCATGGCGACACCATGGTGCCGCTGACCCGGTACTCCACCGTGGCCGGCATCCCGGTGCCGGACCTGGTCAAGATGGGCTGGACCACGCAGGACAAGATCGACGCCATCGTCGCCCGCACCGCCAACGGCGGCGGCGAGATCGTCAAGCTGCTGGAGAAGGGCAGCGCGTTCTACGCCCCGGCCGCCTCCGCCATCGCCATGGCGGAGAGCTTCCTGCGCGACAAGAAGCGCGTGCTGCCCGCCGCGGCCATGCTCACCGGGCAGTACGGCGTGTCCGGCCTCTACGTCGGCGTGCCGGTGGTGATCGGCGCCGGGGGGGTGGAGCGCATCGTGGAGATCTCCCTGACCGCGGACGAGCAGGCCGCCTTCGACAAGAGCTGCGCGTCCGTCCGGGAGCTGATCGACGCTTCCCGCAAGCTGGTGGGCTGATCCGATGAACATCCATGAGTACCAGGGCAAGGAACTGCTGCGCGGCTACGGCGTGGCCGTGCTGGAAGGCCACGTCGCCTGGACGCCGGAGGAAGCCGCGGAAGCCGCGGCGAAGCTGCCCGGGCCGGTGTTCGTGGTCAAAAGCCAGATCCACGCCGGCGGCCGCGGCGCCGGGCGCTTCGCGGACGCGCCGGAAGGCAAGGGCGGCGTGCGCCTGGCCAGGTCGGCGGACGAGGTGAAGGCCGCCGCCGCCGCCATGCTGGGCCACACGCTGGTCACCAAGCAGACCGGCCCCGCCGGCCGCAAGGTGCGCCGGGTGTACGTGGAAGCCGGCTGCGACATCAAGCGGGAGCTGTATCTGTCCCTGCTGGTGGACCGCGCCACCTCCCGCGTCACCGTCCTCGCCTCCACCGAGGGCGGCATGGAGGTGGAGGAGGTGGCCGAGCACCACCCCGAGAAGATCCTGCGCGTCGCCATCGACCCGGCGTCCGGCCTGTCCCCCTTCCACGCCCGCCGGCTGGCGTTCGGGCTGGGGCTGGAAGGCAAGCAGGTCGGCACGTTCGGCAAGTTCGTCGCCGCGATGTACAAGGCGTTCACCGCGCTGGACTGCGACACGGTGGAGATCAACCCGCTGGTGGTGACCGGCGCCGGCGAGATCATCGCGCTCGATGCCAAGGTGAGCTTCGACGACAACGCCCTGTTCCGCCATCCGGAGCTGGAGAAGCTGCGCGACGAGGCGGAGGAGGACCCGAAGGAGCTGGAAGCCGCCAAGCACAGCCTCAACTACGTGGCGCTGGACGGCACCATCGGCTGCATGGTGAACGGCGCCGGCCTGGCGATGGCCACGATGGACATCATCCAGCTGTACGGCGCCGCCCCCGCCAACTTCCTCGACGTGGGCGGCGGCGCCACCAAGGAGCGGGTGACGGCGGCGTTCAAGATCATCCTGTCCGACCCGAACGTGGAAGGCATCCTGGTCAACATCTTCGGCGGCATCATGCGCTGCGACGTGATCGCCGAGGGCGTGGTCGCCGCGGCGCGGGAAGTCTCGCTGAGCGTGCCGCTGGTGGTCCGGCTGGAAGGCACCAACGTGGCGCTGGGCAAGGAGATCATGGCCAAGTCCGGCCTGCCGATCATCTCCGCCGACAACCTGGCGGACGCCGCCGCCAAGGTGGTGCAGGCCGTGAAGGAAGCCGCATAATGGCCGTTCTGGTCGACGCGAACACCAAGGTCATCACCCAGGGCTTCACGGGCGCGCAGGGCACGTTCCATTCGGAGCAGGCGATCGCCTACGGCACCAAGGTCGTGGGCGGCGTCACGCCGGGCAAGGGCGGCACCCTCCACCTGGACCTGCCGGTGTTCGACACGGTGGCGCAGGCGGTCGAGAGGACCGGCGCCGACGCCACCGCGATCTACGTCCCGCCGCCCTTCGCCGCGGACGCCATCCTGGAAGCCATCGACGCGGAGATCCCGCTGATCGTGTGCATCACCGAGGGCATCCCGGTGCAGGACATGATCCGCGTCAAGCGGGCGCTGTCCGCGTCGGGCAGCCGGCTGATCGGGCCGAACTGCCCCGGCGTGATCACCCCCGACGCGTGCAAGATCGGCATCATGCCCGGCCACATCCACCGCCGCGGCACCGTGGGCATCGTCAGCCGCTCCGGCACGCTGACCTACGAGGCGGTGGCGCAGACCACGGCCGCCGGGCTGGGGCAGAGCACCTGCGTCGGCATCGGCGGGGACCCGGTGAAGGGCACCGACTTCATCGAGGTGCTGGAGATGTTCCTGGCCGACCCGGAAACCGAGAGCATCATTATGATCGGCGAGATCGGCGGCGCCAGCGAGATCGACGCGGCCGAGTTCCTCGCCCGCACGGGGAGCAGCAAGAAGGTCGTGGGCTTCATCGCCGGCTCCACGGCGCCGCCCGGCCGGCGGATGGGCCACGCGGGCGCCGTGATCAGCGGCGGGCGGGACACGGCGGCGGCCAAGTTCGAGGCGATGCGGGCCGCGGGCATCCATGTGGCGGAAAGCCCCTCCGCCCTGGGCAGCACGATGGTGAAGGCGCTGCGGGGCTGAGGGCTTGCGTGCCATTCAGCCACCCAGCCACGCGCGCAACCCAATTCCGCCATCTTTCCGGGCGCTTACCTTGAGCGTGCCTACCCAAGCAGGAATCAGACGACATGCCAGGCGTTGATGTGCTCGCGACGGCGTTCAGCGGGGCCAACGCGGCCTTCATCGCCGACCTCTACGCGCGGTGGGCGGAGCGGCCGGACAGCGTCGATGCGAGTTTCGCCGAGTTGTTCGCCGCGCTGAACGACGAGGCCCGGTCCGTGCTGACGGACGCCACCGGCGCGTCCTGGGCGCCCCGCCGGTTCGACGTCGGCGAGCCGGAGCCGGCGGCCAAGCCCGACGGCAAGGCCGCCAAGGCGCCCACCAAGGCGCCGGCCGCGCCCGGCCTATCCGCCGAGCAGGTCCGCGCCGCCACGCTCGACAGCTTGCGCGCCTTGATGATGATCCGCGTGTACCGCGTGCGCGGCCACCTGGAAGCGCAGCTCGACCCGCTCGGCCTCACCATGCCGCGGCGGCATCCGGAGCTGGACCCGGCGACCTACGGCTTCACCGAGGCCGACATGGACCGCCCGGTGTTCATCGACAACGTGCTGGGCCGCGAAACGGCCACGGTGCGCGAGATCCTGGCCGTGCTGCGGCAGACCTACTGCGGCCCCATCGGCGTCGAGTACATGCACATCCAGGACCCGCAGCAGAAGGACTGGCTGCAAAGGCGCATCGAGGGCGCTGCGTGGGCCGGCAGCTTCGACGCGGCGGCCAAGAAGACCATCCTGCGCCAGCTCACGGAGGCCGAGGGGTTCGAGGCGTTCTGCCAGAAGCGCTACGTGGGCACCAAGCGCTTCGGCCTGGAAGGCGGCGAGGTCACCATCCCCGCCCTCCACGCCATGATCGAGACCGCGGCCAAGGACGGCGTCACCGAGGTGGCGATCGGCATGCCGCACCGCGGCCGGCTGAACACGCTGGTGAACGTGGTCCGCAAGCCGTACGCGGCCCTGTTCAGCGAGTTCGCCGGCGGCAGCCCCAAGCCGGACGACGTCCAGGGCTCGGGCGACGTGAAGTACCACCTCGGCACCAGCACGGACATCGAGGCGGGCGGCCACCCCGTGCACATCTCCCTGCAACCCAACCCGTCCCACCTGGAAGCGGTGGACCCGGTGGTGGTCGGCAAGGTGCGCGCCCGGCAGGACGCCGCCGGGGACCGCGAAGCGCGCCGCAGCGTCATGGGCATCCTGATGCACGGGGACGCGGCCTTCGCCGGGCAGGGCCTGGTGTACGAGACGCTGGCGATGAGCAAGCTGATCGGCTACCGCACCGGCGGCACCATCCACCTGGTCGTCAACAACCAGATCGGCTTCACCACCGTGCCGGCGCACGCGTATTCCGGGCTGTACTGCACGGACGTCGCCAAGTCCGTCCAGGCGCCGATCCTGCACGTGAACGGCGACGACCCGGAGGCGGTGATCTTCTGCTCCCGCCTGGCCGCCGAGTTCCGCAACCAGTTCGCGACCGACTTCGTGCTCGACGTCGTCTGCTACCGCCGCCACGGCCACAACGAGACGGACGAGCCAGCCTTCACCCAGCCGATCATGTATCGCGCCATCCGGGACATGAAGACGACCCGGACCCTGTACGCCGAGAAGCTCGCCGCCGAAGGCTCCGTGACCGCGGACGAGGCCCGCGCGGTGTGGGACGAGTTCACCGCCACCCTGGAGCAGAGCTACAAGGCCGCCCAGAGCTACAAGCCCAACAAGGCCGATTGGCTGGAAGGCCGCTGGGCCGGCTTGAAGCAGGCCGACCAGGAGGACGAGCGGTCCGAGGAAGCCACCGCGCTGACCGGGGCGGCCGCGGAGGCGATCGGCGCCGCCCTGTCCCGGGTGCCGGAAGGCTTCGACGCCAACGCCAAGATCGTCCGCCAGTTGGAAGCCAAGCGCGCGGCGTTCGACCGCGGCGAGGGGATCGACTGGGCCACCGGCGAGGCCCTGGCGTTCGGCGGCATGCTGCTGGACGGCAACCGCGTCCGCTTGTCCGGCGAGGACTGCCAGCGCGGCACGTTCAGCCAGCGCCACGCCGTGCTGGTCGACCAGACCAACGCCAACGAGTACGTCCCGCTCAACAACATCGCGGACGGCCAGGCGCGGATCGAGATCTTCAACTCGCTCCTGTCGGAAGCCGGGGTGCTCGGCTTCGAGTACGGCTACACGGTGGCCGACCCGACCACCATGGTGCTGTGGGAAGCGCAGTTCGGTGACTTCGCCAACGGCGCGCAGGTGATCATCGACCAGTTCCTTGCCAGCGGCGAGACCAAGTGGCTTCGCATGTCCGGCCTGACCCTGCTGCTGCCGCACGGCTACGAGGGGCAGGGGCCGGAGCACTCCTCCGCCCGGCTGGAGCGCTACCTGCAACTCTGCGCCGAGCAGAACATGGTCGTCGCCAACCTCACCACCCCCGCCAACTACTTCCATGCCCTGCGCCGGCAGTTGAAGCGCAACTTCCGCAAGCCGCTGGTGATCATGACCCCCAAGAGCCTGCTGCGGCACAAGCTCGCCGTCTCGTCCCTGGCCGAGTTCACCGGCGACAGCCACTTCCGGCACGTGATCGGCGAGGTGGATGCGATCGCCACCGCCGCGGAGGTCAAGCGCGTCGTGCTGTGCACCGGCAAGGTTTACTACGACCTGTTGCAGCAGCGGCGCGACAAGGGCGTCACGGACGTGGCCATCGTGCGCCTGGAGCAGCTCTACCCGTTCCCGACCAAGTCGCTTGCCACCGTGCTGAGATCCTACCCCGCGGCGCAGGTCGTCTGGTGCCAGGAAGAGCCGGAGAACATGGGCGGCTGGAACTTCGTGGACCGCAAGATCGAGCGCACGCTCGGCATGCTCGGCCACAAGAGCGTGCGGCCGGACTACGTCGGCCGGGACCCGGCCGCCAGCCCGGCGACCGGGTTGGCCAAGGTGCACGCGGCGCAGCAGGCCGCGCTGGTGGCAAATGCCCTGATGCTGGGTTGACCCGGCAACGCAGAGGCGAGACGGAACAAGGAACCTGAATGTCGGCCGATATCAAAGTGCCCACGCTGGGCGAGAGCGTCACCACCGCCACCGTGGCGCGCTGGCTGAAGAAGGCCGGAGACGCCGTGGCGGCGGACGAGCCGCTGGTGGAGCTCGAGACCGACAAGGTCACCGTGGAAGTCAACGCCCCCAGCGCCGGCACCCTGGGGACCCTGGCGGCCGAGGAAGGCGCCGAAGTCGAGGTCGGCGACCTGCTCGGCACCGTCGAGGAAGCGGGGGCGGCGTCCGCCCCGGCCAAGCAGGCGGCCAGGCCGGCGCCGCCGCCGGCCGCCGCGAAGCCCGCGCCGGCGCCAGGCGGCCCGGTCGCGCCCCCGGTCTCGTCCCCGGTCGCGCGTCCTGCCGCGCCGCCGCCGAACGTCACCCCCACCGGGGCGGCGCACGCGCCGATGCCCGCGGCGGCCAAGCGGATGGCGGAGAACGACCTCACGGCGGCGCAGGTCGGCGCCGGGTCCGGCAAGGACGGCCGGATCACCAAGGGGGACGTGCTGGCCTTCATGAGCCGCCCCGTCGCCGCCCCCGCCGCCGTGCCCGTCGTGCTCGCCGCGCGCGGCCCCGGCGCGGAAGCCGGGCGCGAGGAGCGGGTGAAGATGACCCGGCTGCGCCGCACCATCGCGGCCCGGCTCAAGGAGGCGCAGAACAACGCCGCCATGCTCACCACCTTCAACGAGGTGGACATGAGCGCGGCCATGGCCCTGCGCGCCGAGTACCGGGACGCCTTCGAGAAGAAGCACAACGGCACCAGGCTCGGCTTCATGGGCTTCTTCGTGCGCGCCTGCGTGGCCGCCCTGGAGGAGTTCCCGGCCGTCAACGCCGAGATCGACGGCGACGAGATCGTCTACAAGCACTACGTCCACATGGGCATCGCCGTCGGCGGCCCGAACGGCCTGGTGGTCCCGGTGGTGCGCGACGCAGACCGCATGAGCCTGGCGCAGGTCGAGGCCGCCATCGCCAGCTTCGGCCGCCGTGCCCGGGACGGGGCGCTCAAGCTGGACGAGCTGACCGGCGGCAGCTTCTCCATCACCAACGGCGGCGTGTACGGCTCCCTGATGAGCACCCCGATCCTGAACCCGCCGCAGTCGGCCATCCTGGGCATGCACAAGATCCAGGACCGCCCGATGGCGGTCGCCGGCCGCGTCGAGATCCGTCCCATGATGTACCTGGCGCTTAGCTACGACCACCGGATCGTGGACGGGAAGGAGGCGGTGAGCTTCCTGGTCCGCGTCAAGGAAGGCGTCGAAGACCCCCGCCGGCTGCTCCTGGGCCTGTAGCACCCGCCCGATTTAAGCCCTCTCCTTCTGGGAGAGGGTTGGGTGAGGGGCCGGGCCGCCCCATTTGCGAGCTATCATATTCGCGCGGCGCGATCCCCGCCCGGCCCTCTCCCAGGGGAAGAGGGAAGGCCCTTGTCGGCGCCGCGAGGGAGACATCATGAGCGAGTCCTTCGACGTCATCATCATCGGCGCCGGGCCGGGCGGCTACGTTTGCGCCCTGCGCGCCGCCCAGCTCGGGCTCAGGACCGCTTGCGTGGAGAAGCGCGCCACCCTCGGCGGCACGTGCCTGAACATCGGCTGCATCCCGTCCAAGGCGCTGCTGCAATCCTCGGAGAACTTCGAGGAGGCGACCCACGGCTTCAAGGACCACGGCGTCATGGTGGAAAGCGTCAAGCTCGACCTGGCGCGCATGCAGGCGCGCAAGGGCGAGGTGGTGGCGGCCAACGTCAAGGGCGTCGAGTTCCTGTTCAAGAAGAACAAGGTCACCTGGCTGAAGGGCGAGGGCCGCATCGCCGCCCCCGGCAAGGTGGACGTGGACGGCGTCGAGTACGAGGCGAGGAGCATCGTCATCGCCACAGGCAGCGAGAGCATCCCGCTGCCCGGCGTGGAGGTGGATGAGAAGACGGTCGTCACCTCGACCGGCGGGCTGGAGCTGGACCGCGTGCCCGGCCACATGGTGGTGATCGGCGGCGGCTACATCGGGTTGGAGCTGGGCAGCGTCTGGCGCCGCCTGGGCGCCGCCGTTACCGTAGTGGAGTTCCTGGACCGGCTCGTGCCCGGCATGGACGGCGAGATCGGCAAGACGTTCGAGCGCGTGCTCGGCAAGCAGGGCATCAAGTTCAAGCTGAAGACCAAGGTCATCGCCGCGGAGAAGACGGACGCCGGCGTGCGCCTGACGCTGGAGCCTGCGGACGGCGGCGAGGCGCAGTCCCTGAACGCCGACGTGGTCCTGGTCGCCATCGGCCGCCGCCCGTATTACGAGGGCCTGGGCCTGGAAGCCGCCGGCGTGGCGCTGGATGACCGCAAGCGGGTGAGGATCGACGCCCATTACGCGACCAGCGTGCCCGGCATCTACGCCATCGGTGACGTCGTGACCGGCCCGATGCTAGCCCACAAGGCGGAGGAGGAGGGCGTGGCCATGGCCGAGATCCTCGCCGGGCAGGCCGGGCACGTGAACTACCGCGTGATCCCGGGCGTGGTTTACACCTGGCCGGAGGTCGCCTCCATCGGCGCCACGGAGGAGATGCTGAAGGCCGAGGGCCGCGCCTACAACGCCGGCCGCTTCCCCTTCGCCGCCAACGGCCGCGCCCGCGCCATGGGCGCCACGGACGGCTTCGTGAAGATCCTGGCCGACAAGGAAACCGACGAGATCGTGGGCGCGCACATCATCGGCCCGGACGCGGGAACGCTGATCGCCGAGATCGCCACCGCGATGGAGTTCGGCGCCAGCAGCGAGGACGTCGCCCGCACCTGCCACGCGCACCCGAGCCTGAACGAGGCGGTGAAGGAGGCGGCGCTGGCCGTGGAAGGGCGCGCGCTGCATATATAACCATGCCGCAACAACCACCTTGAAACTGTCGCCGCCGCTGCCGTAGCGTGTTCACAGGCGCGTTATTAGGCACACGATGGCAGCGGTGGGGACTGGTTACTTGGCAAGGGCGGAGGCGAACCGCGTGGCCGTGCGGTCCGGCCCCAACGTGGTCTATCTCCGCCTGACCCGCGACTTCGCCGCCGAGAACCAGCAAACCTCCATGTTCGCGGAGATGACGCCGGGCAATGCCCTGCGGCTGATCCGGGAACTGGAACGCTCGGTTCGCGACGCCCTGCGCCACCTCGGCTGACGGCGGCTCCGTTGGCCGCCCGGGCCGATCCGCGATACGGTGCCCTCCTGAACGATCGGGGCCACGCCATGCATCACGAAACGCTGACCTACCAGGCCGACGGGCTGACCATGAGGAGCCAGCTATTCTTCGAGCCTGACCCGGCGCCCCGCCCCGGCGTGCTGGTGTTCCCGGAAGCGTTCGGCCTCGGTGAGCACGCCATCTCCCGCGCGGAGCTGCTTGCCGGGATGGGCTACGTGGCGCTCGCCTGCGACCTGCACGGCGAAGGCCGGGTCGTCGCGGGCCTGGAGGAGGCGATCGGCCTGCTCAAGCCGCTGTTCGAGGCGCCGGAGCGCACCAGGGCCCGGGCCGGCGGTGGCTTGCAGGCCTTGACCGCGCGGGCGGAAGTGGATGCCGGCCGCGTGGCATCCATCGGCTTCTGCTTCGGTGGAACGATGTCGCTTGAGTTGGCCCGCGCCGGCGCGGCGCTGAAGGCGGTGGTCGGTTTCCACAGCGGCTTGGGGACCGCGGCGCCGAAGCCCGCGCCCGGGACGGTCAAGCCGCGCATCCTGGTGTGCATCGGCGGCGACGACCCCATGATACCGCCCGAGCAGCGCGGCGCGTTCGAGACGGAGATGCGGGACGCCGGGGCCGATTGGCAGATGCATGTGTACGGCGGAACCGTGCACAGCTTCACCAACAAGCAGGCGGACAAGGCCAACATGCCGAACGCGGTCCGCTACAGCCCGCAAGCCGACGCCGAGTCCTGGGCGGCCATGCAGCGGTTGTTCTCCGAGGCGCTCGCCTGACGGGCTGGTCCCCGTCGGCTCGGGCATCTTCCGGCCGCCCGCGGTCAGCCGCTGGACCAAGCTAGGGCTTGCTTCGATCGGAAGCAGGCCCTAGAGCGTCAGCCGTGCTGATAGACGCACGGCTGACGCTCTAGCCATTTGTTTCCATGAGCATCTTTATCCGACGGGTGATCCCGCTCGGTCGGATGATGCTCTAGGGCGCCGCCGGCTCCTCCGAGATCAGCTTCGGGCGCGCGCCGGACAACAGGCGCGCCCAATCTCGCGCCGGCTTCTCGATCCCGTAATAGGTCGCCGCGGACAGGCCGATCAGCAACGGCGCGATCACAAGGCTTGAGAACGTGAAGGCGTGGGGGACCTGAAGGTGCTCCAAGGCCACCATGACGGACCGCCGGAGCAAGTGGTCCAGCAGGCCATGCAGCACGTAGATCGAGTACGAGATCAATCCCAGCCAATGCACGACCCGGCAGCTCAGCAGCCGCTTCACGAGTGAGTCGCCGCAGTACAGGCACAGGATCAGCGGAACGGACGCCACGACCACGAGGACGTCAGTGCCCGGCAGGAACATCAACGCCAGGACGGCCGCCGACGCGGCGTCTCCGGCATGCCTCGTGCCGAAACAGCGCAGGCTGATCCGGTGGCGGGCGGCACGGAAGGTGAGCAGCCCGATGGTGAAGCCGGCAAGGCATCGCAGCAAAGGGAACGGTGTCGTGGCGAACACGTCCAGCGGGCCGTTCCGGGACGGCCTGGAGTTGACGGTCCGCTCAAGCACCTGGATGTCCGACCGGGACGCGACGAAGGCGAGCAATGCCACCGCGGCGGCGGCGGCCAGCCAGGCCACTCCCCGGCGGCCGCTGATCGTCACCGCGACCAGGACCGGGAAGGCGAGATAGGCCGCGAATTCCGTGCTGATCGACCATGTCGGGCCGCCGAAGCTGTCTGCCACGCCCCAGGTCTCGGTCATCGTCAGGTTGCTGACGATGGCCTGCCACCCCGGCAGGCCGTCATCCATGCAGGCGACGGCGAAGCCGACGATCGTGACCAGCAGGTACAACGGATAAACGCGGCCGAGCCGCTTGTATATGAAGCTCCAATAGTTCTGAAGCGTCCACGCCCTGGCGAACTTGTCCGAGTAGGTCAGCGCCATCACGAAGCCGCTCAGCACAAAGAACAGATCCACCGCCAGGTAGCCGTGCAGCAGGAACGTTCCGAACGGGTTGTTCGGCGCCTGGACCTGGAAGTAATGGTACGTCACGACGAAGCAGGCGGCGATGCCTCGTATCCCCGTGAGGGATCGAATCTCGCCAGTGGGACGCTGGGCCGGCATAGTCACGCTTTATCGCACGGAAGACCATCTTTTGGAGATAGTTAGAACATTTCGTACCCTAACGAAATTAGGCGAACCTGACCAATCTTGTGCAAGCATTCATTGACTCTGCGCAAAGCCGTACTGGTTCCGCGTCAGTAACAGACTCCTGCGCGAGCCGTAAATAGGGTTCTTCGCGCATCAGGCGGAATGCCGTGAGCTCCGCAATCCCGCCCGTGCCGCCGATGTCAGGCCGGCGAACCCGGCCGCGCCAGCCGCATCAGCTCGCCCCGAACGCCGCCGGCGTCCGTGACGGGGCCGGACCAGGCGATGCGCAGCACCTCCTCCTCCCGCGCCAGGTCGCATCCGTCCACATCCACCGCGGCCATCCGCCAGCCGGGGCTGCCGGCCATGCGGGCAAGCGCCTCCCCGTGGTCCGCGTTCATGTGGGCCAGGATCGACGCCTCCGCTTCCGCCAGCGCGGCCACCGCGGCCCCGTCGGGCGTCAGCTCCGCCTCGCTCAGCCGGTGCGCGCTCCCGAAGCCGCCGATGAACTGCCCGCCGGTCGGGCGCAGCCGCACCACGCGGAAATCGGCGAGGTCGGCGTAGAACGCGGCATAGGGGTGCCGGGCCACCCAGCGGGCCTTCAGCGCCGGGTCCGGCTCGGGCACGGCCACCCCCGTCACGGTCAGCCGCGGCGCGGTCTGCGGGTTGGGGCCGGTCGCCTCGCCCACCACCATCAGGGCGCACCTGCTTTCCTCCCGCAGGTGGCGCGTGTGGGGGGACAGGCCGGACAGCAGCATCAGCAGCGACAGGTCCGGCGCCGGCGCCGGCGTGATCAGGGAGGCGTACGGCTGCCCGGCGTCGACGGTCGCCAGCGTCCCGGCGCGGGCGGCGCGGAGCAGCGTGCGGGCCGTCCAAACGACCGCCGCCCTTCCCTCCGAACCTCCCGCGGCCGCCCCCGCCGCCGCCGTCCCCGCCGCCGCCGCTTCTGGCACTTTGCGCTCTTCGTCCGGTCCGTTTTGCGCCATAATTCACTCCTATCCTGTTGAAGGCCTGCGGAGAACGCACCGATGAAACACACGATCGCCCTGGTGGATGACGACCGTAACATCCTCACCTCCGTCAGCATGACGCTGGAAGCGGAAGGCTTCCAGGTCCGCACCTTCACCGACGGGGAAAGCGCGTTGCAGGGCCTCACCGCACGGCCGGTGGACCTCGCCGTGCTGGACATCAAGATGCCGCGCATGGACGGCATGGAGCTGTTGCAGCGGCTGCGCACCCGGTCCTCCATGCCGGTGATCTTCCTCACCTCGAAGGACGAGGAGGTGGACCAGCTGATGGGCCTGCGCCTCGGCGCCGACGACTACATCACCAAGCCGTTCAGCCAGCGCCTGCTGATCGAGCGCATCCGCGCCCTGCTCCGCCGCAACGAGAGCAGCCGGGCGGAAGGCTCGGGCGCCGCGCCCGGCGGGATCATGGCCCGCGGGGACCTCCTGCTGGACGAAACCAAGCACCAGTGCGCCTGGCGCGGCCAGGACATCCAGCTCACGGTGACGGAGTTCCTGCTGGTCAAGGCGCTGGCGGCGCGGCCCGGCATGGTGAAGTCCCGCGACCAGTTGATCGACGCCGCCTATGGCGAGAACATCTACGTGGACGACCGCACCATCGACAGCCACATCAAGCGCGTCCGCAAGAAGTTCCGCGCCGGGGACGACAGCTTCGACCATATCGAGACGCTCTACGGCATCGGGTACCGCTACAAGGAGGCATAGCCTTGCCCGACATCGGCGTCCCGCCGCCGCCGCCGGCCCGCTTCCGCCGCGCGCGGGGGCAATGGGTGCCGCCCCTGCTGCGCCGGATCCTGCTGGTCAACGCGCTGCCGCTGGTGCTGCTGGTGGCGGCCCTGCTGTACCTGGACCAGTACCAGAACGGCCTGCTGGAGAACGAGGTGACGGCGCTGCGGGAGCAGGCGCTGATCTACGCCGGCGCGCTGGGGGAAAGCGCCGTGCGGGATGATCCGGACAACCCCCAGCTGGTGCCGGAGATCGCCCGCCCGCTGCTGCGCCGGCTGACCGACCCCACCCCCAACAGCCAGGCCAGGCTGTACAGCGCCGGCGGGGAGGTGATCGCGGACAGCCGGGTGCGCCCGGGCGTGGGCGGCGCCGTCAACACCGAGCCGCTGCCCCCGGTGGCCGACCGCGGCCCGTTCGAGGGCACGGTCGGGACGATCTACGACAACCTGCTGTCCCTGGTGCCGCACGGCACCGAGATGGCGCAGGTGCAGACCGGACCCGCCGCCGCCGGGCCGGACTGGCAGCCGGACGTCAAGGCGGAGCTGAAGCTCAACTCGTCCGAGCAGGCGCGCGAGGTGCCGCCCTACATCCGCCGCACCGCGGACAACCGCCTGCTGGTGACGGTGGCCGAGCCGGTGACCCGCAACCGGCACACCGTCGGCATCATCCAGCTCACCCGGGACGCGCGCCAGGTGGACGACAGCCTGGTGGCGATCCGCATGTCCATCCTGGGCCTGTTCGTGATCGCGCTGGTGCTGACGGTCATGCTGTCCTGGTACCTGTCGCTGACCATCGCCCGGCCCATCGTGCGGCTGAGCCAGGCGGCGCGGGACATGCGGGAAGGCCACGGCCGCGCCGGCGCCGTGCCGCCGACCCTGCTGCGCCGCTCGGACGAGATCGGCGAGCTGGCCCACGCCCTGCGCGACAGCTCCAAGGCGCTGTGGTCCCGCATGGACGCGACCGAGCGCTTCGCGGCGGACGTGGCGCACGAGATCAAGAACCCGCTGAGCAGCATCCGCAGCGCGATCGAGACCTTGCGCCGGGTGGAGGACCCGGTCGGCCAGCGCCGCCTGCTGGCGATCATCGCGGAAGACGTGATCCGGCTCGACCGCCTGATCAGCGACATCAGCGACGCGAGCCGGGTGGACGCCGAGCTGAGCCGCACCGCGTTGCAGCCGGTCAACGTGGTGGCCATCCTGCGCCTGCTGGCGGAGATCGACGACGCCACCCGGCAGGACCACGCTCCCCGGCTGGAGGTGGAAGCGCCGGACGGCCCGCTGCTGGTGCGCGCCGTGGAGGACCGGCTGGTCCAGGTGCTGCGCAACCTGCTCGGCAACGCGCAAAGCTTCAGCCCCGCCGATGGCCGCGTGGTGCTCCGCGCGCGGGACGCCGGCCCGATGGTGGAGGTGAGCGTGGACGACGAGGGTCCCGGCATGCCGGAAGCCCGGCTGCAGAACGTGTTCGACCGCTTCTACACCGAGCGCCCGCAGAACGAGCGGTTCGGCCAGCACTCCGGGCTGGGCCTGTCGATCAGCAAGCAGATCGTGGAAGCGCTGAAGGGCCAGATCTCGGCGGAGAACCGGCGGGACGCCGCGGGCCGGGTGGTGGGGGCGCGATTCGTGCTGCTCCTGCCGAAGGGCTAGGACAGCGGAGGCGGGCGGCGGCGCCGGCCCGGCAGCAGGAACCAAGGGTTCGAGTCGAGGATTGAGCAGATGAACGCCAACATCGCCCAGACATGCGCGGGCAAGCCCGGGTCGCGCAGCGCCGGTGCGGCATGACCGGCCTCTACGACCTGTCCGTCCGCGCCGCCGACGGCAGCGTCCAATCCCTGGCGGAGCACCGCGGCCGCGTGCTGCTGATCGCCAACACCGCTTCCAGATGCGGGTTCACCCCGCAGTACGCCGGGCTGGAGGCGCTTTGGCGCGAGCACCGGGACGCCGGCCTGACGGTGCTGGGCTTTCCCTGCAACCAGTTCGCCGGGCAGGAGCCGGGCTCGGCGGAGCAGATCGCGGACTTCTGCTCCACCACCTACGGCGTCACGTTTCCCGTGATGGCGAAGGTGGACGTGAACGGGCCGGGCGCCGACCCGTTGTTCCAATGGCTGAAGCGCGAGAAGCCGGGCGTGCTCGGCATCGGCGCCGTCAAGTGGAACTTCACCAAGTTCCTGGTCGGCCGCGACGGCGCCGCCATCGGGCGCTACCCGCCTTCCACCAATCCGGCCGCCATGGCCGGCGCGGTGCAGGCGGCGCTCGCCAAGCCGGCTTAGCCCGGCGGGCGTTCGGCACGGCAGGCTTGCAGTCGTAGGCGGGGGCGGACATGGACGTCATCGAAGGCAACCGGCCCGAGGCCGAGCGGGAACGCCTCCATGCCGCGCGCGAGGAGATGCGGCGCCCGGCTCAGCCCGGCGGCAAGGCGCTCGGCACGCTGGCGGTGCTGGCGGTGCTCTACACCTTGTACGCGGCGTCGGCGATCATCCTGCCGTTCGTGCTGGCGATCGTCCTCTACCTCCTGCTGTCGCCCGTCATGCGGCTGCTCCACCGCCGCCTGCGCCTGCCCAAGCACCTGGCGGCGCTGCTGCTGATCGCCGGGGTGTTCCTGGTCGTGGGCGGCGTCGCGGCGGCCATCTCCGTGCCCGCCAGCAACTGGGTCGCACGCGCGCCGGAAGCCCTGCCGAAGCTGGAGCAGAAGCTCGGCTTCCTGCGGGAGCCGCTCCAGTACGCCCACGGCGGCTACGAGAAGCTGACCAGCATGATGGGCGGCGGCGGCCAGCCGGGCGGCGCCGTCGGCAGCGCGCCGGGCTTGTCCAGCTTCACCTCGATCGGCGGCTCGGTCCTGGGCGGGCTCAAGACCATGCTGGGCGACGGCTTCACCATCCTGCTCCTGCTGTTCTTCTTCCTGGCGTCCGGAGACACGCTGCTGCGCCGGCTGGTGGAGGTGCTGCCGACCTGGGAGGACAAGAAGCGCGCGGTGGTCATCGCCGCCGAGATCGAGGAGAACGTCGCCAGCTACCTCGCCACCATCACGGTGATGAACGTGCTGGTCGGCCTGCTGAGCGGCTTGCAGCTCTGGCTGCTGGGCATGCCGGACCCGCTGCTGTTCGGCACGGTCGCCTTCCTGCTCAACTACATCCCCATCCTGGGTCCGATGACGGGGGTGGCGGTGTTCTTCGTCGTCGGGCTGTTCGCCTTCGACAACCCGCTGTTCGCGTTCGTTCCGGCGGGCATCTATCTCTGCATCCACATCATGGAGGGAGAAACGATCACCCCCATGCTGCTGGCCCGGCGGTTGACGCTCAACCCGGTGCTGGTGATCGTGTCGCTGTTCTTCTGGGACTGGATGTGGGGGGTGCCCGGCGCGCTGCTGTCGGTGCCGCTGCTCGCCGTCGCCAAGATCGTGTGCGACCGGCTGCCCGGGCTCGCCGCGCTGGGCCACATGCTCGGGGCGGACAAGCCGAGCGCCCCGCGTGGGTGAGCCGCGCCGCCGCCCCGAAGGGCGGGCGGCGGCTCGACGGGGCAGCCGGCTGCGGAACCGCCGTCAGGCGGCGATCCGCGCCACGTCCGCCGGGCTCATGCGGACCAGCTTCTCGTAGTCGGTCAGCAGCGTTCCGGTGATGCGGCCGGGGGTGAAGCTGTGCGGGCCGATCTGGCGGACGGGGGTGACTTCCGCGGCCGTGCCGACGAGGAACACCTCGCTCGCCCCCGCCATCTCTTCCGGCATGATCGCCCGCTCCACCACCTTGACCTGGTGCTTGTGCGCCAGCGCCGTGACCGCCCGGCGCGTGATGCTGTCCAGGAAGCAGTCGGGCGCCGGCGTATGGACCGCCCCGTCGAACACGAAGCAGATGTTGGCGCCCGTCCCTTCCGCCACCTGGCCGCGCCAGTCGTACATCAGCGCGTCGTCGAAGCCCTCGGCCTCCGCCTGGTGCTTGGCCAGGGTGCCGATCATGTACATCCCCGACGCCTTGGCGGCGGTGGGCGCGGTGTTCGGCGGCGGACGGCGCCATTGGGCGATGCCCAGCCGGACGCCCTTGAGCCGGTCGTCGCCGAACAAGTTGGGCCAGGCCCAGGTGGCGATGGCCAGGTGGATGGTGGTCTGCTGCCCGGACACCGAGAGCTGCTCCGAGCCGCGCCAGGCGATCGGGCGGACATAGGCGTCCGCCAGGCCGTTGGCCGCGACCACGGCCTGGCACGCCTCGTCGATCTGCCCGGCGCTCCACGGGATCTCGAAGCCCAGCAGCCGGCCGGACTGGATCAGCCGTTCGGTGTGGGCGCGGAGCAGGAAGATGTTGCCGCCGTAGCAGCGCTCGCCTTCGAACACACCGCTGGCATAGTGCAGCCCATGCGATAGAACATGCAGCTTGGCATCGCGCCAGGGTACGAGATGGCCGTCCATCCAGATCTGGCCGTCACGGTCGTCGAAAGGAACGAGTGCCATGTGCCGCTTCCTACGTAAGATTGTTGCTTCCCCGTAGGAAACGCTATGCTCATGATGTCGAAACGTCAAGAAACCTGTCTTAACGGGAGCGAAGACCAGCCATGTCCGGAGTAAAGGCGGAGCGCCCCCCGGTGCAGGCGGGCGCGGCCCTGCTGTTCCTGCGCGAGGAGCAGATGCGCCTGGCGCAGGACCTCATGTTCTTCGCCTACCGTGATTTCACCGGCTCGGCGGACATGCTGCTGGCGGAGCTGGGCCTCGGCCGCGCCCACCACCGCGCGCTCCACTTCATCGGGCGCAACCCGGGCATGACGGTGGGCGGCCTCATCGCCATCCTGCGCATCACCAAGCAGAGCCTGGCCCGGGTGCTGACCGAATTGGTCGCGAGCGGCTACGTGGCGCAGGCGCACGGGCGGCAGGACCGGCGGCAGCGCCTCCTGAGCCTGACCCCGGCCGGCCAGGCGCTGGAGCGGCGGCTGTTCGACAGCCAGCGCGAGCGGCTGGCCGCCGCCTACCGGGAAGCCGGCGGCCCGGCCGTGGAAGGGTTCGGCCGGGTGATGCGCGCCATCATGGACCCGGCGACCCGGCCCAACGTGGACGGGCGGCACGGGTGAGCGGCGACGCCCACATCCTGGTGGTCGACGACGACGACCGCCTCCGCCGCCTGCTGCACCGCTACCTGGCGGAGAACGGCTTCCGCGTGACCACGGCGGACGACGCGGCGGACGCGAGGGCCAAGATGCGCTCCGTGCAGCCGGACCTGATGGTGCTGGACGTGACCATGCCGGGCTCCACGGGCCTGGACCTGACGGAAACGCTGCGGCGCGAGCGCTCGGACCTGCCGATCCTGCTGCTGACCGCCCGCGGCGCGCCGGAGGACCGGATCGCCGGGTTCGAGGCGGGCGCCGACGACTACCTTCCCAAGCCGTTCGACCCGTACGAGCTGGTCCTGCGCATCCGCGCCATGCTGCGCCGCGTGGCCCCGGCCGAGGCGGCAGGGCCGGTGGCCCTGGGCGCGCTTTCCTTCGACGTGGGGCGGGCCGAGTTGTCCGGCCCCGGCGGCATCGTGCACCTGACCGGCGGCGAGGCCGCGCTGCTGGCCTTGCTCGCCCGCTCGCCCGGCGAGGTGCTGTCGCGCGAAGGCATCGCGCAGGCGCTCGGCATGGACGAGGCGGGGGAGCGCGCCATCGACGTGCAGGTCACCCGGCTTCGCCGCAAGATCGAGGCCGACCCGCGGGAGCCGCGCTTCCTGCACACCGTCCGCGGCCGTGGCTACACCCTGAAGCCCGGCGGATGAGGCTGGGCATCAAGCCGCTGCTGCCCCGCTCGCTGCTGGGGCGCAGCCTGCTGATCATCCTGCTGCCGCTGGTCGTGCTGCAAGCGGTGGCGTTCACCGTGTTCTACGGCAGCTACCTGGACGTGACCTCCCGCCGGCTGGCCTTCGCCATCGCGGGCGAGGTGGCGCAGGCGGTCGAGCTGATGGACCGCTTCCCGGGCAGCGGCAACCGCGAGTGGATCCTCCAATCCGCGCTGATGCGGTTGCAGGTGCCGATGCGCTTCGTCCCCGGCACGCAGATCGGCAGCCCCCGCTGGATCAACCAGATCGGCCCGATGGACGACGACCTCAACGCCGCCTTGGCCGAGAAGCTCCAGCTTCCCTACACCATGGACTGGACCAGCGACCCCCGGGACGTGGAGCTCCGCGTGCAGCTGCCGGACGGGGTGCTGGAGGTCAACGCGCCGCGCAAGCGCCTGTACACCTCCACCCTGTACCTGTTCGTGCTGTGGCTGGCCGGCTCCGCGCTGCTGCTGTTCGGCATCGCCGCGCTGTTCATGCGCAACCAGGTGCGCGCCATCCGCCGCCTCGCCGCCGCCGCCGAAGCCTTCGGCGTGGGGCGCGACCGCGGGCCGATCAGGCCGGAAGGGGCCACGGAGGTCCGCCAGGCGGCCGTTGCCTTCAACCGCATGCAGGCGCGCATCAGCCGCTTCCTGCAACAGCGGACGGAGATGCTGGCCGGCGTGTCGCACGACCTGCGCACCCCGCTGACCCGGCTCCGCCTGGCGCTCGCGATGCTGCCGAAGGCGATGGAGCAGGACGTGGCCGACATGGCGGGCGACGTGGCGGAGATGGAGCGCATGATCGCCGGCTACCTGTCCTTCGCGCGCGGCGAAGGGGCGGAGCAGGCGCGGCCGGTGGACCTGACCGCGATGCTGGGCGACGTGGCCGCCGGGGCGCGCCGGGCGGGGGCGGAGGTGGCGCTGGACTCGCCCGCCGGGCTGACCCTGCTGCTTCGGCCGGACGCGTTGCGCCGGGTGGTGACCAACCTGGTGGACAATGCCCGGCGCCACGCCCGGCGCATCGCCCTGTCGGCCCAGCCGCAGGACCGCAACGTGGACGTGCTGGTGGACGATGACGGGCCCGGCATCTCGCCTGACCGGCGGGAAAGCGTGTTCCGCCCGTACGAGACCGGCGGCGGCGGCACTGGCCTGGGTCTCACCATCGCCCGCGACATCGTCCGGGCGCATGGCGGCGAGATCCTGCTGGAGCAGAGCCCGATGGGCGGCCTGCGCGCGCGCATCCGGCTGCCGCTGTAGGGCAGTTCCAGTCAGAACATCTCCACCGCGCCAGCCTCGTGCACCC
>CAXTLC010000041.1:43131-44859 GCA_964245075.1 uncultured Acetobacteraceae bacterium
GCCTCGTGCGTCCTGGCCCCGGCAGCGCCCGCCAGCCGCTGCGCCAGGTCGGCCAGCACGAGCCGCCCGGCCGCGTCGGCCGGATCAACCCGCCACTCGGCGGGCAGGGCGGGCGCCAGGGCGAGCACGAAGGCCGCCAGCCCTTGCAGGCGCTGCGTCAGCAAGTCGAGGGATTGCGCCCGCTGCCAGCTCGCCGGATCAGGCGGCGCGCGCTCGAACGCCGCCCCGATCACGGCCTGCACGTCGTCCGCGATGCCATGAAGGCTCACCAACTCACGCCGCAGCGTGAGCAGGAGCTCGCGGAGCGGCACGGCGCCAGCGGTCAAAACAGCTCCACGGCGCCGAACGACGCGGATGGCGGCGCGTCGGGCACCTGGTCCTCGGCACGGAACACGTCATCCTGCTCGGCGCCGAGCAGGATCTGGCGCGCCCGCCCGGCCACCGGCCAGAACTGGATGCGGCGGCCGTGCCCGCCGCGCAGGCTGCCGCCCACGAGCGCGATCCTTTCATCCTTGAGGAACCGCTCCGCGAAGGTCGCATTCAGCTCGCCCACGTCAGTCAGGCCCTTCATCATGCGGGCGCCGCCGAACAGCTTGGCCTCCATCCGGCTGCGCTGGGCGCCGTGCTGCAACAGCCCGTTCACCAGCAGTTCCATGGCGTGCACGCCGTGGCGTACGGCGTAATCACGCGAACTGTCCCCCGCGCTGCGCAGGTTGCCGGGCAGCAGGAAGTGGTTCATCCCGCCCACCCCGGCGACGGGATCACGCAGGCAGGCGGCGACGCAGGAGCCGAGGATCGTGGTGAGCACGATCGCCGGGTCCTTGGCGACGTGCTGCTCGCCCTGCACCAGGTTGATGCGGCGATGGGCGGACGCCATGGCGGCTCCCGGCGCAGGCACGTCAGCGCTCCGCCCGGGGGGTGGCGTCGGCGGCCGGCGCTGGAAGGGTGGTCCGGGGAGAAAGGCCGAGCATGAACACCACTGGTTGCAGGTCGGGACAACCATTAACCTGGGAGGGTGAACAAATCGCTTAGATGCCGCCCCGGCGCGGCAGGCCCCATCGCCTGCGGGCTGGTCGCCTGCGGGCTGGCGTGACGGCCTTCCTGGTGCTGAAGGGCATGGGCTTCGGCCTGGCCGTGGCGGCGCCGGTCGGGCCGATGGCGCTGCTGTGCATGCGGCGCACCCTGGCGCAGGGCTGGCGGCCGGGGCTGGCGACCGGCGCGGGGATCGCGGCGGGGGACGCCGCCTATGCCTGCGTGGCGGTGCTCGGGCTGGCCGGGCTGTCGGGCTTCATGGTGGCCCACCAGCGGCCTCTGCACCTCGCCGCCGGGCTGTTCCTGCTCTACCTCGGACTTCGCACCGTGTTCCGGCGGCCCGGGGGCGCAGCCTCCGCCGTGCCCGCCGCCGGCACGGCTCGCGCCTTCGCCAGCGCCATGCTGCTGACGCTGACCAACCCGCCGACGATCATCATGTTCGCGGCGATCTTCGCCAGCTTGGCGCCGGCTGGCGGGTTCGACGCCGCAGGCGCTGCCGCCACCGTTGCCGGCGTGCTCGCCGGGTCGATGCTGTGGTGGTGCGGCGTGGTGGCGGCCGTGTCCGCCGCGCGCCACGCCCTGGGCTCCCGCGCCCGGCGCTGGATCGACCGGGCCGCGGGGGCGGTGCTGGCGCTGGCGGGCGCGGCGGAGGTGCGGCGCGCCCTGTGAGCCCCAATCGCCCTGTGAGCCCCAATC
>CAXTLC010000042.1:0-39038 GCA_964245075.1 uncultured Acetobacteraceae bacterium
CGGCGGGATGGCGCCGCCGCACGGCTTGATGCGCCCGGCGCGGTCCAGCAGCAGCACGCTGCGGCCGGCGTGGGCCAGGTCCGCCGCCGCCGTGGCGCCGGACGGGCCGCCCCCCACCACGACTGCATCGAACGTCATGCCATCCGCCATGCCACCCTCCCTCATGCCCGTGCCGCCGCGCCCGTCGCACGGGCGGGCGCGGCGGGGCGCTGCCGCGCGCCGAACACGCCGGCCGCCAGGCGCGCGGCAAACAGGAACACCGCCGCCTGCGCCGTGAACACGGCCGCGTAGGCCACGCCCGGCGTGCCGAATGCCAGCCGCGTCCCATCGATCAACCCGGTGCCGAACAGCCCGCCGACGCCGAAGGCGACCGCCTGCGCGGCGCCCCACAGCCCGACGCGCACGCCTTCGCGCCCTTCCCGTCCGGCGCCGGCCAGGCCCATCATCGCGCCGATCGCGCTGACCGCGAACGCGCCGTTGGCAGCGCCCAGCAGCACGACGCCCACGTGCAGCGGCCAAGCCGGGCCGATCACCGCGGACGCGGCCATCCCCGCCATCGCGGCGGCGGAGGCGAGGCAGCCGCCCACGGTCCAGCCGCGCATGGCGCGGGTGCGGAACTCGCCGGCCCGCAGGCAGCACAGCGCCACCCCGGCCATGCCCGCCAGCACGCCGGCGTGGTGCAGGCCGGTCAACCCGGCGCTCTGCCCCGGCGTCAGCCGGAACACGGCGCCGGCGAACGGCTCCAGCACGACCTCCTCGGCGCTGTAGGCCAGCATGGACACGAACACGAACACGGCGAAGCGCCGCGCCTGCGGCTCAGCCCAGACATCCCGCAGAGCGGGGAGGAAACCGGGACGCGCCGCCGGCACGGAGGCGGGAACGGCAGCCGGCCCCTCGACCCCCCACACCGCGGCGACCGACAGCAGCAGCGCGGCGGCGGCGGCGCACGCGGCGACGGCGACCAGGCGGTGCGGGCTGAACGGGTCCAGCAAGCGGCCAGCCGTCCCGGCGGTGGCGACAATGCCGACGATCATCAGCAGCCACAACGCGGTCGCCCCCTGGGCGCGGCGCCCCGCATCCACCCGGGCGGCCATGAGCACCAGCACGGACGTCCCGGCCGAGCCTACCCCCAGGCCGACGGTGGCGAACGCGACCACCGCCAACGCGACGCCGGCCCAGAGATGCGTCGCCATCAGGGCGGTGGCGGACGCGGCGCCCACGCCGCCGGCCGCCAGCGCCGCCATGCCGCCGATGATCCACGGCGTGCGCCGCCCGCCCATGTCGGACCCGTAGCCGAGCCGGGGGCGCAGCACCTGCACGGCGTAGTGCAGCGCCACCAGCGCGCCGGGCAGCACGGCCGGCAAAGCCAGCTCCACCACCATCACCCGGTTCAGCGTGGACGTGGTCAGCACCACCACGGAACCGAGCGCCGCCTGCACCAGCCCCAAGCGGACGATGCCGAACCAGCCGAGCGGCGCGCGCCCGCTCATCCCGCGGCCACCGTGCGCGCGGCGAAGGCGGCCACCATCATGCCGGCCACGTACAAGGTCGTCCCGGTGCCGTTGTACCAGGGCGCCAGCTCCCGCGGGTTGCGCAGGAAGCGGGCCATCAGCGCCGCCTGCACGGCCAGCAGCGCCGCCACGGCGGCGGCCTGCCCCGGGTGGCCCCACAACGCCAGCAGCGCCGCCACGGCCACCTGCGGCACCCCCATGACCCAGCACGCCAGCCGCGCCGCGCGGTTCACGCCCAACCGCACCGGCAAGGACGCGATGCCGGTCTGCCGGTCACCCTCGACCGACTTGAAATCGTTCAGCGTCATGATGCCGTGCGCCCCGGCGCTGTACAGCGCCGCCAGCAGCAGCACCCGGCCGCCCGGCCAGGCGCCGGTCATGATCGCGGCGCCGGTGAACCAGGGCAGCCCCTCGTAGCACACGCCGCAGGCCGTGTTGCCCCACCAGCCGTTCGCCTTCAGCCGCAGCGGCGGCGCGCTGTACGCCCAAGCGGACGCCACCGCGACGGTTGCCGCGCCGAACGCCCACGGCCCGAGCGCAGCCGCCACCAGCAGGGACACCGCGGACCAGCCGACGGCGATGGCGAGCCCGCTGCGGCCCGGCACCCGGCCGGACGGGATCGGGCGGCCCGGCTCGTTGATCGCGTCCACGTGCCGGTCGAACCAGTCGTTCGCCGCCTGGCTGGTGCCGCACACCAGCGGGCCGGCCAGCGCCACCCCCGCCACGACCAGCGGCCAGCGCGCGCCGACCGGCTGCCCCGTGGACACCACGCCGCAGCCGAACGCCCACATCGGCGCGAACCAGGTGATCGGCTTGAGCAGCTCCAGCACCGCCGGCGCGGTCAAGCGGTTCGCCGCAGGCTGGACGGCAGCCGACATCCCTATTCGCCCTCCGCCGCGGTGAGGTCGCCGATGCCGTAGCGCCTCAGCTTCACGTAGAGGCTCTGCCGGCTGAGCCCGAGCATCTCGGCCGCGGAAGCGCGGTTGTCGCCGGTCAGCTCCAGCGCCGCCTCGATGGACAGGCGCTCGATCACTTCCGTGGCTTCCCGCACCAGGTCCTTCAACGCGACCCGGCCGACCAGCTCGGTGAGGTGCTCCACGGAACGCGGCATCTGCCGGGCGGCGCGCGCCGCCACGTGCACCCGCGGCCCGACGTTGCGCAGGGCGTAGCCGAAGGACGGGTGGCCGCCGTTGCGGACCGACACGGCGGAGATCTCCACCGGCACCGTCCCGCCATCTTCGGCGCGCAGCACGGTGGAGAAGAACCGCACCGTGCCCCGCTGGCGCAGGTTGCTGACCAGCACGTCCAGGTCCACCCCCGTCTGGCCAACCCAGCGGTCCAGCGGCTCGCCGATCACCCCGTGCTCGTCGCGCTGCTGCACCATGTCGAGGAAGGCGGCGTTGGCGGTCAGGATGTTGCCCAGGTCGTCCGTCACGACGAAGCCGTCCGGCGCGCTTTCCACCGCCTTCAGCAGCTTGGCCTTCACGTCCGGAAGCGCCGTGCCCGCATCCGCCGCGTCGGTGCGCAGGCGCAGCAGGACCAGCGCCGCGCTGTCCTGGCGGAACAGGGATGCCCGGACCCGCACGGTCTGCCCGCTCCCCTTGGGTTGGGTGAGGCGGGCGTGGATCTCGTCATCGCTGGCCTCCGCGCCGCGCGCGGCCGAAAGCTGCCCTTGCACGGCGGGGAGGCTGTGGGCGTCGAACAAGGCGGAAAGCGCCTGGCCGACGACCTCATCCGCCTTGGCGCCGAGCAGGGCGCATGCGGACGGATTGGCTTCCACCACCCGGGACCGGGCGGGGTCCACCACCAGCACCGCTTCGGACGACATCTGGAACAGCATGCGGTAGCGGGTCTCGACTTCGCGCATGCGCGAATAGTCCCGCTCCAGCGACTGCTGCGCGTTCATCAGCCGCTGCTGCAACTGGGACATGGCGCGAAGGTCACGCCCGAACAGGACGGTGCGGCCGTCCTCGCCGATCTGGACGCCGCAGTAGAGCACCGGGACGGACCGGCCGTCGCTGGCCACGTGGTTGATGTGCCGCCAACGCGATTCGGCGTTGCTGGCGGCTTCCCGCAGCAGCACGGGCACCTTGGTCCGGCTGTCCCCGGCGACGGTGTCGGCCATCTTCCGGCCGATCCAGGACTCGCTGGTGTCCAAGTCGGCCAGCAACTCCTCGTTGCGGAACGCCATGTCGCAGATGGCACCGGCTGCGTCCAGGATCAGCGTCATGTCCGACGCCGCCGCGATCAGCGTCGCTGCCGACGCTGCGTCCAGGTCACCAAGGGTCGTCCCCGGTGAAACGAAGGTTCTCACGGCTGCTTCGGTCTCCCATGTCACGTCGGGTCCCTGGTCTCCGTTCCCTTCGCCCGGGTGTTTGCGATTCCCTGGGCAGCCGTTTCTTGATTGTTGCGGCGCATCTCAGGCGCACCGGCGGGAAGCGATCCGCGCAACCAGGGCGCCAGCCTGCTGCACTGCCCCGAGCCCATCCGTGGCCGTGCCGTCCGCGCCGATGGATACGGCGAGCGTCGGATCGGCGATGAAGCCTGCGCCGCCGACCAGGACGACCACGTCCGGGTTGAGCGACACGCGCCGCACCAGTTCGATCGCGCGGCGGGCCGCGTCAAGGTGCTCGTCGCAGAGCAGCGAGAAGCCGACCACGTCGAACCAGCCATGGGCGACCATCGTTGCCAGGTCGCTGTCGGACTCGACCGGCGCGCTCCAGGCATGCCAGCCGGCACGCCGGAAGAAATCCGCCACCATCGTCAAGCCGAACGTGTGCTGCTCGCCCGGCAGGGGCACCAGTAGCGCGCGCAGGGCATTGGAATCAATGGGCGCGGCATTTCCGGGCGCGCTGCCGAGTTCGCGCAATGCGTTCTGCAGCATGAGCAGGCCGATCGTGACGTCGGTGAAGTCGCAGTCGTCATCCATCCACATCTGCCCAAGCTGGCGGGCCGCCGGGGCCAGCAAGTCCAGGTGCAGCGTCTCGGCCGGGATGGCCGCCTTGTGGAGCGCCATGACGTAGCTGATGGAAACGGCTTCGTCGTGCGCGAGCAGCAGCCGGACGAGTTGGCCAACCTGCTCGCCGGTGATGGCGGGCACGGCCGGTCCCGCGTGATGGCGTTCAAGCGCCGCCTGCGTCCGCCGGGCCAGCAGCAGCCGGGGGATCACCTCTAGTTCCACGGCGCGCTCGACGAGCGCCATGACGCGCGGATCGGATGCGGGAGCGGCGTGCTCGCCGGCAGCCGGCCGTGACAGGCGCGGTGCGGTTCGACCCTGCTCGTCTGTGAGCTGCTGCCTCATGGTCTCCATCGGACTGCTTCCTCCCAAACTCTGGTTTATTGACCTAGGAAGTGTCAACCGTGATTTACGTCAGGACCGCTTGACACTTCATTTGGCGCCGCTCTAGCCTTCAGCGGTGCCGAACGCTGGCACGAAAGCGAGGACCTAGCCGCAAGAACGGCAGGTCGGACCGAGTGTGTGCTCCCCGGAAAGTGAGCGCACCTGAGTTTGGGAGGCATTGTCAATCCGATGTTAACGACCGCACTCGGCCAAATGATAAATCGGCTGGATTGCTGCCCCTGGGGCGGCATCGTCGGACACAGCGTGCCGCTCCAGCGCCGCTCGACCGGGTTGGTTAAGGGATTGTACACGACGGAAGAGCGCCGCCGCCGGGACGCATCGCCGTGGACGACGGTGCAGGGTGTGCTCGCGCCGGCACAGTTCGCGGTTTTTTTGGTCAGCTTGCTGCTGGTGATGCGTTTCCTGCTGACCGGAGAAGGCGAGGCCGTTGCGATCGCCTCCGTCGTGTTCAAGACGGGGGTGCTCTACCTCATCATGGTGACCGGCTCGGTTTGGGAGCGCGCGGTGTTCGGGCGCTACCTGTTCGCACCGGCCTTCTTCTGGGAGGACACTGTCAGCATGGTCGTGCTGGCCCTGCACACTGCCTACATCGCGGCCCTTCTGTCAGGGGCGCTTGACAGTCACGCGCTCATGATGCTCGCCCTGGCAGGCTATGCCACCTATGTCGTCAACGCGGCCCAGTACGTCCTCAAGTTTCGCATGGCGCGGCGCGAGAAGCCGGAATGGAACGCCGTGGCGGCTGGGCTCGGGCAGTCCGCGTGAGCGCTGCGCCCGCCGTCGGCTGCGCCGAAGCGCCCGTCCTGCGTGAGCGGGGCCAGCGGGAGGTGTTCTGCGGCCTGACCGGGATCATCTGGCTGCACCGCAAGATCCAGGACGCGTTCTTCCTCGTCGTCGGCTCCCGCACCTGCGCCCACCTGCTGCAATCGGCCGCCGGGGTGATGATCTTCGCCGAGCCCCGCTTCGCCACCGCCATCATCGACGAGCGGGACCTGGCGGGCATGGCGGACGCCAACGAGGAGCTGGACCGGGTGGTGGCGCAGTTGCTGGAGCGCCGTCCGGACATCCGCATGCTGTTCCTGGTCGGTTCCTGCCCGTCGGAGGTGATCAAGCTGGACCTGTCGCGGGCGGCCGAGCGCCTGTCCGGCGCCTACGCGCCGCAGGTCCGGGTGCTGAACTACAGCGGCAGCGGCATCGAGACGACGTTCACCCAGGGCGAGGACGCCTGCCTGGCCGCGCTGGCGCCGATCCTGCCGCGCGACACCACCGGGCAGCCGGCGCTGCTGGTCGCGGGCGCGCTGGCGGAGGTGGTGGAGGACCAGTTGCGCCGCCTGCTGGACGCGATGGGCGTGGCGCCGGTGCATTTCCTGCCGCCGCGGCGCGCGATGGACCTGCCGCCGGTCGGTCCGCACACGCGCCTGCTGCTGGCGCAGCCCTTCCTGGCGGACACGGCGCGGGCGCTGGAAAGCCGCGGCGCCGTCCGCCTGCCCGCCCCCTTCCCGCTCGGCGTCGAGGGCACGACGGCCTGGCTGCGCGCCGCCGCGGATGCCTGGGGCGTGCCCCCCTCGCGCTTCGAGGCCGCGACCGCCCCGGCGCGCGCCCGGGCGACGGCGGCGCTGGACCGCAGCCGTCCGTTCCTTGCCGGCAAGAGCGTCTTCCTGTTCCCCGACAGCCAGTTGGAGATCCCGCTCGCCCGCTTCCTGCAACGCGAGATGGGGATGCGCCTGGCCGAGGTCGGCACGCCGTTCCTGCACCGCCAGCACATGGCGGCGGAATTGGCGCTGCTGCCGCCGGGCACGCGGCTCAGCGAAGGGCAGGACGTGGACCGCCAACTCGACCGCTGCCGCGCGGCGTCGCCGGACCTCGTTGTCTGCGGCCTCGGCCTGGCCAACCCGCTGGAAGCGGAGGGCCTGGCCACCAAGTGGTCGATCGAGCTGCTGTTCACGCCCATCCAGGGCTACGACCAGGCGGCCGACCTGGCGGAGCTGTTCGCGCGCCCGCTGGTGCGGCGCGCCCGGCTGCGGGTCTAGCGCCGTGCAGCTCACCCTGTGGACCTACGAGGGGCCGCCGCACGTGGGGGCGATGCGCGTCGCCACCGCCATGGAGGGCGTGCACTACGTGCTGCACGCGCCGCAGGGCGACACCTACGCGGACCTGCTGTTCACCATGATCGAACGGCGGCAGGCGCGCCCGCCGGTGACCTACACCACCTTCCAGGCGCGCGACCTGGGCGGCGACACGGCGGAGCTGTTCAAGACCGCCGCCCGCGAGGCTTACGAGCGGTTCCGCCCGCAGGCGATGATGGTCGGCGCGTCCTGCACCGCCGAGCTGATCCAGGATGACCCGGGCGGCCTGGCCCGCGCGTTGAACCTGCCGATCCCGGTGGTGCCGCTGGACCTGCCGTCCTACCAGAAGAAGGAGAACTGGGGCGCGGCGGAAACCTTCTACCAGATGGTCCGCGCCGCTGCCGGGCCGCACGCGCCGGCGCCCGGCGCCGTGCGGCCGGAGCGTGCGCCGGGCGCCCGCCCGCGCTGCAACATCCTTGGCCCGGCGGCGCTTGGCTTCCGCCACCGGGACGACCTGCGCGAAGTCACGGGCCTGCTGGCGCGCATGGGGATCGACGTCGCGGTCACCGCCCCGCTCGGCGCCAGCTTCGCCGACCTGGCCCGGCTGGGCGAGGCGGACTTCAACGTGCTGCTTTATCCCGAGACGGGCGGGCAGGCGGCGTCCTGGCTGCTCCGCACTTTCGGCCAGCAGGCGACCCGCACGGTGCCGATCGGCATCGGCGCCACCCGCGAGTTCGTCGCCGAATGTGCGGCGCTGGCGGGCGTGGCGGCCGTGGACGCGCCGTCCAACCTGCCGTGGTACTCCCGCTCGGTCGACTCCAACTACCTGACCGGCAAGCGGGTGTTCGTGTTCGGCGACGCCACCCACGCGATCGCGGCGGCACGGGTCGCGGCGGAGGAGTTCGGCTTCACCGTGGTGGGCCTCGGCAGCTACAGCCGGGAGTTCGCCCGCGAGGTGCGCGAGGCCGCCAAGCGATACGGCGTGGAGCCGCTGATCACGGACGATTACGGCGACGTGGAAGCCGCCGTGGCCGCCGCGCAGCCGGAGCTGGTGCTGGGCACGCAGATGGAGCGGCACGTCGCCAAGCGGCTGGGCATTCCCTGCGCCGTGATCTCCGCCCCGGTGCACGTGCAGGACTTCCCGGCCCGCTACTCGCCGCAGATGGGCTTCGAAGGCGCCAACGTGCTGTTCGACACCTGGGTCCACCCGCTGATGATGGGCCTGGAGGAGCACCTGCTCGGCATGTTCCGCGAGGACAGCGAGTTCCACGCCGAGGCCGCCCCCAGCCACCTGGGCCATGCCGCCCGGCCGGAGCCCGCCCCTGCCCCCGCCGGCCCGATCACCTGGGCCGCGGACGCGGAGCGCGAGGTGGGCAAGATCCCGTTCTTCGTGCGGGGCAAGGCGCGGCGGAACACGGAGCGCTTCGCGGAGGAGCGCGGGCTCACAACGGTGACGGTGGAGACGCTGTATGACGCCAAGGCCCATTATGGCCGCTGAGTCCGCTCCGATCCGGGTCGTGCTCGTCACCATGGACAGCCACCTGTCTTCCGCCGCGGCGCGGGCGGAGGCGGCGCTGCGGCGCGAGATGCCGGGGCTTCGCCTCATCGTGCACGCGGCCGACCAGTGGGCCGCGAACCCGGACCTGCTCCGCGCCTGCCACGAGGACATCGCGCGCGGCGACATCGTGGTCGCCGCCATGCTGTTCCTGGACGACCACATCCGCGCCGTGCAGCCGGCGCTGGCCGCGCGGCGCGAGAGCTGCGACGCGATGCTGTGCTGCATGTCCGGCGGCGAGATCACCCGGCTGACCCGGCTCGGCCGGTTCGACATGGCGAAGGAAGCCACCGGCGTGGCCGCCCTGCTCAAGCGCCTGCGGGGCGGCAAGGCCCGCGGCGGCGCCACGGCGGGCCAGTCGCAGATGAGGATGCTGCGCCGGCTGCCGAAGCTGATGCGGTTCATCCCCGGCTCGGCGCAGGACATGCGGGCCTATTTCCTCGCACTGCAATACTGGCTCGCCGGGTCGGAGCAGAACCTGGCCAACCTGGTCCGCATGCTGGTGGACCGCTACGCGGCCGGCGCCCGCAAGCAGGACGCCGCGCTGAGCGTGGCGGCGCCGGTCGAGTATCCGGAGCTGGGCCTGTACCATCCCCGCGCGCCGGGCCGCATCACCCAGCGCCTGGCCGACCTGCCGTGCGGCGGCCAGGGCCGCCATGCGGCGGGGACGGTGGGGGTAGTGGTGCTGCGCTCCTACCCGATCTCCGGCAACGCCGCGCATTACGACGGCGTGATCGACGCGCTGGAAGCCAAGGGCTTGCGGGTGATCCCCGCCTTTGCCAGCGGCCTGGACGCCCGCCCGGCGATCGAGGCGTATTTCATGCGGAACGGCGCCGCCACCGTCGATGCGGTGGTTTCGCTGACCGGGTTCTCCCTGGTAGGCGGCCCGGCCTACAACGACAGCCGGGCGGCCGAGGACCTGCTGGCCAGGCTGGACGTGCCCTACGTCATCGCGCACCCGCTCGAGTTCCAGACCATCGACGCCTGGGAGCGCGATCCGCGCGGGCTGCTGCCGGTCGAGGCGACGATGATGGTGGCGCTGCCGGAGCTGGACGGCGGCATGATGCCTTCCACATTCGGCGGACGCTGCGGGCGGGCCAAGACGGCCGAGCGCTGCGCCGGCTGCGACGGCGTCGCCTGCGAGCGGGACATGGTGGCCCACGCGGAGCGCGCGGGGACCTTGGCCGCCCGGGTGGCGGCGCTGGTGGCGCTGCGCCGCGCCGGGCGGCGGGACCGCCGGGTCGCGGTGGTGCTGTTCAACTTCCCGCCGAACGCAGGTGCGGCCGGCACCGCCGCCTACCTCTCGGTGTTCGCCTCCCTGCACAACGCGCTGACGGCGCTGCGGGACGGCGGCTACACGGTCGCCGTGCCGGACACGGTGGACGCGCTGCGCGAGCAACTGCTGGCGGGCAACGCCGAACGCCATGGCACGGAAGCCAACGTTGCCGCCCGCATCCCCGCGGAGGAGCATGTCCGCCGCCAGCCCTGGCTTTCGGAGATCGAGCGGAGCTGGGGCGCGGCGCCGGGCCGCGCGCAGTCGGACGGCGCGGGCATCTTCGTGCTGGGCGCGCAGTTCGGCAACGTGTTCGTCGGCTTGCAGCCGGCCTTCGGCTACGAGGGCGACCCGATGCGGCTGCTGTTCGAGCACGGCTTCGCGCCCACCCACGCCTTTGCCGCGTTCTACCGCTGGATCGCGCAGGATTTCGGCGCCCACGCCGTGCTGCATTTCGGCACCCACGGCGCGCTGGAGTTCATGCCGGGCAAGCAGGCCGGGCTGTCCGCCGCGTGCTGGCCGGACCGGCTGATCGGCGCGCTGCCGAACTTCAACTTCTACGCGTCCAACAACCCGTCCGAAGGCATGATCGCCAAGCGGCGGGCGAACGCGGTGCTGCTGAGCTACCTGACGCCGCCGGTGTCGCATGCCGGGCTGTACCGTGGCCTGCAGGAGCTGAAGTCCAGCCTGGACCGCTGGCGCGCGCTGGAGCCGGATGCGGACCGCGACGACCTGGCCGCCCTGGTGCAGGCGCAGGCCGCTGCGGTGGAGCTGGCCGCCGCCGAGCCTGCCTGGCTCGCCCCGGACGCGGAGATCGACCGCCTGGGCGCCGCGCTGCTGGAACTGGAATACACGCTGATCCCGAACGGCCTGCACGTGATCGGGCGGCCGCCCGACGCCGCCGAGCGGGGCGAGATGCTGGACGCGGCCGGCATCACCGACCCCTCCGAACGCGCCCGGCTCGATGCGCTGATGGCGACGGACTCGGAACTGCCCGCCATGCTCCATGCGCTGGACGGCGGCTACATCCGCCCGGCGCCCGGCGGTGACCTGCTGCGGACCACGGAGGTCCTGCCGACCGGGCGCAACCTGCACGGCTTCGACCCGTTCCGGCTGCCCAGCGCCTTCGCGGTGCAGGACGGCGCGCGCCAGGCGGACCGGCTGCTGGCCCGGCACAGGGCGGACGGCAAGGGCCTGCCGGAAACGGTGGCCATGGTGCTGTGGGGCACCGACAACCTCAAGACCGAGGGCGGCCCGATCGCCCAGGCGCTTTGGCTGATGGGGGCGACCCCGCGCTTCGACGGCTACGGCCGCCTGTCCGGCGCCGCCCTGCTGCCGCTGGAGCAGCTCGGCCGCCCCCGGGTGGACGTGGTGGTGACGCTGTCCGGCATCTTCCGCGACCTGCTGCCGCTGCAAACCAAGCTGCTGGCGGAAGCCGCGCTGCTGGCCGCCTCCGCCGACGAGGCGCCGTCCGACAACTTCGTCCGCAAGCACGCGCTGGAGTTCCTCACCCTGCACGGCGGCACGATGGAGCAGGCTGCGCTGCGGGTGTTCGGCAACGCGGACGGCGCCTACGGCAGCAACGTCAACTACATGGTCGGCAACGGCATGTGGAACGACGAGGACGAGCTGGCGGAGGCGCACGTCACCCGCAAAGGCTTCGCCTATGGCGTTTCCGGCCGCCCCGAGCGCCAGGCCGCGCTGCTGAACCACGTCCTCGGCAGCGTCGACGTGACGTACCAGATGCTCGACTCGGTGGAACTCGGCGTCACCACCATCGATCACTACTTCGACACGCTCGGCGGGATCACCCGCGCCGTGCGCCGCGCCCGGGGCGTGGCCGCGACGGTGTACATCGGCGACCAGACCCGCGGCGCGGGCGCGGTGCGGACGCTGGGCGAGCAGGTCAGCCTGGAAACCCGCACCCGGGCGCTGAACCCGAAATGGTACGAGGCGCTGCTGAAGCACGGCCATGAAGGCGTGCGCGAGATCGACGCCGCCGTCACCAACACGCTTGGCTGGTCCGCCACCACCGGGGACGTGCAGCCCTGGGTGTACCAGCAACTGGCCGAAACCTACGTGCTGGATGCCGCCATGCGCGACCGCCTGGCGCTGCTGAACCCGAAGGCTTCGGCCAAGATCGTGAACCGCCTGATCGAGGCGACCGACCGCCGCTACTGGTCCCCGGACCCCGCCACGATGAGCGCCCTGCTGCGGGCCGGCGAGGATATCGAGGACCGGCTGGAAGGCATTCAAGTGGAGATGGCCGCATGAGCGCAACGCTTCCCTACCCCGTCCGCAAGACCGTGCGGGGCGACGGCGACGGCAGCGTGCAGGTGGCGCTCGACCCGGCGGTGAAGATCGGCACCGCCAAGGTGTTCGCGGTGTACGGCAAGGGCGGCATCGGCAAGAGCACGACGTCCTCCAACCTTTCGGTGGCGTTCTCCAAGCTCGGCAAGCGGGTTTTGCAGATCGGCTGCGACCCCAAGCACGACAGCACCTTCACCCTCACCAAGCAGTTGCTGCCGACGGTGATCGACGTGCTGGAAACGGTGAACTTCCACTCGGAGGAGCTGCGGGTCGAGGACTTCGTGTACCAGGGCTACAACGGCGTGATGTGCGTGGAAGCGGGCGGCCCGCCGGCGGGCACGGGCTGCGGCGGCTACGTGGTCGGGCAGACGGTGAAGCTGCTGAAGGAGCATCACCTGCTGGAAGAAACCGACGTGGTCATCTTCGACGTGCTGGGGGACGTGGTGTGCGGCGGGTTCGCGGCGCCCTTGCAGCACGCGGACCGGGCGCTGATCGTGACGGCCAACGACTTCGACAGCATCTTCGCGATGAACCGCATCGTCGCGGCGATCGCCGCCAAGGCGAAGAACTACAACGTGCGGCTCGGCGGCGTGATCGCCAACCGCAGCGCCGCCACCGACCAGGTGGACCGCTACAACAAGGCGACCGGGCTGGAAACGCTGGCGCACTTCCCGGACCTGGACGTGATCCGCCGCTCCCGCCTGAAGAAGTCCACCTTGTTCGAGATGGAAAGCTCGCCGGAGCTGGAAGCGGTGAAGCTGGAATACCTTCGCCTGGCCGCGTCGCTGTGGGCGGGGGTGGAGCCGCTGACCGGCCAGCCGCTGCGCGACCGGGACATCTTCGACCTGCTGGGGTACGATTGATGACGACGGCGACCTACCTTGCCCGCCGCGGCCAGTTGGAGACCTATTTCGACCGCACCGCGGCCGAAGCATGGTCCCGCCTGACGTCCGACGCGCCGGTCAGCGGCATCCGCGCCACCGTCCGCGCGGGGCGGGACCGGATGCGGGCGGCCCTGCTGGCCTGGCTGCCGGACGACCTGCACGGCCGCCGCATCCTGGACGCCGGCTGCGGCACCGGCGCGCTGGCGGTGGAGGCGGCCAAGCGGGGGGCGGAGGTGGTCGCGATCGACCTGTCCGCCACGCTGGTCGGGCTGGCGCGGGAGCGGCTGCCGGCAGGGCTGCCCGTGGAGTTCCGGGTGGGCGACATGCTCGACCCGGCGCTCGGCACGTTCGATCACGTCGTGGGGATGGACTCGCTGATCCATTACCGCGCGCCCGACATGGCGCGGGTGGTGGCGGGGCTGGCCGCGCAGGCCACCGGCTCCGTGCTGTTCACCTTCGCGCCGCGCACGTCCCTGCTGTGGGCGATGCACACAGCAGGCCGGCTGTTCCCTCGCGGCGACCGCGCGCCGGCGATCGAGCCGGTTGCCGGCGCGGCGATCCGGCGGCTGCTGGCCGCAGACCCCGCCCTGGCGGACTGGCGCGCCGGCCGGACGGAGCGGGTGAGCAGCGGGTTCTACATCTCGTGCGCGCAGGAGATGGTCCGGGCATGAGGCGCGACCCATCGCCGCCGCGCCTTCCTCCTCTCGCCTTGGGCGAGGCACCGATGCGACGGACGTTTGTCGTGCGCGCGCGGACCCTCGTCCTGCCTTCTTCCAGGGAAAGAGGGTCCTTCGAGTTGGCATGCGCCCCATGAGCGGCGCCGTGCTTCGCCTCAACGGCCGGCTCGCCCGCAAGTGGGAGCGGGTCGGCACGGCCTTCCTCCCCTTCGCGGACGCGGCATCCCCCGCGCTGCCGATGTCCCGCCTGCTCCGCCTGTCGCTGTTCCAGGTGACGGTGGGCATGGCGGTGGTGCTGATCATCGGCACGCTCAACCGGGTGATGATCGTGGAGCTGGGCGTGCCGGCCTGGCTGGTGGCGCTGATGATCGCCCTGCCGCTGGTGTTCGCGCCGTTCCGCGCGGTGGTGGGGTTCCGCTCGGACACCCACCGCTCCGTGCTGGGATGGCGGCGGGTGCCGTACCTGTGGCTGGGCACGATGGTGCAGTTCGGCGGGTTGGCGATCATGCCGTTCGCGCTGCTGATCCTGTCCGGCGACACGCACGGCCCGATCCTGATCGGGCAGGCCGCCGCCGGGCTCGCCTTCCTGATGGTGGGCGCCGGGCTGCACACCACGCAAACCGTTGGCCTGGCGCTGGCCACCGACCTGTCGCCGCCGGAGCAGCACCCCAAGGTCGTGGCCCTGCTGTGCATGATGCTGCTGGTGGGCATGCTGGCCAGCGCGCTGCTGTTCGGCGTCCTCCTGTCGCACTTCTCGGAAGTGCGGCTGATCCAGGTGGTGCAGGGCGCCGGCTTGGCGACGATGGTGCTGAACGCCATCGCGCTGTGGAAGCAGGAGCCGCGGGACCCCGCCCGCACCCGGCCGGACCGCGCCACGCCCTCCTTCCTGCAAACCTGGCGCGCCTTCAATGGCGGGGCGCAAGCCCGGCGGCGGCTGGTGGCGCTGGGCTTCGGCACCGTCGCCTTCTCCATGCAGGACGTGCTGCTGGAGCCGTATGGCGGCCACGTGCTGGGCCTGCCCGTGGGCGTCACCACCGGCATGACGGCACTGCTGGCGATGGGCGGCCTGGTCGGCTTCGCCACCGCGGCGCGGCTGCTGGGCCGCGGGGCGGACCCGTACCGGCTGGCCGGCACCGGCGCGCTGGCAGGGCTGCTGGCGTTCAGCGCGCTGGTGTTCGCGGCGCCGTTCGACAGCCCGGCGATGTTCGCCGCGGGCGTGGTGCTGATCGGGCTGGGGGCCGGGCTGTTCGCGCACTGCACGCTGACGGCGGCGATGGCCATGGCGCCGCTGGGCCAGGTGGGCCTCACGCTCGGCATCTGGGGGGCGGTGCAGGCCTCGGCGGCCGGAACCGCGGTTGCCGCCGGCGGGCTGATCCGCGACGGGGTGGCCGCGCTGGCGCAGGCGGGCAAGCTCGGCCCCACGCTGGCCGTTCCCGCCACCGGCTACGTGGCGGTGTACGCGATCGAGATCGCGCTGCTGTTCGGCACCCTGGTCGCCATCGGCCCGCTCGCGAGCGTCGCCGGGCGGCCGCATGCCTTGTCTTGCGTTCCCGTGCGTTCCTGAGGAGGCTGTCATGCAAACAGGCGCCATCACCGGATACATCGACGTTGCCCAGTTGGCGCTCTACGCGTTCTGGCTGTTCTTCGCCGGCCTGGTCTATTACCTGCACCGGGAAGACAAGCGGGAAGGCTACCCGCTGATCTCCGACCGCTCGGCGCGGGTCACGGTGCAGGGCTTCCCGCCGATCCCGCCCCCCAAGGCGTTCCTGACCCAGCACGGCCCGCTGTACGCGCCGCGTCCGGAAGCGCCCGACGTGGTGAACGCCCTGCCGGCGACCGCGATGCCCGGCGCGCCGCTGATACCGGTGGGCGACCCGATGCTCGCCGGCATGGGGCCGGGCGCCTACGCGCAACGCCGGGCGGACTTTCCCGACTACACGTTCGACGACAACCTGCCCAAGATCGTGCCGCTGCGCTCGGTGCCCGAGTTCTTCCTCGCCTGGGAGGACCCGGACGTGATCGGCATGGCGGTGTTCGGCGCGGACCGCGTGCAGGCGGGCACCGTGGTGGACGCCTGGGTTGACCGGTCCGAGACGGTGATCCGCTACGTGGAGGTGGAACTGCTGGCGGGCGGCAAGCGGGTGCTGCTGCCGATGAACTTCCTGCAGATCAAGCCCAAGCAGCGCCGCATCAGCGTGTTCGCCATCCTGGGCCACCAGTTCGCCAACGTGCCGGCCACCGCGAAGCCGGACACGGTCACCATGTTGGAGGAGGAGCGCGTCATGGCCTATTACGGCGGCGGCTTGTTCTATGCCCGGCCCGGCCGCGCGGACCCGATCCTGTGAGCGCCCCGGTTGCAAGCCTGCCGGAACGGCTGCCAGACGGCGAGCGCCTGCTGTGGCAGGGCAAGCCGGAGTGGCGCGCGCTGGCGCGCCGCGCGTTCCACCTGCGGCTGCTGGCCGCCTATTTCGGCGCCATCCTGGCCTGGGTCGCCGCGACCGATCTCCACGGCGGCATGGCGCCGGGCGACGTGGCGCTGTCCACCGGGCGGCTGGCGGCGCTGGCGGTCGTCCCGCTCGCGCTGATCGCGCTGTATGCCTGGGCCACGGGGCGGGCGACCAGCTACACCGTGACGAGCAAGCGGGTGGTCATCCGCATGGGCGTGGCGCTGCCGATGACGATCAACCTGCCCTTCGCGCGCATCAACGGCGCCGGGTTCCGGCCGGCACGCGACGGCTCCGGCGACATCGCGTTGCAGTTGGCCGAGGGCGACAAGCTCGCCTACCTGCTGCTCTGGCCGCATGCCCGGCCTTGGCAACTGAGGCAGCCGGAGCCGATGCTGCGTGCCCTGCCGGATGCGGGAAAGGTGGCGCAGGTGCTGTCCCGCGCCTTGGCAGCCGCCGCTGGCACGCCAGTTCCGACAATTGGGCAGTTGCAGGAGCAGGACCAGACCGGCACGATCGGGGCAACACGCCCCCAGGTGGCCGCGTCAACCTGAGCGGGCGGTTTTGCAGGAGAGGAAACCGAGCATGGCGATGCCGACCGACCGAAGCACCGTGTTCCCACGCCCGCTCGTGCTGGGCTTGTTCGCCGCGGCCGGGCTGGCGGTGACGGCCGCGGCGACGGTGCACGGGGCCGGAGCGCCGCCGGCGGATGGCACGGCCGTCGCCACGAGGGACTTGCGGTTCGAGGACCGGGCGGACGGCGCCGTGCTGGTGTTCGACGGGTCCGCTTCCACCCCGTTCCAGGTCGTCACCGGCGAGAACGGCTTCCTGCGCGGCACGCTCCGCGGCATGGCCCGCACCCGGCACAGCGAGGGCCTGGGCGGCGCCGCTCCGTTCCGCCTGTCCGCCTGGCGTGACGGCCGGCTGACCCTGGACGACCCGGCGACCGGCCGCCACGTGGAGCTGGAAGCGTTCGGCGCCACCAACGCCGGGACGTTCGCCCGCTTCCTGCCGCTCGGACGCGGCGCGTGATGTGGCCGCTCGCCCGCCGCACGGTTTCCGTGCGCTGCGACGTGGACATCGAGCAAACGCCGAGCAGCTTCCACGCCCACGCCGTGCCCGACGGCATCGACATCCGGCCGGGGGACGTCGTGGTCGTGCACGGGGCGCCGGCGGGCATCAGCTTCGGCGACCATATCCAGTGCCAATGCCCGGCCACCGTCACTCGCGCCGGCCCGGTCGCGCGCTGGTGGACCGGGGTGACTGCCATGTTCGAGCTGACCGAGCTCTACGAGGTCGGCTTCCTGCCGAAGGAGACGCCATGAACGCCGAAACGCTGGCACCGCCTGCGGTGCGCACACCGAACGAGAGCACGCGCCTGGCGCAGCAGGATACGGTGCTCAGCCCGCGCTTCTACACGACGGATTTCGAGGCGATGGGCCGCATCGACGTCAGCCGCGTGCGCGGGGAATGGGACAGCCTGATCGCCGAGCTGCGCGCCGACACGAACCGGGACCACTTCAAGCGCAACGCCGAGTTCGACCTGGACCTGTCCGCCCTGCCGCCGGACTTGCGGGCGGAGTTCCTGGAGTTCCTCGTCTCCTCCGTCACGGCCGAGTTCTCCGGCTGCGTGCTGTATGCCGAGATCAAGAAGCGCATCAAGGACGGCGATATCCGGGACCTGTTCACCTTCATGACGCGGGACGAGGCGCGGCATGCCGGGTTCATCAACGACACGCTGAAGGATTTCGGCGTCGGCGTGGACCTGAGCTTCCTGACCCGCGCGAAGAAATACACCTATTTCCGGCCGAAGTTCGTGTTCTACGCCACCTACCTGAGCGAGAAGATCGGCTACGCCCGCTACATCACCATCTTCCGCCACCTGGAGCGGCACCCCGAGCGGCAGTTCCACCCTATCTTCCGCTGGTTCGAGAAGTGGTGCGCCGACGAGTTCCGCCACGGCGAAGCGTTCGCCCTGCTGATGCGGGCGGACCCGAAGGTGTTGCAGGGCACGAACCGGCTGTGGATCCGCTTCTTCCTGCTGGCGGTTTTCGCCACCATGTACGTGCGGGATCACGCCCGGCCGGTATTCCATGCGGCCCTGGGGGTGGACCCTACGGAGTACGACTTCACGGTGTTCCGCATCACCACCGAGATCTGCCGCCAAGTCTTCCCGGTCTCGCTTGACCTGGACAACCCGGCCTTCGCCGCCGGGCTGGAACGGCTGCGCCGGATCACGGTCGCCAAGGGCCGGGCACGGGCGCAGGGCGGGCTGATCGGCCGCGTCAGGAACCTGGGCCTGACCGGGGCCGCCGCCGTGGCGTTCGCCCGGCTGTTCGTGCAGCCCGTGATCAACAACGACACGCCGCAGACGGTGCGGCTCAGCCCGGCCTGGTAGGGTGCCGCCCTCCGTCCTGCCTGCGGGGTATGCGCTGTTCGTCTGGTGGTTCAGCACCGGGCTGATCATCCTGCTGGACAACCTGCCGCGCCGGACGTTCCGGTGGAGCATGCTGGCCGGGTCCGCGGTCGCCGCGGCGTCGCTCTGGCAGCTCTGGGCCGGCCATGCCGACACCTCGCCCGCCGGCGCCTACGTGGCGTTCACCTGCGGCCTGCTCGTCTGGGGCTGGCACGAGATGAGCTTCTTCATGGGCTACGTGACCGGCCCGCGCCGCACGGCCTGCCCGCCCGGCGCCCGGGGCTGGCGCCGCTTCGGTTTCGGCGTGGCGGCCTGCCTGTACCACGAACTCGCCATCCTGCTGACGGCCGGCCTGGTGCTGGCGGCCACTTGGGGGGCGCCGAACCAGGTCGGCATGTGGACCTTCATGGCGCTGTGGGGCGGGCGGCAGAGCGCCAAGCTGAACGTGTTCCTGGGCGTGCGGAACCTGTACGAGCAATTCGTTCCGCCGCACCTTGCATTCCTGGGCAGCTACATGACGTGCCGGCCAATGAACGCGCTGTTCCCGTTCTGCGTCACCGGTGGGACCGTGCTGGTGGACATCCTGGTACGGCGGCTGTCGGCGCCCGGCGTTACGCCGGTCAACGCGGCGGGACTGACCTTTGTCGTCACGCTCGTGACGCTTGCCGTGCTGGAGCACTGGTTCCTGGTGTTGCCGCTGCCGTTCGCGCGGCTCTGGAACTGGGCGGTCGCCTCGCGCCGTCCAAGCCGGACGCCGGCGCGCTTGCACCTGGCGGCCGAGGCCGCCGCACCTTGATACGAACGGGGGAAACAACGCGATGAACTACGAGCATTTCTTCCGCCAGCAGATCGACGGCTTGCGCCTCGACGGCAACTACCGCGTGTTCGCCGAGCTGCAACGGCGCGCGGGCAGCTTCCCGCGCGCGACGCACCTGCACGGGCGCGGCGACGCCGACGTCACCGTCTGGTGCTCCAACGACTATCTCGGCATGGGGCAGCACCCGGCCGTGGTCGCCGCGATGCACGAGGCGCTGGACAGTTGCGGCGCCGGGGCCGGGGGGACGCGCAACATCGCCGGCACGAACCACTACCACGTCCTGCTGGAGAAAGAGCTGGCCGACCTGCACGCGACCGAGTCGGCGCTGCTGTTCCAGTCGGGGTACATGTCGAACTGGGCCGCGCTCAGCACCCTGGCGTCCCGTTTGCCGGGATGCGTCGTGCTGTCGGACGCGGGCAACCACGCCTCCATGATCGAGGGCATCCGCCATAGCCGCGCGCCGACGATGATCTTCAAGCACAACGACCCCGGCGACCTCGACCGGAAGCTGCAAACCCTGCCGCACGACACGCCGAAGCTGGTCGCGTTCGAGTCGGTCTATTCCATGGAAGGCGACATGGCGCCGATCGCCGAGATTTGCGACGTCGCGGACCGGCATGGCGCCATGACCTACCTCGACGAGGTGCATGCCGTGGGATTGTACGGGCCACGCGGCGGCGGCGTCGCGGAGCGGGACGGGCTGATGGGCCGGCTGACCGTGATGGAAGGCACGCTGGCCAAGGGCTACGGCGTGGTCGGCGGCTACATCGCGGCCTCCGCGGCGCTGTGCGACTTCATCCGCAGCTTCGCGTCCGGCTTCATCTTCACCACCGCCCTGCCGCCGGCCGTGGCCGCCGGGGCGCTGGCGAGCATCCGCCACCTCAAGACCAGCGACGCGGAGCGCCAGGTGCAGCGGCTTCGGGTGGCGCAACTGCGGGCGGCGCTGGACACGGCGGGCGTGCCGCACTACCGCAACCCGAGCCACATCGTGCCAGTGATGGTCGGCAACGCGCAGCTCTGCAAGCTGGTCAGCGACCGGTTGCTGGACGAGCACGGCGTTTACGTCCAGCCAATCAACTATCCCACGGTGCCGCGCGGGACCGAGCGGCTCCGCATCACGCCCTCGCCGCTCCATACCGAGGCTGACATCGGTCATTTGGTTGCGGCGCTATCCACGGTATGGTCGGAGTTGAGCCTGCAATGGGCGGCGTGAACCGGACGGCGAGGAAACGTTTCCGGTCATAACCAAAAGGGAATGAGCGATGTTCGAGAACGGTCAGGCATCCAGACGGTCGGTCTTCAAAGGCGGGCTGGCGTTGCTGACAAGTGGGGCGGCGGGGCTGGCCGCCCATCAGGCTCAGGCGCAAGACAAGATCGAGCAGGCTCTGGTCCAATACCAAAACGTGCCCAAGGACGGGGCCAAATGCAACATCTGCGTCAACTGGGTGGACCCGAACGCCTGCAAGATCGTGGCCGGAACCATCAACCCCGAAGGCTGGTGCGTCGCCTACGCACCGAAGGAGTCCTGAACGGGCGATGGGCGGCGCCGGACAACTCCGGCGCCGCCCATCGTTGCTGCTTTGAGCTGCTACTTCGGCCCTGGGACGTCGCTGGCGGGGGCTGCGGGCGCGGGTCCGGACGGAGCCAGCACTGGGGCGGGTGACCCGCCGCCGCCCTCGGGCAACGGCTCCGGGCTGGCCGCGAGCGTGTGCAGGTAGTCGATGACGTCGGCGCGAACAGCCGGGTTTGGGATGCCAGCGAAAGTCATCTTGGTCCCGGGCGCGTATTTCGCCGGGTTGGTCAGCCACTTGTCCAGTTCCTCGTAGGTCCAGGGCCCCTGGTGCGCCTTGAGGGCGTTGGAATACTCGTAGCCGACCATGTGCGCGTGCGGGCCGCCGACCACGCCGTAGAGGTTCGGGCCGAGCCCCGCCTTGCCGCCCTCGTTGAAGCTATGGCAGGCGATGCAGCCGAGCTTCAGGGTATCGGCCTGGCCGGCATGCGGGTCCGCGGCGGCCAGCCGGTCGGCGATCGGCGTCGCCGCGGGTGTCCCGGGTGGCGCGGCGGGGGTGGTCAGCGCGGCCGGGGTCGCCGGCGTGGTGGTGCCGGGCGGCGGCGGCGGCGGCAGCGCCTCCGGCTGCGCGGCCAGGGTGTGCAGGTAATCGATGATGTCTGCCCGCTTCTTCGGGTCCGCCAGGCCGGCATAGCTCATCTTGGTGCCTGGCGCGTAGGCGCTCGGCTTCTTCAGCCACTCATATAGCTCGTCATAGGTCCAGGGTCCCGCCTTCGCCTTCAGCGCGGAGGAGTACTCGTAGCCGGCCATGTGCCCGTGCGCGGCGCCGACCACGCCGTAGAGGTTCGGGCCGATGCCGGCTTTGCCGCCCTCGTTGAAGCTGTGGCAGGCGATGCAGCCCTGCTGCTTGACCAGTTGCTCGCCCGTAGCCGGGTCGGCGGAGACAAGCAGCAGCGCGACGGGCGGGTCAGCCGTGACCGGGGCGGGCGCAGGCGCGCCCGTCTCGCTCGGCACGTCAATCTTGATGGCACTGGTCTGCAAGCGGTGCGGATGCACCAACTTGTCGCTCACGATACCCGCGACCATGAAGGCGATGCCGGCCGTCAGCACGGCCGCCGCCGCCTTGTTGATCTCCATGCTGTCCATTGAGAACGCAGCTCCCGCAAGTCTGGCCCTGACTGGCCGAACTGGGAGGTTGGCAAGCCCCGGCGAATTACAATCCAAGCGGCTGCATAGCATCGCCCGAACGGCCCCGCTACCCGGCTGTGCAACGCGAAAGGGGCGCGGCCGCCCGGCCGTGCCCCTTCACGTCGACCCTGCCGTCAGAGCGGAGCGGTGGGCGCGTCCGACTTCGGCGGCGCTCCTGCGGGCGATTCCGAGGCGGGCGGCTCGGCCGGAACACCCGGGGACTGCGAGTGAGCCGGCGCCGGAGCGCTGACCGGGCGCACGTAGGGCGGCAGCGGGCCTTTCAGTTCCGGGAACGTCGCCACCATGCTCACGCCCAGCAACGGCTTGAACACGCCCTGGTGGCAGGTGGCGCAGTTCACCTTGGGCGAGTCCCCGGTCGGCCCAAGGCGGCCGGCCGGGAACACGTCGTGCAGGGTGTCGAGGTAGTTGTCGTTCAGGTCTCGCACCATCCGGATGCCGTGCCACGCCACCACCCGCTGCGGAGTGCTCTGCGACCAGTCCCCGAACGCCCGGCTGTTGTGGCAGTAGGTGCAGTTCACGCCCAGCGACTGCGAGAAGTGGATCATCAGCGCGTACGTCCAGTCGGTCTGCTTGATCGACTGCCGGTCCGTGCCGGGCAGCGCCACGATCGACTGCACCCGGATCGAGTCGTCGCCTTCCAGGAACGGCGTGAACGGGTCGTAAGGCAGGGACGAGTCGCCCACCGAACCGGACGCGATGTTCTTGCCCACGCCGGTGGTGGCTATGCCGCCGGCATGGGGCGGGCCAGGGTCCTTGAACCAGATCTGCGACGGCACCGGATTGCCGCGGTGGCAGGTGTAGCAGGTGACCCCGGTCTGGGCGACGTGCGGCTGGTAGTCAGCGTTGACGTGCTGCACCATCTGGATCATGCGCCGGGCGACGACCTTGGTGTACAGCCCGTCATCGGCCATGTTGGCGGTGTTGTGGCAATAGGCGCAGCCCTGCTTGGGCGCCACCCAAGTGGTGATGGACACCATCAGCCGGGTGAACTGCCCGACGCTGAGGTCACCCAGCACCTGCACGTTCTTGTATGCCGCGCCTGCCTTGGCCCCCACCGGCGGCAACGGCGGCAAGGAAACCGGCACCTTGTTCGCCTCCACGTAGGCGGCGATGTCGGCGGGATGGTAGTTCTCCACCATAGCCGTGCCGCGAAAGCCCCGCTGCACCTCCGTCACCGGCGGGAGCTGGAAGCGGAACAGCATCACCAGGGTGAGCAGCACCGCCGCGGCGGTGCCGACCAGCACCAGGCCGCCGCGCATCCCGGGGATCATTGCGGCGCCCCCGCGGTGAGCGCCGGGTCAGCAACGGTGCCCCACATCGGCGGGTAGGGCGGCGCGATGCCGTGCTTGACGCCCCACAGGTACCAGTTGTCCACCACCGTGCCCGTCAGCAGGATGCCGATGCCGCCGCACAGCGGGCAGAGCACGGCGAACCACCACGCCCAGCGATGGATGCTCTCCGCGCTGGCGCAGAATCCCATGGTCCAGCGCCAGAACAGCGAGCCGCGCTCGAATGCCGTGCCGCGGTCGATGATCTGCTCCAGCTCCCGCTCGCCGCCGTAGCGGCTGATCGCCAGCACGGTGGCGCCGTGCATCGCGAACAGCAGGGTGGACCCGTAGAGGAACACGATGGAGAGCATGTGGAACGGGTTGTAGAACAGGTTGCCGTATCGGAGCGAGAACGAGGCGGTCCAGTCCAGGTGCGGGAAGATGCCGAACGGCACCGCCTCCGCCCAACTGCCCATCAGCAGGGGCCGGATGAAGCCCAGCACCAGGTACAGCCAAATCGCCGCCGCGAAGGCCCAGGCGACGTGGGTGCCCATGCCGAGCGCCCTCGCCCGGCGGTAAACCCGGGTCCACCACAGCAGGATGGACGCCGTCAGGAAGAACCCGGCCACCAGCCACCAGCCACCCTCCGCCAGCGGCGGGAAGCGCAAGCCGTAGCCCGGCGCGGGAGGCTCCAGCGCCAGCCAGGCCAACTGACGGATGAACTGGACCGGGTCCCAGTTCACCGAAGCCCACATGTTGAGGCCGATGATCTCGAACGCGACGAAGCCGCAGATCAGCGAGGCGACGCCGGTGATGCCCAGGTAGAGCGGCCCCACCTGCGCGTCCCCGAACACGCCGAAGGTGTGGATGAAGAACGGCTTGCCCGAGCGGGTCCACGAGCTGGACGTGATCGGCACGCCGGCATAGGCGGGGCCACGCACCTGCACGCGGGTGAAGAGGTTCTGGTATTCGGCCATCTTGGGACTCTCCCCTTGTTCTTGTTATTTCCAGATCGGCAGGTTCAGCCACCATCCCCACCATTCCGGCCAGCCGCGGGTCCAGAACGGGCCGCTGATGATGATGCACACGGCGCTCCAGAACCCAGCCGACAGCGCCAGGAACAGGCCCAGGCGATGCACGCCGAGCGTGCCGATCGACCAGCCGATGGTGTCGCGGAAGAACGTGTTCTCGTGCTCCGCCGTCTTGACCGGCGTGCCTTTGGGCGGGTTGGCGGCGGACAGCACCAGCCCGCCATGCATTGACAGCGCCAGCGTCGTCGTGAAGAAGAACGTGACCGCGAGCATGTGCGCCGGGTTGTAGTGGAAATGCAGGTACTGGTAGCCGGTGTTCGACACCCAATCGAGGTGACTGAGAATGCCGTAGGGGAAACCGAATCCCCACGCGCCGAGAAGCACGGGGCGGATCACCACCAGCGCCACGTAGGCGAAGATGGCGACGCTGAAGGCGAACGGGACATGGTAGCCCATGCCGAGCTTGCGGGCGATCTCGACCTGCCGCAGCGCCCAGGACACGAAGGCGCCGATCGCGCAGATGGTGATGACCTGCCATAGCCCGCCTTCCCGCAGCGGCGCGAAGCCCAGGCCATACTTGATGTCCGGCGGTGCGATGTTGATCTGCCAGATGTTCCAGGTAGGCCCGATCGCCGCGCCGTAGATGATGAGCAAGGTGCCCAGCAGGGCGAAGAAGATGGTGGTGACGCCGAAGAAGCCGACGTAGAACGGCCCCATCCAGAAGTCGAACAGGTCGCCGCCGACCAGGGTGCCGCCACGGACGCGATACTTGGCCTCGAAACTCATCATCGACATGGCCGAACCCTCCGATGCTGGCGGGCGGGACTAGGCTGTCCCACCCGCCTTTGATTCAGCCTATCTCGGCGCTGCCTGCGGCAGCGGTGATACCTGGCCGGCGGACGGCGCACGCTGCGGGCCTTCCAGCCAGTTGAAGCGGCTGGTGCTGAGCAGGATGAAGTGGATCAGCAGGGCCAGCACGAACAGGAACACCGACAGCGAGACAAGCACCCGCCGCGGGTCGAACAGCATCCAGATGCGCCACATGGCGGCGTGCTCCTATGTCAGCAGGGAATGGATGAAGGGCAGGCCATCCAGCAGGCCGGTCTGGTAGCCGTTCGGCCCCGGCAGCCACGGGCGCCAGAACCACACCAGGATATGGGCGATGATGGCGATCGTCGTGAAAGCGATGAAGCTCGTGACGAAGATGCCATGGAACTCCCGGGCTTCGCCGTCGGTAAGCCCCGACGTTGATCCGGTTCGGGCAGTGTGGTCGGACATCGACAGGCTACCTCCAGGTACTGTTATGCGCCGCGCCTGTCCCGCGCGGCAGGGAACCGACGCCGGCAAAGCCGGACGGTCGTGTTGCGTTGGCGATCATGCGGCCCGCCCGAGTGCTGCGAGCGATTGCATGACGCGATCAGAGGTGACGCGGCCTTCGCGCGCCGAACGGGCGTCGCGCTCGACCCGGTCGCGCAGGGTCTTGGCGGCGGAGATGCGAAGCAGGAACGGCTCGGACGCGACGTAGTCATCCAAGGCTTGCAGGGCGTCGTCGTCCCAGGGATCGGCGTTCCACGCCTCGGCGCGGGTGGGCGTGGCTTCGGCACGGTCCATGTCCGTGCCGAGCGGCAGGATGTGGAACAGCGCGTCGAACAGGGAATTGCAGTACTCCTGCACCAGGTAGGTTGCGCCGGCGTAGCCCATGAACGGCGTCCCGGTGCTGCGCCGGATGACTGCGCCCGGGAAGGAAGCCGGGATGTACATGCAGCGGCTTCCAAGCTCGGCCGCGTACATCCGCTCGTTGTAGGAGCCGTACAGCACCAGCGGCGGCTTGCTGCGCAGCGCCTCGCGCACCGCCGCGTTGTCCGGCTTGGTTCCGGCGGTGCGGCTGAACTGGAAGGTGCACGGCAGGCCCAACTCGCCTTCGAAGAAGTTGACCAGGCCGCGCGTGTAGGTCTCGGTCGCGACCACGGCGAAGGACGCGGTGGCGAAGAAGTCCTGGGTGACGCTGCGCCACAGATCCCACACCGGCTTGATCGTGGTGTGCTTCTCGCGCTCGATGAACGGCTCCGGGTCCAGCCCGGTCAGCTCGCCGAGCTTGCGGAGGAAGTTGGTGGTGGCGAACAGGCCGATCGGCGCTTGCAGGTAGGGCCGGTCCAGCTCCTCGCACAGCCCGCGGCCGAACTCGCGGTACATGCAGATGTTCACGTCCGCGTCCGGCAGCTTCGTGACGTCCTCGATGTGCGAGCCGAGCGGGAAGACGAGGTTGATCTCGCAGCCGATGCCTTCGACCAGCCGGCGCACCTCCGCCAGGTCGGACGGCATGTTGAAGGTGCCGTAGATCGGGCCGATGATGTTGACCCGCGGCGCCTGGCCCTCGCGGCGCACGCGCGGCTTAGGCTTCGCCTTCTTGGCGCCGAACTCGCTCCACAGCCAGTAGATCGCCCGGTCGGCGGCCTGCCACTGGTCCTCGTCGATGGTGCGCGGAACGAAGCGCAGCAGGTTGCTGCCTTCCGGGGTCACCCCGCCGCCGATCATCTCGGCGATGCTGCCAGTGACCACCACCGCGGGCATGTCCGGGTCCTGCGTGGCCGCGGCCCGGCGCAGCGCGCCTTCCGTGCCGTGCATGGATAGCGACTCCTCGTTCAGCCCCGTCACCACGATCGGCAGCTCGTGCGGCGGGAGGCCGTCCGTGTAGTGCAGCACGGCCGTCACCGGCAGGTTCTCGCAGCCGACCGGGCCGTCGATCACCACCCGCAGGCCGCGGATGGCGGTGAAGGCGTAAACCGCGCCCCAGTACCCGCCCGCCCGGTCATGGTCCAGCACCAGCACGGCCTTAGCTCCCGACCGCCTCGGTGGCGCGGGCCTTCGCCTCGCGCTGCCGCCGGGCACGCTCGCGGAAGCCTGCCGGCTCCACCGGCTTGCCGATCCAGCCGTAGCCGGCAGCCGGGCCGGTGCCAGCCCCCTCGAAGAACTCCACCATGCGGGCGAAACGCGGGGCTCCCCTCTTTTGCGCGCCGACGATGCCGGCCAGCGAGCCGGCGCCGGCCGCGCCGAACAGCGGGCGGGCGGACACCATGTTGGTGAAGTACAGCGCCGGGATGCCCAGCTCCTTGGCCTTCTGCACCAGCGGCGTGGTGCCGGCGGCCAGGTCCGGCCGCACGTCCAGCATGGCCGCCATGTCCTGCTCCAGGCTGGCGCGGAACTGCACGTGGGCGCCGTGCGCGACCAGCCAGTCCCGGTCCGCCTCGGCCCATTCGGTGCGGGGGCAGGCCGTGCCGACATACGGCACCTCGGCGCCCGCCTCGATCAGCAGCCGCGCCACCAGCAATTCGGACCCCTCGTAGCCGGATACCGTGATGCGGCCGGTGATCGGGTTCGCGTCCAGCGCGGCGCGGATCGCGGGCAGCGCGCGCGCCTTGGCCGCGTCGATCGCGGCTTCCGGCACGTTCGCCGCACGCCCGACCGCTTCGAGCCAGGCGGCCGTGCCTTCCACCCCTACCGGGCCGGAGCCGACCACCGGCCGGCCGGCGGCGCGGAACTCACGGACGGACGCGGTGTAGAACGGGTGCACCGCGGCGGCGACCCGGCAGTCCAGCGCCGCGTACAGGTCCCGCCACTCGCGGGCCGGGGTTTGCGGCGCCACGCCCAGGCCCATCGGCGCCAGCAGCGCGCCCACGCCCGGCGGGTCGGCGGGAAACAGCTCGCCGATCAGCGCCACCGTCGGCAGCGACTGCACCTGGCCCGGACGCGCGACCGGGCCGGCCTCGGCCTCGGTGCGGGCGTAGCGCAGCATGGCGCCGGCCAGCACGTCCTTCGCCTCCGCGTGGGTGGGCACCCCGAAGCCGGGCACGTCGATGCCGATGACGCGCACGCCGTCGATCTGCTTGGGCAGCCGGTCCAGCGGCACGCCGGACGCGGTGGGCACGCACAGGTTGATCACCACGACCGCGTCGTAGTCGCCGGGCTTGGCCGTCTGGTACACCGCGTCCCGGATATCCTCGAACAACTGGCCGCGCACCAGCGTCTCGCTGTTGAACGGCACGTAGCCGACGCTGCGCCGGGCGCCGTAGAAGTGCGACGTGAAGGTCAGCCCGTACACGCAGCAGGCGGAACCGGACAGGATGGTCGCGGTGCGCCGCATCCGCAGGCCGACCCGCAGCGCGCCGAAGGCCGGGCACATGGACTGCGGCTGGTCGTGCGGCCCGCGCGGGTAGTCGGCCATCAGCCGGTCCATCACCGCCGTCTTGCCGGCCGCGCGCGCCGCGTCTTCCAGCGTCTTCCGCCCGCCGTGGCAGCCGCCCTCGGCCTGCGGAAGGATGCTGCCGTCCACGCTCACGCGCCCTCGTAGACGACTTCGAGCGACGGGCGGGCAACGGCGGCCATGCCGCACATATCCGCCTCGGTGGCCGGCTGCAGCACGACGCCGCGGCCGACCGCCTCGCCCTTGAACAAGCCGAGCAGCGCGTCGTGGCTGAGCGGCGTGGGCCGCACCGGCGGCGCAACGGCGACCTGCTGCGCCAGCTCCTCGAACATGGCGGCCCAGGGACCGCCGGGCACGCCGACGATCTCGTAGTTGGCGCTCTTGCGGCGGATGTCCTCGTTGGCGGGAATGGCGGACAGCACGGGAATGCCGACCGCGGCGGCGAAGGCCTGCGCCTCGCCGGTGCCGTCATCCTTGTTGATCACCAGACCGGCGACGCCGACGTTGCCGCCCATCTTGCGGAAGTAGTCCACCGCCGAGCAGACGTTGTTGGCGACGTAGAGCGATTGCAGGTCGTTGGAGCCGACCACGATCACCTTCTGGCACATGTCCCGCGCGATCGGCAGGCCGAAGCCGCCGCACACCACGTCGCCCAGGAAGTCCAGCAGCACGTAGTCGAAACCCCAGTCGTGGAAGCCCAGCTTCTCCAGCAACTCGAAGCCGTGGATGATGCCGCGGCCGCCGCAGCCGCGGCCGACTTCTGGGCCGCCTAACTCCATCGCGAACACGCCGTCACGGATGAAGCACACGTCCGAGATCGTGACCTTCTCTCCCGCGGCCTTCTTCCTGGAGGACGTCTCGATGATGGTCGGGCAGGCCCGGCCGCCGAACAGCAGGGAGGTCGTGTCGCTCTTCGGGTCGCAGCCGATCAGCAGCACGCGCTTGCCCTGCTGCGCCATCATGTAGCTGAGGTTGGCGAGGGTGAAGCTTTTGCCGATGCCGCCCTTGCCGTAGATCGCGATCACCTGCGTCTGCTTGGTGACGGGCGCGGTGCTGACCGGATCGGGCTCGTGCGCCGCCTCCTGTCGCAGCACGGCCGTCATGCCCGACGGGTCCGGACGGGAGTCGGTCACGGTTGCATTCATGCGCAGTGTCTCCAATCGAGGACCATCTTCAGGCACGCCGGATCGTCGAAAGCGGTGCGGTAGGCCGTCGGGGCGTTGCCGGCAGCCTCCGCGTGGGTGATCAGGCCACCGAGGGAGAGCAGACCCGAGGCGGCCAGCGCGTTGACGGCGGCCAAGTCGGCAGCCTGCCATTGCGCGGCGACGCGGATGCGGGCCTCGCGCATGAAGGCGGGCGGGAAGGCGAAACGCAGCGGCTCGCTGTAGAACCCGGCAAGCACGACCTCGCCGCCGGGCCGCAGCCGGGCAATCAGCGCGTCGAGCACCGCCGGGTCGCCGCTCACGTCGTAGATGGCGGCGTAATCGCGGCGGAGGTCCGAAGCGGGATCGATCACCGGGTAGCCTTCCGCGCCGCCGTGACGCGCCGGGTCGCGCTCCCATACGGTGGGCGATCCACCGGCGAGCACGGCCAAGCGGGCCAGCACCCGGCCCAGCACGCCGTGGCCGACGATCAATTCGGGCACGGCGCCGTCGGCCATGGCGTGGCGGGCGGTCGCGGCCAGCGCCAGCAGCACTCCGTGGCGGCCGAGCGCGTCGTCGATCGGGGTGACGCGGGCGCCCGGCACCACCACGCGGCGGGCCGCGCCGCCGAACAGGCCGTGCACCGGGCCGAAGCAGCGTGCGCCGGGCACGAACACCAACTGCCCGATCTCCCTGCCAGAGTCGGGTCCGGCCAGAACGATGCGCCCCACCGATTCGTAGCCCGGCACGAGCGGGTATCCCATGCCGGGAAACGGCGGCATCCTGCCGGACCAAAGCAGGCGCTCGGTGCCGGCGCTGATGCCGCTCCAGGCGATGTCCACCACCACGTCGCCGTCACCCGGCTCGGAAAGCGCCAGGCGACGCAGCTCCAACTCCTCGGGCGCACTCAGTACGACGGCCAGTGTGTCCATTCTGCTCCCCGGCGCGATGGGCTGCATCCCGCTGTATGTCATGTTAAACTGACATTACCTGGTGTCAATTCTCATTTACACTTGCTGCCAACATACGCACCAGCAGCGGCGTCCGCGTCGTCAAGGCACGGACCGTGCTGAAGCCGGCGTCCCGCAGCAGGCCGCGCAGCGCCGCCTCCGTCCGTGGCCGGCCTTGCCCCATGGCGAGCAGGTAGAAGCCGAAATAGGCGTCCCCTACCGGTTCGGCGCCGGGCGTTTGCGCCATCGGCTCCGCGAGGAGCAAGCGGCCGCCCGGAAGCAATGCCGCGCGGACGGCGCGCAGGATCGCGAGCGCGGCCTCGTCGCCGTGGTCGTGCACGACCCGTACGAGGGAGATCAGGTCGGCGTGCGGCAGCGGGTCCGCGAACACGCTCCCGCCCACCGCCTGCGCCCGCCCGGACAGGCCGGCGGCGGCGAACCGGGCGCGGGCGATCTCGGCCACCGCCGGCAGGTCGAACAAGGTCAGCCGGAGTTCCGGCGCCCGCGCGGCGGCGGCCCGGAGAAAGCTGCCGTCGCCGCCGCCGACATCCAGCAGGTGGCGGTGGCGGCCGACGCGGTAGGCATCCAGCACCTCGTCCGCCACCAGGGGCTGCGACGCGGCCATCAGCGCGGTGTAGGCGGCGACCGGGCCACCCTCCCGCCCGGCGTACGTCCAGTAGCGCGACAGCTCCGTGCCGCCGCGCCCGGCGCGCAGCAGGGCAAGCGGGTCCTGCAAGTCCGCGTAGAGCATGGGGTGGTGCAGCACCATCTCGCCAACCGCGGCGTTCCCGACCATCGCGGCGCCCAGCGGCCCGAGGCCGTAGCGCCCGCCGCCGCGCCGGGCGACCAGGCGCAGGGCACCGGCGGCAAGCAACAAGCGTTCGGCGGCGTCCGCGCTCAAGCCCAGGCGTGGCGCCAGGGCGGCGGCGCTCGCCGGGCGCTCCGCCAGGATGTCGAACAGGCGCGATTGCACGCAGGCCAGCAGGATCTGCGAATAAACGAACCCGGCGCAGAGATCGAATAGCGCACGGGTGCGGCGGCGCGCGATCGGCCGGGTCAGCGGAAAGGCGGCGGCAAGGCGGCGGAACCGCGGGCTTGCCACCGCACGGTCGCGCAACGCCAGCAGGCGGTCACGCCAGGCCAGCCCTTCCGAAGCCGAGAGCGCGAGGCTCACGCGGCGTGCCGCGACAGCTCCTGCGGCAGCAGGCGGGTGACTTCCGTGCGGATGTGGCTGCGCAGCGCGGAGCGGCCCGGGCATGGCGGCACGGCTTCCACGGCAGCCTCCGCCAGCGACTCCAGCCGTCCGATCGCGCCGCCTAGGCCGAGCGACCACACCGCGTTCGGCCGGCCATGCGCGCGGTCCTGGCCGACCGGCTTGCCGAGCGCTTCCGGGTTGGCCGTCGCGTCCAGGATGTCGTCGGCCACCTGGAACGCCTCGCCCAGGCGCATCCCGGTGCGGCGCCACGGCTCAGCCTCCGCCCCCGCGGCGGCGGCGCCCGCGACGGTGGCGGCGGCGAACAGCGCCCCCGTCTTCTCCCGCTGGTACTGGGCGAGGTCCGCGCCGTCCTCGCACTCCCACGCCTGCCCGGCGACGATGCCGCAGGGCACGCCCACGGACAGGCCGACGGTCCGCAGCAACGGGCCGAGCCTGGCCGGCGCGGACGCTGCGCCCTGGGCCAGGCACTGGAATGCCAGCACGATCAGCGCGTCCCCCGCCAGCACCGCCAGCGGTTCGCCGAACAGGCGGTGCACGGAGGGCTGTCCCCGTCGAGTGTCCGCATCGTCGAAGCACGGCAGGTCGTCGTGCACCAGGGAGGCGCAGTGCAGCAGCTCGATCGCGGCGGCGGCGGACTCAGCCACTTCGGGCTGGTCGTCCCCGCACGCCCCGGCCACCGCCAGGCACAGCCGCGGCCGGATGCGGGCGCCGCGCGGGAACACGGCGTGCCGCATGGCAGCAACCAGCCTGGGAGGGCAGCAAGGGTTGTCGCCCTGCGCCAGCGCTGCCGCCAGTGTCCGCTCGATCCGGGACATCACGTCCATTGACACGCCTCCAGGCAGCCTGTTGTGTCAGTCTTTGTTGTCATCGGTAGTGTCAATGCAGATTGACGGTCGCGTCAAGCGGGAAGTAGGGCGGCACCGAGTCATAGTGGTCGGCGCGGGCATGGCCGGCCTCGCCGCCGCAGTGGATCTGTCGCGGCAGGGCTTGGACGTGCTGGTGCTGGAACGTGCAGCCGCGCCCGGTGGAAAGATGCGGCAAGTGGAGGTGGAAGGCGCAAAGCTGGACGCCGGGCCGACCGTGTTCACCATGCGCTGGGTGTTCGAGGCGCTGTTCGCCGATGCTGGCGCCAGCCTGTCGGATCACGTCACCCTGCGACCGGCAAGCGTCCTGGCCCGCCATGCCTGGAACGAGCGGGAGCGGTTGGACCTCCACGCGGACCCGGCGCGCACCGAGGACGCCATCGGGCGCTTTGCCGGCGCTGCGGAAGCACGCGGCTACCGGGCGTTCCGCGAGGAGTCGCGCCGCATCTACCGCACGCTGGAAAGCACGTTCATCACGGCGCCGCGCCCATCCGCGCTGTCCCTGATGCGATCGGTCGCCGTCCAGGGCGTGGGCGGGCTGCTGGCTATCCGTCCGTTCGACACGATGTGGGACGCGCTCGGCCGCCATTTCCGGGACGCGCGGCTGCGGCAGTTGTTCGGGCGCTATGCGACGTATTGCGGCTCCTCCCCCTTCTTGGCGCCGGCCACGCTGATGCTGGTCGCGCACGTGGAGCAGGAAGGCGTGTGGCTGGTGGAGGGCGGCATGCACCGGGTCGCGGCGGCCCTGGCGGCGCTCGCCACCGCCCAGGGCGCCAGGGTCCGCTATGGGGCGGAGGTGGCCGAGGTGTGCGCCGCCGGCGGCCGGGTGAGCGGTGTCCGCCTCCTGAACGGCGAGCGGCACGGTGCGGACGCCGTGGTGGTCAACGCGGACGCGGCGGCGCTGCCGGCCGGGCTGCTCGGGGATGCCGTGCGGCGCGCCGTTCCCGCACCGGCCGGCCAACGCTCGCTGTCGGCGGTCACCTGGGCGATGCGGGCCGGAGCCGGCGGCTTCCCGCTGTCCCGCCACACCGTGTTCTTCTCCGGCGACTACCGGGCGGAGTTCGACGCCATCGCCCGCGGGGCGCTGCCCGGCGAGCCCACCGTTTATGTCTGCGCCCAGGACCGGGATGACGGTGGCGCCGCGCCGCCCGGCCCCGAGCGGCTGCTCTGCCTGGTCAACGCCCCCGCCACGGGCGACACGCACCTCTTTCCCCAACCGGAGATCGCCGCATGCGCGGACCGCGCCTTCACCCTGCTGCGCCGCTGCGGGCTGGACCTGCAACCGGCGGCGGACCCGGTGGCGACGAGCCCGGCGGACTGGAACCGGTTGTTCCCGGGCAGCGGAGGGGCGCTGTACGGGCAGGCGACGCACGGGCCGATGGCGTCCTTCGCGCGCCCGGGCTCCCGCACGGCGATGCCGGGGCTGTTCCTGGCGGGGGGCAGCGCGCACCCGGGGGCGGGAGTGCCGATGGCGGCGCTGTCGGGCCGGCTGGCGGCAGCACGGGTGATGGAGGACCTCGCTTCGACGGGGCGGTCCCGCCGGGCGGCTACTCGTGGTGGTATGTCGATGCGCTGAGCGACGACGGGGCGCACGGCCTGACGATCATCGCGTTCATCGGCAGCGTGTTCTCGCCGTTCTACGCCTGGTCCCGCCGGCACGGCGGCGGCGACCCGGAGCACCACTGCTGCTTGAACGTGTCGCTCTACGGCCGGCCCCGTCGCTGGGCCATGACGGAACGGGGGCGCGGCGCCCTGCGGCGTGACGCGACCCGGCTCGCCATCGGCCCGAGCAGCCTGCACTGGGACGGCAGCGCGCTGGCCATCGACATCGCGGAAGTGACCGCGCCCCTGCCCTCCCGCCTGCGCGGCACCGTGCGGGTGCATCCGGCCGCACTGACCGGGCGGCGTTTCGCGCTGGACGACGCCGGGCGCCACCGCTGGTCCCCGTTGGCGCCGGCCAGCCGGGTGGAGGTTGCATTGACCAGCCCGGCGCTGCGCTGGTCCGGGCCGGGCTACCTCGACACCAACAACGGGGACCGTCCGCTGGAGGCGGACTTCCAGCACTGGGATTGGTGCCGCGCGCCGATCGGGGACGGGGCGGCGATCCTCTACAACGCCCACCGCCGGGAAGGCGGCGAACAGTCTCTCGCGCTGCGGGTGGGCGGTGACGGGCGGGTGGAGGAGGTGCCGCCGCCGCCGCGCGTCAGCCTGCCGCGCACGCGCTGGGGCGTGGCGCGGGACACGCGGGCGGACGGGCCGGTTGCGGTGCGCAAGACGCTGGAGGACACGCCGTTCTACTCACGCTCGGTGCTGGACACGGAGCTGTTCGGCCAACGGCTGACCGCCGTGCACGAGAGCCTGTCGATGACCCGGTTCACCGCGCCCTGGGTGCAAGCGATGCTGCCGTTCAGGATTCCGCGGCGGTTTGGCGCGGGGTGACCCCCGTTCCCCTGGGACCGGCGACACCGTGGTTGCCAAGCCCAACAGGCGGTTGTGGTAGGCTGGCAGCATGGACGCCCTTACCTTGTTCGGCCTTGTCGCCGTCTCCCTCATGCTCTTGTGCTATGCCATGGAGCAACGGAGCAGGTGGTGGGTTCTCGGTTTCGCCGCTTCGTGCGGATTAGGCTCCGCCTACGGCTTCCTGCAAGGCGCTTGGCCGTTCGGGGCGGTGGAAGCCGTCTGGTCGCTCGTCGCCCTGCGACGCTGGTGGACCGCAACCTAGCTCCTTGGGATGGGCACGGCCGAAGGCTTCCCTTTCGCAGCCCCCTCAGCTTCTCGTCGAACGCTGCCTCGTCCTCGCCACACTCAAGGGCGCGGGCAGTTCCGGGGAAACCGGGCATGCTGGCCGGGACCGGCTTTGCCGACCATGACGTTTCTGCGCATCGCAAGTGGCGCACGCACACAGATCAACGGCCAGCTTGGCCTCGCAGCGCCACACGGCCCTGACTGTGTTGCCGGTGCCGCTGGATCACCCTACTGTCAGCCGGCAAAGGAGAGCGCATGCGACATGGTTTGATCCTGACGAATGGCAGCATGAGTACCGGTTCAGCAGGCAACTGCGTCGCCGCGGGGTCGCTTCGCGGGCAAGGGGCACGATGCGGTTGATCGGTCCTCGGCAACGCCGGCGCCAGTGGGTTCAGCCGGCAGGAAGGCCCTGAGATGGCGCGCACCATCACCGTCGCCGCGGCGCAGATGGGTCCGACACAGCGCGCGGACAGCCGGGCCCGGACCTTGGACCGCATCGTGGCGTTGCTGGAGCAGGCAGCCGGGCGCCGCGCCCAGCTTGTCGTGTTCCCGGAATTGGCGTTCACGACCTTCTTTCCGCGTTGGCTGCTGAGTCCGCCGGAGCTGGACGCCTTCACCGAACCCGCCATGCCGAACCCGGACGTGCAGGCCCTGTTCGACCGGGCCCGGTCGCTCGGCGTCGGGTTCAGCATCGGCTACGCCGAGCGCGCGGCAGGTAAGCTGTTCAACAGCGCGATCCTGGTGGCGCCCGATGGCCGCACGATCGGCACCTATCGCAAGGTTCATCTGCCGGGCAGCGTCGAGCCCCGTCCCGGCGACCGGTTCCAGCAACTGGAGAAACGGTATTTCGCCTATGGCGACTGCGGATTTCCCGCCTGGCGGGCGCCGGCCTCGCTGGGCAGCGGCGTGCTGGGAATGATGATCTGCAACGACCGTCGCTGGCCCGAAGCCTGGCGGGTCCTAGGGCTGCAAGGGGCCGAGCTGGTGTGCGTCGGCTACAACTCCGCCGCCTATGACCCGAACGGCGGACAGACGGAAGACGCCGGGCTTAGGACGTTCCATTCCAGGCTGGTCGTGCAGGCCAATGCCTACATGAACGCGACGTGGGCGGTCGCCGTGGCGAAAGCGGGGACCGAGGACGGCTCCGGCCTGATCGGCGGTTCCTGCATCGTGGACCCCAACGGCCTGGTGGTGGCCGAAACCGCCAGCCTCGGGGACGAAGTCATCGTCGCCGAGTGCGACCTGGACGCATGCCGCCAAGGCAAGGAGAAGATGTTCAACTTCGCTGCCCACCGCCGCCCGGCGATGTACGGCGCCATCACCGAACAGACCGGCGTCACGCTGCCTGCCGTAGGCGCCGCCTGATGGCCCGGATCGTCACCGTCGCCGCCGCCCAGCTCGGCCCCATCCAGCGCAACGATCCCCGGTCCGTGCCGGTCGCGCGCATGGTGCGGCTGATGGAGCGCGCGCACGCCCGTGGCGTTCAGGTGGTGGTGTTCCCGGAGCTCGCGCTGACCACGTTCTTCCCGCGCCACTACCATGCCGACCGTGCGGAAGCGGATGGGTGGTTCGAGAGCGCGATGCCGTCGAACGAGACGGCTCCGCTGTTCGAGGCCGCCCGCCGCTATGGGATCAGCTTCCACCTGGGCTACGCCGAGCGCACGCCGGAGGGCCGGCACTTCAACACGGCCATCCTGGTCAACCCGGACGGGCAGGTGATGCTGAAATACCGCAAGGTCCACTTGCCGGGTCACGCCGAGCATGACCCGGCACGGCGCGTGCAGCACCTGGAGAAGCGGTATTTCGAGGTGGGCGACTTAGGGTTTCCCGTCATCCGCGCCCCGCTCGGCGGCATGCCGGTGAATGCCGGGCTGATGATCTGCAACGACCGGCGCTGGCCGGAAGCGTGGCGCGTGCTGGGCCTGCAATCGGTCGAACTGGTGATGCTGGGCTACAACACGCCCAGCCTGAACCAGGACGCGCGCGGTTTCGAGGCGCACCACCTGCGCGTGCTGCACAGCCATCTCTCGGTGCAGGCCGGCGCCTACCAGAACGCGGCCTTCGCCGTGGCGACGGCGAAGGCCGGGGTGGAGGACGGGTGCGAGCTGTTCGGCCATTCGATCATCGTCAACCCGCAGGGCGAGATCATGGCGCAGGCCACGACGTGGGATGACGAGCTGATCACCGCGGATTGCGACCTGGACCAGTGCACGCTGGGCCGCACCACCATCTTCGCCTTCGACCGGCACCGGCGGCCCGAGGCGTACGGCCGCATCACCGGCCAGGTCGGCGCGGTGGACCCGCCGCAGTGGCAGCCGGACCCGACGGGGGAGTAGGCGCCCGCCATGCCGGACAGCCTTTACGAACGCGACATCCTCCTGTGGTCGGAGCAGCAGGCCGACCTGCTGCGCCGGGTCGCGTCGGGCGAGCGGGTCGCGTCTGTGGATTGGCCCAATGTCATCGAGGAGATCCTGGACCCGGGCCGCTCCGGACTGCACGGGTGCCAAAGCCTGTTGGAGCAGGCGATGGTCCACCTGCTCAAGCTGCACGGCCAGACGGGAAGCCGGTCACGCAATCATTGGCGGGTGAAGGTGCTGGCGTTCCTCGCCGGCGCGCGGCGCTACATGCCCTCGATGGAGCAGCGGATCGGCCTGCGCTCGCTGTACGCCGACGCGTTGCGGCAGGCGGGCGCAGCCTTGGCCGACCTGCCGGAGCAGCCCGTGTGGCAGGCGCGCCTAATGCCTGCCGATCGACGCAGGCTGACACTCCTGATGTGGGGCCGTGTCAGCCTCACGACATCTTCGACACACCCGCACTGCGGGCTGGCGCTTAAAAAGCTGTGGTGGTGGCGAAATACGGTTCTAGGAAGCTGTCGAAAGCAGGAACCACTGTGCGGAAGCTGAAGCAATCCTTCCAAAATAGGACAGCTCGTCCGCAGTTCATGAATCTAGAACTATCGACCGCCCGCTTTCGGCTCAACCTGAATGATGAACTGGTTCTCTCCTACGAAGGAAATAAGGCGCAGGATACACTCGGCGCTACGCTGAGACTTGAGTTCATTACAAACCGCGATCAGCTTGAGTTAGTGGCTTGGACGCATGAGGATCAGATGTCCTTCAGAGATGGCCGCCCTGCGCCTCAAGAATTCGACCATGCCTGATGTGGGAGCGCGACGCCTCAACCACTTCCGCGCCGACACATGGATAGTCCTGGCGTAGAGTTGCCGCAGATGGTCAAAACGCATAGCTTCACGGCCACTGAACCCAACACGGCGCTCGGCAAGGACACCTGGCCGTTCTTCCCTCGCCGCAGCACCGGGCGTGCCGAGATCGCGCTCAACTATCTCGAGGCGGATCAAGCCTATTCCGGTGACGAGAGCCGGCAGCGCACCCTTGACATCATGAGATCACTGCCCGGCATCACCGTCACGACGACAAAGCCCACAGGTTGGCCCGCCCTGCCGCTTGCGGATCTGGAACGCCCGGAGATCTGGCCGGCCTACACGAGCCTGGTTGGCGACATCGTCGAAAGATTGCGCCAGGCGCGCTAAACCGGGCGCCTCGCCTCAGCCGTCCCGCAGGTGGTAATCCTT
>CAXTLC010000042.1:39138-42834 GCA_964245075.1 uncultured Acetobacteraceae bacterium
TGCAAGTGGTGCTTGCCGCGGTGCTGATCGACCTGGCGCCGGCCCGGGCGGCGGTCCTGCTGCTCAACGGCGCGGTGACCGCGCTCGGCCGCGCCACCGATGACGGCACCGCCTTCCTGTTCGGCTACCTGGGCGGCGGCGCCCTGCCCTTCGCGGAACTGCGGCCCGGCGGCAGCCTGATCCTGGCGTTCAAGATCCTGCCGCTGGTGCTGGTGATCAGCGCCCTCGGCTCGCTGCTGTTCCACTGGGGCGTGCTGCAACGGGTCACCGGGGCGTTCGCGGTTCTGCTGCGCCGGGCGCTGGGCATCGACGGGCCGCTGGCGCTCGCCGCCGCGCTGCACGTCTTCGTCGGCAACATCGAGGCGCCGCTGCTGATCCGCCCCTACCTGCTGGGCATGCAGCGCGGCGAGCTGTTCGCGGTGATGAGCTGCGGCATGGCAGGCATCGCCGGCACCGTGATGGTGATCTACGCGGCGGTCCTCGGCCCGGTGATCCCCAACGCGCTCGGCACGGTCATCGTCGCTTCCGTCATCAGCACGCCCGCGGCGCTGGCCCTGTCCGCCCTGATGGTGCCGTTCACCCCGGCCACGGCGGCGTCTCCCGCCGCCCTGTCCCGCCCGGCGACGGCGGGCAGCCTGGACGCGCTGGTGCGCGGCACCGCGGACGGGATCGGCCCCCTGATCGGCATCACCACGACGCTGCTGGTCGCGGTGGCGCTGGTCAGCCTCCTGAATGCCATCCTCGCGGCCCTGCCCGGCGCGCCGACGCTGGAAGAACTGTTCGCCCTGCCCTTCCGCCCGGTGCTGTGGCTGCTGGGCGTGCCCTGGGCGGAGACGGCGGCCGGCGGGCTGCTGATGGGCACCAAGACGGTGCTCAACGAGTTCGTCGCCTACCTGCGCCTCGCAGCCCTTCCGCCGGACACCCTGGGCGAGCGGTCGCGCGTGATCCTGACCTACGCCATGTGCGGCTTCGCCAACTTCGGCAGCCTGGGCATCATGGTCGGCGGCATGGGCGCCATGGTGCCGGAACGGCGGGTGGAGATCACGGCGCTCGGCTTGCGCTCGGTGCTGTCCGGCACGCTCGGCACCTGCATGAGCGGAGCGCTGGCCGGCGTGCTGTCCTGACCAGGCCTACCCGGCCCCTTCACCCAGCGACATAGGCCCGCAGGCTGTCCACCTCGTTCGCCTGCTCGTCCAGCCGCGCCTTGACCACGTCGCCGATGCTGATGAAGCCGGTCATGCGGCCGTCCTCCATCACCGGCATGTGGCGGAAACGCCCGGCGGTCATGGAGGTGAGCGCCTGCACGGCGGTGGTTTGCGGCGTGATGGTCTGCACGGCACGGGTCATCGCGTCCGCGGCCTTGAGGTCCAGCGCCCCGGCGCCGTGCCGGGCGAGGCAGTGGACGATGTCACGCTCGCTGAGGATGCCGACGAGGCTGCCGCCATCCAGCACCGGAACCGCGCCGATGCGGTGATCCGAGAGCAGGGTGGCGACGTCCACCAGCGTGGTGTCCGGCGTCACCGTCAGGGTGTCGGCAGCCTTGTGCCGGATGATCGCTGCAACAGTCATGTCCTGGTCCTTTCCTGTGCCGGGTCTGCCGCCCGGATAGGGGGATGTTGCCTCCGCAAACGCCAGGATTGCAAAGATCATGCGTGCAGTGCAGCAAAGCCGGCGCTTACTCCCGGACCAGCGTTCCCACCCCACTCTGGAGGAACATCTCCAGCAGGCAGGCGTGCGGCTGCTTGCCATCCAGGATCACCGCCGCCTTTACGCCACGGCGCACGGCATCCATGCACGTCCTCACCTTCGGGATCATCCCGCCGGAGATGACGCCATCGCCGCAGAGCCGCTCGATGTCGCCGAAGCTCAGCTCCGGGATCACCTGCTTGTCCTTGTCCAGCACGCCCGGCACGTCCGTCAGCAGCAGCAGGCGCTTGGCCCCCAGCGCCCCGGCCACCGCCCCGGCCACCGTGTCCGCGTTGATGTTGTAGGTCTGCCCGTCATCGCCGTAGCCGACCGGAGCGATCACCGGGATCAGCCCGGCGCCAGTCAAGGCGTGGATCACCCGCACGTCGATGGCGACCGGCTCGCCCACGAAGCCCAGGTCGAGCACGCGCTCGATCCGGCTGTCCGGGTCCCTTACCGTGCGTTGCAGCTTCTGCGCCCGGATCAGGCCGCCATCCTTGCCGCAGATGCCGACGGCCAGCGCGCCCGCCGCGTTGATCAGCCCGGCGACGTGCTTGTTGACCGTGCCGGCGAGCACCATCTCGACGACCTCCACCATCGCCGCATCGGTCACCCGCAGGCCGTCCACGAAGGTGGATTGGATCGCCAGGCGTTGCAGCATGGTGTTGATCTGCGGTCCGCCGCCGTGCACCACGACGGGGTTGACGCCGACCTGCTTGAGCAGCGCGATGTCCCGCCCGAACATCTGCGCCAGGTGCTGCTCGCCCATCGCGTGGCCGCCATACTTGACCACCACCGTGGCTCCGGCATAGCGGCGCATGTAGGGCAGCGCGTGCGCCAGGATGCTGGCCTGCTCGCTCGGCTCGGCGTGGATGATCTCTTCGTCGGTCATCGTCGCAGCTAATGGCGGGGGCACCGCGGGGTCAACCCGCGAGTGCCGCGATGCTGGCTCGCAACGCCTCGATGCCGCCGCCATCCGCGCTGCTGGTGACTGCCACGTCCGGGAAGGCGGCCGGGTGCTTGCGGGCAAGGGCCGTCACTTCGTCCTGCTTGGCAGCCAGCGCGTGCGGCTTCACGCCGTCCGCCTTGGTCAGCACGCACTGGTAGGTGACGGCGGCGCGGTCCAGCAGGTCCATCACCGTGGTGTCGGAGGCCTTGACCTCGATCCGCGCGTCCAGCAGCAGCAGCACGCGCTGCAACGTCGGGCGGCCGCGCAGGTAGTCGAACATCAGGCCTTGCCAATCCTCTTTCACGCTCTTGGCCGCCTGGGCGTAGCCATAGCCCGGCATGTCCACCAGGGTCAGCCGCCCGCCCAGGTCGAAGAAGTTCAGTTGCCGGGTGCGCCCGGGCGTGTTGGAGGCCCGGGCCAGGGCATGGTGCCCGACCAGCGCGTTGATCAGCGAAGACTTGCCCACGTTGGACCGCCCGGCGAAGGCGACCTCCGCCCCCGAGGGCGGAGGAAGCTGGTCAAGGCGCTGGGCGGCGAAGAAGAAGCGGCACGGGGCGGCGAACAGCAGCCGCCCCCGTTCGAGCGCCGCTTCTAGCTCTTCGCGCCCTAGCTCTTCGCGCCCTGGCTCTTGGGCGTCCGGGGAAGCACCGGCGTCACCGCCGTCGTCGTCCCTATCCGGGTCCGGCGCATGATCAGCCATTGCTGACAGATGGTGAGGGTATTGTTCCAGCTCCAGTAGATCAGCAGGCCGGCGGGAAACCGGCCCATCATGAACATGAAGATCAGCGGCATGAACTTGAACAGCTTTGCCTGGGTCGGGTCCGGCGGCGGCGGGTTCAATTGCTGCTGCGCATACATGGTGGCGCCCATGATCAGCGTCCACGCGGACAGGTGCAGGCCGGACCAGAGGCCCGTCGGATCGAACGGCAACAGGCCGAACAGGTTGAAGACGTTGGTCGGGTCCAGCGCCGAAAGGTCGTGGACCCAGCCGAAGAACGGGGCGTGGCGCATCTCGATGGTGACGAAGATCACCTTGTAGAGCGAGAAGAACACCGGGATCT
>CAXTLC010000043.1:0-37550 GCA_964245075.1 uncultured Acetobacteraceae bacterium
GACGTGGACGCCATGCTTGCCGCGCTCACCCCGGCCACGCGGGTCGTGGTGATCGCCAACCCCAACAACCCGACCGGCAGCATGCTGCCGCAGCCCGAGATGGAGCGGCTGCGCGCCGGCCTGCCGCCGGACGTGCTGCTGGTGATCGATGCCGCCTACGGCGAGTACGTGGACCGCCCGGACTACGATCCCGGCACCGCGCTGGTGGACGCCGGTGACAACACGGTGATGACCCGCACCTTCAGCAAGATCTTCGGCATGGGCGGCCTGCGCCTCGGCTGGTGCTACGGCCCGCCCGCGGTCGTCGACGTGCTGAACCGGGTCCGCGGCCCATTCAACGTGTCGGCCGCGGCCCAGGAAGCAGGGATCGCCGCCCTGGCCGAGCCGGCTTGGATGCAGGCCGGGCAGGTCCACAACGCCGCCCAGCGCGCCCGGCTGACCGAGGCGTTGCAGGCGATCGGCATCCGGATCTGGCCCAGCGAGGGCAACTTCGTGCTAGCCGATTTCGGCACCCCCGACGCCGCCGCGTCCGCCGATGCCGGCCTGCGCCGCCGCGGCATCATCGTGCGCGCCATGCGGTCCTACGGCCTGCCGCACTGCCTCCGCATCACGGTTGGAACCGCGGAAGAATGCGGCCAGGTCGCAGAAGCCCTGGCCGGGCGGACCCCGCTGCAACCCGCCGATGCCTGAGACGCAGCCTGTCTTCCGCCGCCTCGCGGTGGTGGGCCTGGGATTGATCGGCAGCTCCGTCGCCCGCGCCTGCCGTGCCCATCCCGGGCTGGTCGGCGAGCTGGTCGCCACGGACGCTGACCCGGCGGTGCTGGCCCGGGTGGCGGCGCTCGGGATCGCCGACGCGGTCGAGCCGGACCCGGTACGCGCCGTCGCCGGGGCGGACGGCGTGATGCTGTGCACGCCGGTCGGCAGCTTCGCCGGGCTCGCGGCCACGCTCGGGCCGCATCTGGCGGAAGGCTGCGTGGTGACGGACACCGGCTCCACCAAGCAGTCGGTGATCCGCGACCTGGCGGGCCTGCCGCCGCACGTCCACCTGGTCCCGGCGCACCCGATGGCGGGCACCGAGTTCTCCGGTCCGGATGCCGGCTTCGCCACCCTGTTCACGGGCCGCTGGTGCCTGCTGACGCCGTTGCCGGACACGGACGCGGGTGCGCTGGCGCGGGTGGCGGCGCTGTGGCGCGGCTTGGGCGCCCAGATCGAGACGATGGAGCCTGGGCACCACGACCGGGTAGTGGCGGTGGTCAGCCACCTGCCGCACCTGATCGCCTTCACCATCTGCGGCACCGCGGACGACCTGGCGGATGAGAGCCGCCAGCAGGTGCTGCGCTTCGCCGCCGCCGGGTTCCGCGACTTTACCCGCATCGCCGCGTCCGACCCGGTGATGTGGCGCGACGTGTTCCTCAACAACCGGGAAGCGCTGCTGGAGATGCTGGCCCGCTTCACCGAGGACGCGCAGGCCATGGCGCGGGCGGTGCGCTGGGGGGATGCCGACTACATCGAGCACCGCATCGAGCGAGGCCGGGCCGTCCGCAGCAGCCTGATCGAGCTGAACCAAGCCTGACGTTGCCTAGCTGGACAGTGCTACGACGCCGTTGACCGCCGAGCAGGAGCTGCTGGAACACGAGTTGAGGGTGGTGCCGATGCAGACGAACATTTCAAAGATGCAAAGCGACAGCCGGTGGGAAACGAGAAAGTTCGTTATCCAAGTGGTTGTGGGGTTTGCCGCCGCGATGGGAGCTGGAGCAGCACTTGGCAACTATTTCACCAACCACGGTCCTCCTGCCGCGCCGCCGCCTGCGCAAGTGATCCCCGCCCCGCCGCCGCAGGTCATCTACCTGGTTCCGGGACCGCCCCCTGCGGCCGCTCCCGCCCCTACCGCCCGATGAACCCCAGCAGGTCGGCGTTCAGCCGGTCCTTCTCGGTGAAGAACGTCGCGTGCGGGGCGCCGTCATACTCCACCAATCGCGCCCCCGGGATCATGCGGGCGGCGGCGCGGCCGGAGATGTCGATCGGCACGACCGCGTCCGACGTGCCGTGGATCACCAGCGTCGGCACCGTGAATGCCCTCATGTCGCCGCGGAAATCCGTGGCGGAGAACGCGCGGACGCACTCCGTCGTGGCCTTCGGCGAGGCGGCCATCGCCATCCACAACGCCCATTGCAGGATTTCCGTCGTCACCGTGAAGTTCAGCAACCCGGCGCCAAGGAACTGCTTGCCGAAGGTGGCCAGGAAGCTCGGCCGGTCCGCGGCCAACCCGTCCAGCATCTTGTCGAACACGGACTGGTCCGCGCCCTCCGGATGGTCCGCCGTCTTGAGCAGGAACGGCGTCACCGCGGACAGCAGCACCGCCTTGCCCACCCGCCCGGCGCCGTGGCGGGACAGGTAGCGGGCGATCTCTCCGCCGCCCATGGAGAAGCCCACCAAGGCGGCGCCTTGCAGGTCCAGATGCTCCATGAGCGCGTGCAGGTCGTCCGCCATGGTGTCGTAATCGTAGCCGGACCACGGCTGGGCAGACTTGCCGAATCCCCGGCGATCATACGCGATCACCCGCAAGCCGTTGGCCGCGAGCACCGGCGCCTGGTACTCCCACATCTGTGAGTTGAGCGGCCAGCCGTGGATCAGCACCACGGGCCTGCCACTGCCCCAGTCGTTGTAGAACAGCTCCGTCCCGTCCGCCGCCTTCACGCATGGCATGGCCGCTCCCCCCTTCCCATCCGGCCGGAGAACGGGCCGCGCCAACCCGGAGTTGCCGGTTTAGCGGAACGTTTACCTCCTGGCGCCCACTCTCGCGAAGACGTTCGCATGACGGCGGCAATCATGTACGGTATAGAACAAAGAGAGGTATGAGGGCCGCTGTCGATGTCTGCCATTACCTACGCTGCGACAGCCGCGCCGTTGTCCAGCAAAGCGATGTCGTTTCCCATGATCGCCAGCCTCGTGGCTTTGGGTGATTTCGGGCTGATGTGCGCCGCCGGGTATGCGTCGGTTTTCCTGGTCGCCGCCATTCACGGCTTCCACCCGCCTGGCCCAGTCGGGCTGGCAGCGGCGGCTGGCACCTTGGCGGTGAGCGTCAGCCTCTCGCAGAACGGGGCCTACCGCCGCACGGCCCTGCTTTCGGGCGCCACGGGTGCGCGCCTGCTGATCAAGCCGCTGGTGTATGGCGTGCTCGTCCTGATCACCTGCTTGTTCATGCTGGATCGGGAGGGGCTGCCGTTCCGCACCTGGCCGTTCGCCTGGGCCGGCTGCGTCGCGGTGCCGCTGGGCGCCAGCCGCATCCTGCTCGCGCGGCTGGTCCAGCACTGGACGACGGCCGGGCGGCTGGCCCGCAAGGTGGCCATCGTGGGCCTGGGCGCGTTCAGCGAGGAGTTCATCGCCCGCCTGTCCGAGGAGTCCCACGCCTACCGCATCGTGGGCATCTACGATGACCGCATGGCCCGGCTGCCAACAAGCCAGGCCGGGGTGCCCGTGCTGGGCACGGTGGCGAACCTGGTGCAGCGCTCCCGCGAGGACAGGATCGACGTGATCGTGGTGGCCCTGCCGCTGAGCGCCGCCGAGCGCATCCGGGCCATCATGGACCAGCTCGGCAGCACGGTGGCGGACATCGTGCTGACCACGGACCTCGCCGGGCTGCGCTACTCCCAGACGCAATTCGCCGGCATCGGCGCCAACTCGGTGGTGTCGGTGCGGGAAGCGCCGCTGAAGGATTGGCGGGCCTTGCAGAAGGCCGCGCTGGATTACAGCGTGGGCCTGCTGGCGCTGCTGGTGCTGTCGCCAGTGCTGCTGGCCACGGCGCTGCTGATCCGGCTGGAAACGCCGGGCCCGGTGCTGTTCCGCCAGCCGCGGCTCGGGTTCAACAACCGGATGTTCACCTGCTACAAGTTCCGCTCCATGCACCACGGCTCGGCGGACCTGCTGGCGGACCGGCAGACCACGCGGGGGGACAAGCGGATCACCCGCATCGGCCGGGTGATCCGCAAGCTGTCGATCGACGAGCTGCCGCAACTGCTGAACGTGCTGAACGGCACGATGTCTCTGGTGGGGCCGCGCCCGCACGCGCCCAACACGAAGGCTGCGGACCGGCTGTTCACCGAGGTGGTGCAGCAATACGCGCTGCGCCACCGGGTGAAGCCCGGCATCACCGGCTGGGCGCAGGTGAACGGCTGGCGCGGCGAAACGGCGACGGTGGCGCAGATCGAGGGACGGGTGGCATGCGACCTGTTCTACATCGAGCATTGGTCGATCGGGTTCGACCTGCGGATCATGATGATGACGCTGCTGCGGGAGATCCGGAGCCGGCATGCCTTCTGAGCCCGTCCGGCAGGGAGCGTTCCATCAGCGCCACCTCCTGGCCATCCTTCTGCTCCACCCTTCCCGCTGCCAGCCGAGGCGAAGGTAGGGTAGCCCCGCGCTGAGGGTGTAGAGCCAAAGCACAGGCACGGACGCGGCCAGCGCGAACGCCGCCACCGGGCGACGAGAGGCGCCGGTTCGGGGTGCCCGGATCGCCGCGGCGATCAGAGGGCTGCCCGTCACAGGAATGACACCGGGTCCACGTCCACGTCCACCCGCACCCCCCGCCCGATCCGCACCTGCCCCAGCCAGTCGCGCAGCAGCGGCTGCACCGCCACGTCCCGCCGCGCCTTCAGCAGCAGGCGCCGGCGGTGCCGTCCGCGCAGGATCGCCAGCGGCGCCGGCGCCGGGCCGAGCACGGTCACGCCGTCCGCCCGCGGCGCGGCGCGGCCCAGGTCGCGCGCGGCCTCGTCCGCCGAATGCGCGTCGTCGGCGGACACGATCAGCGCGGCCAGCCGGCCGTGCGGCGGCCAGCCGCCGGGGCGGCGGGCGGCGCTTTCCTGCGCCATGAACGCCCGCAGGTCCCCCGCCACCAGCGCCCGCATCACCGGGTGCTCCGGGCTGAACGTTTGCAGCAGCACGCGGCCCGGCGCTTCCGCCCGCCCGGCGCGGCCGGACACCTGGTGCAGCAGTTGCACCGTGCGCTCCGCCGCGCGCAGATCGCCGCCAGCCAGGCCGAGGTCCGCGTCCACCACCCCCACCAGGGTCAAGTGCGGGAAGTGCCATCCCTTGGCGACGATCTGGGTGCCGATGATCAGGTCCACCTGCCGCGCCGAGATGGCCGCCGCCGCCGCTGCCGCCGCGTTCGGCCCCGGCATCGTGTCGCTCGCCATCACCAGCACGCGGGCGTCCGGGAACGCGGCGGCGGCTTCCTCCGTGATGCGCTCCACGCCCGGGCCGATCGGCACCAGGCTGTCGGCGGCGGCGCACACCGGGCAGGTGGGCGGGATAGGCTCGGCATGGCCGCAATGGTGGCAGGCCAGGCGCTTGCGGGCGCGGTGTTCCACCAGCCAGGCGGTGCAGTTCGGGCATTGCATGCGGTGGCCGCAATGCCGGCACAGCGTCAGCGGCGCGTAGCCCCGGCGGTTGAGGAACAGCATCGCCTGCTCGCCGCGCGCGATCGTCTCCTTCACCGCTTCCACCAGCGGACCGGCCAGGAAGCGCCCGCGCGGCGGGGCATTGTCCCGCAGGTCCAGGGTTGCCACCGCGGGCAGGGTGGCGCCGCCGTGCCGGGCATCGAGCGTGAGGTGGCGGTAGCGCCCGGCGTCCACGTTGGCCAACGTTTCCAGGCTGGGCGTGGCGGACACCAGCACGGCGGCCGCGGTGGACAGCCGGGCGCGCACCACGGCCATGTCCCGGGCGTGGTAGGCGACGCCGTCCTCCTGCTTGAACGCGGTCTCGTGTTCCTCGTCCACGATCACCAAGCCGAGGTCCGGGAACGGCAGGAACAGCGCGGACCGGGCGCCCACCAGCACCGGCGCGCCGCCCTCGGCCACCGCCCGCCAGGTGATGCGCCGGGTGCGGGAAGGCAGGTCCGAGTGCCACACGGCAGGCGGCGTGCCGAAGCGCGCGGTGAACCGCTCCAGCCATTGCGAGGACAGCGCGATCTCCGGCAGCAGCACCAGCGCCTGCCGCCCGGCGGCGAGGCACTCGGCCACCGCTTCCAGGTACACCTCCGTCTTGCCGGACCCGGTGACGCCGTCCAGCACGGTGACGGAGAAGACGCCGTCCGCCACCGCGCCCCGCAGGGCCGCCGCCGCCGCCGACTGCGCGGCGGACAGGACGGGGCCGGGATGCAGCGGGTCCGGCGCGGTGAACGGGGCGGCGGCGGGCAGCGCCGTGGGCAGCAGCAGGCCCGCGCCGGCCATGCCGCGGATCACCGCCGGGGAGACCTCCGCGTCCCGCGCCACGGCGGCGCCCGTGCGGGGCACGCCGTCCGACAGCAGCGCGGCCACCCGGCGGCGGGCTTCCGTCAGCTTCGCCTCGTCCGGCACCGCGGCCAGGCTCCACCCGGCTTGCGGCGTGGGCGGCGCCAGCGCGTTCACCCGCAGCGCCATGGCCAGCACCTCGCCGGGCGGCGCCAGGGTGTAGCCGGCGACCCAGTCGATGAAGCGGCGCAGCGCCGGCTGCATGGCGGGGGCGTCCAGCACCGCGTCGATCGGCTTGAGCTTGGCGGCCGGCACCGGGTCCCCGTGCGGGGCGTCCCACACCACGCCCACCTCCGCGCGGCGGTTCAGCTGCACCAGCACCATGTCGCCGGGGCGCACGTCCATGCCGTCCGGCACGGCGTAGTCGAACGGGCCGGGGAACGGGTAGGGCAGCAACACCGGAACCCGCTTCCGGCCGGGGGGGGCAGCCGGTAGGCTCGACGCGAGAGAGGGGGACGACGACATGAGACTCTTGGTGGACACCGCTGCATCCCGGATCAACCCCTCCCGCCATCCCAGGCGGCGTTGCGGGTGAGGACCGACCGGCTGGAAGGCGAGGACGTCGCCGCCTTCCTGCGCGCCAACCCCGAGTGGCTGCGGGACAACCCGGAGCTGTACCACGTGCTGCACCCGCCGCTGCGGCTGCATGGCGAGGCGTTGGCCGACCACATGGCCGCCATGCTGTCGCGGGAACGGGCGCGGGCGCGGGCCGAGTGCGCCCGGGCGGACAGCGTGCTCGCCGCCGGCCGCGCCGCCGCCGGGCTCGCCTCCCGGGTGCAGGAAGCGGTGCTGGCGCTGATCCGCGCCGACGACCCGGCGGAGTTCGTCGCGGCCGAACTGCCGGCGCTGCTGGCCGTGGACGCCGCCTCCCTTTGCCCGGAGCGGCAGCTTCCGCCCGGCGCCGCCGCCCGCCTGCTCGGCCGGCGCGAAGTGGTGTTCCGCGATGCTCCGGCCGCCGATGCCCGGCTGCTGCACGGCGCGGCGGCGCCGCTGGCGCGGGTGGACGCGCTGGTTCGGGTATCCGGCGGCACCCTGCTGGCGCTGGCCTCGCGTGACCGGTCCCGCCTGCATCCGGGGCAGGGCATGCGCTCGCTCGCCTTCCTGGGCCGCGCCCTGGCCGCGGCGCTGGAGCGGTGACGGCCGAGGCGGCGCGGCTCGCGTTCCTGGCCTGGCTGGAAGCCGAGCGCCGCGCATCCCCGCTCACCGTGCGGGAGTATGGGAGGGATCTGGCGGGCCTGCTCGGCTTCCTGGTCCGCCACCGCGGCGCTGGCGAGCCGGATCTGGCGGCCCTGGGCGCCTTGACGCAGGCTGACCTGCGGGCTTGGCTGGCCGAGGGCGCCAGGCGGGGCCAGGGCAACGCCACGCGGGCGCGCCACCTGGCCGCGGTGCGCTCGTTCTTCCGCTTCCTTGCCCGGCGGCACGGGGTCACCAACGCGGCGCCCGGCCTGCTCGCCACGCCGAAAGCCCGCAAGCCGATCCCCAAGGCGCTGGCCCCTGCCGCCGCCCGCGCCGTGGCGGAGGAAGCCGGCGGCATCTCGGACGACCCAAGGGCCCAGGCGCGCGACACGGCGCTGTTCACCCTCCTGTACGGCGCCGGCCTGCGCATCGCGGAAGCGCTGGCGCTGGACGTGCGGGACCGCCCGCTTCCCGGCGGCGCGCTCCGGGTGACGGGCAAGGGCGGCAAGGAGCGCATCCTCCCCGTGCTGCCCGCCGTGCGCGCGGCGCTGGACGCCTGGCTGTCGGCGCACCCCTCCGGCGGCGACGCGGCGGCCCCCTTGTTCGTGGGCCTGCGCTTCGGCCGGCGGCTGAACGCGGCGGTGGCGCAGCGCACGATGCAGCACTACCGCCGCCTCGCCAACCTGCCGGAGCACGCGACGCCGCACGCGCTGCGACACTCCTTCGCCACCCACCTGCTGGCCGGCGGGGCGGACCTGCGCTCCATCCAGGAGCTGCTGGGCCACGCCAGCCTGTCCACCACCCAGCGCTACACCGCGGTGGACGAGGCCCGGCTGCTGGCCGTGTTCCGCGCCACCCACCCGCGGGCGTGATGGCGACGCTGCTGGTCCCTGACTTGGCGCACCTGCCGGACTACGCGGCGGCGCTGCAACGCGGGTGGTCCGCCGACAGCACCCGGAACACCGGCGCCGAGCAGCTTGCGCGGATCGCGGAAGACGCCGCGGCGTTCATCGCAGGGCTGTGCAACCCGGAAGGCGGCGCCAGCACGCTGCGGGACGGGACGGTGGCGCCGATGCTCCCGGGCACCACGCGGTGGATCTGGGACGAGGGGTTCTGCGGCTCGATCAACCTCCGCCACCGGCACGGCACGGCTGACCTGCCGCCTCACGTGTCCGGCCATATCGGCTATTCCGTGGTGCCCTGGCGGCAGCGCGAAGGGCACGCGACACGGGCGCTCGCGGCGACCTTGCCGCTGGCGGCGGCCCGGGGCCTGCCGCACGTGATCCTCACCTGCGACACCGATAACCCAGGCTCGCGCAAGGTGATCGAGAGGAACGGCGGCGTGCTCGTGGCCGAGGCGGACGACCCCGCCACGGGGACCCGCAAGCTGGTGTTCCGGCTGGGCCTGCACGCCGCCACCCGTTGAACGGGGCTGGGCGATGCCTCAGATGCGGTTCGCTCCAACAGGGGACCACGGCGATGCCCGCAACGTTCTATGCCCAGCCCACCGCGCCCGCGACCGAAGCCGCCGCACGGCTCGCCCGCATCCGCCGGATCGCCTGGCTGGTGGACGCGGCGTTCCACGTTCCCGGCACGCGCTACCGCTTCGGGCTGAACAGCGTGATCGGCCTGTTTCCCGGCGGCGGCGACGCGGTGCTGGGGCTGATCTCGCTCTACATCGTGCAGCAGGCGCACGCCCTGGGCCTGCCGCCGGGCAAGCTGGCCCGCATGGTCGGCAACGTGGCGCTGGAGGTGGCGGTCGGGTCCGTCCCGGTGCTGGGTGACCTGTTCGACGTCGCGCTGAAGGCCAACCTGCGCAACCTGCGCATCGTCGAGGAGCATCTCGGCATCCGTCCCCAGCGCTGACGGCGCTACGCCGCCGCGGCTGCCGCCGCCAAGCGCTGCCGGGCGGCGGCAACGTAGGCCGGGTCGATCTCCATGCCGATCGCGTCGGCGCCCTCCGCCAGCGCGGCCAGCAGCGTCGTTCCCGCGCCGGCGAACGGGTCCAGCACGGTGGCGCCCGGCTTGCCATGCAGGCGGATGCACCAGCGCGGCAGGTCCAGCGGGAAGGTGCCCGGATGGTTGAACTTCTCCGACCGCGCCTGCACCGTCGCGTAGGGGATGAACCACGTATCGCCCCGGCAACGCTTGTCCTGCGCATGGCCGCGCCGCGCGATGTTGGATTTGTCGCTGAACGGCACCCCGACGGCCAAGCGATCCAACGGCACCTGGCCGGTCAGGGTGAGGTGGAACACGTGCTCGTGGTTGCGGTTGAGGAAGCGGGCGCCGCCGACCGGCTTGTTGTGCCCCACTGCGCCATCGGGGGAGGTCGCGATCGACTTCACCCAGACCACGTGGTTCTGCAACCGGAACAAGCGGCGCAACCGCACGATGAGTTCGAACGGCATCCACGGCTGGGTGGACGACCCGGCGATGTTGAGGAAGAACGACGCGTCCGGACGCATCACCCGGCGCAGCCCGGCCGCCACCTGCTCCATCCAATCGAGGTACTCGGCTTCCGCCTTCTTGTCCTCGTACACACTGTAGGCGATGCCCAGGTTGTACGGCGGCGAGGTGACGACCACGTCCACCGACTCGGGGTCCATCTGCGCCAGCAGAGGCAAGCAGTCGCCTTGGCGCAGGGTGGCTGTCGGCAGGCTTAGCCCACCGTCAAGCAGACCGCGCCTGCGCCAGCCGCCAGGCCGGGTCCGACCGGGCGAGGTCCCGCACGAAGGTCCACTCGTCCCGCAGCTCGGTCACCGCGTCGGCGCCGGACACGTACTTGCCGTCCCGGTCCAGCGTTTGGCTGATCTGGTCGGACACGAAGCGGACGGTGATCTGCGCGGCGGTGCCGTCGAGCGAAGCGGCGTCAATCACGGCCTCGTTCACACCGCGGATCTCGCCGGTCTGCACCTCTCCGGCAGCCTCGCGGGCGGTGATCACGCCGTCGAACGCGACGAAGGTCTCGGTTGTCAGCAAGGGGCGCAGCGCGTCGCGGTTGCCGGCGGCGAAGTCGGTGACGATGATGCGGAACGCGGCCTCCGCGCCGGCCAGGAAGTGCGCCGGGTCGAACGACCGGTCCACCTGGCGCATCCGGCTCAGCGTTTGGCCGAGGTTGGACGCGGCGTCCGGCACCGGGCGGCCAACCGGGGCAGCGGGCTCGGCCACGCCCTCGATCACCGGCCCGGGCGTCCGTGCGCCCGGGCGCACCGGGGTGCTGGTGGGCTCGAACCCGTTTCGCCGGCCCAGGATGCTGCGCAGGCGCAGCACGAGGAACGCCGCGATCATGCCGAACAGCACCAGATCGATTGGAAACCCGCCAGAACCCATCCCGACCCACTCCTCAAGAAGCCAAGATAGGATCGCACCGCCGCCGCAGCAACGTGGGCCTCCGGGCGATTGCCCGGCATCCCTCCCCGGGCGATTGCCCAGCATCCCTCCCCGGGCGATTGCCCGGCGCGCCCCGGCGGGCTAGGGGGTTTCGCCATGATCCTGCTGCGCCATGGCCAGAGCGAGTTCAACCTGCATTTCACCGCCACCCGGCGCGATCCGGGGATCGAGGACCCGCGGCTGACCGAACTCGGCCAGCAGCAGGCGCGACACGCTGCCGCCGCCCTGGCCGGCGAGGGACTGCGCCGCATCGTCGCCTCGCCCTACACCCGCGCCCTGCAAACGGCCGAGCCGCTGGCCAACCAGTTGGGCCTGCCCGTGCTGGTCGACGTCACGGTGCGCGAGCGCTACGCTTTCAGGTGCGACGTCGGCAGCGCGGTCGCAGACTTGCGGCAGGCCTGGCCGGGCCACGACTTCTCGGCGGTCGAGGAGGTCTGGTGGCCGACGCAGGACGAGCCGGTCGAGCACGTGGTGGAGCGCGCCGCCCGGTTCCGCAGCGCCATGGCGGCCGACCCGGCGTGGCGGCACACGCTGGTGGTCAGCCACTGGGGCTTCATCCTGGCGCTGACCGGGACCAGCGTCGCCAACGGCCAATGGCTGCGCTTCGACCCGACGGCCCCCGCGCCGGCCGAGATCAACTGGAAGCACTGAAACGCCCGGCGGTACTGGTTCGCACGCGCGTTCCCTGGCGGCGCTGTCCGGCCCGTGCTACCGGCCCGCAGCATTCCTCCCGAGAGGCCCCGCATGTCCGAAACGACGCCCGCCCCGCAGAACGCCGCCAACGCCGGCCCGCAAGCGACGCCGCCCCTGGTGGTGAACATCCAGTTCGTGAAGGATTTGTCCTTCGAGGTGCCGGGCGCGCCAGAGATATTCTCCACGCTGCGCGCCCAGCCCAACGTGCAGATCAACCTGGACGTGCAGGCACGGCGTATCCAGGACGGGCAGAACGTGTTCGAGGTGGTTCTGGTGACCCGCGCCGAAGCGACGGAGGGCCCTCCCGGCGCCGATGGCCAGGCTGGCCGCCCGGTGTTCATCGCCGAATTGTCCTATGCCGGCATCTTCACGCTCAACGGCGTTCCCGAGCAGTCGGTCGAGCCAGTGCTGCTGATCGAGTGCCCGCGCCTGCTGTTCCCCTACGCGCGCAACATCCTGTCCGACGTGACGCGGGATGGCGGCTTCCCGCCCGTGCTGCTGCAACCGATCGATTTCGTGGCGCTGTGGCAGGCGCGCAAGCAGAGCGGCGGACAAACGGCGGTGGCGTGAGGGGAGAGGCGGAAGTCACCCCGCCCAGATCGGCTCCTTCAGCCGCGCCATGAACGCCGCGTGGGCGGCCAGTTCCGCCGGGCTCGGCAGCATCCGCCGCGGCTCCCGGCTGGTGCTCGCCTGGTAAACCACTGCCGCCCCCGATCGCTCCTCCTGGGCGAGCGACAGGCCGCGCTGCCGCCCGCCGGTGAGCTCGATGTACACTTCGGCCAGCAAGCGGCAGTCCAGCAGGGCGTTGTGGCTGGTGCGCTCCGACAGGTCGATGCCGAAGCGTCGGCACAGCGCGTCCAGGCTGTTGGGCAGGCCGGGGTAGCGCGCGCGGGCGAGTTCCAGCGTGTCCACCTTGCGGCTGAGGGGGATCGCCGGCCGCTTCATCCGGGTCAGTTCCGCGTTCAGGAAGTTGAAGTCGAAGGTGGCGTTGTGCGCCACCAGCGGGTCCTCGCCGAGGAACTCCAGCAGGTCGTCCGCGATGTCGGCGAAGCGCGGCTTGCCTTGCAGGTCTGCCCGGGTGAGGCCGTGCACCCGGCTGGCGTCCGGGTCGATGTCACGCTCCGGGTCCACCAGGCGGTGGAAGGTCCGGCCGGTCGGCAGGTCCCGCTCCAGTTCCAGCGCCGCGATCTCGATCAGCCGGTCCCCGGTCAACGGGTCCAGCCCGGTCGTTTCCGTGTCGAACAGGACCGAGCGGCTCATCCCTGCCCCCCGCGCAGCGAGCGGATCAGGCGCCGCAGCGGGCGGAGCGCGGCATGGCGGGACAAGCCGGTGCGGACAACGAGGTCGGCACGGCGGCGCTTCTGCAAATCGGGCATCTGGCGGGCGATGATAGCAGCGACCTGCTCGTTCGTCATGCCGCGGCGGCGGCGCACCCGGGCCATCTGCACGCTGCGCGGGGCGGACACGACGATCACCAGGTCCACCCGCTTCTCGCCGCCGGTTTCCAGCAGCAGCGGGATGTCCAGCACGGCGGCCCGCGCCCCGGCGCGGCGGGCGCGGGCGAGGAACGCCGCTTCCATCCGGCGCACCCGGGGGTGGATGATGGCTTCCAACTGGCGCATGGCCGCGTCGTTGCCCACGGCGGCGGCGCGCAGCCGGGTGCGGCTCAGCGCGCCGTCGATCACCGTGCCGGGGAACGCGGCGGCGATCGCCGGCAGCGCGGCGCCGCCGGGCGCCTGCAACGCATGCACGGCGGCGTCCGCGTCGAACACGGGAATGTGGGCGCGGCGGAAGGCCTTGGCAGCGGTGGACTTGCCCATGCCGATTCCGCCGGTCAGGCCGATCACCATCATGGCGTCCCTAACATCATGGCGCGCCGCCGTCCGGCAAGCCTCGTCTCGACAAGCGCCGGTGCGATCCTGCATCCTCCCCGGAGTTTGGGCGGGGATGCGATGACGGCGATGGCGCGGCGGTTGGAGGCGGCGCTGGAAGCCTGCGCGGAGGCCGGCGCCCTCGCGCTGTCCATGCAGGACGGCACCGCCGCCACGCTGAAGGGCGCGCAGGATTGGGTGACAGAGGCGGACGGCGCGGTGGAGCGCTTCCTGTCGGACAGAATGGCCCGCGCCTTTCCCGAAGACGGCTTCCAGGGCGAGGAAGCGGGCACCGCCCGGCACGGCGCCCTGCGCTGGGTGGTGGACCCGATCGACGGAACCAGCAACTACGCCCGCCGCGGCACCCGCTGGTGCGTCTCGCTCGGCCTGCTGGAGGGCCGCGCCCCGCTGCTGGGCGTGCTGGTGGCGCCCGGCCTGGCTGAAACCTACGCCGCGTCGGCCGGCGCCGGCGCCACGCTGAACGGCCGGCCGATCCGCGCCGCCGCCACGACGGAGTTGTCACGGGCAGTCGTCGAGTGCGGATGGTCTCCCCGGCGGTCGGCGCACGACTACCTGGCGCTGTGCGGCCGGGTGATGGCGGCCGGGTCCATGCTGCGGGCCGGCGGGTCCGGCGCGCTCGGCCTGGCGGAGGTGGCGGCCGGGCGCATCGACGGCTACGCGGAGCTGCACATCAACCTGTGGGACGTGGCGGCGGCGCTTTGCGTGCTGGCGGAAGCCGGCGCGGCCGTCAGCCCCTTCCTCGCCGGCACCGGGCCGGTGGACGGCGCGCCGATCCTGGCCGCAGCCCCTGGCGTGGCGGACGCCCTGGCGGGGGTTGCCGCGATCTGATCTCCCCGGCTGCAAGCGAGCATGGCTGCAAGGCGGGCACGGCGGCCGAAGACCGTTGATCTACAACGCCTTGTCGTTGACGCCCCGGTTCGGCTCTGGCAGCGTCCCCCGCCATCGGACAGGTTGCATGCATGACGAAATCGGAGCTGATCGCCGAGCTGGCCACCGCCAACCCGCATCTGTCGGGGCGGGACGTGGAGGTCATCGTGGCCACGATCTTCGACGAGATCACCGCCGCGCTGGCCCGCGGCGAGCGGGTGGAGCTGCGCGGCTTCGGCGCCTTCACCGTGAAGAAGCGGGATGCGCGGACCGGCCGCAACCCGCGCACGGGCGAGGCAGTGCCGGTTGACGAGAAGGCCGTGCCGTTCTTCAAGGCCGGCAAGGAATTGCGCGAACGGGTGAACCGCGGTGGCAAGCCGGCCCGGGCGCTGCGCGAACGAGTGGTGGCCTGACATGCTGGGATTGATCTTCACGCTGCCCTTCCTGCTGCTGCTGGTGGTGTTCGCGTTGTCCAACGAGGGCACGGTGCAGCTGGGCCTGTGGCCGACGGACCTGTCGGTGGACGCGCCGCTGTCGCTCGCGGTGCTGGGCGCCGCCGCGCTGTTCTTCATCCTGGGCGCGGTCGTGGTCTGGATCGGCTCGCTCGGCCAGCGCCGCCGGGCGCGCCGGGCGGAAAGCCGGGTGCGGATGCTGGAACAGGAACTCGAAGGACTGCGCCCGCGGCGGCCCGCCGTCATGCCGGGCACGGCCCTGCGCACGATCGAGGGATGACGCCGCCGCGCCGTGAGCAACACAGGATGCCGGCGGAGCGACCCGGGCCTGACACCTGACGCCCGGCCATCCAGGCGATCCGGCCCGCCGGGAAGGCATGCTGGTCAAGGACCCGGCGTCGTTGCATGAGACATCGACCCCCAGCGTGCCTGTTGTTGGTTGCCATGGCGTGATGCTAGGGTTTACCCAGGCAGGCTAGGCGATACTGGCCTGCATAAAGCGAACTGGCGGATCAACCGCCGCGGCAGGGAAGAACACGCGATGGCCTACCATGGCAAACACTCCAAGCGGTCCCGGCTGCGAGCGCGCCCGCTCGCCGTCTTCTGCGGCGTGATGGCGGCGACGGCATCCGCGCAAGCTGCCGGAAGTTGCAGTGTCGGCGGCATCGAGGGCCTTGGCGTCAACGCGGTGACCGTCGTGTCCGCCACGATGGTTGCGGCGACAAGCGCCGCTCCCGCCTATTGCGACGTGACCGGACAACTGAACACCAGCGGTGACGGGGTTCCGGCCGGCTCGGCTGGCTTCGAGTTGCGGCTGCCGGACAATTGGAACAACAAGTTCCTCTTCTTCGGCGTCGGCGGCCTGGGAGGCGCCGGGGTCCCCGATTTCTCGGCCAACCCGCCCGACCAGCAGGCCGCCGTGGCCAAGGGCTATGCCACCGTCATCACCGACCAGGGCCACCTTGCCGGCAACACGGATGCGAGCTGGGCGTTGCTGGCCCCAGGACGGCCCGACAAGGCCAAGCTGGCAGACTACGACTACCGCGCGACGCACGAGGTGACGCTGGCCGGCAAGCATCTCACCGAACTGTACTTCGCCCAGGGTGCGATCCAGGAGGCGTATTTCGACGGCTGCTCCAATGGCGGCCGGCAGGGACTGGTCGAGGCGACGCGGTTTCCGGACGATTACGACGGGATCATCGCCGGGGACCCGTTCTTCGACATCCGCAGCATCATCGATGCGGCGCGTCTCGCGAAGCAACAACTGACACCCGCCACCTACCTCCCCGCGACCTTGCTTCCAGCGGTGGACGCGGCCGTCAGCGCGAGTTGCGGCGTGGCGGATGGCGTGGATGACGGGCTGATCCAGAACCCGGCAGCTTGCCACTTCGATCCGTACAGCCTGGTGTGCACCGCTGGCCAGACAGGCAATTGCCTCTCGACCGGCCAGGCCGATACGTTGACCGCCTACTTCACCGCAGTGCGCACGGTCACCGGTGACCTGGTGTATCCCGGGTTCTCGGTCAGCAATCTCGCCACCAGCGCCACGGGGCCGCTTACCGGCGGGGGCGCTGACGTGTGGACCACCGGCCTGGTGCCGCCGACCAGCTTCACAGCACCGGAACCGTGGGGCAACGGCGGTTTCAGCCCCGCAGGATACGGCTACCAGTTCGGCGACCACATCATCCAGGACTTCGTCACCCGCGACCCGACCTATGATCTCCGGAGCTACCCGGTTTCTGCGGACGGGTTCATCGGCTTCAGCGCGTTGAAGACGTTTGACGCACGAACCAAGGCGGCCGACGCGTCCAATCCCGCGGATTATGCAAGCTTCATCGGAAGCGGCCGTAAGCTGATCCTCTACCACGGCTTCAGCGACCCGGCGCTTTCACCATTCCGCACCATCAATCTCTACCGGCAGCTAGGGCGCCAGGCGGGTGGCCTCGGCAAGCTGCAACAGTCCGCGCGGCTGTTCATGGTGCCGGGCATGCAGCACTGCATCGGCGGCCCGGGGCCGAACGTGTTCGACACGCTGGCGCCCCTGGAAGCCTGGGTGGAAAACGGCGTCGCGCCCGCAAGCATTCCGGCCGCGCACTACCTCAACGACGACCCGGCGCAGGCGGTGGACCGCACGATGCCGCTTTGCCCGTTTCCGACACAGGCGAGCTACAGCGGGAGCGGTGACGTCACGAGCGCCGCGAACTGGTCCTGCACGCCCAACCAGAAACTGCTGGATGTGGGAACCAACGGAGTGCAGGCGGGGGCGGACGGACGCTAGGGCGTCATCATCCGACGGGTGACCCCGTCTGGCCGGATGATGCCCGGATGGCGAGAACCTGATGGGAAGGACCGTCAGGTTCTCGCCACCCGCCTTGTTTGGCGGGCCGAACCGTGCTCGGGCCATTAGATCGCTTCTTGGCTGACCGTAAACGGTCGGCGCGGCCTAACTCCTCGTTTGGCGCGGCGATTGACGCCCTGACTGTTTCCAGCCGGGGGGATTGCAGGCTAGATCCACCCCTTCACCCGAAACCACACCAGAGGCACGATGACGCTGGCCAGGATCATCGCCCAGCCGAACTGGTAGCCGTAGTGCCAGTCGTACTCCGGCATGTTCTTGAAGTTCATCCCATATAGCCCGACGACGAAGGTCGGCGGGATGCCCACGACGGAAGCGATCGTCAGCACCTTCACGCCGTTGTTCTGCTCGATGTTGATGAAGCCCAGCACGGCATCCAGCAGGAAGCCCACCTTGTTGCTGAGCTGCTGGTCGTAGTCGTTGAGCGAGGCGAGGTCCTCCCGCAGGGTGGCGAGCCGCGCCTTCAGCTCCGGGGGCGTCCAGTTCTCGCAAGCCGGCTGGGCGTAGGCCACGATGCGGCCCAGCCCGACCACGCTGTCCCGCAGGTTGCCCAGCTTGTCGCCGCAGAGCCCGACCCGCATCAGCAGCGCGCGCAGGTCGCGGTCGGCGCGGCGGAGGTTGCCGCGGTTGACTGCGTCGCTGAAGGTGGCCTTGGACAGGCGGTCCAGTTCGGCCGCGATGCGCTCCAGCGCGTCCGCCTGGCGGCCCACGATGGTTTCCGTCAGGCCGATGAACGTTTCGGCGCTGCCGGGAACGCCGCCCCGGACGCCACCTGGGCCGCCACCTGGGCCGCCGTCGTGCTCGTGGCGCTCGGCAAAGACGTCGAAGGCGGCCAGGGTCGCGAAGCGCAGGGTCAGCAGGTGGGTGTCCGACAACACGAACCCGACCGGGGAAAGCTGCGGCCGCCCGTCCGCGCCCAGGGAGCTGTACGGCATGCTGAGGTAGAGCGTCCCGCCCTCGGTGTAGATGCGGCTGGAACTTTCGATCTCCGCGATTTCGTCGCGGGACGGCACGCGCAGCCCGGTGAGGCGCTCCGCCGCGGCGCGCTCGTCCTCCGTGGGGTCCACCAGGTCGATCCAGACGGCGCCTGGGAGGTGGCGCTGCGAGGGGTCGATCGTCCGGCGGGGTGTGGCGCCATCGTTCAAGTACAGCATTGCGGGTCTCCGGGCATCGGCGGGGAACGTTACGGGGCGGCCCGGGCCTGCCACAACCGGGTTTGATGGCGGCGGCGCATCTGGGCTATGTCGCCGCTCTGCCGGAGTGTGCGCCCGTGAACGAGATGCTTCCCCCCCTCCCTTCCCAGCGTCCCAACACCCTGCGCAGCGGCCCGGACGAGCGCGGCCGCTTCGGCGGGTTCGGCGGGCGGTTCGTGGCCGAAACGCTGATGCCGCTCGTGCTGGGGGTGGAAGCCGCCTACGAGGAGGCCAGGCGGGACCCGGCGTTCCAGGCCGAACTGGACCGCTACCTGCGCGATTACGTGGGCCGCCCCAGCCCGCTCTGGTTCGCCGAGCGGCTGACGCGGCAACTCGGCGGCGCCCGCATCTACTTCAAGCGCGACGAGCTGAACCACACCGGGTCGCACAAGATCAACAACTGCATGGGCCAGATCCTGCTGGCCAACCGCATGGGCAAGACCCGCATCATCGCCGAAACCGGCGCCGGGCAGCACGGGGTGGCGACCGCGACGGTGTGCGCGCTGTTCGGCCTGCCGTGCACGGTCTACATGGGTGCCACGGACGTGGAGCGGCAGAAGCCCAACGTGTTCCGCATGAGGCTGCTGGGCGCCACCGTGGTGCCCGTCAGCTCCGGCGCCGGCACGCTGAAGGACGCGATGAACGACGCCATGCGCGACTGGGTCGCCAACGTGGCGGACACCTACTACCTGATCGGCACCGTCGCCGGGCCGCATCCCTACCCGGCCATGGTGCGGGATTTCCAGTCCGTGATCGGCACGGAAGCGCGGGCGCAGATGCTGGCGGCCGAGGGACGGCTGCCGGGCACCGTGATCGCCGCCATCGGCGGCGGGTCCAACGCGATGGGCTTGTTCCATCCGTTCCTGGACGATCCGGAGGTGCGGCTGGTGGGCGTGGAGGCGGCCGGCCGCGGGCTGGATTCGGGCGCGCACGCCGCGAGCCTGTCGCGCGGGCGGCCCGGCGTGCTGCACGGCAACCGCACCTACCTGCTGCAGGACGAGGACGGCCAGATCACGGAAGCGCACAGCATCAGCGCCGGGCTGGATTATCCGGGGATCGGCCCCGAGCACGCCTGGCTGCACGAGATCGGCCGGGTGGAGTACGTGGCGGCCACGGACGCGGAGGCGCTCGACGCGTTCCAGCTCTGCACCCGCACGGAAGGCATCATCCCCGCGCTGGAGCCGGCGCACGCCCTGGCGCACGTGACGAAGATCGCGCCGGGGATGGGGCCGGACGAAATCGTGCTGATGAACCTGTGCGGGCGCGGCGACAAGGATATCTTCTCGGTGGCCGAGCACCTGGGGGTGAAGCTGTGACGCTCCCCTGCCGCCACGCACCTCGGAAGCCCTCTTCCTTTGGGAGAGGGCTGGGTGAGGGTCGGTGCGAGCGATGCCAGCCTCATCGTGAGAGCGCGGCCCATCACCCCTGCCTTCCCCCGGAGGGAGAGGGAGAAGCAAGGCCCGGCTCACGGATGCCATCATGAGCCGCATCGCCGCCCGCTTCGCCGCCCTCAAGCGGGAAGGCCGTGGCGCGCTGATCCCGTTCCTCGAGGCCTACGACCCGGACGAGGCGACCAGCGCCGCCATCCTGCACGGCATGCCCGGCGCGGGGGCGGACCTGATCGAGATCGGCATGCCGTTCACCGACCCCATGGCGGACGGCCCCACCATCCAGGCCGCCGGGCTGCGCGGGCTCAAGGCGGGCGCGACGATGGCGCGCACCTTGGCCATGGTCGCAAGCTTCCGCGCCGTGGACGCGGACACGCCGGTCATCCTGATGGGCTACCTGAACCCTGTGCTGTCCTACGGCCCCGACCGTTTCTGCGCGGACGCCGCCGCCGCCGGGGTGGACGGGCTGATCGTGGTGGACCTGCCGAGCGAGGAAGCCGATTGGCTTGCCGGCCCCGCCGCCGCCAACGGGCTGGACGTGATCCGGCTGGTGGCGCCCACCACGGACGAGGCGCGGCTGCCGTCCGTGCTCGAAGGCAGCTCCGGCTTCGTGTACTACGTCAGCATCGCCGGCATCACCGGCACCCGGTCCGCGACGCGCGAGCACCTGGCCGCCGCCGTCCCCCGGGTGCGCCGCGCCACCGCGCTGCCGATCGCGATCGGCTTCGGCATCCGCACCCCGGCCCAGGCAGCCGAGGCGGTGGGCTTCGCCGATGCGGTGGTGGTCGCTTCCGCCCTGATCGACACGCTGGCCGCCAGCCTGGACGCCGAAGGCCGCCCGGCGCCGGACAGCGTGGCACGCGTGCTGGACCAGGTGCGCGCCCTGGCCGACGGCGTGCGTGGCGGGAGGATGGCGGCATGAGCTGGCTGACGCAGGTCGTCCGGCCGAAGATCCGCTCCTGGCTCGGCCAGGAAGCGCGGGAAGTGCCGGACAACCTGTGGCGGCAATGCCCGGCCTGCCAGCAGATGATCTTTCACAAGGAATTGGAGAAGGGCCTCAAGGTCTGCCCGCATTGCGGCTTCCACATGCGCGCCACGGCGCCCGAGCGTTTGCAATGGACCTTCGACGACGGCCAGTTCACCCGCATCGAGCTGCCCCGCGTCCCCGCCGACCCCCTGCGCTTCCGCGACCAGAAGCGCTACGCCGACCGGCTGCGGGACGCGCGGGAGAGCACCGGGCTGGAGGACGCGATCGTCGTCGCCCACGGCACGGTCGGCGGCCAGCGCGCGGTGGTCGCCGCCATGGCGTTCGAGTTCATGGCCGGGTCCATGGGGGCGGCGGTGGGCGAGGGCATCGTGGCCGCGGCACGGCTCGCGGTGCTGCAGGACGCGGCGCTGGTGATCTTCACCGCGTCCGGCGGCGCGCGGATGCAGGAAGGCGCGGTCAGCCTGATGCAGATGCCCCGCACCACGGTCGCCACCCAGATGGTGAAGGAAGCGCACCTGCCCTTCATCACCGTGCTGACCGATCCCACGACCGGCGGCGTCACCGCCTCGTTCACCATGCTGGGGGACGTGCAGATCGCCGAGCCCGGCGCCTTGATCGGGTTCGCCGGCGCGCGGGTGATCGAGCAGACCGTTCGGGAAACCTTGCCCGAGGGATTCCAGCGGGCGGAGTACCTTCTCGAACACGGCATCCTCGACATGGTGGTCAAGCGCGGCGACATGCGCGAAACGCTCGGCCGCCTGCTGGCGCTGCTGCGGGGCGTGCGCGCGGAGGCCGAGCCAGCCACGGCGGCGTGAGCGGCGCCCCCCGATGAGCCGCATCGAGCCGATCGTGGCCCGGCTGCATTCCCTGCACCCGCGGCTGATCGACCTCAGCCTGGAACGACTGCAACGCCTACTGGCCCAGCTCGGCCATCCGGAGCGCCGCCTGCCGCCCGTGATCCACGTTGCCGGCACCAACGGCAAGGGCAGCACCTGCGCCTTCATCCGCGCCGCCGCCGAGGGCGCCGGGCTGCGGACCCACGTTTACACCTCCCCGCACCTGGTGCGGTTCAACGAGCGGTTCCGGGTGGCCGGTCGGCTGGTGTCCGATGCGGAGCTGGCCGAAACGCTGGAAGGGATCGAGCGGGTGAACGACGGCGCCGCCATCACCGTGTTCGAGGTGATCACCGCCGCCGCCTTCGTGCTGTTCGCCGCCACCCCCGCCGATCTCTGCGTGCTGGAGGTCGGGCTGGGCGGCCGGGGGGACGCGACCAACGTGATCACCCCCGCCGCCTGCGCCGTGACCTCCATCTCCTTGGATCACCGGGAGCTGCTGGGGGACACGCTGGCGCTGATCGCGGCGGAAAAGGCCGGCATCTTCAAGCCGGGCATCCCCGCGGTGACCGGCGCCCAGCCGGACGAGGCGCTGGCCGCCTTGGACGCGGCCGGGCCGGTGCGCGCGCGGGGACGCGATTGGTGGGTCGAGCCGCACGGCGCCGGGCTGCGCTACGCGGACGCGGCCGGCGAACTGGCGTTGCCCGCGTTGCCGCTGCCCGGCGCACACCAGGTGGACAATGCCGGCATCGCCGTTGCGGCGGTGCGCGCAGCCGGGCTGCCGGTGCGGGGGTTCGGCGGCCTGGCGCGCGCGGACTGGCCGGCACGATTGCAGCGCCTCCACGGCCGGCTGGCCGCGCTCGTGCCGGGGCGGGAGCTATGGCTGGACGGCGGCCACAACCCCGGCGCAGGCGAGGCGTTGGCCGCGCAACTGGCAGCCTGGGGGCCGACGCACCTGATCGTCGGCATGAAGCAGTCCAAGGACACGGCCGAGTTCCTGCGCCCGCTGCTGCCGCACGCCGCCAGCCTGTGGGCCGTGGCCGAGCCGGACCAGTACCAGGCATTGCCGGTGGAGGCGATCATCGCGGCCTCTGGCGGGACGGCGCAGCCGGGGCCGACGGTGGGCGAGGCGCTTCGCGCGCTGGGCGGCACGCCGGGCCGCGTGCTGATCTGCGGCAGCCTCTACCTCGCGGGCGAGGTGCTGAAGGCGGACGGGGTGGAACTCACGTGACGGCGGTGTCTCGACACGATTGCATCCGCGCCGCATCACGCGCCTGAGCCTCGCGTTCGATCATGACGCCCTTCCTGGCCTGCTGGTAGCGTGCCAGAATTTCCGGCGGAGCCGATTCAGGCCGGCCCGCGTCAAATGGCGGAGCGGGAGCATATTCGAGCCCAAGCTGGATCGTCTGCGCTACGGCGTCCCCGCCGATTTCAGCCAGCACGGTCAGGGCGAAGTCGATGCCTGCCGTGACGCCGCCCCCTGTTATGACGTTTCCGTCGCGCACGACCCGGCCTTCGTCGGGAATTGCGCCGAACAGCGGCAAAAGGTAGCGCCATGCCCAACGACAAGCGGCGCGCTTGCCAGTCAGCAGGCCCGCCGCGCCCAGGATTAGTGACCCGGTGCACACGGACGTGACGTAGCGCGCGCCGAGAGCAAGCCTGCGGACCTCGCCCACAAACGCTGGGTCGAGCGCCAACTCCGTGGCTGCCATTCCGCCGGGGACGCAGATCAGGTCGCAGCGCGGAAGATCGGCCAGCTTCTGCGTTCCGCCGAAGGTCAAGCCGTCGCTCCGGACATCGCCCCCGATTGCACTCGCGACGACGGTCTCGCTGTCTGGGAGCCGGGAAAGGAAGGCATGCGGGCCGGTGAAATCGAGGTGGGTCATTCCGTCATACACAGCAAATACGATCCGGAATCCTGTGTGCGCCATGGCGGCATCCCTCAATGCTGTCGGCGATGATGCCGCATCTGCTAGGTTGCCGAAACGACAGTGATCCCTCATTTCCGGCCATGACGAGACACATCGGCATTTTCCTCTTTGACGGCTTCCAATTGCTCGATGCGTCGGGCCCGATCGCCGTGTTCGAAATTGCCGGGCACATGCAGGAAGACGCTTATCGCCTCACGGTCAGCTCGATGGCGGGAGGCGAGATCAGAAGCTCATCCGGCGTGGTGCTTGGGACAGTCAAGGCCGACAAAGCGACGCCGTTCGACACGTTGATCGTGACCGGCGGCGATGGCAGGCGGCGGGCGATGCAGTGTCCGCGAACGCTGGCATTTCTCAGGGTCCGCGGCGCCAACACGCGCCGGATCTGCAGCGTCTGCTCCGGCGCCTTCCTGCTTGCCGCCGCCGGGTTGCTCGATGGCCGAAAAGCAACGACGCACTGGCGTCTCACGGGAGAGATTGCCCGGCAGTTTCCCAGGATAGACGTCGAGCCCGACCGCATTCATATCCGAGATGGCCATGTCTGGACGTCGGCAGGGATCAGTGCCGGCATTGACCTCGCCCTCGCGCTGATCGCTCATGATTTGGGTGAGGCAGTTGCGCGGCGGGTGGCGCAGGAGATGGTGGTCTATTACCGCAGGCCTGGCGGCCAATCCCAGTTCTCGGCTTTGGCGAAAATGGGCGGGGACGAGACTGGGTTCTCGCCGCTGCTTGCTTGGGCCCGGAACAATCTCGGCGAGCGTTTAACCGTGGAAAGGCTCGCCGAACAGTCGGCGATGAGTTCACGGAACTTCTCGCGCGCGTTCCGCCGGACGATTGGAATCAGCCCGGCCAAGGCAATTGAACAACTTCGTCTAGACCTGGCCCGCCAGCGGGTGGAAGGATCGAGCGAAGCGATCGAGCAGATCGCGTCGAGCACCGGTTTCCGTGACCCGGAGCGGATGCGGCGGGCCTTCCTTCGCGCGTTCGGCCAGCCGCCTCAAGCTCTCCGCAGACAGAGCCGGCCACACAGCGCATCAGTCGCCAGGTAAGCTCCATGGCGGAGTAGCGGTGAAGTGGTTCCCAGCGATCGAACCGCCATTTCCTGGTCCAGCACTCAAGGCTGGAAAACACGGTCCTTGTCCAAATCCTCCACGCCGTCCTGGCACTCCCCCTCCGCCGCCGCACGGAGGCGGTGGAAGCTGCGCTGGCTGAGCGGCAGCATGGCGAGGTAGATCAGCCCAGCCGCGGCCAGCGCCGCCCAGGGGTCGGCCACCAGCACGGCGGCGAACAGCCCCGTCCCCAGCAGCAGCGGCAGCACGTAGGCGGATGGCACCTTGAAGTTCTTGAAGCTCCAGACCGGCAGGCTGGACACCAGCAGGGTGGCGGTGCCCACCAGCATGGCGGCGCAGAACAGCGGATGCTGCACGAACGCATACAGCCGCGGCCAATGCCATTCGCGCGCTTCCAGCCCGGCGAACAGCGGGAACAGCGCTAGCCCGGCCCCGGCCGGCGCGGGCACGCCGGTGAAGAAGGATTGCGCGTAGGCGGGCGACGGGCTGGCATCCAGCATCGCGTTGAACCGCGCCAGGCGCAGCGCCATGCACACGCTGAACATCAGGCACGGCGCGAAGCCGTAGCCGCCGGCCACGCGCAGCGACCACAGGTAGAGGATGAACGCCGGCGCCACGCCGAAGCACAGGAAATCCGCCAGGCTGTCGAACTCGGCGCCGAAGCGGGACGTGGCCTTCAGCATCCGGGCGAGCCGGCCGTCCACCCCGTCGATGCAGCCGGCCACCACCAGCGCCACCGCCGCGGGACCCCAACGGGCATCCAGCGCGAACCGCATGGACGTCAGCCCGGCGCACAGGCCGATCAGCGTCATCAGGTTCGGCACCATCCGGTTGAACGACAGGCCGGCCATGCGGGGGCGGCGGCGGCGGATGCGCCGGCCGTGCCGGACGGCGCGCGGGACGACCCGGGGCGCGGGCCACGGGCCGCCGCTCATGCGGTCTCGGCCATCACGGTCTCGCCGCCGACCATGGTCTGGCCCACCACGACCAGCGGGCGCACCCCTTCCGGCAGGTAAAGGTCAGTCCGGCTGCCGAAGCGGATGATGCCGAAGCGCGCGCCGGCCCGGACGGCCTGGCCTTCCCGCACGTCGCACAGGATGCGCCGGGCGATCAGGCCCGCGATCTGCACCACGGCGAAGGTACGCCCGTCCGGCAGGGTCATGGCCATGGCGTTGCGCTCGTTCGCGTCGCTAGCCTTGTCCATGCTCGCGTTGACGAAGGCGCCGGGGCGGTAGGCGATGCGTGAAACGGTCGCGGTGGCCGGCACGCGGTTGACGTGGACGTTCAGCACGGACAGGAACGTCGCCACCCGCCAGCGCGGCGCGTCCCCCAATCCGAGTTCGGCCGGCGGGACGGATTGGGTGACGGAAACCACGCGCCCGTCCGCCGGGGCCAGCAACGCGCCGGGCCGCGGCGGCGGCGTCCGCTCGGGGTCGCGGAAGAAGTAGAAGCAGAAGCCGGTGAACACCGCGGCGGGCCAGAACAGCCACCGGCTGAACACCAGCCCGGCCAGCATCAGCAGCACGCCCGCCACGATGAACGGCCACCCGGCGCGGTGCGGCGGGGCGAAGGCGGCGCGGAGCGTTTGCGCTAGGGTCATGGCAAGCAGATCATGGGAAGCGGGTTATGGTCCTGGCATCCACACGCGACAAGATGTCAGCGTGATGACCCCGCGGCGGACGGCGTGTTGAGCACCTGGCCAGGGTAGATGTGGTTGGCGTCGCGGATCTGGTCCGGGTTGGCCAGCACGATCACCGTGTAGCGGACGCCGCTGCCGTACACGCGCCGGGCCAGCCGCCAGAGTGTCTGGCCCGGCTGCACGACCACCTGCCCGGCCGCCACCTCCGACAAGGCGAGCGTTTCGCGCTGGAACGGGATCTCCCGGCGGCTGGCAACCTTGCCGGCCGCCGTCAATTGGTCCACCCGCAGATGGTGCACCCCCGGGGACACGGCCGCGGCGGGCGCCAGCGACCAGCGCCCGTCGGCACCGGCCGCAGAGTCCCCCATCGGGGCGTTGTCCACGTACACCCGGACCGGCGCGCCCGGCGGGGCGACGCCGCTGAAGTGGATGGCCCCCCTCTCGTCGTAGTCCACCGTGTCCAGCGCCAGGCCGTGCCCGGCGTTGCGGGGTTGCGGCCCTTGCAGCAGCCGCGCGGGGCCGGCGGGCGGCGCCAGCACCGCCAGGGCGGGAAGCCCGGCTGGCTTGCCTGCGCCGGGCCGGGGAGGCACCACGACCAGCACGGGCGCCTCGGCGGACGCAGCCTGCCCGTCCGGCGTGCGGGAGGACAGGGTCAGCTCACCCGGGCCGGGAGCGAGCTTCTCGCCTGGAACCATGACCCAGTTGCCGCGCGCATCGGCCGTCGCCGTGGCGACAAGGCGGCTGCCCTCATGCACCGTCACGACCGAGTCGGGGGCGGCACGGCCCGCCATCACCGCGCCGCCATCCGGCCCCACGCGCACGATGTCGAAACTGGGGGCGTCCGGCGCCGGGCTGGCGGCCGGGTTGGTAGGGTCCGGCGAGCCGGGCAGCGTCTCGGGCGGGACCGCAGGTGGCTGGAACGTGGCCCAGACATAGCTGCCCCCCATCCCCGCGAGGGCGAGGAGCATGAGCGCCGGAAGCCATCGCCGAAGCGCCGGGCTGCTGGAGATCAGCATGCCCCGATGCTAATGTGATTGGGAGCACGCCGCAACCGACGCATACGGAACGCCTTCCACCTAGGATTCAGCCCGCCGCCAGGGCACAACGCATGGCAGCACTACTCGGGGCAAGGGGCGGGCGATGAGCGATATAAGGCGGCGGCCACGCGCGCGGCAAACGGTGCTGCGGCTTTCCATGAGAGTGTGGGACGCGCCCACCCGGCTGTTCCACTGGGCAGTCACGCTGCTGATCGCCGTCAGTTACCTGACAAGCCGCTTCGACAAGCTGGAAGCGCACCTGCTGTCCGGCTACACGCTGCTCACCCTGCTGCTGTTCCGCCTCGTCTGGGGGTTTGTCGGCAGCGAGACGTCCCGCTTCCGGCAGTTCCTGCGCAGCCCGCTGGAAGGGTACCGGCACCTGGCGCAGTTCGGCCGGCGGGGGCCGGACGACCAGGTCGGGCACAATGCCGCCGGCGGCTGGATGGTGCTCATCCTGCTGGGCGACATCGGCGTCCAGGTCGGCACCGGGCTGTTCACCTATGACGACCTGCCCGAAGGCCCGCTCGGCCACCTGGTCAGCAAGCCCGTGGGCCATTGGCTGACCTCCGTGCACGCACTCAACTTCTACGTCCTGCTCGGGATCGTCGCCTTGCACGTGGTGGCGGTTCTCGCCTACGCCGCCATCAAGGGGCACAACCTGATCCGCCCCATGGTCACCGGGCGCAAACGGCTGCCGGGCGCGACGCGCCAGCCGCGGATGGCGTCCCCGCTGCTGGCGCTGATGGTCACCCTGCTGTCTGCCTGCGTGGTCTGGGTGCTGGTGACGCGGGTTTAGCTGCGCTCGCGGAACTGCCGGTGGCACGCGCCGCAGGCGGCGGTGGTTTCCTTGAACTGCGCGGCGAATCCGGCCTTGTCGTCGGCCTCCGCCAGCGTGGCCAGCTTCTCCGACGCCGTGTAGAAGTTGGCAGCCGCCTTCTCGAACCCGGCGCGGTCGGACCAGACATCCGCCTTCGCCTTGGTGTTACGGCCGGTCTGGGTGCCGTCCGGGAACATGTCGGGAATGATGTGGCCCCAGCTGGACAGGCCCTTGGCGCCATCCGTCAGCGGCTTGACCGGGCTGCCCGCCTCCACGGCCGCCTTCATCTCCGCCACCACGCCCGCTTGAAGGTCGAACCCGGCCTGCCGCGACGCGATGATGTCGTCCGGCTTGACCGTGATCGTGTCGGCCGCGCGCGCGCCTCCGGTCAGGCCGGCCACCAGCAGGACGCCACTCAGCAGCATCGTTCTCATCGGTAATCCCTTCGTTTCGTGCGCGTCGATCGTGTCACCTGCGTCGCGCCGCGCCAACCGAAAACCGCATGACAGGAACGCGCTTTCACGGCAGACCTGCGCTTGTCGGTGGAGAAACTGAGCATGCCAGCCAACATCAGCGCCGTTGTCGTGTTCTGCGGCTCCCGCGTGGGACACGACCCGGCGTGGCGCACGGCGGCGGAGCTGCTCGGGCGCGGGCTGGCGTCTTCCGGCATCCGGCTGATCTACGGCGGCGGCCGGGTCGGCCTGATGGGCGCGGTCGCGGACGGGGCGCTGGCAGGCGGAGGGGCGGTGACCGGCATCATCCCGGATTTCCTCCGCTCGCGCGAGGTGGCGCATCCCGGCGTCACGGACTTGGTGGTGACGGAAACGATGCACCACCGCAAGGCGTTGATGTTCGAGCAGGCGGACGCCTTCGTCACCCTGCCGGGTGGCCTGGGCACGCTGGACGAGACGATCGAGATCATCACCTGGCGCCAACTCGGCCTGCATGACCGGCCGGTGCTGATCGCCAACGTCAACGGCTGGGCGACGAGCATGGCGGCGCTGCTGAACAGCTTCGTGTCCGACGGCTTCGCCGACCCGTCCTCGCGCGCCTTGTACGAGCTGCTGCCGGACGCTCCCGCGGTGCTGCGCCGCCTGGTGACGATGCCGGCCCGGCCCCGCCTGCCGTCCGCCCAGCTTTAGGCTGCCCAGCTTCAGGCTTTGACGAACGTCGCCGTCCGCCATCTGGCTAGGTGATCGTCCGGCCTTGCAGGCGGGGATGGCGGCGGCTATACGGCCCGTCATGGTCGGAGCGTAGCTCAGCCTGGTAGAGCGCTTGCTTCGGGAGCCAGAGGCCGGAGGTTCGAATCCTCTCGCTCCGACCAACCCCCATCAGCGCTTCCCGACGCTCCAGAGCATCAGCCAGCGCACCGGGAACACCCACACGACTCCCGCCACCAGGAAATACAGCGCCTGCACGATCCAGTTCTGCGGCAACACGTCCGGCAGCGTGATGGCGGCGGCGATGTAGGCGGCAACGAAGGCAAGCCCCATCAGGGTGGCGGCGAAAGGTCGGGACATGCGCCGGGTTAGCGCAACCGCACCTGGCCGGCTATAGGGGCCGGCCGCCGCCCGAAGGGAGATCCCGCCTTGGACTTGAAGCACCACATCGCCGCCATCCCGGATTTCCCCAAGCCGGGCATCCTGTTCTACGACGTGTCCACCCTGCTGCGGAACGCCGACGCCTGGCAGGTCGCCAGCGGCCGGATGGCACGGGTGGTGCAGCAATGGCAGCCGGACCTGCTGGCCGGCATCGAGTCCCGCGGCTTCCTGCTAGCCGCCCCGCTGGCGCTCAAGCTCGGCTGCGGCTTCGTCATGCTGCGCAAGCCGGGCAAGCTGCCGGGCCAGGTGGTCGGCCACGACTACGCCCTGGAATACGGCAACGACCGGCTGGAAATCCAGGCCGACGCGGTCGCATCCGGCCAGCGCGTGGTGGTGGTGGATGACCTGCTGGCGACCGGCGGCACCATGGCGGCCGGCATCACCCTCCTGCGCGCGGTCGGCGCCGTGGTGCCGGGCGCCGCGGCGCTGATGGAGCTGACCTTCCTGGGCGGGCGGCAGCGGTTGGGCGTGCCGTTCGAGTCCTTGGTCGCCTACGATTCCTGAGGCTGGTTTGTCTGCCGGGAACGGCCGCGCTACGAAGAACCGATGGAAGTCCCCGAACGGCGGCCATTCGGCCATGATCCGGTGAGGCGAGGCGTCACGCGCCGCTCCATCTTGGGCGCCGCAGCCTTGTTGCTGCCCGCCGCCGCGGGGCCGCCGCCAGCATCCTTTCCCGAAGGTGCGACCCTGCTGGTCGCAGGCCCGGGCGGCGGCCCGGTCGATCGCTGGGCCGAGTGGCTCGCCCCGGGCCTCGGCCGCGCGCTGCCCCGCGGCACCCCGGTGCGCAAGGACATCGTCGGCGGCGTGGACGGCGTGACCGGCGCCAACCAGTTCGAGGCGCGCACCGTGCCGGACGGCGGCACCGCGCTGCTGCTGCCCGGCAGTGCCGCGATGGCCTGGCTGGTCGGCGACCCGCGCGCCCGGTTCGACGCGGCTTACTGGGTGCCGGCGCTTGCGGCGGTGACGTCCAGCCTGGTCGTCAGCCGCCTCGCGCTGCGCGACGTGCTCGCCGGCGCGAGGCTGCGCATCGCCGCGTCCGGCCCGGCTGGGCCAGAATTGCCGGCTCTGCTGGCGCTGGACATGCTGGGCGTCCATTGGACGCCGGTGTGGGGCCGGTCGGACCCGGGCCAGATATCCCGCGGCGAGGCCGATGCAGTCTGCCTGCACGGCCGCGGGGTGCGCGAAACGGCGCAGGAACTGGCTGCATCCGGCAGCCTCCCGCTGTTCTCGCTCGGCACCGTGGACAGTGCCGGGCGCCGGCAGCGTGACCCGGATTTCCCGGATACGGCGGACGCGGCCGAACTGCTGGGCGCCCGCCGCACGGACGCCGCCCTCGCCCGCGCTTGGAACGCCACGGCTGCCGCGTCCGAACTGGACATGGCGATGGTGCTGCCGCGGCTCACCCCGGCCGCGATGGTGGCGGTGTGGCGAAGCGCTGCGGCCCAGGCGCTCGGCTCGACCGGAGTGAAGGCGCGGGCCAGCGCGCTCGGCGTGCGCCCGTTGCCGGCCCCGGCCGCCACCGCCAGCACCGCCGCCCTGCTGGCGGACCCGGCGGCCCAACTGGACCTCCGGCGCTGGCTGGCGACGCGGCTGGACTGGCGCCCGGCCTGACCAGGCGTGCTCAAGCCTTCACGTCGGCCCGGAACGCCCCGCGCTCCCCGATCGGCTTGGGCGGGCCCACGGTCGTGTCGTGGTCGGTCTGCCGTTCCAGCTCCGCGTTCAGTTCGCCGCCCAGGAGCACGATCATGGAGGAAATCCAGATCCACGTCATGAACCCGACCGCGGCGCCCAACGAGCCGTAGGTCTTGTTGTAGTTGCCGAAATTCGCGACGTAGTACGAGAAGCCGAGCGACGCCACGAGCCAGGTCACGCTGGCGAACCCGCTGCCCCAGCTCACCCATTGCCAGCGTGCGCCGTTGCGGCTCGGGCCGAAGCGGTACACCACTGCCAGGAACAGCATCAGGATCAGCAGCAGCACGGGCCAGCGTGCCGCCGCGATGAGCGTCGTGCCCCAGTCGCCGAAACCGATGAAGCTCAGCACGATCGGCACCACGATGATCGCGCCCATCGCCAGCAGGACGAACACGATCGCGCCCAGCGTGAAGCCGAGCGTGATGGCCGTGCGCAGGAAGAATCCCCGCTTCTCCTTCTCGTGGTAGCAAACGTTCAACGCATCAAACAGCCCCTTGATGCCCTGGTTGGACGTCCAGAGGGAGGTCAGCAAGCCGACCACCACTCCCAAGCCGAGCGCATGCCGCCCATTGGACGTGAGTGACTTGATCTCCTCGCTCAGGATGTCGAACCCGCCGCCGGGGATCACGCCCTTGATCGCCTGGAGATGGTCGTTGACGCTGACCGGATCGGCGACCAGCCCGTAGAGCGACACGAGGGTCGCCAGCGCCGGGAAGATGGACAGCAGGACGTAGAACGTCATGCCGGCGGCTTCCGTCATCAGCCGGTCGTCGTTGAACCCGTTGGCCACCCGCTTGGCGACCTGCCACCAGCCGCGCGCCGGGATCTGGGCCGGGCTGTCCGAGTCCTGCCCGGCCCTGCCGCCGTCCACCACCGGCCTGCTCGCGCCCGGCGCTGCCCTCGCACCCACGGGAGCGCGGGCGCGGCCGTAGGTTGCGGACAACAGCCCGGCGGCGGCCAGGGTCACGAGGAGGACGGTGCTCGGGCCGGAATCCTTGGCCATGGCGGAACTCCTGAAGCTGGAACGAAGGCGTGGCGCGACGCGATCGGGCGAGTGTCAGGAGACACGGTTCCCTGTCAATATCGCCCGCCGGCCTCGCACGCCCCGCAGCCTCCCCTCACTCGGCCGCGGCCTGGCTGTCGCTCCCTTCCGGCACGCCGGCAAGGCGCAGGCCTTCGGCGAAGTGGGCCATCGCTTCCGGCTGCTGGTACGGGTTGCGGCCCAGCGCCGTCTGCACGGTGAAACCAGGCTCGACGTTGAACAAGCGCTGGCGATTGGCCGTGGCTTCCGCCGCCAGTCCGGCGTGGCCCAGCGCGGCCAAGTGGTTCTGCAGCCCGGGCGAGTAGAACGGGTTCAGTTCCGTGGCCCGCCGACCGAGCTGCACCGCCATGTTGTAGTTTCGCCGGCACAGCTCCAGCCGCACCATGTTGGTGTCATGCAGGAAGGCGTCCGGGTCCATGGGGGACAGCCGCTTGTAGCGCGCGAACCGCCGCGCCGCCTCGTCCAGCTCGCCGAGGTAAACGTAGCTGGCGGCGGACAATCCCCAGGCCATGGCCAGGTTGGGGTTGAGCGACAAGGCGCGGCCGTGCAGTTCCAGCCCTTCGCGGGGGCGGCGGAACAAGTAGGCGCGGACGTGCCCGGCGATGGTGAGGGCGCGCGCATCTTGCGGGTCGAGCGTGATGGAACGCTCGGCGGAGTCCCTGGCGAGCGCCGTCAGCTCTGCCGGCCGGTCCGCCCAGCCCTGGGTCAGGGTGAGCACCGCCCAGTACGCGCGCCAGGCGTGCGCGGCGGCATAGTCCGGCTCCTTCTCCAGTGCCCGGGCCAGGAGGTCGCCTGCGTTGGCCAGGTCATCGCGCCGGAGCCGGGCCATCAGGGGGAGCGCGCGCAGCGTCAACTGGTAGGCGCTGCTGGTGTCGACCGGGAGCTGGGCGGCGCGGCGGCCCTCGATCAGCAGCACCTCGGGGTCCAACTGGGCCACGATCTCGGCGGCCACCTCATCCTGCAAGGCGAGCGCGTCGTCGCCTTCCGCGTCGAACCGCCGCGCCCAAACCATCTGGTTGCCTTCCCGCAGGTCCAGCAGCCGCATGGCGACCCGCAGTTTGCGGCCGACCCGCTGCACGCTGCCGTCGAGCAGGAAGTCTAGGCCGAAGTTGCGGCGCAGCGCCGCCTCGTCCCGCGTGCCGGACAGCGCCAGGGCGGAGGTGGAAACCAGGGTCAGCCAGCGGAACCGCGCCAGCGCCGCCGTCACCTCCTCCGCGAGCCCGATCGACAGGGCCGTCTCCCCCGTCCCGCCATCAATGGAGTGCAGCGGCAGCATGCCGAGGCGGGCGCCATTGCGGACCGGCGCGCGCGCCGGCTCCTCGGGGGCGGCGGGAAGCTGCACGCTGCCGGCGCGGATCTCCGCGATGAGGCGCTTGGTGTCGATGGAAGGCTGCGCGTCCATCATGTCGGCCAGCGCGGTGCGGCAGCGTTCATAGGCCTGGATCGCCAGGCCGCGCTCCCCGAGGGCGGCGTGGGCGCGCATCACGGCACGCCAGGCGCTCTCGTGCGCCGGGTCGATCGAGATCAGCCGCTGCGCCGCGGACAGCACCGTGCCCGGCGTGGCCCGCTCGTCCAGCAGGGTCTGCGCCACGCTGCGGGCGCGGTCTCGCACCCGGCTGCGCTCACGGTCGAGCCAAGCGTCCAGCGCCGGGTCGAGCCCGTCGAACTCGTCCAGCAGCCTGTTGTCCAGCAAGGACAGCGAGGCAGGGTTCTCGGGTGTGGCGCGCGCCACTTCCTCCACGTCAACCCACACCAGCTCCGGCCGCAGCGCCAGGTGGTCCCGGGTGACGCGCACGATGTCCGAACCGATCGGGTAAAGCGCCTCGAGCAGCCGGTGTATCTCCTGGCGCAACGACGCGCGGGCCTGTTCCTCGAGCCGGCGGGACCACAGCAGTTCCGCCAAGCGGGAGCGGACAACCGGCCGCGGCGCGGAAAGGGCGAGAATAGCCAGCAGAGCGCGGGTCTTGCGGCCGAGCGGCAGGATGTTCTCGCCGTCGGGTGTCCGGGCGGTCATGTTGCCGATCAGGCGGAGGTGGAGGGCTGCGGCGCCCTGCGGCCGGCTCATCAGAGCGGGCGCGGGATTGATCAGGTCAACGAGCATCGTGGTCAAACATCGGGGCACTCACTGATGACTACATTCGTATGTCATTAGTTAAATCCCAGCTTCTCCAAAAATGAAACTGATTTCTTGCCCCCACACGGAATCAAAACGGTCAAGCCATTTTTCCGCCTGTGTCGGACCGCCCCCGGCGATTGCCAGAAGGGGGTCCAGGTAGCCGCTTTCGTCCCGGCCGCCTTCCATCCGCGCCCTTGCCCGCAGGCCGTCCCGCGCGATGGCCAGCACATCCCGCGCCAGGTCCCGCAAGGTGCCGCCGGCGAACGGCGCCGCCATTGCCAGACGGGGCACGACCGGGCGCAGCGCCGTGAAGACCGCCGTCGGGTGGGCACGCACCAGCGCCCCGGCCGCGGCCAGGGCGGCATCGTCGTAAAGCAGTCCGACCCAGAACGCGGACAGCGCCAGCATCATTGCCGGGCTGCCGGCGTCGGCGCCGCGCATCTCCAGGAAGCGCTTGACCCGCACATCGGTGAAGGCGGTGGTGATGTGGTCCGCCCAGTCGCCGACCGTGGCCTCGTGCGGGGTCACGTCGCGCAACCGTCCGGCCATGAAATCCCGGAACGAGCGCCCGGCCAGGTCGATGTAGCGCCCATCCCGCTGGATGAAGTACATCGGCACGTCCAGCAGCCAGCCGGTCAGCCGCTCGAAGCCGAAATCCTCCGCGAACATGGCGGGGGGCATCCCGCTGCGGGCGTTGTCCACGTCCGTCCAGACATGCGCGCGGTTGGACAGCAGCCCGTTGGGCTTGCCTTCCTTGAACGGCGAATTGGCGAACAGCGCCGTGGCCAGCGGCTGCAAGGCGAGCGAGACCAGGAGCTTGCGCCGCATGTCCGCCTCGTCGGCATAATCCAGGTTCACCTGCACCGTGCAGGTGCGCAGCATCATGTCCAGCCCCATGGAGCCCACGAGCGGCATGTAGCGCCGCATGATGGCGTAGCGGCTCTTGGGCATCCACTCCGCCGCTTCCCGGGTCAGCGTCGGATGGTAGCCGAGCGGCGCGAACCCCATTCCCAGCCGGCCCGCCAGGGCGGACACGGTGGCGCAGTGCTCGTCCAGCTCCGCCCGCGTTTCGTGCAAGGTGCCGAGCGGCGCGCCCGACAGCTCGAACTGGCCGCCCGGCTCCAGCGAGATCGAGGCGCCATCCCGCTTGCCCAGGCCCTTGAGCCCGATCGGCAGGCCGCGGTCGGGGATCTCCTCCCATTCGGGAGCGGCCATCGCGTCCAGCAGGGCGCGGATGCCGCCCGGCTCATACGGCGGTGGTGCCAGGTCGGTCCGGCGGAAGCCGAACTTCTCGTGCTCGGTGCCGATGCGCCAGCGCTCCCGCGGCTTGCCCCCGGCAGCCAGGTGGTCGGCAAGCTGCTGCACCGAGGCGATCGGCGTCTCGTCGGCGTCGGACGGGTTGGACATGCGAGGCGGCGCTTTCCGGGTTCGTTGCCGCCAGGCATGAGCAGCCCCGGCGGCGGCGTCAAGCGGGGCTGCCAGCGGGCGGCCCAGTGACGGCCCAGTGACGGCCAAGTGACGGGTTGACCCGGCCCCGCCCGCCGCCGATGGAGGGCCATGGCGAGCTTTCACACCGACATTGCCGACGGAGGCTGGGTGGCGCGGCTGCCGGCCCGCTGGCGCCCCTACGCGCTGCTGCTGCGGCTGGACCGCCCGGTCGGCATCTGGCTGCTGTTCCTGCCCGGGCTATGGGGACTGCTGCTGGCGGGGGCGCCCGCCGGGCGGACGGCGTGGCTGGCGGCGCTGTTCGCGGCCGGCAGCGTGGCGATGCGCAGCGCCGGGTGCGTGGTGAACGACATGTGGGACCGCGACCTGGACCGCAAGGTCGCCCGCACGGCCGCCCGCCCGCTCGCTTCCGGCGCGCTCGGCTTGCGGCAGGCGGCGGCGGCGCTCGCCGCGCTGCTGCTGGTTGCGCTGGGGGTGCTGCTGCAATTGCCGCCGCCGTGCTGGGCGCTGGGGGTGGGCTCGCTCCTGCTGGTGGGGCTGTACCCGCTGGCCAAGCGGGTGACGTGGTGGCCGCAGTTGATGATGGGGTTCACCTTCGGCTTCGGCGCCCCCATGGGCTACACGGCCGGCGCGGGCCGGATCGACTGGCGGTGGGCCGCGATCTACGCCGCCGCCATCCTGTGGGACCTCGGCTTCGACACCGTGTACGCCCACCAGGACCGCGAGGATGACGCCATCGCCGGCATCCGCTCCACGGCGCGGCTGATGGGGGAGCGGACGCGCCCGTTCCTCCATCTGTGCTACGGCGCCACGGTCGGCGCCTTGGCGCTGGCCGGGTGGCTGGCAGGACTGTCGGGGTGGTTCTACGCGGCGCTGCCCGTGCCGGCGGCGCTGCTGCTGTGGCAGGCGGTGCGGCTGGACATCCACGACCCGGGCGGCTGCCTCCGCCTGTTCCGCCTCAACCGAGAAGCCGGGCTGGCCGTCGCTGCCGCCATCCTGCTCGGCCGGCTATGAGCGCCGCGTTCATCGCGGCGCACACGTCGCCCGCCCGCCCGCCGCTCGTGCCGGAGGTGGTGCTGCACTTGGCCACCGCCATCACGCCGATCTGGGAAGCGACGGAAGCATGGCTGCAACGCCACGGCGTCGAGCCGCCGTTCTGGGCGTTCGCCTGGCCCGGCAGCCAGGCCCTGGCGCGGCACGTGCTGGACCACCCGGAAACCGTCGCCGGCCGCCGGGTGCTGGATTTCGCGGCCGGCGGCGGCTTGGCGGCCATCGCCTGCGCCATGGCCGGCGCCGCAAGCGTCGAGGCGGCCGAGATCGACCCGCTGGCGACGGAAGCCACCCGCATGAACGCCGCCGCCAACGGCGTGCCCGTCGTGGCGCAGACCGGCGACCTGGTGGGCGCGGCGTGCCGGTGGGACATCATCCTGTGCGGCGACGTGTACTACGAGGCGCCCATGACGGCCCACATCCTGCCCTGGCTGCGCCGCATGGCGGGGGAGGCCGACGTGTGGGTCGCCGACCCGGGCCGCAACTATCTTCCGGCCGGCCTGGAGCAGTTCGCCCGCTACCACGTCCCCACGACCCTGGAGCTAGAGGACACCGACATGCGCGTGACCAATCTATACCGCATGCTGCCCGCATGAC
>CAXTLC010000043.1:37650-39632 GCA_964245075.1 uncultured Acetobacteraceae bacterium
CTAGAGGACACCGACATGCGCGTGACCAATCTATACCGCATGCTGCCCGCATGACCCGGCCGTTCCTGTTCGCCCTGCTGGTCCTGGCCGGCTGCGTGCAGCCCCGCGGGGAAGCGTCGGCGGCCCCGAAGCCTGCCGCCCACCTGCCCGCGAAACAGCGCTGGGTGGCGGTGCTGGTGGCCGGCGACGGCTCGATCCCGGTGTTCGACAACGCCACGGGCCGGGTCGCCGCCATGCTGGAAGCAGGCGGCACCCCGCCGCGGGACATCCACCGGCTCAGCGCCAACCCGGCGGCGCTGGCCAGGACGCGGGCGCAAGTGGCGACGCGGGCTCGGGTGATGGACGCCGTGGCCGGGCTTCGGCCGCGGGCGGGCGAGGCGTGCCTGGTGTTCATCACCTCGCACGGCGCGCATGGCCCCGGCGTTTACCTGGCGCCGCGGCGCGAGTTCCTGTCGCCCGCCGACCTGGACGCGGCGCTGGCCGCCGGGTGCGGCGGCGCGCCGACGGTGGCGATCGTGTCCGCCTGCTACACCGGCGGGTTCGCCGCGCCGCCGATGGCCGCGCCGAACCGCGTCGTGTTGACCGCCGCGCGCGCGGACCGCCCGTCCTTCGGGTGCGACGCCGGGCGGGAGCTGGCGTTCTACGACGCCTGCCTGCTGCAAACCTTGTCCGCCGCGCCGCACGCCTGGGCGAAGGTGGCGGCCGGCGCGGACCGGTGCGTGGCGCGGATGGAGGCGAGCGAGCACGAGCGGCCGTCCGAGCCGCAGAGCGCCATCGGCGCCCAGGTGGCCGGGCTGGCGGTGATCGGGGCCGGGCGGCTCAGCGGTTCATCAGCACGGGAAGGTCGGCGCGTTCCAGCACGTGCCGGGTGACGCCGCCCAGGATGAGCTGGCGCAGGCGCGAGTGGGAGTAGGCGCCCATGGTCAGCAGGTCCGCGCCGAACTCCCGCGCGGCGGCCAGCATGCCGGCGCCCACCTCGCGGTCCAGCGGCCGGAAGGTCGCCAGCTCCGCTTGCACGCCGTGCAGCGCCAGGTAGGCGGCCAGTTCCCGCGCGACCGGCCCGTTGCGCTGGTACTCGTCCGCCGAGAGGATGCGCACCGCCTGCGCCGTGCGCATCCACGGCAGCGCCGCCTGCACCGCCGCCGACCCTTCCCCGGTCCCGTTCCAGGCGACGGCGATCCGCGTGCCCAGGCTGGCCGGCGCCCGGTGCGGCGCGATCAGCACGGGACGCCCGCTGTCGAACAGCACGGCGTGCAACGCGTCGGAGGAGGAGACCTCGTCGCCGGATTCCGGGTGCGGCACCACGGTGAGGTCCGACAGCCGCGCCTGCCGGGCAACCACGTCCTCCTCCCGGCCGACGGTGGTGGCGAAGGAGGCGCTCGGGTGGTCCGCCCGGGCCGTCGGGTGCTCCATGTGGATCCCGGCGCCGCCGAGCGCACGGTCGAACATGTCCCGCACGGCGGAGGAGCGTTCGCCGCTCTCCTTCTCGGTGGCCTGCATCATGTCCTGGATCATGGCGCCGGACAGGCCCTCCCCGGCCAGCGGCGCCACGTCCCGGCTGTCGGCGCGGACGTGGAGGGCGAGGATGTGCGCGTTGAACTGCCGCGCCACCAGCAGCGCGGTGGCGATCGCGGATTCTCCGGCGGCGGTGCCGGTCAGGGGCAGCAGCAGCTTGCGGATGGGCATCGCGTATCCTCCTTCGTTGCCTTTTGCCAAGCAAAGCAGGCGATGCGGCGCAGACGCAAGCGGTTCAATGGGCGAGGAGCGTGGGCCAGGCCTCCGTGAGGACTTCGCTGGCCTGCACGCCGGCCAGCCGCGACGGACGGGCTGCGGGATTGCGCTTCAGGTAAGCGCCCACCAAGCGGTAGCCGAGCGTGTAGCCGGCCCAGCGCGGGATGCGGCCAGCGTCGGCTGGACGGCCATAGAACCAGCCAACATGGTCGTAGCTTTCATCGGCGAGTTCCCGCTCTGCTTCAGAAAGC
>CAXTLC010000044.1:0-15693 GCA_964245075.1 uncultured Acetobacteraceae bacterium
GGCGGCCACGTGTCCGTCACGCAACCAGGCCGGCGACGAGGGCGCCGAGCGGGGCTTTGCCGCGCCGACGAGCGTTGCGCACGAACTGGAAGAAGCCGATCTGCCGCGGTCGCGCGCGGCGGGCGGCTGGCGCAGGCCCGGCCGCGATGGCTCAAGTTGCCACGGCGGCGCAGGCCGGCTTCGTAGGCCTGCCACGGCGCTCGTCCACGGAACCCGTCAGACGGAATATTGCGTACGCCACCCTTGCTGCATTGCAGCAGCCCGCTTGACCCTGCGGCGTCGGCCATGGTGTATCGTATCCAGATCGGCGCCTTAACGACCGATCCGCCACGCCAAGTCACCGGCCGCCGCCAAACATTGGACGGAGGCAGATCGTGCAGCAGGACGAACCAGGTCGCGCGGACGCGGCCAGGACTGAGGATAGTGCGGCGACGCAAGTCGGCTCGGCTCGGCTGGGTGGCGTGCTGGCGGCTCTCCTGGCCGTGCCGGTAGCCGTCTTCTTCTGGTTCGCGGCCTACAGCCCGGCCAGCCTCGCCGTGCCGATCGGGGCGGGCGGCCCGACCTCCGTGTGGGTCGTCTGCGGCGTGGGGATGATCGCCTACGCCACCCTGCTGAACGGCCTCTACGTCGTGCTCACCAATCGTCGCCTGGCGCGCCGGGCCGGCGCGGTGGCGGTTGCCGCCGCTGCTGGCGCGTTCGGGGCGCTGCCGGCGCGGGCCGCCACGGCAGAAGGCGCAGGCCCCAACGTGGAAGCGGTCTCGTTCTTTCTCGTGCTGGTCGTCCTGACCTTGGCGATCACCTACTGGGCCGCGCGCCGAACCCGCTCCACCAAGGATTTCTATGCGGCCGGCGGTAAGCTGACCGCGTTGCAGAACGGGCTGGCGCTGGCCGGCGACACCATCTCCGCGGGCGCTTTCCTGGGCCTCTCGGGGCTGGTCTTCGCCAGCGGCTTCGACGGGCTGCTCTACGCCGCAGGCTATGCTGTCGCCTACCCGCTGATCGGGATCCTGTTCGCCGACCGGATGCGCAACATCGGCAAGTTCACCTTCGCGGACGTGATCTCGTTCCGCCTTTCGCCAGTGCCCATCCGCGCGTTCGCGGCAACCAGCACGCTCGTCATCGCGATCTTCTTCCTGATCGCACAGATGGTTGGCGCCGGGCAGCTGGTGCAGCTCCTGTTCGGGATCGACTACACGTATGCCGAGATTGCCGTCGGCGTGCTGATGGTCTGCTACGTCCTGTTCGGCGGCATGATGGCGACAACCTGGGTGCAGATCGTCAAGGCGGTGCTGATGCTGCTCACCGGCACGGCCATCGCCCTGCTGATCCTCGCCCGCTATGGCTGGAGCTACAACGCGCTGCTGGCGCAGGCCGTGTCGCTGCATCCCAAGCACGCCGCCATGCTGGCGCCGACCAGCTTCTCCGCTTCCCCCCTCTCGACCCTGTCGCTCGGCCTCGCCATGTTCGTCGGCAGTGCCGGGCTGCCGCACCTGATCATGCGCGTCTTCACGGTGCCCGACGCCCGCACGGCCCGCAACTCCATGTTCTACGGCGTCCTCTGCATCAGCTACTTCTTCGCGCTGATCTCCGTCATCGGCGTGGGCGCCGTGGCGCTGGTGGTCGGCAACCCCGACTACGTCCTCCCCACCGGCGCGCTGCGCGGCGGCGGCAACATGGCCGCCGTCCACCTGGCGCACGCGGTCGGCGGCGACATGATGCTGGGCTTCGTGGCGGCGGTCGCCTTCGCCACCATCATCGCCGTGGTCGCGGGGCTCACCTTGTCGGGTGCGGCCGCAGTGTCGCACGACATCTACGCCAACATCCTGCGTCACGGCCGGGCGAACGAGCGCACGGAGGTCCGCATCTCCCGTGCGGCCACGCTGGTGCTGGGTCTGCTGTCCGTGGTGCTGGGCATCGCCTTCCGCACGCAGAACATCGCCTACCTCATCGGCCTCGTGGTCGGGATCGCTGCGGCGTCCAACTTCCCGCTGCTGCTGCTCTCGCTTTACTGGCGGGGGCTGACCACGCTCGGTGCGGTGCTGGGCGGCAGCACCGGGCTGGTGCTCTCGGTGGGGTTGACGGTGCTCGGGCCATCGGTCTGGGTGAAGGTGCTGGGCCACCCGGCCCCGATCTTTCCACTCGACCCGCCGACGCTCGTGGCGCTGCCCGCGGCCTTCGCCGTCTGCATCGGGGTGTCTCTGCTCGACCGCAGCAGCCGTGCCGCGACCGATCGGGCGGGATACCTGGAACAAAGCCGCCGCATGCGGGGAAGCGCCGTGATGGCGGCGGCCGAGTGATGGCAGAACCAGGCGCCGCGCGCCGGCGCTGCGCCGATCAATGACGAGGTGATGTGACCATGCCCGACCTGTTCAGCGAACTGCGCCTGAAGGATGTCACCCTGCGCAACCGCATAGCGGTCTCCCCGATGACGATGTACTCCTGCGACGGCGGCGGCGGCGTGCTGACCGACTGGCACCTGATGCATCTCGGCGCACGCGCGGCAGGTGGCGCCGGGCTGGTGGTGGTGGAGCAACTGGCCGTCTCGCCGGAAGGCCGGATGACACCGACGTGCGCGGGCATCTGGTCCGACGAGCAGATTCCCATGCTGAGCCGCATCGCCGGTTTCATCAGGTCGATGGGGGCGGTCCCCGGCGTCCAGCTCGGCCATACCGGGCGCAAGGGCGGCATGACCACTCCCTGGGAAGGCTATCGCCAGTTGCCGGACGACCATCCTGAGACCTGGGAAGCGGTCGGCCCCACGGACGCCCCCTACGGCGGCAAGCGGTTTCCCCGCGGCGCCAAGCACGCGACCAAGGACGACATCGCCCGCCTCGTCGGAGACTTCGCGCGTGGGGCGGAGCGCGCGCTTGAGGCCGGCTTCGAGTGGGCCGAGATGCACTACGCCCACGGTTTCCTGGGCGCGAGCTTCCTGTCCCCGGTCGCCAACACGCGGGACGACGAGTATGGCGGCAGCCTGGAGAACCGCGCCCGCTTCCTCATCGAGGCGTTCGACGCGGTGCGCGCGGTCTGGCCGGAGCGGCTGCCGCTGACCATGCGGGTGGGGGCCATCGACTACGGCATGGAGAGCCACTCGGTCGAGGACACGATCTGGCTGGTGCGGACGATGGCGCAACGCGGCCTGGACTTGGTGGATGTCAGCATGGGCATGAACACGGACGCGGGTGACGCCGTGCCGTGGACCGATCGCGGCTTCATGGTGCCGGTGGCCACGCGCATCCGCACCGAAACCGGCGTGCCGACAGCCGTGAGCTGGAATGTCGGCGACCCGGCCTATGCCGACGGCGTGGTCCGCGACGGGAAGGCCGACCTGCTGATGGTGGGGCGGCCGATGATCGCCAACCCGCACTGGCCGCTTTACGCCGCCCTGGCCCTCGGCCGCAACGCGCCCTACGAGGTGTTGCCCAAGCAGTACAGCCACGCCCTCCTGCGCAGCCGCGACGCGGAGAACTGTAGCGGCTTCGGGCCGCTCGCCCGCTGACGCGGCGGGCGGGCCTTGCAGAAGCCAGGCAGTTCTCGGCTAGCCTGCAATCGCCCTGACTGGAAACAGTCAGGGCGTCAATTGCCAGGCCACACAAGGAGTTAGACCGCGCTGGCCGTTCACGGCCAGCCAAAAAGCGGTCTAGGGGTGTGTCCCGGCAACGTCCGGAACGGCCCGGCAAAGCGGTCGCGAGTTGACCTCCCGGGGAGGTGACGGCCAACGGCTTTCACCCCCTGGCGGGTGGACGAGGCCCGGCTGCTGCCCAGGGGCAAGGCATGAGCTCCCATCCAGCCTTCGCCCGGGCCTGCGAGGGCGGAGCCAAACGGCCGAGATGCTCGACCACGATCGTCTCCCTTCTTGGGTGCTGCGCCCAATCCGGCACGTGCGGGCAACGTGACTCCAGATTGCCGACCCAAACACGGCGCGGTGGCGGGACGCCGGGCGCCCTGCTGCGTTGGGTGTCTATCCTGCCCTGACCCCCAATCGGAGACCGAGAATGAAGCTGTTGCGCGTTGGACCGGCTGGAGCCGAGAAGCCGGCTCTGCTGCATGGCGACGGCACCTACCGGGACTTGTCGTCCCACGTGGCCGACATCGACGGGGCGGCGCTGGCGCCGGCAAGCCTGGCCAGGCTGAAGGCCCTCGACCCGGCAAGCCTCCCCGTCATCGAGGCGCAGACGCGGGTCGGGCCGTGCGTGGCGCGGCCGGTGAACTACTTCTGCATCGGGCTGAACTACGCCGACCACGCAGCCGAAGCAGGCATGGCGCTGCCCAAGGAGCCGATCCTGTTCCTGAAGTCGCTCGGCGCGTTCAGCGGCCCGTTCGATGACGTGCTGATCCCGCGCGGCGCGAAGAAGGTCGATTGGGAGGTCGAGCTCGGCGTCGTCATCGGCACCAAGGCGTCCTACGTGCCCGAACACCAGGCGATGGACCATGTCGCCGGCTACTGCGTCGTCAACGACGTGAGCGAGCGCGAATTCCAGGCCGAGCGCGGCGGCACCTGGGACAAGGGCAAGGGCTGCGACACTTTCGGCCCCACCGGCCCGTGGATGGTGACGGCGGACGAGGTGCCGGACCCGCAGGCCCTGGACCTGTGGTGCGACGTGGACGGCAAGCGCATGCAGAACGGCAACACGCGCACCATGGTGTTCGACGTGCGCAAGCTGGTCAGCTACGTCAGCCACTTCATGACGCTGCACGCCGGCGACGTGATCGCGACGGGAACGCCGCCGGGCGTGGGCCTGGGCATCAAGCCGGAACCCGTCTTCCTGCGCGCCGGGCAGGTCATGCAGGCGGGCGTGCAGGGGTTGGGGGAGCAAAGGCAGCTCCTCGTCGCGCCGTAACGGCTCTCGCGGCTGCGGCGGCTGCGTCCGGTCCTGCCGCGATCCGCTACGGGTGCGCCGCCGCGGCGAGCAGCTCTGCCGTGTAGGCCTGCGCCGGGCGGCGGATCAGCTCGTCCGTTTCCGCCAGCTCCACCAGCCGGCCCTCCCGCAGGATCGCGATCCGGTCCGCCATGTAGCTGACGCAGGCCAGGTCGTGGCTGATGAACACCATCGTCAGGCCACGGTCCTGCGCCAGGTCCTTCAGCAGGTTCAGCAGCGTCGCTTGCGTGGACACGTCCAGGCTGGATGTCGGCTCGTCCAGCACCAGCACCTCCGGCTCCGCCGCCAGCGCCCGCGCGATGGCCACGCGCTGCGCCTGCCCGCCCGACAGCGACCCGGGCAGCCGCCGGGCCAGCGAGCCGTCCAGCCCCACGGCGCCCAGCAGCTCCGCCACCCGGGCGCTGCGCGCCGCTGCCTCCTGCCCCGCCAAGCGCAGCGGCTCGGCGATGCTGTCGCCCACGGGCATCCGCGGGTTCAGCGACTCCCGCGGGTCCTGGAACACCACCTGCACCCGGCGCCGCCGCTGCCGCAGCATGGCGCCGCGCAGGCCGGTGAAGGCCACGCCGTCCAGCGCCACGGCGCCTTCGTAGCTGACCATTTGCAGGATCGCCCGCCCGAGCGTCGATTTGCCGGAGCCGCTTTCCCCCACGACGCCCAGACATTCGCCGCGGCCGATCCGCAGGCACACGCCGTCCACCGCCGGGCGCGGGCCGCCGTACCGCACCGTCAGCGCCTCCACCGCGAGCTGCACCGCGCCGGAACCGTGGCCGCCCGCGCGGCCCGGCGCTGCCGCCTCCGCCACGGGGCCGGATTGCGGGAAGCAGCACGCGGCCAGCGTGGCGCCGGGCGCCAGCGGCGGGTACGCCCCGTCGCACACCGGTTCGTGCAGGAGGCAGCGCGGGGCGAAGCGGCAGCCGGCGGGGCGGCGCTCCGGCTCCGGGATGCCGCCGGGGATGTTCCACAGCCGCCGCTGGCCCAGCCGGGGCACGGAGCCCATCAGCGCCCGGCTGTACGGGTGGCGGGGCGCGGCGAAGAACGGCGCCGCCGCGCCCCGCTCCACCGTGCGCCCGGCGTAGAGCACGTGGACGCTGTCGGCGTGCGCCTGGATCAGCGACAGGTCGTGGGTGATGAACAGCAGGCCCATGCCCAGCTCCCGCCGCAGCCGGGCGATCAGCGCCATGATCTGCATCGCCACCACCGGGTCCAGCCCGGTCGTCGGCTCGTCGGCGATCAGCAGCTTGGGGCGGCAAGCCAGCGCCATGGCGATCATCACGCGCTGCCGCATCCCGCCGGAGAACTGGTGCGGGTAGTCATCGAGGCGGGACGCCGGATCGCGGATGCCGACTTCGCCCAGCAGCTCCAGCGCGTGGGCGCGGGCGGCCCGGGCGGTGGCGTCGGCGTGGATGCGGTAGCCCTCGCCGATCTGCGCCGCCACGGTCTGGCTGGGATTGAGCGCGGCGAGCGGGTTCTGGAACACCATCCCCACCTCCCGCCCGCGCACCCGGCGCAGCCCCTTCTTGCCGAGCGCCGTGAGGTCAACCCCGTCCAGCAGGATGCGCCCGCCCACGGCGGCGCCCGGCGGCAGCAGGCCGGTGATGGCCAGGGACGCGATCGTCTTGCCCGACCCGGACTCGCCGACCAGGCCCACCATCTCGCCGCGGGCGACCTGGAGGTCCAGGTGGTCCAGCACGGGCACGGGGCGCCCGCCCGCGCGGGGCAGGGAGACGGACACGTCCTGCATGGAGAGAAGGGACGTCACCGCGGCGTCACCCTGTCCGGGCGGATCGCGCCAGCAAGCCTTGCCCGATCATCGACGTCGCCAGCAAGGAGGCGAAGATCGCCAGTCCCGGCGCCACGATCAGCCACCACGGGTTCAACGCCACCAGGTTCAGCCCGTCTTGCAGCAGCTCCCCCCAGCTCGCGCGGGGCGGCTGCACGCCGAGGCCGAGGAAGCTCAGGGCGGACAGCGCGAAGATGGCGTCCCCCACCAGGAACGTCGCGTTCACCACCAACAGCGGCGCCAGCACGCGCAGGAGGTGCACCCGGCCCAGGTGCCACGCCGACGCGCCGAACTGGCGGGATGCGAGCATGAAATCCCGCCCGCTGTGCGCCAGCGCCTCGTTGCGGACCAGCCGGGCCAGGCCGGGCCAGGCCAGGAAGCCGATCAGCCCGATGAGGCTGGCCGTGGTCAGGCTGACCAGGGAGGCGGCGAAGATCAGCACCACCAGCGTCGGCAGGGCGAGGACCGTGTCCAGCAGGCGCATCAGCGCCCGGTCCAGCCAGCGCGGCCCCAGGGCGGCGGCCAGGCCATAGACCAGCCCCACGGCGAAGGCCAGCAAGGCGCCCGGCAAGGCCACCAGCAGCGTCGCGTTGCCGCCGGACAGCAGCCGGGCCAGTTCGTCCCGCCCCAACTGGTCCGTGCCGAGCGGGAACGCCGCGGAAGGCGCCTGGAGCGGGTGCAGGGGGTTGAGCGCCGCCGGGTCGGGCGGCCACAGCACGCTGCCGAGGGCGCAGCCGAGCACGATGACGGCGGCCAGGGCGAGCCCGCCGCCGAGGGTGCCGCGCCCCGCCCACGCGCCGAGCGCACGCCGGGGCAGGATGCCGGGGGCGGCCAGGGCTGCCTCACTCACGCCAGGACATCCCTGTGATAGGAAGATGATGCCGGATGGAATGGCCACCCGGCATCACGGAGGAGAAAGCGATGCTTGTCGCGACCACTCTGCGGTGGAAGAAGTGGAGCCTCACGGTTTCCATCTTCTTCTAACCGGCGGGGGGCCGGGGTGGGATACGAGCCCACCGCGGTTGCGTGATGATCGTGCCATGGTGCAGCGCCCGCCGCAACGTCACTCATAGCGCGCCCGCGGGTCGAGCGCGGTGTTCAGCAGGTCGGCACCCAGGTTGCCGAGGATGGTGAACACGCCGATCAGCAGCACGATCGCGATCAGCACCGGGTAGTCGTGGCTCAGCGCCGAGCGCCACAGCAGCCAGCCCATGCCGGGGTAGCCGAACACCGTTTCCACCACCACGCCGCCGGCAAAGATGGCGGGAAAGGACAGGCCTAAGATGGTGATCAGCGGGCGCAGGGCGTTGCGCAGCACGTGGCCGAACAGGATGCGCGCCGGCCCCACGCCCTTGGCCGCGGCGGTGCGGACGTACTCCTTGCCCAGTTCCTCCTCCACCGCCTGGCCGAAGAAGCGGGACAGCCCGGCGGTGGTGAAGATGACGATCGTGGCGACCGGCAGCACGGCATGGCGCAGGATGTCCCACCCGCCCGGGTGCTCCAGCCGGATGCTGGCGACGCCGGACGCCGGCAGCACTGGCCAAGCGACGGAGAAGCCCAGCACGAGCATCGTCGCGATGAAGAAGGAGGGCAGGGCGTACACCGCCAGTTGCAGGCCGCCGATCGTACGCCCGATCCAATCCCTCGCGTGCACCCCCTGCACGAGCCCGACGCCGATGGTCAGCAGCGTGCTCAGCACGATGGCGGCCAGGCCGATGCCGAGCGTGTTGGCCTCGTACACGCCGATCAGCGTGCCGACCGGCTGGTTCAGCAGATAGGAGTAGCCGAGGTCGCCATGCAGCAGGTGCAGCCACCAGGCGGCGAACTGGCGCCACAGCGGCACGTCCAGCCCCAGCTTCATGTTGACCGCGCTGACCGAGACGGGCGTGGCCTTGAGCCCCAGGATGGAATAGGCCGGCCCGCCCGGCGACAGGTGCGCGATGAAGAAGGTGAGCGTGACCAGCAGCGCCAGGGACAGCACGCCGCTGCCCAGGCGGCTAAGAAGGGTCCGCACCGGTGCAGGCCAGCGGGCCGGTGAGGCGGAGGAACTCGGGCTGCCAGGTGTTCATGGGGCTGACGAACGCCTTCACGCCCTCCAGGCCCCGTCGCGCCAGCACGGCGTAGCGCGGCGAGGGCATGAAGATCTCAGGCTGCTGCTCGGCCGCGTAGTCCTGGAAGGCGTAGGCGGCGCCGTTGCCGGCGTCGGTGTTGATCGCGGCCGTCAGCTTGTCCATCGCCGGATCGCTGTAGCCCGCGTTGTTGTTGACCCCGCCGGTGCCGAACAGCGTCTGGCCCTCGATGTAGGGGTTCAAGGTCCACGAGAGATAAAGCGCCTCCCAGCCGAGCGGGTCGCCGCTCACCGCCGCGACGACCTGGCTGAACGTCACCTCGCTGATCCGCATGTCGATGCCCACGTCGGCCAGGTCGCGCTGCACGACTTGCGTGACCTCGCTCACGGCCTCCGACCCGGCGCTGATCAGCAGCGTGAAGCCGAAGCGGCGGCCGTCCTTCCGCCGGATGCCGTCGGGGCCGGGCAGCCAGCCGGCTTCGGCGAGCAGGGCGCGGGCGCGGGCCGGATCATGGCCCACGGGGAACCGGCCTTCCCGGGCGGCGGGCGAAAGCATGGTGGCCGGCTCGGCGGGAACGGGGCCGTGCTGCTCCGCGCCGCTGCCGTGGAACACCAGGTCGATGATGAGCTTCTGGTCGATGGCGTCCGCCATGGCTTGGCGCACCCGCACGTCCTGGAATTCCGCCACGGCTGGGTTGCGGAAGTTGAGGCCGACATACTGGTAGGAATTGTCCACATCCATCGGCACCCGGTCGTAACCGGCCAGCTTCTCCGCCGCGTCCCATACGGAGAACGGCAGGGTGACGGCATCCGCCTCCCCCGATTGCAGCGCGCGCAGCGGGCTGGTGCCTTCGAGGAAATTCACGACGATGCGGGCGACGTGCGGCGCCGGCCCGGAATACGCCGGGTTGGCCACCAGCGTCAGGTAGCGCGACATCTCGAACCTCCCGACGCGGTAGGGGCCGTCCACCACCTGGAAGAACGCCGGGTCGCTTTGCCGCTGCCACATCTCGTCCGTGGTGGTGGCGCCCCAGGCGTGGCGGGGCAAGGGAAGCAGCAGGCCCAGCCCGTTGAGGATGAAGCCGTCCGGGTTGACCTTGCCTTTCAGCGTGACGGTGAAGTCATGCGGGCCGTCCACGTGGAAGTCCTGGATGATGTCGGGCATCCCGGCCGTGCCGAACCCGCTCCAGGTTTCGCGCAGCGTGCGCAGCAGTTCCAGGCAGTACAGCACGTCGTCCGCCGTGATGGGAACGCCGTCCGACCACACCCACGGCTTGAGGCTGACGTGGAAGCCGGTTCCGTCGCCGAGCGTGTCCACGTGGTCGGCGATGCTCATCGACCAGTCGACCGTGTGGTCGGGGGCGATGAAGAACAGCGGGCGGTACATCACCCCTGCCACGGCCTGGTTGTAGGCGGAGGCCCCGAGCAACGGGTGCAGCCCGGTGACTTCGGCGGGCGTGGAGGAGGTGCCCACTCCCGGCGGGACGATGACGGTCCCGCACGGCGCCTCCGCCGCCGCCGGCCCGGCGGCCAGCAGCAGCGCCGGCCCGGCGGCCAGCAGCAGCGCCGCCAAGGCCAGCCCGGACCTGCGCACGAGTTGCAGGCCGGGGCGGCGGAGCACCGTCAGAACCGCGCCGACACGTTGAACAGGACGGCGGCGGGGGCGCCGGGGATGAAGCTCGAGTATGGCGCGCCGCCATAGACGCCGTTGTAGGAGACGTACTGGTTGTAGAAATACGCCTTGTAGTGCGCGTCGAACAGGTTCAGCACGTTCAACTGGAAATCCAGCTTCTTGATTGGCAGGCGCAGGCTGTCGACCGGCAGCGTGTAATGGGCGCTGAGGTTGAAGATGCCGTAGGCCGACAGCTTGTAGCCGGTGTTTGTGACGGTGGCCGCCTGCAATTGCGGGTTCGGGGTGACGGTCGGATTCGGGCTGATGTCGTAGGTCGTGTACTGCTGGCCGGTATAGACCATCCAGAACCGGAGGTATGCCTCGTCCTTCTCCCGGAAGATGTTCTTCCTGTCGTAGTCGACGCCGATGTTCGCGGTGTAGTCCGGCACGCCGCTGACCGGGCTGCCCTTGAAGGCGTAGCCGAACTGGTCCTCGAAGATGGTGGTGAACGCCGCGTAGCTTTGCAGGTACTTGGCCAGCAGGTGGGAGCCGGCTCCGAAGATGCCGACCTCGGGGGTGATCTTGTACTTGAACGACGCCTCGAACCCCTTGAACTCCTCGATGCCCTGGTTGGCGAACTCAAACGTGTTGCTGATGTAGTTGGCATAGAAGCTGAAGGCGCGGGTCACCCGCTGGTTGAAGTAGTCAACGTTCAGGTAGAGCCGGTCGGTGTTGTACTTGATCCCGGCCTCGACGGCGGTCAGCCGCTCCGGCCCGGACGCGGCCGTGGTCCCGTTGTTGCTGAGCGCGTAGTCCGACACGGGGGCGAACAGGGCGCTGCGGCCCCAACTGCCGTAGATGGAGGCGTTCTTGAGCGGGCCGGGCAGGTCGTAGCTCGCGCCGATGTAGGGCAGCGCCTCACGGTCGAACCGGCTGAGCGAATAGGCGCCGTTCGGGTTCTGGGCCAACGCTGCCGCGCCATAGGAGTAAGGCTGCTGGATCTGGGCGCCGACGCCCTCGTAGGTGAAGCCTGGCTCGATGTGCAGCGTGTTGTGGATCAGGTCGATCCTGTCCTGGATGTAGCCTTCGTAGAGCTGCCGTTCGGCATACTGTTGCTCGTAGTCGTTGTAGCCCTTTTGCGCCACGATCGGCACTTGACCGTAGTAGTAGGTGTTGTTGTCCTGCTGTTCGCGGGCGATCAGCGCGCCGACGCGGATGTTGTTGTAAGGCAGGAAGAAGTTGACCTCCGGCTTGATGCCGTATGTGTCCGAGGTCTGGGTGACCAGGCTGGCATTCTCACCGTAGCCCTGCGGCGCGTTGCCCGGCGTTCCATCCGGGTTGTTGCCAGTCGGGTTGCCGAAGATGGATGGATCGTAGTTGAAATACTGGGAGTTGAAGAACGGCGTTCCTGGGCCAATCTGGCCGCGGATGAAGAAAGGCACCTGGAAGTTAGGCTGGAAATTCTGGTCGGCGCCGATGATGCTCGGCGAGACGTAGCTCTGGGACGTGTTGTCGGCGCGCAGGTAGAACGCCTTGCCGCCGATCTTGATGTAGTCGTTGACGTAGGTGTCGTCGCTCAGGATGGCGGTCAGGAACTGGTTGTCCTGGCGGAAGAAGTCCTGGCTCTTGTCGTAGTTGTTGAACTGCCCGTCCTGCGCCAGCTTCTGGGTCTGGATCGGCGAGGCTTGCAGGTAACCGTTGGCGGTGTTGGAGATGAAGGTGAAGCCGACGTTGGACAGGCCGTTGCCGTAGGGCTTGTCCAGAGCGAAGTAGATGTCGCGGTACTTCGACTGGGTGTAGTCGATGTAGCCGCCCGACTCGCCGCGGTCGTAGCGGAACAGCACCTTGAGGTTGTCCGCGTCCGCGATCTTGCCGGAGTTGAACTCCAGGCCGTAATGGTCCGTGCCGTAGGAGCCGATGCCGGCGAAGAAATCGTAGTAGCGGTCGTCGGTCGGCCGCTTGGAGTTGTAGGCCAGGGTGCCGCCGACGGTGCCGTAGCCCTGCACGCCCGGCGGCGAGATGCCCGGCTGCACCGTCACGCCGGAGATCTGGTTGATGTCGAACGGCGAGCCGATGTTGTTGGCGAGGAAGCTGCCGCTGCCGCCGTTCAGCAGGTCCTGCGTGGGGATGCCGTCCAGCGTGGTGGCCAGGTCCGCGCCGCGCACGCCGCGCACGGAGATCACCGGCACGTCCTGCCCCAGGCCCTGCTGGTACACGTTGACGGACGGGGCGGATTGCTGGAGCAGGCCCTGCACCGAGCTGAGCTCGCCCACGGACTGGATGTCCGTCGGCCCGATCTCGGTGATGCCGGACGGCACATCCTTCTGCTTGAGCAGCAATTCGCGCTTCTTGATCACCACGTCGGCGATCGGCTCGTCCCCGCCGCCGCCGGCGGGCGTGCTGGGAATGAGGGCGGAAGGGTTGGCGCCGCCGCCGGGCGCGCTGCTCCCGTTCGGCACGCCGCCGCCCTGCGGGTTGCCGCCCACCGGGCTGGTGCCGAACGTTGGCTGCGGCGCCGGCCCGGCTTGCGCCAGGCGCACGGCGGGAGGCGCCTTGGCCGGCGGCGCGAGGTAAGCCGCCGGGTCGCCGGCCTGGGCCAGCCGGATGCGGATATTGGTTTGCGACGTTTGGTCGTTCAACTGGGGGGCTGGCGGGGGCGCGGCGGGCGTCTGCTGGGCCGGCGCAGGGCCAAGGCCTTGCGCCCAGGCATCCACCAGCAGCAATCCGCCGAGGGTGCCGCAGCACGCGGTGAAAAGCATCAGACCCTGTCGAAAGCTCATCAATCCCCTCCATGACACGCTGCGTCGAACTTGCGGGGCTGGCCTGCAAGGCAGTCAGCTCACTCAAATTTGAGGACAGCAATTCGTGTGCCAAGGAACTCCGGGATCGCAGGCGAAACCGCCGGCGTTGCAGAGAACCATCAACCAGGGTTTTTGCGCCGCGGTTGGGTCGACAAGCGCCTGGGACGACAGGTCTGGTTGCGGGGCGGGTCTAGCCTGGCCCTTTGCTGTCGAGCCTCGAATTCGCCGCTGCGAACAACCACGGCGCGCGCGGCGGTGGTTCCTTCATCGCCTCGCGATGCAGCCCTGTCACGGAACAAGCGTCCACAGGTGCGCCACGTCGGCCGCCCCGTCCGGGCCCTTGACGGCCCGGAACACTGCGAGGGCATCGGCGGGCCGCCCGGCCTGCATGTAGGCTTCGCCCAGCGTCAGCGCCGCCCCGTCCGGACGCGCCATGCCGCCCTTCCTGACGCCTTGCTCGATCAAGGCCAGCCCGGCCCCATCGCCTTGCGTCAGCATGTCGTAGCCCACCCGCACGAGCGGTCCGCCGTCATGCGCGTCGGCGGCGTCCGCGCGGGTGCGGGGCAGGGCGCCGCGGTCCGCCGCCAGTTGCTTGTCGGCGTATGCCTTCAGCCGCTCCTGCCGCGCGGCGTCCGGCGCCTGGCCGAACAGGTGGTTGTCGTACGCTTCCTTGATGAGGGCGCCGGCTTCGCCCGGGTAGCCGCTGGCGAGGGCCAGTTGGGCTGCGTCCTCGTAGTCCGCGCCCGTCGCCAGCAAGCCGAGCCTGTGCCGCAGGCGCATGATGTCGAGGCCGTAGCGGTTCGCCACGCCGGGCTTGGCCTGCAACCGGGCGAGCAGGGCTTGCGTGGTCATCGGGTCCGGGTAGTTGGCCGCCATCAACTCCAACGCGCTACCGTATGCAGCATCGTCGCCTGATTTTTGGGCAGAACTCGCCAGCATCTGTAGTTGCGGCAAAGGCGGCTTGCGGCCTGCTTTGGTTTGCCCCTGCACCTCCGCCAGGGTCAGCGCGTAGGCGCGCGGGTAGTCGCCCGACGCGTATGCGGACTGGGACAGGAGCAGGGGCAGCGCCGGGTCCGTGTCGCCGTCATGGATGGCGCGGGCGGCGTAGTCGGACGAGGCGGGGTAATCCTGCTTCCCGAACGCCAGGGCGGCGACGGTGTGCTCCATCCGGGCGCGATCGGCCGCCGGAAGCTTCTCGGTGGCGAGCAGGTGGCGGAACACGGCGAGCGCGCCGTCCGTGTCGCCGCTGTTCTGCGCCAGGGCGCCCCTGGTTTGCTCGATCGCCAGCGTCTCGTAGGCGGTCTTGTTCTTGGCGGCGTCCGCCTTCTCCACCTCCGTGCGCGCCGCGTCGAACCGCTTGGCCCGGATCGCCGCTTCCGCCGCTTCCAGCGCGCGACCGACCTCGGGGCGGGCCGCGTCCTGCGCGTGCGCGGCCGCGTCTTGCGCGTGCGCGGCGGGGCAAAGCATCAGGGCCGCCGCGAGGGCCGTGGCAGGCAAGGAACGGATGAGGCTCACAAGCGGGCTCCTAGCAAGGATGTTACGCCGCATTGGCATACTCCTTGCTGCCTGGTGGCGCATACCTAGTGGCGCATACCTGGCGGCGCATACGCTGCGCGGAGCGGCAACGGCCATCGTACCGGCCCGGCTGCGTTTCCCCCGCAAGCCGGCCGCCCGCAAGGAAGCGTTCGAACCGCGGCCACGGACCAGGTCCGGTCAATGAGGAGTCTGGCTGCCTTGGACACATTCGAACGCCCCAATTCCGCGGCTCGCATCGCCGGCTTCGCCGCCGTGCTCGTGTTCCACGCCATCCTGATCTACGCGCTGGTCAACGGGTTGGGCAGCAAGGCCGTCAAGCTGATCGTCCAGCCGATCCAGACCCGCATCATCACCGACGCGCCGCCGCCGCCTCCCCCGCCGCCTCCCCCGCCGCCGCCGACGATGGCGCTGCCGCCGCCGCCGTTCATCCCGCTGCCCGAGATCCACACGGAGGTGCCGCCGCCCAAGGCCATCACCGTGCCGCCCTCGCCCAAGCCGCCGCCGCGGCAGGAGTTCGCGCCCAGCCCGCCGCCGACGGCCACGGCGCCCGCTGCGGCGGCGCCCGCGGCCCCCGCCGCCGTCGCGCGCACCGGGCCGAGCAAGATCGCCTCGGCAAGCTGCGACGCGCCGGAAAAGCCCGACATCAGCGACCGCATCGGCGAGAAGGGCACGGTCGTGATCGCCGTCACCATCGGCGTGGATGGCCGGGTCACCCAGAGCGCGGTGGCAAGCAGCAGCAGCTTCAAGCGATTGGACGACACGGCGCTGGCGGCCACCAGCCTGTGCCATTTCCGCCCCGCCACCGCCAACGGGCAGCCTGAAGTGTCAAGAAGCACCATCCGCTACCGTTTCGAATAGGCTGCGCCCACCAACCGGGAGTTTCCGTACCATGACGCTTCATCGCACGCTCGCCCTGGGCAGTTGGCTGTTGCTCGCGGGGGTCGCCGCGCCGCTGCTGGCCCCCGGCTTTGCCGCCGCCCAATCCCAGCCGGCTTCCCCCGCCCAAAGCGCCGCCC
>CAXTLC010000044.1:15793-17434 GCA_964245075.1 uncultured Acetobacteraceae bacterium
GCCAACCCGTACGGCCTCCAATCGCTGTGGAACAACGGCGACGTGGTGGCGCGCGCCACGCTCGGCATCCTCGCCATCATGTCGGTTGCGACCTGGTACGTGATGATCACCAAGTTCATCCAGCAGGCGGCGCTGGCCGCCCGCGGGCGCGCCGCCCGCAAGGGCTTCTGGGCTGCGCCCAGCCTGGCCGAGGGCGCCGCCAAGCTCGGCAAGAACTCGGCGTACGGCTACATCGCCCAGGCCGGGATGGCCGCCGCCGGGCACCATGAAGGCGCGCTGGCGCAGAAGATCGACGCCGGCACCTGGATCACCCTCGGGCTGGACCGCGCGACGACCGTCGTGAACAGCCGCCTGCAAGGCGGCCTGGCGATCCTGGCGACGGTGGGCTCCATCGCGCCGTTCGTGGGCCTGTTCGGCACCGTTTGGGGCATCTACCACGCGCTGACCGCCATCGGCATCGCCGGCCAGGCGTCCATCGACAAGGTGGCCGGCCCGGTGGGCGAGGCGCTCATCATGACGGCCATTGGCCTCGCCACCGCCGTGCCGGCCGTGCTGGGCTACAACTTCCTGATCCGCCGCAACAAGGCCGTCATGGAGCAGGTGCGCGGCTTCACCGCCGACCTGTTCGCCGTGCTGCTGTCCGGCCGCCGGGTGGGCGAAGCGGCGGGCGCCAACCGCGCCATCCTGCAAGCCGCCGCGGAGTAGCCCCGGTGGCGATGAACGTCGGGCCCGACGACGACGAGGACGGCCTGGTCTCGGCCATCAACACGACGCCGCTGGTGGACGTCATGCTCGTGCTGCTGATCATCTTCCTCATCACCATCCCCGTGGTGACGCACACCATCCCCGTCCACCTGCCGAAGGAGGTCAGCCAGGTGGACAGGATCAGGCCGAAGACGGTGGTGATCGCGGTCACGCGGGACGGGGACGTGTTCTGGGATCAGCAGTTGATGCCGGACGGCGACGCGCTGCTGGCCAAGCTCAAGACCATCTCGGTGCAGGACCCGCAGCCGGAGATCGACGTGCGCGGCGACGAGGAGGTGCGCTACGAGGCGGTCGGCCGGGTGGTCCTGCAATGCGAGAAGGCCGGCATCACCCACGTCGCCTTCATCAGCCAACCCCCGCCGCGCGGCGGATAAAGGACCTCACGCCATGGCCATGAACATTCCTTCCGGCGGGGATGACGGCGACGTCGTCGTTGACATCAACACCACGCCGCTGATCGACGTGATGCTGGTGCTGCTGATCATGCTGATCATCACCATCCCGCTGCAAACCAACGCCACCAAGATGGACCTGCCCGTGGGTCCCCCGCCGCCGGCGCAGCAGGACCCGCCGCCCTACGTGAACATCGACGTGGACTTCGACGGGCTGGTGTACTGGAACGGCGCCGCCGTGGCGGACGCGCAGGATCTGGAGAGCCGGCTGAAGCAGGTCGCGGCACAGGTCCCGCAGCCCGAGCTGCACCTGAAGCCGAACAAGCTGGTGGTGTACCGCCACGTGCTCGCGGTGCTGGCGGCGGCGCAGCGGCTGAACGTGACCAAGATCGGGCTGGTCGGCAACGAGCAGTTCGTGGATTGAGCGCCGCGGTGGCCGGACCCGCCTTGCGCCTGGCGGACCTTCGATCGCCGCCCGCCATGC
>CAXTLC010000044.1:17534-21673 GCA_964245075.1 uncultured Acetobacteraceae bacterium
GCCTGGGACCGTGCCCGGCGCGAGCACGCGGACTGGGCCGCGCTGGCGCAGATCCGCTTCCAGCAGGATACGGAGGATGCCGCAGCGAAGGCCGCCCGCGGGGGCACGCTCGACGGGTGCATGGGCCTGTGCGAGCGCGGCTGCGCCGCCCCGTTCACCGAGCTAGTCCGCTCGGCCAGCCTTCTGCCGCCGTTCGCGCCGGGCGCCCTGGCGCAGTCGGTGCGGGCGGTCGCGGCCGTGCCGGGATTGTGACGGGGGCGGCTTCCCGCTGCTGCTGGCAAGGCCGGCCGCGGGTAGATCCCGGGCATGGTTATTGCACCGGTTCCGCAATGGCCAACGCCGCCCGCAAGATGCACCTCGTCGCCTACCTGAAGACCGGTCCCACCGCCAGCTACGCCAGCGCTTGGCGCCACCCGACCGCCTCGTTGCACGACATCTGGGACGCCGAGCGCTACGAGGACGTCGCCCGCTTGCTGGAGGAAGCCCGTTTCGACGCCTTGTTCTTCGCCGACGGGCTCGGGCTGCCGGACCTGTACAAGGGCAGCTTCGCAGACTACGTCGGCCGCGGCGGCCAGATGAGCCTGATCGACCCGATGACCGTCCTGCCGCTGATGGCGCGGGCGACGAAGCACCTGGGCCTGGGCCACACCATCTCGACCACGTTCAACCAGCCCTACCACATCGCCCGCTCGCTCGGCTCGCTGGACCTGCTGAGCCGCGGCCGGGCGGCCTGGAACGTCGTCACCTCGGCCACCGATTACGAGGCGCGCAACGTCGGCATGGCGGGCGTGCCTCCCAAGGACGAGCGCTACGACCGCGCCGACGACGTGCTGGAAGCGTGCTTCGCGCTGTGGGATTGCTGGGACGCGGATGCCCTGGTCATGGACAAGGCCTCCGGCGTGTTCGCCGACCCGGCGAAGATCCGCTACGCCGACCACGCCGGGCCGTTCGTCTCGGTGCGCGGGCCGATGTCCATCCCGCGCAGCCCGCAGGGGCGGCCGCTCATCCTGCAGGCCGGGTCGTCCCCGCGCGGGCGGGACTGCGCGGTGCGCTGGGCGGACGTGATCTTCTGCACCCACGCGACCAAGGCGGACGCGGCCGCTTTCCGCGCCGACATGCACGACCGGCTGCGCGCCGCGGGGCGCAACCCGGCCGATGTGCGCATCCTGCCGACCTTGTCGGTGGTGATCGGCGAGACGGAGGCGATCGCCCGCGAGAAGGCCGCGTTCTTCGACAGCCTGATCGATCCGGAACTGGTGCTCGCCTCCTCCTCCACCCTGCTGGGCGTCGACCTCAGCCAGGTGGAAAGCGCGGAACAGGCGGAAAGGGAGGCGGGCAACCAGGGCATCGCCGGCTCGCGCGAGCGGATGAGCCAGGTGGCCCGCGCCCAGGGCATCAGCTTCGCCGCCGCGATCCGCAAGCCGCGCGGGCTGCTGGCCGGCACCGCGGCGCAGATCGCCGACGTGATGGAGGACTGGTTCGCCGCCGGCGCGTGCGATGGCTTCGTGCTGCCGCCCACCACCTTCCCGACCACCTACGAGGACTTCGCCCGCACCGTCACGCCGGAGCTGCAACGGCGCGGCCTGCTGCGGCGCGACTACGCCGGCCGCACGCTGCGCGAGAACCTCGCCAACCCCGGATGAAAGGCTTCCCCATGACGATCCGCCGCCGCGCCCTCCTGGGCGCGGCCCTGGCTGCGCCCGCGCTGCGCGCTGCCCGCGCGGCGCCCGGCAACGTGCTGCGCATCGGCATCGGCACCTCGCCGAACACGCTGGACCCGATGCTGACCACCATCGGCGACGAGTACATCTACGGCTGCCTGGTGTTCAACGGCCTGACGCGCATCCGCCAGGACCTGACGCTCGAGGGCGACCTCGCGGAACGCTGGAGCATCAGCGACGACATCAAGACCTGGACGTTCCACCTGCGCCCCGGGGTCAGGTTCCACAACGGCGCCGCCCTGGCCGCCGACGACGTCGTGGCGTTCTTCCGGCGCTTGATGGACCCGGCCACGAGCGCGCCGTCGCGCACCCAGTACGACATGATCGAGACGGTGTCCGCCCCCGACGCCGGTACGGTCGTGTTCACGCTGTCGATCCCCTATGGCGGCTTCGCCGACATCCTCGCGGACCGGCAGGTCAAGATCACCCCCCGCGGCATCGACGCCGCCAAGACGCCGGTCGGCACCGGCCCGTTCAAGTTCGTCGGCTACACCCCCGGCGACCGGCTGGTCCTGGCCAAGAACCCCGACTATTTCGAGCCCGGCCTGCCCAAGCTCGACGGCGTCGAGTTGCGCATCATCCCGGAGATGAGCGTGAAGGTGGCCGCGCTGGGGGCCGGCGACATCCACGTGGTGTGGGACCTGCCGCTGGACCAGGTGAAGGTGCTGGCCGGCAACCCGGCGCTGCGCGTGGACAGCGTGCCCACCGCGTCCTGGGACGGCGCGATCATGAACAACCTCATCCCGCCGTTCAACGACAAGCGGGTGCGCCAAGCCTTCCACCTGGCCGTGGACAAGGCCGACGTGGTCGAGCTGACGCTGTTCGGCCAAGGGGTCGAGACGGTCAGCCCGATCCCGCCCAGCCACCCGTTCTACGCCAGGGACCTCGTGGTCCCGAAGGTCGACCCGGCCGCGGCGAGGAAGCTGCTGGCCGAGGCCGGCTACCCGCAAGGCGTGAAGGTCACCATCGCCGCCCCGGTCGGCCGGCCGGTGCGCGAACGCCTCGCCGTGACCCTGCAACAGCTTGCCAAGCCCGGCGGCTTCGACCTGCAAGTGCAGCGCGTGCCTTTCTCCAGCTTCAGCGCCGAGGTGTCGGGCAAGGCGCCGCTCTACATCGACGGGTTCTTCGGCCGGCCCACCATTGACACCAGCGTTTACGCCTTCCTCCGCACCAGCGGGAGCTGGAACGAGAAGCTGTGGCATTACAGCAACCCGGCCGTGGACAAGCCGCTCGACGCCGCCCGGCTGACGGCCGACCTCGACGTGCAAAGGCAGCAGTACGTCGCCTTCCAGTCCGCCCTGGTGGCCGACCCGGCCTCGTTCTTCGCCTACGCCGTCAACTTCGCCTGCGCCTACCGCAGGGGCGTGGACGTCCAAACCCACCCGATGCGCTGGTTCGACCTGCGCAACGCGACGCTCGCCTAGCCGCGTGGCCGGCTTCGTCCTCCGCCGGCTGGCTGGCGTGGCCGGCGTCATGCTCGGCATGTCCGTGCTGATCTTCGCGGTCGTCCACGTCCTGCCGGACAACGTCGCCTATGCCATCCTGGGCGAGTACGCCACTCCCGCCGCCGTCGCCGCGCTCGAAGCCAGGCTCGGCCTCGACGACCCGCTGCCGCTGCAATACTGGCACTGGCTGTCGGGCATGCTGCGCGGCGATTTCGGCGAGTCCGTGGTGATGTCGCGCCCGGCCGCATCGCTGATCGGCGAGGCGCTGGGGCGCTCGGCGCTGCTCGCGGGGCCTGCGTTCGCCCTGGTCGCGGCGGGCGGGATCGCGCTCGGCCTCCATGCCGCCACCCACAAGGGGCGGGTGTCCGACCACGTGCTGACCCTGGCGCAATTCGTGCTGGTCGCGGTGCCGGAGTTCTTCTGGGCGATCGTCGCGGTGCTGCTGTTCGCTTCCGTGCTGCACTGGCTGCCGGCGACCGGGTACGCGCCGCTGGCCGAGGCGGGCGTGCTGGTCTGGGCCGGGCACCTGGTCCTGCCGGTCGCCGTTCTGTCGCTGGGGCTGCTGGCCCATGTGTCCCGCCTCACCCGCTCCTCCCTGCTCGACGTGCTGGGCTCCCGCTACGTGCTGGCCGCGCGGGCGCGGGGCCTGGGGGAACGCCGGGTGCTGTGGCGCCACGCGGCGCCGAACGCGCTGGTGCCGGCGGTGACGGTGCTGGCGGTCGACGCCGGGCTGCTGATCGGCGGGATCGTGGTGACGGAAACGGTGTTCGCCTTTCCCGGCCTCGGCCGCATGCTGGTCTTCGCCATCGAGCACCACGACCTGCCGTTGCTCCAAGCGGGGATGATGGTGGTCACCTCGGTCTATGCCGGCGCCAACTTGGCCGCGGACCTGCTCCAAGCTGTGCTCAACCCGCGCATCCGCGTGCCGGCCGCCGCGTGAGCGCGCCCGCTCTGCCCAGGCTGCGGCTCCCGG
>CAXTLC010000044.1:21773-34915 GCA_964245075.1 uncultured Acetobacteraceae bacterium
GTGCTGGTGGCCGCCTGCCTCCTCGGCACCGTTTGGACGCCGTTCGATCCCACCGCCTTCTCCGTCCGCGCCCGGTTGCAGCCGCCCGGCCCGCTGCACCCGTTCGGCACCGATGAGTTTGGCCGCGACGTCCTGTCGCGGGTGCTGGCCGGCGGGTGCCTGTCCCTGGCGACCGGCGCCGGCGCCACCCTCATCAGCCTCGGCTTCGGCGTGCCGCTCGGGCTGCTGGCCGCGTTCCACCGCGGCTGGGCGGACGAGGCGATCATGCGCGGCATGGACCTGCTGATCTCGCTGCCGCCCGTCCTGCTTGGCCTGCTGGTCCTGGCCGTGACGCCGCCCAGCCTGTGGAAGACGATCGGCGTGGTGGGCCTGGTGTACGTGCCGATCCTGGTGCGCCTGACCCGCGCGGTGGCGCTCGGCCTGTTGCAGGAGGAGTTCGTCCAGGCGGCGCGGGCGCGGGGGGAGGGGGCGCTGCCGATCCTTTGGCACGAGGTGCTGCCGAACGCCTGGCCGCCGATCATCGTCGAATGCGGCCTGCGCGTCACCTTCGCCATCCTGCTCGGCTCGGCCCTGTCGTTCCTGGGCCTGGGGCCGCAGCCGCCCGCCAGCGAATGGGGCACCATGATCGCCGCCGGCCGCGACTTCCTGACGGAGGCGCCCTGGATCTGCCTCGCCCCCGGGGCCTGCCTGTGCGTGCTGCTGGTCAGCGTGAACCTCGTCGGCGAAGGGCTGCGCGAGCGCCTCGACCCGCGCCGGGCCGGCCGGCATGCCTGACGCGCTCCCAACCGTCGCAGCCGGCGACGGGCTGGCGATCGAGGGATTGTCGGTGCGCTACCCGTCCCGCGCCGGGGCGCCGCTGCACGCGTTGCAGGACGTGTCGTTGTCCGTCGCGCCCGGGGAAGCGGTCGGGCTGGTGGGCGAGTCCGGCTCGGGCAAATCGACCGTGCTGCTGGCGCTGCTCGGGCTGCTGGACCCCGGCGCCGTCCGGGCCCGGCGGCTCCGGTACGGCGGCCACGACCTGCTGCGCGAAGCCCCCCGGCTGCGCGGCCGGCGGATCGGCACCGTGTTCCAGGACACCGCCGCCGCCTTGAACCCGGCGCTCACGGTCGGCGCGCAGCTCACGGAGCCGATGCGCCTCCACCTCGGCAGCACGGCCGGCGCCGCCTGGACCCGCGGCACGGAGCTGCTCGCCGAGACCGGCCTCCCGCGCCCGGCCGAGATCATGCGCGCCTACCCGCATCAGCTATCCGGCGGCATGAAGCAGCGCGTCGGCATCGCCGCGGCACTCGCCACCGAGCCGGACCTGCTCCTGCTGGATGAGCCGACAACGGCGCTCGACGTGACGGTGGAAGCGCAGATCCTGGCGCTGCTGGCCGAGTTGCGGGCGCGGCGCGGGCTGTCCCTGCTGCTTGTCAGCCACAACCTCGGCATCGTCGACCGGCTGTGCGACACGGTGGCGGTGCTGTACGCCGGCCGGCTGGTGGAAACCGGGCCGGCCGCGGACGTGCTGCACCGGCCGCGTCACCCCTACACGAAGGGTTTGCTGGCAGCGCTGCCGCGGCCGGACCGGCCGCACGCCGGGCGGCTGGCACCCATCCCGGGCGGGCTGCCGGACCTGCGCGCGCCGGACCCCGGCTGCAACTTCCGCCCGCGCTGCCCCTTCGCCAGTTCCGGCTGCGAAGCCCCGCAGCACGGGGCCGGCACGCCCGGCGCCGCCGCCTGCCACCGCGCGGACGCCCTGTCCGGGGTCGGATGGCCGCTGGACGAGGTTGCAGCGACGGCCCGGCCCGCCGCCGTGGCCGCCGCGCCGTTGCTGGATGCGCCGTTGCTGGATGCGCAGGGCCTCACGGCGCGCTTCGAGTCCGGCGGCTTCTTCGCCCGGCTGGGAGGCCGCGGCCGCAGCGTGCTGGCAGTGGACGGCGTGTCGTTGCGGATCGGCGCCGGCGAGGTGCTGGGCCTGGTCGGCGAGTCCGGCTGCGGCAAGTCCACCCTCGGCCGCCTGCTGCTGCGCCTGCTGCCGTCGCGCGGCGGGCAGATCCGCTTCGGCGGGCAGGAGGTGGGGGCGCGGCCCGGCCTCGCGTTCCGCCGCCGGGCGCAGATCGTGTTCCAGAACCCCGACAGCTCGCTCAACCCGCGCCAAACGGTGGGCGTGATCCTCGGCCGCGCCGTGCGCTGGTTCGGCACGGCGGCCGACGTGCCGGCCGAGGTGAGCCGGCTGCTCGACCTCGTGCGCCTGCCGCGCCGCTATGCGGCCCGCTTCCCGCACCAGCTCTCGGGCGGCGAGAAGCAGCGGGTGGGCATCGCCCGCGCGCTCGCGTCCAGCCCGGACTTCCTGGTGTGCGACGAGGCGGTGTCGGCGCTGGACGTGTCGGTGCAGGCGGCGGTGCTGAACCTGCTGCGCGACTTGCGCGACCAACTGGGCGTCGCCTACCTGTTCATCAGCCACGACATCGGCGTTGTCGCCCACATCGCCGACCGGATCGCCGTGATGTACGGGGGCACGCTGGTCGAGGAAGGCCCGGCCGAGGCGGTGCTGCGCCCGCCCTACCACCCTTACACGGAGCTTCTGCTGTCGTCCGTGCCGCTGGTCGGGCGGCGCCGGGCGCCGCCCCCGCGGATCGAGCGTCCGGCGCCTGGCGGCGGGTGCAAGTTCGCCGCCCGCTGCCCGCGCCATCTCGGGCCCGTTTGCGACACGGCGCCGCCCGCCCGGCCGGCGGGACCCGGCCATTCCATCCTGTGCCACATCCCGTTGCCGGCGCTCGGAGCCGTCCCGCACTGGCTTGCCCACGCGGAGACCGCCCTGCCATGATGCGCCTGGCCACCATCCCCGGCATGGTCGGCGGCCATCTGGGCGGCTGGCGCCACCGCGACGCCTTCGGCGACGATGCTTGCGGGGTTTCACCGGCCTCGTCGTCCCGGACCTGCGCCGGCGCGGCTTGCGGCGGCCCGGCGGACCCGTAGGCTGCCCCGTCGATGCCGCGGCAGGCTTGACCTTACGGGCTGGACGCACAAGTCCGGCCCAACGCGGCCGCCCGCGTGCCACGTCTAGATAGGAACTGCCAACATGCTGACCATCATGCGCCGCGCCGTACTCGTCGCGGGGGCGGCCGTGTCGCTCGCGCCCACATTCCGGCGGGCTGCCGCGCAGGGCGGCCCATCAACGACAACCCGGCCGAGCGCGGTCGTCGCGGACCCGGCATACCCCTTCACCTTGCCGCCGCTGCCCTACGCGGCCGGGGCGAACGAACCTCACATCGATGCCCAGACCATGGAGCTGCACCACGACAAGCACCATGCGGCCTACGTCGCCAACCTGAACGCCGCGGTGAAGGACCACCCGCAGGTGGCCGCGATGCCCCTGACGCAGATGCTCGCCAAGCTTCCCGAACTGCCGGACCCTATCCGCGCGGCCGTGCGCAACAACGGCGGAGGCCATGCCAACCACAGCATGTTCTGGCCGATCATGGGCGGCGCCGGCGGTGAACCGGACGGCGAGCTCTCAGGCGCGGTGAAGCGGGATTTCGGCTCGTTCACGCAACTCAAGGAAGCGTTCGCCAAGGCGGGCACCGGGCAGTTCGGGTCCGGATGGGCCATGGTGCTGGTGGACGGCAGCGGCAAGCTGTCCCTGGCGGCCCGGCCGAACCAGGACTCGCCGCTGATGGACGGCGGGCGGGTCCTGCTCGGCAACGACGTTTGGGAGCACGCCTACTACCTGAAGTATCAGAACCGCAGGCCAGCCTACCTCGAAGCCTGGTGGAACGTGCTGAACTGGCCCGCCATCGCCGAACGCTACCAGGCGGCGAAGTCGGGCGCCCTCGCGGTCTGAAGCCTCGGGCCCGGCCGGCGCCCTTCAAGGCGCCCGGGTCAAGGCGCCGACGGCGGTGGCGACCGGCTCGGCGCACAGCGCGATCCCGCCGGCGTCCGTCAGGTCCAGCAACGCCCGCGCTGCCCGGCGGGACAGGTCGATCGCGGCACGCCGGCCGTGCAGCGCGCTTGCCTGGCCGACCAGGTCCAGCAAGCCCTCGGCATAGCGGGCAGGCGCGTGGGCCTGCTCCAGCACGGCGCGGCCACGCAGCCCGGCGCGGCGGAAGCGCTCCGGGTCCCGCCGGAACGCTTGGAGGTGGGCGCGCAGATCGTCCGCCTCACGCTCCGGCTCGACGAAGAACACGGCGTCTTCCGGCAAGGTCGCATACCAGCCGACCCGGGTGACCAGCGACGGCAGCGCCGCGTCCCAGATGCGGAGCTGGCTGGCCGATGCCTCGCCCATGGACGGAAAGCGCAGGTTGATCGCCAGGTCCGCGCGGGCGAGCGCCGCTTGCAGCTCGGCTTCCGGGACGAAGCCGTGCCGGCGCACCCGGCCGACCAGGCCCAGCGTGGCGATCTGCGTGTCAACCGGCTCCGGCTCGTCCAACGCGCCGTAGATGTCCAGCTGGACCCCGGCATCGGGCAGGGCGGCGACGGCGTCCAGGATGGCGCCGAGCCGGCGGTTGGGGCCGAGGAAGCCGAACACCAGCAGCCGCAGGGGGCCGCTCCCCTCCCGCCGCGCTGGAAGCGGCCCGGCAGGGTAAACCAGCGGCAGGTGCAGCACCGGGGTGCGCGTTTGCCCGGCCAGCGCCGCCCCTTCCTCCCGGTTGTGCACCACGGCCGCCAGCGCGGTGTCCAGCGCCGCCGCCGTCATGGGATAGCGGTCCACCAGGGTGTCGAGCGTTTCCCTGCCGCCAAGCCAGCCCTGGGCATCCGCCAGCGCGCGGGCGCCGTGGCTGCGCCGCATGGCTTGCAGGTAGAACGCCCGGTCGGCGCCTGGCGTCTCGGAATAGCGCGCGAAGAAATGTTGCAGCCGCGTGTCGTGCAGGACGACGATGCCGGGCGCGGCGCGGGCGACGTCGAAGATCGCGCGGTGGAAGGTGGCGTTGTTGCCGATGTTGTAGATGTTGGCGTCCGCCCCGTTCAGCCGCTTCCAGTCCACCGCCGCCGGGTCGTACTGCACCACCGGGATGTCCGCGGCGCGGGCGGGCGGCTCTGTCTGGGGCGTCCACAGGGTCACGTCCGCCAGCGGCAGCAGCGCCTTGGCCACCGTCAGGGTGTGGTTGCCGATCTCGCTGTGCAGCGGCGGCAGCGGCGAGAACAGGTTGAGCCTCAGCCGAGCAGGCATTGCACCACGCTGTCCCAGCTCAGGCCCAACGCGCGGTACCGCGCCAGCCCGGCGTCGCCCATCTCGGCGGCGCGGCGGCGGTCGGCCCACAGCGTGTCCATCGCGTCCGCCAGCGCCGCCGGGTCAGGCTCGCAGACCAGGCCGGTGCCGCCATGCTCCACGAAGGCGAGCGGGCCGCCGGAATCGGCGCAGGTGATGACGGCGCGGGCGGACAGCATGGCTTCCAGGGTGACGTAGCCGTAATCCTCGTCCAGCGGCGGCACCAGCACGGCGAGCGCCGTGGAAAGCAGCTCGATCTTGCGCTGGTCCGTGACGGGGCCGAGCCAGGTGGCGCGGCCGGGCGCCGCTTCCGCCGCGCGGGCCGTCACCGCGGCGGCCCAGACCGCGTCGTCGGGCGCCCCCACGAACACGACGCGCACCGGCTGCCGGGTGCGGGCCAGCGCTTCCACCACCAGGTCCTGCCGTTTGACCCCGTTCAGCCGGCTCGGCATCAGCAGGAAGTCGCCGCGGGACGCGCTGCGGTAGCGGTCGGCCAATGGCGGGGGATGGTAGAGCGGCTGCGCCTCGATCCCGTTGAACCGGCGCAGGCGGCCGGCGACGTTGGGGGAGATGGCGAAGATGCGGCGCACCTCGCCCAGCAGCCGTGTGTCGGCGCCGCGGATCAGGTCGCGCACCTCCGTGCCGTCGGGCTGGCCGTACAGGTCGCCCCAATGCTGCTCCCACAGGTCATAAGCGCTGCGGTGCTGGTGCAGCAGCCACACGGTCTTGTCCGGATGCGGGATCAGGTAGGCCGGGAACTTGAGCCCGATCAGCCGGTCGATGCGGGTGCCCATGCTTTCCGTCAGGTCCAGCAAGCGGCAAGCCAGCACCTGGGGCGGGATGGCGGCGGGCGGATACCACTTGAACGGGACCGCGACGATCTCCGCCTCGTGTCCCGCCTCGCGGATCGCGTCGCACAGGCCGTCCGCGAGCGCCTCGGCCCCGCCGCGTATGAACGGCACCTGCACGGTGGCGACGGCGACCCTCATCGCCGCGGCTCCGTTCCGCAGCAGGAGGCCCCCTCCTTAATGCAGCAAACGGTCAAGCACGTGCCCCCAGCCGAGGCGCAGGTCATCGTAGTGCTGCCGCCCGGCGCGGCCCCAGCGCTCCGTCCGGGCGCGATGGGCCCAGAGGCGGTCCAGCGCCACGCCCAGCGCCTCCGGCCGCGGCGGGCAGACCAGGCCGTTGTGGCCGTCCACCACGAAATCCAGCGGGCCGCCGGCGTCCTCCGTCGTCACCACCGCCTTGGCGCACAGCATCGCTTCCAAGGTCACGTACCCGTAATCCTCGTCCACCGGCGGGAACAGCACGGCCAGGCAGCCGGCGTACAGCGACAGCTTCTCCGCCTCGCCCACCGCGCCGCGCCAGTCCACCCGCGCGTCCAGGCCCAGCGCGGTGCAGCGGGCGCGCAGGCTCCGCTCGTACTCCGGCGCATCCCCGGCGCCCATGAACACCATGCGCACCGGCTCGCGCGACACCGCCAGCGCCTCGATCGCAAGGTGCTGCCGCTTGCTCTCGTTCACCCGGCTGGGGAACAGGATGTAGTCGCCGTACGGCCCGGGGCGCAGCCGGTCCGCGCCGGGCGGCGGGTGGTACAGCGGCTCGGACGCCAGGCCGTTGAACCGGCGCAGGCGGTCGCTCACCACCCGGCTGATGGTGTACAGCGCCTCGCACTCGCGGAGCAGCCCGTCATCGGCGTTGCGGACCACGCGCCGGACATGCGCGCCGTCCGGGGCGTGCAGCAGGTCGGAGAACGGCGCGTCCCACAGGTCGTAGGCGCTGCGGTGCTGGTGCAGCAGCCACAGCCGCTTGGACCGGTGCGGCATCAGGTAGGCCGGGAACTTCAGGCCGATCAGCCGGTCGATGGGCTGGCCGACGCTTTCCTCCACCTGCATCAGCCGGGCGGCGAGCATGTGCTCCGGCACCCGCGCGGCGGGGTACCACTTGAAGGGAAGGGCGATGATCTCCGCCCCGTGCCCGGCCGCCCGGATCGCGTCCCGCAGGCTCTCGGCCAGCAGCTCGGCGCCGCCGCGCACGAACGGCACCTGCACGGTCGCGATCCCCACCCGCACGTTCAGGCCTTCCGGGCCACCAGCGCGTAATCCTGCGGGCCGTGGAAGATGCGGTCCAGCGCTTCGGCCAGGAGGCGGTCGGCGCCGGGGAAGCGGGCGTCCATCGGGTGCAGCTCCACGATCTCCGGATCGGTGAAGCCGCGCGCCTCGGCGATCATCGCCATGGTCTCGCCCGGCAGCGGATGGCGGTGGGTGGGGTCCAGGTAGAAGTAGCGGCTGGCGGTCAGGATGTTGGCCGGGTTGGGCGTTTCCAGGAGGAGCAGACCGCCCGGCGCCAGCGCCCGCAGCGCCTCGTCCATGATGCGGACCACGGCCTTGAACGGCAGGTGCTCGGCGATGTGGAAGCCGGTCACCGCGCCCAGCGACCCATCCGGCCGCGCCGCCAGGTGGGTGAGCGCATCGCCTTCGGCGCAGTCGAGCCCGGCATCCCGGCACTGCGCGGCCATGCTGGAATTGGCGTCCACGCCGGATGCCGCCATGCCTTCCTCGCGCAGCAGCTCCAGGAACTCGCCCCGGCCGGCGCCGATGTCCAGCACCGGTCGGCCGGGCGTGCCGGCGCCGGCGGCGCGCAGCCGTGGCAGGTGGGCGCGCTGCCGCTCCTTGATGGCGGCGCGGGTGCCGCGGAACCGGTCCTCGAACGCCACGTACAGGGCGTCCAGCGCGTGGTCGTCCTCCGCCTCCACCGCTGGCGGCACCGGATGGCGGAGCGCGTGCAGCATCAGGCCGATGCGGCGCTGCTGGTCCGCCACGTCCCGCCGGTTCTGCGCGGCGACCGCCTCCGCGGCGATCACCCGCGCGTCCAGCTCCGCCCGCAGGGTGCCCGCGGCGGCCTCGATCTGCCGCCGGGCGGCGCCGAGATCCACGGCGCCTTCCACCCCGGCCAGCCGTTCCTCGTGCCCGCGCACGCTGTCCGACAGGCTGAGCAGCGCGTCGATGACGCTGTCCTCGGTGGCGGCGAACTGGCGGGCCAGGTTCTCGCTGCGCTCGGACAGGGAGGTGAGCAGCCGCCCCTGGTCGGCGACCGCGAGCAGCGCCTTGCGCCCGGCCTCGTCCTGCGCGGCCTGCACCGTGGCCAGGCGGCGCGTCGCCAGCTCGATGGCCACCTGCTGCTCCGCCACCCGCTCCTCCAGCACCCGGCGGCGGCTGTCGATGGCGGCGGCGAAGGCGGTCAGGCGCGCGTCCAGTTCGGCGCGCAGCGCGATGTCCGCTCGCCCGTCCGTGCCCAGCGCGCGGGACAGGCCGGTGCGGCGCAGCCCAGCGCCGGCCAGGCGCGCGAGCGGCCCGACGAGCGGGACCCGGTAGAGCCGGCGGGCCAGGTAGCGCCGGCGCAGCCCGGGAACGGCACGGCCGCATCCGCGGGCCTCGCGGCTCCGCTGCAACTGTCCCAGCAGCTCGATCTTGCCCCGGCCGCGGGCCATCTCGCCCTCGATGTGGGCGATGCCGGCCGGGTCCGCCCGGCGGCCGAGCAGGGTCGCGTACGCGGCCTCGATGAACGGCAGGCCGTCCAGCGCCAGCAGCGCCGGCAACGGCAGCGGCACGGGCGGCGCAGCCGGCGCGGCGGTGGGCGAGCTGGCCAGCCGGGCCTTCTCCGCCGCTTCGCGCATGGGGGCGGCATCGGAATGGTGGCGCGCGACTTCGAGCCAGATCTCGTCCGTGATCTCCGCCGCCGCCATGGACGGGATGGGGCCGCCGCCATGGATGTCAGGCACCCGCGTCCTCCGGTTGGAGCCGCGCCTTCAGGGACGCGCCGTCGATCACCAGCTCCGCGGCGCGCAGCCGGGCGCTGGCGAAGATGCGCGCCCATTCCAGCAGGCTGAAGCCTTGCGGGTTGCGTCCGCGGCGCAGTTCCGCGAGCGCGGACGGCGTGGCGGCGCCGGGCCACGTCTGCCCGACCGGCTCGCAGAACAGCCCGATGAAGCCGCCGGGTCGCAGCAGGACGCGCAGGCCGCGCAGGATCGCCGCCGGGTCGTCGGAGGCATGCAGCGCGCCGAAGCAGACCGCCGCATCGAAGTGCCCGGCCGGCAGCGGCAGGTCCAGGAGGTCGGCGCACACCGGCAGCACGGCAGAGCCGGCGCGGCGCGGCACGAGGCAGCCGAGCTGCAAGGCCAGCAGGTCGCCATCCACGTTCACCGCCTCGCCGGGCAGGCAGGCCGTCACGGGGGTGGCGCCGCCGCACAGCTCCAGCACGCGCGGGGACCGGTATCCCGCGAGCCAGCCGCGCGCCAAGCCGACCGCGCGGGCCCGGTCGGCTTCCGGCTCGTGCGGGCCGGGGCCGTCCGTCACCCAATGCGCGGGCGGCGTGAAGCCGGCGTCCTCACGCAAGTGAACCGGGAACGGGCCGAACGGCGGCTCCAGCCAGCGCACCCCCTCCTGCACGGCCGCCAGCGAGACGGTGCGGCGCCCGGTGCCGTCCGGGGCGACCATCCGAATGGGCAGCGTCAGCACCTGGCCCGGCGCCAAGTCGATCGGCAGCGGAGTCCGCACCTCCGCCCCCGCCACGGCCCGGCCGTCCGAGTCGCGCCATTGGCAGGCCAGCGTCACCCGTCCCTCGCCCGCGCTGGCCATGGGGGCGGAGCCGGCATTGCGGAACCGGACGTTGGCCAGCAGCTCCTCGCCGGGCCGCATGGCGCGCGGGAGGTACTCGCCGAGCCACTGGCACCGCGGCTCCCCGGCCGGATCGGGCGACCCCAAGGAGGGCGCCAGGGGACGCGGGCGGCCGAGCAGGCGGCCGTCATCCGGCAGGCCGGCCCAGCCGGCGCCGCCCACCCGCACCCGCGCGCCGGATGCCCGGCGCGCCCGCAAGGTGGCGAACGGGTCCGCCGGCACGTGGAGCGAGGCCAGCACGCTCCGCGCCTCCACCGGGTCCATCAGCGGGCCGCGCACGGCGGCGGCGTCACCGACCATCACCGGGATGTCGGCCTGCACCGGGTAGCTGCGCCCGCAGCCGGGGCATTCCAGCGCTGCCCCGCTCGGCCGCAGCCCGCCGGAGCGGCAGCCCACGCAGCGCAGGAGCGCAAGCACCGGAAGCGATTCCAAGCCGTCTTGCCCCACACGCATGTGGTGCACGTATGACACCCTGCCGGGTACGACAACAGGCTACTCCTGCCGGAACGCATCCGTCACGCGCCGCACCTGGCCGGCGCCGTCCACGAGAAGCACGTCGAACCGCATGCCGGCCCGGCCCCATTCCGGATGCTCCGCCATGAGGACCGCGGCGGCTCCCAGCAGCCGCCCGCGCTGCCGCGGGCCGAGCGACGCGGCGGCGGCGGCAAGGCTGGGCCGGGCCTTGACCTCCACCAGCGCCAGCAGGCCGTCGCGCTCCGCGGCGATGTCCACCTCGCCCGCCCCGGTGCGCAGGCGGCGGCCCAGCACCGTCCAGCCATCCGCGAGCAGGGCGGCGCAGGCGGCCTCCTCCGCCGCCATCCCGCGCGCATGCGCCGCCTGGCCCCGCATCCGCCCAGCTTGCTTCCCAGCTTGCTTCGTTCCGGCCATGGCTTAGTTTCCGGCGGCGCGGGGCGGCTGGCAACGGTCTTCCCGCATGGAGGAGCCTCCGACATGCGCCATTGCCGGGCCGTGCTTCTGCTGCTCCTGGCCGCGGTGGGAGGGGCCGCCGCGGGAGGAGTCGCCGCGGAGCAGCGCCCGCATGGGGCCGTGGTCGCGCCGCACCCGCTGGCCGCTGCGGCGGCGCAGGCGGTGCTGCACGCCGGCGGCTCGGCGGCGGACGCGGCAATCGCGGCGCAGATGATGCTGAGCGTGGTGGCGCCGCAGAACTCCGGCCTGGGCGGCGGTTCCATCCTGCTCCATCTCGACGGCCGCACCGGGGCGTTGACGGGGTGGGACGGGATGGAAGCCGCCCCGGCACTCGCCACGCCGGAGCTGTTCGCGGGTCCGGGCGGCAAGGTCCTTCCCGCCGCTGGCGGCCGTGCGGTCGGCGTGCCCGGCACGGTGCGCGCGCTGGAAGCGCTGTACCGGGAGTACGGGCGCCTGCCCTGGGCCGATCTGCTGGCCCCCGCGATCCGGGCGGCGGAAGACGGGGTTCCGGTTTCGGCGCCGCTCGCCGGCGCCATCGCGGCGCAGGCCGGCCGGCTCCGCCGGGAGCCCGCCGCCCGGGCGCTGTTCTTCGCGCCGGACGGAACGCCCCTCCCGGCCGGGGCAAGGCTGGCCGATCCCGCTCTGGCGCAAACCCTGCGGGAGGTGGCGGCGGGCGGGGCCGATGCGCTGATGCGCGGCGCCCTCGCGGCGGACATCGCCAAGGCGGTGCGCGGCGACGAGGAGCCGGGCCTGCTCACCGCGGACGACCTGGCGGCCTACGCGGCGCGGCGCCAGCCGCCTGCGTGCGCGCCCTACCGGGACCATGTCGCGTGCGTCGCCGGCCCCCCCGGCGCGGGGCTGGACGTGCTGGCGGCGCTGGGCTTGCTGGTGCATCTCGATCTGGCGCACCTCGATCCGTCCGGCCCGGATGCCGCGCGCCTGCTGATCGGGGCGGGGAACCAGGCCCGGGCCGGCCAGCCGCCGGGCCTTCCCGCGCAGCCGGAGCAGGGCGCGGACACGGTGGCGGTGGTGGACGGGGCTGGCAACGCGGTGTGCCTCACCAGCTCGCTCGGCGAACCGTTCGGCGCCGGGCTGGTGGTGCGCGGCGTCGTGCTCAACGCCGCCCTGGCTGGCTTCGCCCCCCCGGCCGCCAACCGGGCGGGACCGGGCAAGCGGCCCCCGATGGCCGCCGCCGCCGCCGTCCTGCTCGGTCCGGGCGGCGGGCTGGAGGCCGTCATCGGCAGCGCCGGCAGCAGCCTCGCCCCCGACTTCGTCGTGCAGGCGGTGGCCGGGCTGGTGGACTGGGGGTTGTCCCCCGCAGGGGCGCTGGCGCTGCCGCACGTGGCTGGAACCGAGGCGGAAACGCCCGCGCTGGCCGAAGCCCTGGAAGCGCTGGGCCAGCCCGTCACCTTGCGCCCGATGCGCTCGGACACCGCGATCATCGTGGCGCATCCCGCCGTCGAGGCTGCGGCGGACAAGCGGCGGGAAGGCGACGTGGCGGGGGACTGACGCGGCGCGCCGCCGATCGACATAGGGTCGCCCCCTATGCTAACCAGCGGCCATGACGCACACGGTCCGGGAGAAGGGGAAGCTGCTGGCGCGCGTCCGACGCATCCGCGGGCAGGTCGAGGCGGTCGAGCGCGCCCTGGAAGCCGAAGCGGGCTGCGAGAAGGTGATGCACCTGCTGGCCAGCACCCGCGCAGCGATGGCGGGGCTGATGTCCGAAGTTGTCGAGGACCACGTCCGCACGCACCTGGTTGACCCCCGGACGCATCCCGGCGCCCTGAACGACGGAGCCGCGGAGGAGCTGCTCGCCGTCGTCCGCACCTACCTGAAATAGGAAGCCTGCCAGATGGCCGACACCAATCCAGCGCTTTCGGCGGCCGGACCCGGGGGGGAAAGCCATTTCTTCCTCGGGCAAGGCCACGAGCACGCGGAACGCCGCACCTGGGCCGTGATCTGGCTCTGCGGCGTCATGATGGCGGTCGAGATCATCGGCGGGGCGCTGTTCGGCTCCATCGCGCTGGTGGCCGACGGGCTGCACATGAGCACCCACGCGGGCGCGCTGCTGCTGGCGGCGCTGGCCTACAGCTACGCCCGCAAGCACGCCGCGGACACGAGGTTCAGCTTCGGCACGGGCAAGCTCGGCGACCTGGCAGGCTTCACCAGCGCGATCATCCTGGCGATGGTCGCCGTCCTGATCGGCTACGAGGCCGTGATTCGCCTGTTCGCGCCCGTTCCCATCCGCTTCGAGGAGGCGATCCCGATCGCCTGCCTCGGCCTGGCGGTCAACGTTGCCTCGGTCTGGCTGCTGTCGGGCGGCCACCACTCGCACGGCCACGGCCACG
>CAXTLC010000044.1:35015-39381 GCA_964245075.1 uncultured Acetobacteraceae bacterium
CACGACCACGGGCACCACGACCAGGCCCATGGCACGGGCGCCACGCACCGCGACAACAACATCCGCGCGGCGGTCACCCACGTCGTCGCCGACGCGGCCGTCTCGCTGGCGGTCATCATCGGCCTAGTGCTGGCCCGCAGCTTCGGCTGGCTGTGGATGGACCCGCTGGCCGGCATCCTCGGCGCCCTCGTCATCGCGAGCTGGTCCTACGGCCTCATCCGCGACACGGGGGCCATCATGCTCGACATGACCCCGGACCAGGGGATCACCGACGAGGTCCGCCGGACGCTGGAGCAGGGCGGCGACCACCTGACCGACCTCCATGTCTGGCGCCTGGGGCCAGGGCACCTCGGGGCCATCGTCTCGGTGGCCACCAGCAGCGGCCATGGGCCGGACTTCTACCGCGAACGGCTCGGGCGCTTCCCCGCCCTGTCCCACGTCACCGTCGAGGTGCGGCGGGCGGCCTGACCGGCCCGCTCTTTCCGTTCGGCGCGGCGCGGGCCATGTAAGGGCCAATGCGGGCGCTGCGCATCCTCCATCGCATCGGCGGCCTGGCCGCCTTCCTCCTGCTGCTCGCGGCTGCGGCGGCCGGCGGGGCGCTCTATCTCTGCCTGCCCGCTTCCCACGAGGCGGCCCGCATCCCCGGCCTGTCCGCGCCGGCGTCGGTCGCCTTCGACCCGGACGGCATCCCGCACATCCGTGCCGCAACGGCGCGTGACGGCGCGGCGGCGCTGGGCTTCGTCCACGCCCGGGACCGCATGTTCCAGATGGAGCTGATGCGCCGCGCCGCGTCCGGCCGCATCTCCGAGATCGCGGGCGCCCGCGCGCTTCCGCTGGACCGCGCGATGCGGGTGCTCGGGCTGCGGCGCCGGGCGGAGGCGGAGGCGGTGACGCTGCCGGCGGACACCCGCGCCATGCTGGACGCCTACAGCAGCGGGGTGAACGCCTTCCTGGACGCGCACGGACGCTGGAGCGCGGTGCAGTTCGCCGCCCTCGGCCGGCCGGAACCGTGGTCGCCGGTGGACAGCCTGCTGTGGGGCAAGACGATGGGCCTGTACCTGTCCGGCAACTGGCGTAGCGAGCTGTCCCGCGCGTCCATGGCCAACACGGTGCCGCGGACGCTGATCGAGCAGCTCTGGCCCGAACACGACAACACGCCCGGCCCGAGCGCCGCCGCCGGGCTGCCGCGCTTTGCCGGCCTGGCGGCGGCGCTGGACGCCCTGGTGCCCCGCTTTCCGGACCCTTTCACCCTGCCGGACACCGCGTCCAACGAGTGGGCGGTGGACGCGGCGCACAGCACGACCGGGGCGCCGCTGCTGGCCGGGGACCCGCATCTCGGCTACAGCGCGCCCGGCATCTGGTACCTCGCGCGGGTCGACACGCCGGACGCGACCCTGGCCGGCGCCTTCGCCCCCGGGGTGCCGTTCCTGGTGATCGGGCGCAACGCGCGGATCGCGTGGACCTTCACCACCACCGGCGCCGACACGCAGGACGTGTTCACCGAAACGCTGCTGCCGGACGGGCGCTACGCGGCCCCCGGCGGCCCAGCCGCCTTCGCCACCCGCACCGAGCACATAGGGGTGCGCGGCGGGGCGGGGGAGGACGTCACCGTGCGGGAAACCCGCCACGGCCCCGTGGTCAGCGACCTGGCCGGCGCGTCCGCCCCCGCGGGCTCGGTGTTCGCCGCCGCCATGGCGAACCTGGCGCCCGGGGACGACGCCGCCACCGGGCTGCTGGCGCTGAACAACGCCGGGAGCCTGGCGGAAGCGGGGCGGGCGGCGGCGCTGATCACCTCGCCGGTGCAGAACATGCTCGCGGCCGACCGGGACGGCATCGGCCAGTTCACCACCGGGCGGGTGCCCGTCCGCCGCGCCGGGGACGGCGACTGGCCGCAGCCCGGCGCGGACGGCGCGCATGACTGGACCGGCTGGGCCAGCGGGAACGCGCTGCCCCACCTGGCCAATCCAGCCAGCGGCCGCATCGTCAACGCCAACGAGCGCGTGGCGCCGCCGGACTTCCCCGTCCTCCTGGGCCGCGACTGGTCCGGCGATTGGCGCGCGCGGCGAATCCGGCAGTTGCTGGGCGACGGACGCCGCTCGGCCGCCGACTTCGCCGCCATGCAGGTGGACGCCACCAGCGCCTTCGCGCAGCAAACGCTGCCCGCCCTGCTGGCCCGGCCGCACGGCGAGGACCTGGCCGGGCACGCCGCCGCCACGCTGGCCGGGTGGGACGGCCGCATGGCGACCGATGCGCCGCAGCCGATCGTGTTCAACGCGTGGATCGGGCGGTTCGAAGCGCTGGTGCTGCAACGCCAAGCCATTCCCCCCACGGCGGCGCGGCCTTCGGCGGACCTCGTGGCCTATGTGCTGAGCCCGGCCGGGGCGCCGTGGTGCGGCGGCGATTGCGGGCCGCTGCTCGACCAGGCGCTCGCCGAGGCCATGCCGCCGGTCGCCGCCCGGCTGGGGCCGGACCCGGCGCGTTGGCGGTGGGGTGACCTGCACGTCGCGGACTTCGCCGACCCTGTGCTGCCGCCGTTGAGCCGCCGCATCCCGCAGCCCGGGGACGCCACCACCATCTTCGCCGGCGGTTTCCGGCCGGGCAGCTTCGACGCCGTGCACGGCCCCGCCTACCGCGGCGTTTATGACTTGGCGGACCTGGACCGAAGCCGGTTCATCGCCGCGCCCGGCCAATCCGGCAACCCGCTGAGCCCCCACGCGGCCGACATGCTGGCCCGCTGGCGGGACGGCGGCACGCTCACGCTGGGGCCGGATGCCGCAAGGGGGGACACAGTGTCGTTGAGACCATGACGAGGCAATTGACCTTGCCCGGCGTGCCGTGGACGATGCGGCGCCAATGACCTACAAGCCCCCGCGCCGGCCGCAGTTCTTCTACACCACGGCGCCCCTGCCGTGCCCCTACGTGGCTGGCCGCACCGAACGCAAGGTGGTGACCGAGATCACCGGCCCGGACAGCGACTCCCTGCACGACCGCCTGTCCCGCGCCGGGTTCCGCCGCAGCCACAACATCGCCTACGCCCCCGTCTGCCCGGCCTGCAACGCGTGCATCCCCATCCGCATCCCGGTGGCGAGCTTCCAGCCGGACCGCACCCTGCGCCGCGTGGCGCGCTACAACGCCGGCATCGAGGGCTTCGAGGTGCCGGCGCGCGCCACGGCCGAGCAGTTCCAACTGTTCCAGCGCTACCAGACGGCACGGCACGGCGATGGCGACATGGCCACCATGAGCTTCTACGACTACCGCGCCATGGTGGAGGACACGCCGATCGAAACGGCCATCGTCGAGTTCCGTGATGCCGAGGACCGGCTCGTCGGCGGTTGCCTGACCGATCGCCTGGGGGACGGCCTGTCCGCCGTTTACAGCTTCTTCGCGCCGGAGATGGCGCGGCAATCGCTCGGCAACTACGCCATCCTGTGGCTGATCCAGCGCGCGAGGGCGCTCGGGCTGCCCTACGTGTACCTTGGCTACTGGGTGCCGGAAAGCGCCAAGATGGCGTACAAGGCCCGCTTCCGCCCGTCCGAGGTGCTGGCCGGCGGCGCCTGGCGCGTGCTCACCGACGCCGACCAGGCGCCGCTCCCCTTGCCGGAGCCGGCGATGGTGTCCCAAAGCGGCTGACGGCGGCGTTCGCCGGCTCAATCCTGTAGGTTGCGGCTCCGCAACATGATGGCGCCGAGGCCGGCAAGGGTGAGGAAGCCGGTGATCGCAAAGGTCAGCGTGAGGGACATCATGGCGGTGAACCCGTGTTGGTTGTTGCGGACACCCAAACCCTAGGCAACGATCGTTAACCCGGACTGAACGTTCCCCAGCCATGCGCTTCTTTCTCGCCTTGCTCCTCCGGCCGGGCCTCGCCGTGGCGCAGCCCGTGCTGCAACCGCCGGTCAGCCCCGCCTGCGTGTCCTCGCCGTTCGGCTGGCGCCATGCGGTCGGGCCGCACGCGCCGGCCGGGTTCCACAACGGCATCGACCTGCCGGCGCCGGAAGGCGCGCTCGTCCACGCGGCGGATGCCGGGACGGTCGTGGCGATCAAGCGCCAGGGCCTGGGCGGCGTCACCGTCCACCTCCAGCATCCTGGCGGCGTGGTCACGCTCTACGCCCACCTCGGCAACCTCGTGCCCGCCATCGCCGAGGGCAGGCGGACCATTGCCCGCGGCGAACCGCTCGGCCACGTCGCGCGCACCGGCGTGACCTACGGCACCCACGTGTTCTTCGCCGTCCTGGTGGACGGGCAGGCGGTGGACCCGCTCGGCTTCATGAGCGTGCCGCGTTGCTGACCTTCGTACCGGGACGCGGGCTGCCCTGGCCTGCAATCGCCGTGATCGGTAACAGTCAGGGCGTCAATTGCCGGGCCAAAC
>CAXTLC010000045.1:0-23704 GCA_964245075.1 uncultured Acetobacteraceae bacterium
TAGAGCGGGGTGACATCGCCTTCGCTCGGCCGTCCCGCTCTAGCCCATTTTGAGAAAGCGATTTTGACGTTTGTCGAAGTCGCCAAGTGTTATCACGCTCCATGCAATGACAGCCCCAGGGTCCCGGTCTCACTGGTTCGCCAGCGTTCGATCTGACGCCGCATGTCGCGCCGGCCGGCCATTCGGCGTTGCGCCAACGTGCCAGCGCTGAAATCGAAGCCCTTGATGGCGGACTCTTCCTTCAAAGCCTCGTAGGTCAGCAGGAAGATGTCCGCCCCGGGCTGCCGTCCAAGCCAAGCGCGTGTCATGGCGCTAAGTGTCCGGCTGGTCTGGCTCGCGTAAAGCAGGTCGTTCTGCCGCTGAGCCGCTTGCAACACGCCGCGGGGCAGGGGCGCAGCCAGTGGGAACAAATCTACCGCAAAGCAGACGAGACGCTCGGCGTCCTCGCTGTCCAACCCCTGCTCAAGCACCAGGTGCAACGGGAGATTGGCGCACAAGCCGCCGTCAACGAGCAACCGCCCGGCCACCTTGACGGGGGGAAAGTCGGGGATCAACGCAGCGCTCGCCATCACGTGGTCAAGCTCGATCCGTCCCGCCCGGGTGTCGAAGACGACTTCCTCGCCGCATGCAAGGTCTGTCGCCACAATGGTCACCCGCATCTCGCCGCTGTTCAGCCGGTCGAAGTCGACCAACTCGCGCACCAGCGCCCGCATAGGCTCCACGCTGAACACGCTCGGCCGCGGATCGCTGCCAGTGAGGTCCGGCAGGCGAAGAGTGAACAGCGGCGGGCGACCGAGCAGCCGGCTTGCGAAAGCCTGCATGTACTGGGCGGGCTGACGCATGGCGGCCGGCAAGGCCGCTGTAGGGTCGAACGTGCTCGCCGAATGCCAGAAACGCTGGAGCGCGGCATCGCGCGTGCCGGGCTGATTGCCCGCGATCACGGCCGCGGTGATCGCGCCGATCGACGTTCCGACGATCCTTGCCGGGATGACGCCCGCCTCCTCAAGCACGCTCCACGCACCAGCATGGTAGGCGCCGAGCGCGTTGCCGCCGCTGAGCACCAGGGTCAGCGGCGGAGGGTTGCTAGTTATATCCGCCGGACTCCTTGCGGTCCTTGCCGGCTTCCTCCTGCGCCGCTTGATCGACGGGGGAGGCTCCTGGAGGGACCTGCGGCTGCGGTTGGCCGTCCTGCTTGGGGAGTTCGGGTTCGTTCTGCTTCGATTCGTCCATGATCGGCTCGCGATGTGGCTGATCACCTCAACGCTGCGGCGGGGAGCACGCTCACGGCCTCTCAATCACGGTCCTGCGAGCATCTGCCTGCGTTGGGAACGAGCCGTGTTGCACCGGCGCCGGCCCGTTAGACGGCTTTTTGGCTGACCGGAAACGGTCAGCGCGGCCTAACTCCTTGTTTGGCCTAGCAATTGACGCCCTGACTGTTTTCAGTCGGGGCGATTGCAGGCTAGAACCATGACGATGGACCGATTGGACGAAGGCGCGCTGGTTCTGTTCAGCGGCGGACAAGACAGCACGACTTGCCTCGCTTGGGCGCTCGATCGCTTCGCCCATGTGGAAACCGTCGGTTTCGACTACGGCCAGCGGCACAGGGTCGAGCTGGACGTCCGCGTCCCGCTGCGGGACGGCATGGCGGCCTTGGACCTGGGCTGGGCTGCACGGCTCGGCCCCGACCACGTCCTGGCCATGCCGACATTGGGGGCGTTGTCGGACACGGCGTTGACGCGGGAACAGGCGATCACGATGCAGGCGGGCGGCTTGCCCTCGACCTTTGTGCCCGGCCGCAACCTGCTGTTCTTCACCTATGCCGCCGCCCTTGGCTACCGGCGAGGCCTGCGCCACTTGGTGGGCGGCATGTGCGAGACCGACTACTCCGGCTATCCGGATTGCCGCGACGACACGCTGAAGGCGTTGCAGGTGGCGTTGGGTTTGGGGATGGACCGCCGGGTGGTGCTGCACACGCCGCTGATGTGGCGGGACAAGGCGGCGACGTGGCGGCTCGCGGCGGCTTTGGGCGGAGAAAGCCTGGTGCGGCTGATCCGGGAGGCCACCCATAGCTGCTACTTGGGTGACCGGGTGCACCGGCACGAATGGGGCTTCGGCTGCGGCGCCTGCCCGGCATGCGAACTCCGCGCCGGCGGCTGGGAGCGGTTCAGCCGAGAGCGTCGATCGCCCGCGCCAGGTTGACGTCCCGTGCCGTGACCCCGCCGGAGGCGTGGGTGGTGAGCGAGACCTCGACCCGGTTGTAGCTGTTGGACCAATCCGGGTGATGGTCGTGCCGTTCCGCCAGGAGCGCCACCCGCGACATGAACGCCCAGGCGGCGCTGAAGTCCGCGAACCGGAAGCTGCGGCTGACCTGGCCGGCGGTGAAGGCCCAGCCTGGCAGCTCACCGCGTGCGGCCAGGATCTCGCCCTCGGTCAGACGCGCTTGCGCCATGGCGACCGAACCTGGCTCCCCCCCATCCTCAAGGGTGACCTGACCGCGCCATGGCCTGCCAGCCGCGCTGGGCGGCCCAATCGGGTTCGGTGGCGGCGAAGCGGGACAGGCGCAGCGTCGAGAGGTCGGCGAACTGGCAGGCGCCCTCCGTCACCAGTTCCTGCACGGCGTGCCCGGTGGCGGGGGAAAGGCCGAACCCGATCGAGGAAAGGGTCGCCACCGTGACGTTCGCCGGGTCGGGCAGGCGGTCGATGACCGGGCGGCCGTCGGGGGTGTTCTCGATCACCCCGGCCCAACTGCGGATCACGCGGGCCTGGGCTGCGCGCGGGAACAGCCCGGCGAGGTGCCCGGCGATGTTGCCCATCAGCGGCGTGCTGTTGCGGGGCGGCACGGCCATGCCATCCATGTCGTCCAGCCACTCGTGCGGGCCGCCGCCATAGGCGAGGTTGCCGCGCCGCGTCTGGCGGCCGTAGAGCCCGTTGCCGTCCGCGCCGGTCACCGGCATCAGCGGCAGCGGCTCCGTGACGATCATCTCTGCGCGGGCGGACACCATGGGGATGGTGACGCCCAGCATGGCGGCCAGCTTGCCGGTCTGCGGGCCGGCGGCCAGCACGAGCTGCCCGCAGCCGAGCGTGCCGCGGTCGGTCCGGACCGCGGTGACCCTGCCGCCGGCCGTCTCGAACCCCAGCACGGCCGTGTGCTGCATCACCCGGCCGCCGCCGTCCTGCATCGCCCAGGCGTAGCCCTGCACGGTGCGGTGCGGGTTGGCGTGGCCGCCGAAATGGTGCCAGTACGCGCCGGCCACCTCGTCACGGGCGAGCGGGACCAGGTCGCGGAGCTGCTTGCCGTCCAGCCGCTCGCTGCGCATGCCGTAGCGCTCGCCGTTGCGTGCCTGCCGGTGGCAATCGGGCCATTGCTCCGGCGTCACGGCGATGCGGATGCGGCCCGGCGTCCACTCGGTCGGGTGGCCGAGCAGCTCGTCCATCTGCGGCCAGAGCCGCTGCTCCTCGGCGAACAGCGGGCTGAAGCTGTGGGTGCAGCCGCCGCCGTTGCGGCCCGATGCTTCCCAGGCGACCAGGCCCTTGTCGAGCACCAGCACATCGGCGCCGGCGCGGGTCAGCCACCAGCCGGCGCTGAGCCCGGTGGCGCCCCCGCCGACGATGACCACGTCGGCTCCGGCGGGCATGTCGGTGTCGAGGATGCCGTTCATGCCGGGTCGTCCGGAGTGATTTCCCAAGGGGATGCGGCCTGGCCGGGGATGCCGAACCAAACCTCCCAGTTGGCTTCCATCTCCGGCGACTCGGGAAGCGAGCCGAGCAGGCCGAGCGGGATCGGGCGCACCGGGGCGCGGTAGGTGGCGAGCGGGACTTCGCCCAGCGGGACGCCGGCGCCGAGCGCCAGCAGGGCGGCCACCTGCTCGCGGCAGCGGCGCCCCTGGCAGAGGCCCATGCCGGCGCGGGTGAGGCGCTTGACCTGGTCCGCGCTGGGCGGGCCGTTGCCGAGCAGGGTGCGGAGGTCGACGGTGTTGCGGCGCGCTTCCCAGCCGAGATAGCGCGGCGGACGGACTTCGAGGATCTCGCGCGCGGTCACTTCCTCGCACTGGCAGACATGGGCTTCGACCGCGCCAGTGGCCTCCACCACGGCGGCGCGCACCCAGCCGAGGCGATAGTCCGACAGGGCGGCGGCGGGAAGCTGAGCCGGCGGTCCGCTCCCGGCGGCGGGAGCGGGCTCTGCAAACCCAAGGCCGGCGATCCGCGCGGCGGCCTGGCGGCCCTCGGCTTCGGCAACGGCCGGGTCGAGCGACTTGCTGGCCCAGAGCCCGGCGCAGTCGCCCACGGCGTACACGCCGGGCACGGTGGTCTGGCCGGACGCGCCGGTCAGCGGCACGTGGCCGCCGCGCTCGGGGGTGAACGCGGTGCGGCATCCCAGCGCGTCCAGCAGCTCGATGACTGGGATCGCGCCGATGCCGAGCACGATCGTGTCGCAGGGAAGGGTCAGCTCGGAGCCGGCGCGCCGATGGCCGGCCTCGTCCAGCGCCACCAGCACGGCGGCGGTGACAGCCGTGTCGCCTTCGGCGGCGGCGGCCACGTGGCGGGTCAGGATGGGGATTCCGGCGGCTTCCAGCTCGGCCACTAGCGCCGCCGGGCCGATGGGTGCGGCGGCCTGCTCGACGATGGCGGCAACGTTCACGCCGGCGGCGAGCAGGGCACGGGCGGCCAGCAGGGCTTCGGCCGAGGTGCCGAGGACCACCGCCTGCCGCACGTCAAGCACGCCGTGGCTGGCGAGGCGTTCGGCGGCGGTGGCTCCCATCACGCCGGGCAGGTGCCAGCCGGGAAAGGCGAGTCCCATGTCGCGCCGCCCCGTGGCGACGATGGCGGCTTTCGCGCCCAGCATGGCGGATTGCTCGCCGTCCGACAGCCCGGCCACCAGGCCCGGCAGCCAGCCGACGCTCGGGCCGTTGGCGTACAGCCCCCAGGCGACGGTGCCGAGGCGCAGATCCACCCCGGCCTCGATCGCGTCCCCGAGGGCGGGGCGGTGGGCCAGCATGGCCTCGGTCATGGCGGTGCGGTTGCGCACGGCGCCGCTCATGCGCTGGCCGAAATGCAGCGGCACGTCGTCTCCCATGGTGGCGGCGGGCACCGGGTTCTCGTCCACCAGCACCACTTTCAGGCCGTGCGACGCGGCGGCGAGGGCGGCGGCGAGACCGGCCGGCCCGGCGCCCACCACCAGGAGGTCGGTTTGCTCGGCGACCGTCAGGCTGGCGCCGGCGGTGGAACGCGGGTCGATCATGGCAATGCTCCGGTTCAGCAGGCGTCGGCGGGGACGGGGTGGCGCGTGGCGGTGGCGGGCGCCGGGCCGCCGCGCCGGCCCATCGCTTCGCGCGGAAGATGGCAGCGGATGGCGTGCTCGCCCCCGGTCAGCTCCGGCTCGCTCTCGTCGCAGACGGCGCCGATCTTGCGGGGGCAGCGGGTGCTGAAGGCGCAGCCCGGCGGCGGCGCCAGCGGGCTCGGCACCTCGCCGGACAGGCGGATGCGGGCGCGGCCGGGCTCGCCAAGGATGGGGGCGGCGGACAGCAGCGCCTCGGTGTAGGGATGGTGGGGGCCGTCGAACACCGCTTCGGCCGGGCCGATCTCCACGATGCGGCCGAGGTAAAGCACGGCGATGCGGTCGGACAGGTAGCGGACCACGCCGAGGTCGTGGCTGATGAACACGTAGCTGACGTGGGCGCGCGCTTGCAGCTCGGCCAGCAGGTTGAGGATGGCGGCCTGCACCGAAACGTCGAGGGCGGAGGTCGGCTCGTCGCAGATCACCACGGCGGGCTCGCCGGCAAAGGCGCGGGCGATGGCGACCCGCTGCTTGAGGCCTCCGGAAAGCTGGCGCGGGCGCAACGGCAGATGGCGGTCGGTGAGGCGGACGGCGGCGGCCAGCTCGGCCAGCCGTGCGGCCCGGCGGGAACCGGTGAGGCCGGCGAGGCGCGCGAGCGGGCGGGCGATCAGGTGGCGCACGGTGTGGGCGCGGTTGAGCGCGGAATCGGGGTTCTGGAAGACGATCTGCAACGCTTTGCGCTCGGCACGGCTGCGGGCGCGGGCGTCGAACGCGACCGGGCGGCCATCGAGGGCGATGGCGCCGCCGGGATCGGGCGGGGTCAGGCCCAGCAGAAGGCGGCCGAGCGTGGTCTTGCCGCAACCGGACTCGCCGACCAGGCCGAGCGTTTCGCCGGGGGCGAGGGTGAGGGAAACGTCCACCACCGCGCGCAGGGCTCGGGAGCCGACGCGGTAGGTCTTGGAGATGCCGTCGGCGCGAAGGGCGGGCGCGGGGAGGGGGCCAGGCGGAGCAAGGGCGGCGGCGGGTTCGTCGCGCGCGCCCTCGCCCCCAGCTCCCTCCAGGGGGATGGGAGGACGGCTTGCGTCGACATGGTGGCAGAGAGCGACGTGGGCGCCGGCGCGGCAGGGCGGCGGGGGCGTGGTGCGGCACAGGTCGTCGGCGCGGTCGCAGCGGGGCGCGAAGATGCAGCCGGCCGGCATGACGCCCGGGGGGGGCAGGAAGCCGGGGATGGTGTCGAGCGGGCCGTCCCCCTTGCGGCGGCCAGCGGCGGGCAGGCAGCGCAGCAGGCGCACCGTGTAGGGATGCAGCGGGCGGGCCAGGAGGCCGGCGGCAGGGCCTTCCTCGACCAGGCTGCCGGCGTACAGCACGCCGACCCGGTCGCACATGCGCTGCACGCTGGCCAGGTTGTGGCTGATGAACAGGATGGCGGTGGCGAACTCGGCCTTCAGCGCCGCCAGGAGGTCGAGCACCTCGGCGTCCACCGTGGCGTCCAGGCCCGTGGTGGGCTCGTCCAGCACCAGCAGCGCCGGGTCCTTGGCCAGGGCCATGGCGATCACCACCCGCTGCTGCGTCCCGCCGGAAAGCTGGTGCGGGTAGGCGGCGAGCACGCGCTCCGGGGCGGGGATGCGCACGCGGGCCAGCATCGCGCGGGCGCGGGCCAGCGCCTCGGCCCGGCCCGCGCCGGCGAACGCCTCGGCGACCTGGCGCGCGACTGTCATGGAAGGGTTGAGCGCGCGGCCCGGGTCCTGGTACACCATCGAGACGGTGTGCTGCCGCAGCCGTCGCAGCCCGGCCGGGTCGAGCGCCCCGATGTCCTGCCCGTCGAGCCGCACCGAGCCCGCGGTGATGCGGCCGTTGCGCGGCAGGGTGCGCAGCGCGGCCAAGGCGACGGTGGACTTGCCGCAGCCGCTTTCCCCCACCAGGCCGTAGCTCTCGCCCGGCGCGATGGCGAAGGACACGCCGCGCAGCACGCGCTGGCCCACCCCGCGCGAGCGGTAGTCGACGCAAAGGCCGCGCACCTCAAGGGCCGGCACCTCAAGGGTTGGGCCACCGCTCATTCGAGTGCGCTCCCGATGCCGTCGGCGACGAGGTTCACCCCGACCACCAGCGAGGCGGTCGCCCCCGCGGCGAACGCGACCGTCCACCAGAAGCCGCCGGCGATCATCCCGTAGTTCTCCGAGATGGCGAGGCCCCAGTCGGCGGAAGGCGGCTGGATGCCGAAGCCCAGGAAGCTGAGCGAGGCGACGGTGAAGATGGCGTAGCCCAGCCGCACCGTGGTTTCCACCAGGATCGGCGGCAGCACGTTGGGAAGGATCTCCACGAACATGACGTGCAGCGCGCCCTCGCCGCGCAGCTCGGCCGCCTGCACGTAGTCGAGCGATCGCTCCGCCAGCACCGCCGAGCGGACGGTGCGGGCGATCAGCGGGGTGAAGATGAGGCCGATCACCGCGACCACGGCGGGCGAGGAGGGGCCGAGCGCCACCAGCACCAGCAAGGCCACCACGATCAAGGGGAGAGCCAGCAGCACCTCGATCAGGCGGCTGACCACGGCGTCCAGCCAGCCCCCGGCATAGCCGGTGAGCAACCCGAGCGCGGTGCCGGCCACCATCGCGATCAGGGTGGCGAGCGGGGCCACCGAGAGGATCGGCCGGGCGCCCACGACCACGCGGGAGAAGACGTCGCGCCCGATCTGGTCGGTGCCGAACCAGTGCTCCGCCGAAGGGGGGGCGAGGGTGTGCAGCAAGTCGTCGCGGTAGGGGTCCTGCGGGGCGATCAGCGGGCCGAACAGGGCGCAGGCCACCCAGAACAGGACGATGGCGGCGCCAACCAGGAAGGAGGGGGACCGCAGCACTCGCCACGGCGCGCCCGACGGCGCCCGGGCAGGGACGGCAGGTGCGGCCTCCTGCACGGCGGCGCTCATCGCCCGGCCGTCCGCAGGCGGGGGTTGAGCGCGGTGTAGAGCGCGTCGGTCACCAGGGTCGAGACGATGTAGATGCCGCCGACGGTGAGGATGCCCGCCTCCAGCATAGGCAGGTCCTTGCCCTTGGCGGCGGTCAGGATGAGGCTGCCGATGCCCTGGTAGCGGAACAGCGACTCCACCACGACCAGCCCGCCCACCAGGTAGCCGAGCTGGGTGCCGATCACCGTGACCGTGGGCAGCAGCGCGTTCGGCAGCACGTGGCGGAGCACGACGGTGCGCCCCGGCAGGCCCTTCAGCACCGCGGTGCGGGTGTAGTCGGCGGCCAGCACCTCCATCGTGCCGGCTCGGGCCATGCGGGCGATGTAGCCGAACAGGATCAGCACCAGCGGCAGGGCGGGCATGATCAGGTGCTGGAGCTGCACGCCGAACGAGGCGCCGCGCCGGGTTGCGGCCGAGAGCGGCAGCCAGCGCAGCCACACGCCGAACAGCAGCAGCAGGGCGATGGAGGAGACGAACTCCGGCACCACGGTGAGCGACAATCCGACGACGCCGATGGCGCGGTCCTGCCAGCGCCCGGCGCGCATGGCCGCATAAACCCCGGCGGCGATCGAGACCGGCACCACCAGGATGAAGGCGACGGCCGCCAGCTTGAGCGAGTTGACCAGCGCGTCGCCGACGAAGGGAGCGACCGGCGTGCGGAAGGTGTAGGACATCCCCATGTCGCCGGTGACGAAGTGGCCGATCCAGCTCAGGTAGGTGGCGAGCGGGGAACGGTCGGCGCCGAGCTGGTGGTTGAGCGCGGCCACCGCCGCCGGGTCGGCGAGGGGGCCGAGGATGGCGCGGCCCACGTCGCCGGGAAGGAGTTGCGCACCGACGAAGATGACCATGCTGAGCAGGACGAGGGTGAGCGAAGCCAGCCCGAGCCGGCGCATGCCGCGGCGGAGGGGATCGGCTAGCAACGGTTCGCCGTCAAGCGACGGTGGCCCCTGCCAGGAACACCTGGGTGATCGCGGTCACGGAGACGCCTTTCACGTCGGCCGCCGTGGCGGCCAGGTAGTTGTAGAAATACGCGTAGATGATCGGCGTCTCGTCCAGCAGCAGGGCCTGGATCTTGCCCGCGGTGCCCCGCTGGGTGGTGAGGTCGGTGGTGGCGGTGTAGTCGGCCACCAGCTTGTCGTACTCCGGGTTGCGGAAATGCGCCGCGTTCCACGCCCCGCCGCTCAGCAAGGGTGCTCCTAGCAGCGTGTTGGGCACGCCGCGGTGGCCGTATTCGGTGATGCCCATCTCCGAATCCAGCCAATCCGACTGGCCGTAGTGCGCTGTGCCGTAGTAGGCGGCGTCAGCCTCGATCTTCAGGTTGAGCTTGATGCCGATGGCGGCGCAACTGTTCTGGATCAGAACGGCGTAGTCGGGGATCTCCTGTATCCGCTCGGTGGTCAGCGTCGCCTCGAACCCGTCGGGGAAGCCTGCGGCGGCCATCAGCGCGCGGGCTGCGGGAATGTCCTTCTTGCGCTGCGGCACCGCCGGGTCGGTTGACGGGTAAACCGGGGCGAAGGCGGAGTCGTTGCCCAGGTCGCCCAAGCCGCGGAACAGCCCGGCGACGATCGCAGGGCGGTCGAGCGTCATCGCGACCGCCTGCCGCACCCGCTTGTCGGCGAACTTAGGCACGTCGTTGCGCATGTGCACCTCGCGGTGGGCGGCCCCGCGCACCTTGATCACGTTGACGTCCGGGTCGTTCAGCAGGCCCTGCGCGCCCTGCACCGCCAAGGCCGCTATGACGTCCACCTGCCCGCCCTGCAACGCCAGGACCTGCGCCTGCTGGTCGCTGTAGAAGGTGAACTCGGTCCGCGCCGGCAGCGCCTTCGGCCCCCAGTAGTCCGCGTTGCGCACGAACGAGGCGCCGACCTTGGCGACGTAGCGTTCGAGCCTGAACGGCCCGGTGCCGTTGAAGTTCTTCTCGAAATCACCGGCATAGTCGGCCGGCAGGACAATGGCATTGTAGTTGTCGGACGACACGATGTAGGGGAAATTGCCGTTCGGCGCGTCCAGGTGGAACGCCACCGTCAGGTCGTCCACCTTGCGGGCGCCGCCCACCGACAGCACGCCCTTGAACGCCGAAAGCGCGTTCGAGCCGTTCTTCGGGTCGGCCAGGCGGTCCATGGTGGCGACCACGTCGTCCGCGTTCAGCACGTGGCCGTTGTGGAACCTGACGTTCGGGCGGAGCTTGAAGGTCCAGACCGTGCCGTCGTCGTTCGGCGTCCAGGACTGCGCCAGCATGGGCCGCAGCACCAGGTCGGTGCCGTCGAGCGCCAGGAACTCGCCGGTCTGCATCAGCATCATCAGGCCGCCGGCATTCGACACGGTCACCGGCTCGATGGCGCCGAACGGGGCCGGCCCGGCGACGCGGACCGTGGCGTCCGGCTTGCCCTGGGCGCGGGCGGAGCGGGCCAGCGGACCGAGCAGGCCGGCGAGCAGCGGGACGGCCAGGCCGACGCGGCTGCCTTCGCGCAGCAGGGCGCGGCGGCCGAGGCGGCCGGCGAGGAACTCGTCCACCACATGGTTCTCCAGCGCGCTCGCCTCGCGCCGGGCCTGGTCCAGAAAGCGGGGCGTGTGAGCCATGCCGGGACAGCCTTCGCCTGTGAAGCCTAGATCATTGCAAGAGCCGTGCCCGGTTCAGGCAGCGGGCGCCAGGCCGCCGTCGACATAGGCCCGGGCGGCCTGGCAGTACCAGTCGGTGAACCGCATGACGAGCGACTCCGCGTTGGGCGAGTAGGGACCGGGCGTGTAGCCGGCGGACAGCACGCCGCGCTGGTTGTTCTCCGCCAGGTCGCGGTCCTGCATGTTGGTGCGGTCCCACAGTTCCGTGAGGTGCGGGACGGTGTAGTCCACGCCCTCCACCGCGTCCTGGCTGACCAGCCACTTGGCGGTGACCACGGTTTCTTCCGGGCCGGTGGGCATGGCGCTGAACATGAACACGTAGTCGCCCAGCGCGTGGGCAAAGCTATGCGGCTCCAGCGCCCAGCGCAGCGAGCCCACGTCGCCGTTGCCGACGCGGCCGATGGTGCGCTTGACGCAAGGCTCCCCGTCCATGGTCATGGAGCGGGTGCCCTCGTTGAGCGGGAAGCGGCCGGCCTGCCACCATGCGCCTTCCTCCGGGCCGGACGGCAGGCCCTGCTCGGCCATGCGGGCGGCAAATGCCTCCGTGACGTTCCTTTGCTCGTCCTGGCTCAACTGGCGGCGGCCGATCGGGAAGGTGACCGCCAGCTCCGGGTGGTTGGAGGCGCAATGGTAGCACTCGCGCGCGTTCTCCATGACCAGCTTCCAGTTGGCTTTCTCCACCAGGGTGGCCTGATGGGCGACCTTGGCGAGATGGAGCTGGTGCGGCGCGATCATCGGCTCGAACGCTTGGCGGAATGCGTCGAACGGCGGCGGGGTGGGCGACAGGCAGACATAAACCGTGCCGGCGACCGTGCGCAGCGCGACGGGGCGCAGGCCGTGCTCGGCCGGGTCGAAATCCTCGGCCATGTGGGCGGCGTTCACCAGCTTGCCTTCAAGGTCGTAAGACCACTGGTGGTAAGGGCAAACCAGGCGGGGGCGCTTGGCCAGGCCCTCGGCGCAGACCTGCGCGCCGCGGTGCCGGCAGGAGTTGTGGAACGCCCGCAGCGCCCCGTCCCGCCCGCGCACGATCACCACCGGGGAGCGGCCGACGGAGAACGCCATCGTGCAGCCCGGCGCCGGCAGCTCGACCTCGAAGCCGGCCATGATCCAGGAGCGGGCGTAGATCGCCTGCAAGTCGAAGGCGAATATCTCCGGATCGCCGTAGAACGGCTGCGGCAGGGTGTGGCCCGGGCGGCGCTGGTCGAGCAAGGAGCGGATACGCGCGAGGTCGAGCATGGGGGAGCCTCCGGCTGCGGGTGCGGAACGCTAGCACACCCCGGCGGGCATGACAGGGGCGCCGCATTTGCCCCGGGAATGGATTCCAGGCCAATGTTTCCGCCGCAGCGGAGCATGTGCATGAGCAAGGTTCTCGTCGTCGGCGGCGGCATCGCCGGGTTGTCCACCGCGTGGGCGCTGGCCCGGCGCGGCGTGGCCGTCGAGCTGTTCGAGCAGGGGCCGCTGCCCAATCCGCGCGCCTCCTCCTATGACGAGCACCGCATCACCCGGCACGCCTACGGCCACATGGAAGGCTACGCCCACCTGATGCCGGAAGCGTTCCGCACCTGGGACCGGCTGTGGCAGGCGACCGGGACCTCGCATTTCGAGCCGTGCGGCGCGGTGTATTTCCTGCGCGAGGACGATGGCTGGTTCGAGGCGGTGTCCCGTTCGCTCGACGCGATGGACATCGGCTACCGCGAGGTGCCGCTCGGCGAGGTGGAGCGCCGTTTCCCGATGGTGCAGCCGGACGGGCTGGTGCGGGTGGTGAGCACGGACGGCGCGGGCATGCTGTTCCCGGTGCGCATCCTGACCGACCTGGTGGTGCTCCTGGGCAAGCTGGGCGTCACGCTGCGGGCGGGCACGCATGTGGACGAGGTCGATCTCGACCGGGGCCGGGTGGTCTGCGGCGGCCGGGTGCACGAGGGCGACACGGTGGTGGTCGCGGCGGGCGCCTGGGCGGACCGGTTGGCGCCAGAGCTCAAGGGCGTCGCCGTGCCATCGCGCCAGGCGGTGCTGTACCTGTCGCCGCCGGCCGATCTGGCGCAGGCCTGGGCGGACGCGCCGGTGATGCTGGACGCGGGTCCGCAGGGCGGGCTCTACACGCTGCCGCCCCGGCGCGGCACGCGGCTGAAGATCGGCGACCACGTGTTTTCCCGCTCGGGCGACCCGGACGGCGACCGGATCGCGACGGAGGAGGACCTGCGCCGGCTGTGGCCGGCGGCGCGTGCGGCCTACCGCGGCCTCGACCGCTACGCCGTGCTGGAACCGAAGGCGTGCTTCTACACGGTGGCGGACCGGGAGGAATTCCTGGTGCGGCCGTCGGGCCGCGCGGGCTGGGTGATCAGCGCCTGTTCCGGGCACGGCTTCAAGCTGGGCTCGCTGATGGGCGAGCTGGCCGCGCGCGGCATCACCGGCGAGATGCCCGCCGAGCAGGTGACCGCGCTGGCGGCGGGCGAGGTGACGCAGCCGCCCTGGCGCCGGGCGGCTTGAGATGGCTGACCGGGCACTCGAACACGTATCCACGATGCCGTTCTGCATGGCGGACGGACGGCGCTTAGCGCGCCGGAGGACACCGACGGGCAGGTCGGCTCCAGCGGCCGGTTCCGCCGCGGCGCCACCTGCTCCAGCACGGCATCGGTGACGGCGCAGGCCTGCGCCGGTGCCTAGACCGCTTCTTGGCTGACCGTAAACGGTCAGCGCGGCCTAACTCTTTGTTGGCCTGGCAATTGACGCCCTGACCGTTTCCATTCAGGGCGGTTGCGGGCCAACGCCCGCGGGCGCATGCCGCTCCAGAACCACCAGCCAAACCCGGTGCGGCGCTCATCCCTCGAAGGCTGCGAGCGCAGCACCACCCTGAGAAAGGGTGGCCCTTAGAGCGTCAGCCGTGCTGATAGACGCACGGCTGACGCTCTAGCCATTTGTTTCCATGAGCATCTTTATCCGACGGGTGATCCCGCTCGGTCGGATGATGCTCTAGAACCAGACGAAGAGGTTTGCCAGGACGCTCAGCGAACTCCCGGTGTTGCTGTTGTAAACGATGGGAGATGGGTTGTCGGTGTAGCTGACGCCCAGGTTGACGTTGGTGCCGGGCAGCACGTGCGCGCTGTAGGAAAGCGTGTACGTGTTGGCGGCATCATGCGTGAGCTCGCCGAAGCGGTTCAATTCACGCTCGAGGGGGCCGCTGAAGACGTTCCGGTTATAGACAAAGCTGGTGAAGTCGAATGGACGGCCAGGCACCACTCCAAACCCATACACGCGGGCTTCGTAGTACTGGGTGAACGCGTTGAAGTAGTTGGGCGCGAACATTGCGGAGATGCCCGCGTAGATGCCCTGATAGGCAGTGCGGGGATTGTTCGGCGCGGTTTGCAGCAACTGACGGTCGGCGAGGAAATAAAGGCCGTAGTTGGAGTTGTGGCGAACCCCGGAGGTGAGGCCAACATACCGGCTCGAGTCGTAGTTGGCAGCCGCGCGGATCCAGGTCGACATCTGGCCGGGCGCCGCGTTCACTCGATAGCCGGTCTCGTCGATGACGAACACGCCGGCATTCGGCACCAGGAAGCGCACGCTTGTCGGGTTTTCACGCCGCTCTGCCACAAGTCCGTCTGGGCTGGTGGATCGTTGCACGCCGAACTTGGTATAGACGTGGTCCGGAAGGTTCACCTTCACGTTTATCGCGGGAGTGGGGAACGAGCCAAGGTTTTGGCCTGTTTCAAACGGGATCGCCGCGCTGACGCCGAACAAACCAGCCGACAGGCTGCCACCGACTTGGACGCCCAGGTATTCCAGATTGTTGGTGAGATAGCCTGCCTTGATCTCAATCTGCTTGTTCAGGAGCGTCTGGTAGTAGCTGAGCTGACCGATGCCTATCCCGTCGGGGTCGCCCGGGTTCCAGTTCGTCTCCAGCAAGGACCCAGACACTGCAAGTTGCCCGTCCGGGATTCCATAGCGCTGCAAGTCATACATGACGAAGATAGTGTCGGCTGTCGTGTAGGTTGGAAGCTGACCGCTATACTGCTCTTGCTTGCTGTTTTGCGAGAGCGCGTTGTTCACCCCTGGCGGATGCCCGTGGTGTATGATGTTGTCCTGGTACGTCGTGTCCGTGAAGCCGAAGTAACTGATGCCGAGTTGGGCGAGCTTGTCACGAAACCCGGCCGCGCCTTGGTCCAAGGTGTCGGCCGCGCCTGGAAGCGGCACAATCCAGCCCCTGTACTTCAACGAGTCGGCCAAAGCGTTGGGGTTTTGCGCCTGCGTCGGAGGTGGCGGGATCGTGTAGGTCGCAGTGCCGCCGCCACCGCCGACGCCACCGACGGGAGGGGTTGCCTGTTGCGGCCCGACCTGCCCGCTCGGCGAGATCCTGGAGTTTGGCGAAGCGTTCGAGTTCGGCGGAACGTTCGAAGTTGGCGAGACGTTCTGCGCGACCTGCACCCCTGAGTCGCTCAAGGCGAGGTCGGCCGCGGTGTATTGCCTCGCAAGCGGCAACGGCCTGATCGTGTAGGTGCCGCCGGCGGGCGTGGCTGCGCCAGACGCAGCCTGCGAGCCTGGCGAGGCCGCGCTCGGCGACCCGGGCTGCGCCGCCTGTGTGCCCGACGCGGCTGGGCCGGGGTCGGCCGCAGCGGCCGAGTCCACCAGTCCCCCCGAGGTCAACAGGGCGACAGCAAGCAAGGCCCTGTATGATGCCGGGGCCGGGGCGGATGGTTCGCAGGGGGGGCGGACGCGAGCGGGAGACGTCTTCAACGCTTCCTCCGATTTATTTGTCTATTGATGCCTTGGGTCGGCGTTCCGTGCTTCAGTGCTGTCGAGATAGCTGGTCGAACGCCCTGTCACACCAGCATCGATGCGACACCGCATAGATGGGGAGGACAGCACACGGGTCGCCCTGGGCTGAATTTGGCGTTCGCTATTACGTAGCTGTACTGGCGGGGCGCAAGCAAACCTCGCTCAGCACGAGTTCAGCAGTCAAGAAAACCACCCAATCCGTGATTCCTTGGACCGGTCATTTTGTCAGCGGTCACGACGTTGATGACCAAATCTCTTCTCCCAAACGCTTTTTTACACTGAGCGCTACACGACGCCCGTGGGATTCGACTTTCCGGCTTCATCATTCCTACCACACGGCGGCATTCCAGGCGGGCGGTCCGATGAGCACGCTTATTTGATGAGAGTTACCTCATTATGACGGCTTCGTCAACACTGCCATCCCCTCGGAGGAGCGGTTTATGAGACTGTTGCGTGAATGACATCGGTCATTTGAGCCCAGGGTTGGCTTCTGTGACGGGGCTGGATAGCTGGAAGCGGCGACGGCACTGGATTGCTGCGGCTGTGCTGGTGGGGCGGTCGCACCCGACCATGGTGGCACCGGCTCCGACGGGGTTCAGCAGGGGCGCCGAAGGTGAACCCGTCCCCCGGCCCGCGGCAGAAGCGGCATCCTCGGAGCCTGTTCTCCGCATGGCGGCGCAACGCGTCCGCCGGGTCGCCCATGCTCGGCGCCGCGACCGCTACGGGAAAGCCGGGACGCTGCGGCGCCGGGCGCTCATCAACCAACGTTTATTCACGTCTCAGCACGGTAATGATGCTCAGATAGGTTCCGAAACGGAAGCCAGCAGGAAACCGTGCCATGAGGGTGCCGAACATCATTCAAATCGTCCTCGGCAGCGACAACCTGCCATTTTGCAAGCATCTGTACACGACCGTGTTCGGCTTCGCTGGTGCAGGGGAACGTCTGATCTACAGCGAGCACAACGGGCAGGTGATGCGGCTCGGTCCCCGAGGCGGGGCCACCGTATCCTACGTGGTCGGGCGCCAGGAACTCATGCAGCTTGAGTTCTGGACACACACGCTTCCCCCGCAACGACCGCTTCCCTCCGAGTGGAGGCCGAACGACATCGGCTTCTGCCGGCTGGGCATAGCGGTGTCGGATTTCCCAGGCACGCTGGAGCGGCTGTCCGCGTTGGGCATCCGCACCCTAACTCCTGCCATCGAGGTGAATGGGCTGCGACGCGTCTGCTTCCGCGACCCAACGGTCGGCATCCCGGTCGAGATCATGGAGGAGGGAGAAGGCCTGATTGGCCGGCGCGACCGCTATCACGATCTCGACCCCGCCGTGGTTTACGTCACGGTGTCCGTCACGAACCTCGAAGACGCGCGGGCTTACTTCGGCGGCGTGGTCGGCCTGGCGTCCGTGGACGGCGAGCTCCACGCCCAGGGCCACGAGGCGCTCTGGGGCCTCGCCGACGCTCAACGGCGGACCGCCCTGTTGCGCGGGGGCACGACCTTCATGGAACTGGTCCAGTACGAACTTCCTGCTGGGCGCCCGCGTCCGCTGGATGACGGCCTGGACCGCCAAGGCTTCAAGACCGTTGCTGTCGGCTTTCGAGACCCATCCGACACCGGCGCGATCTTCCGTCGCGTCAACGAGGCGGGCCTGCGTTGGACGGTCGCCGAGCCGCTGTCGCACATCGGTGGCAACCACGTCCTGGGCGCGGTCGCCCACCACATGAAGACGCTTTCCGTTCCGATCGAGCTTGAGCGGCAGTTTGGCTACTCGCCGGAACCCCAGAAATGGTGGCGTCCCCCCACGCACGATTCCGGTTTGCAAGCTGGCAACAAGTGACCAAGTGTGTTACCGTCTTCTATCACAGTTACCGCTAGTTCCGATATAACAAGGAAATGCATGATGTTGGATGTGTGCGAAGCGGCTTTGGGGGCGTCGAGCAAGGTTGAAGCAGTGCTTGAGAAGGTTCGCAATCTCGGGCCGACCCTTCGTGAGCGGGCGCCCTTAGCCGAACGCGAAGGGCAGCTTTCTCAAGAAACCGTCAACGACCTGGACAATGCGGGGGTGTACAAGATCGGCACCCCGGCAGAATTTGGCGGGTTCGAGCTGACCGTCGCCGAGCAGCTCCAAGTCATCATCGAGGTTTCGAAGTGGGACGGCTCGTGCGGTTGGTCGAGCTGGGTGGGCGCCACGACGAACTGGATTCCGGTGCGGTCGGGCCGACGCGTCATGGAGGAAGTCTATGGTCCCGCCTGGACCGGCCCGCGCATCGCCGGGTCAAGCCACTTCCCTGCCACGCGCGGGCGCGTCCGCCAGGTCGAGGGCGGATGGGTTGTATCCGGGGGTCCCTGGACGTTCGGAAGCAATGCCCTGTGGTCGCCCTGGGTGAATCTCGGGTGCATGTCGGAAGGCGAGAGCGAGTCGCGCCTGTTTTCTGTCCAGGTGCCTTCCGAAGACCTCAGGTCCCTCAACGACTGGCGCGTGGCGGGCATGAAAGGGTCCGCCAGCAACTCTCTCCGCCTGGTCAAGGACGAGTTGTTCGTGCCGGGATACCGCTGCGTTCCGTTTCCGGAAATCATAGCCGGGGTGCATGACCATGGCTTGAAGGGGACGATATGGAAGGCACCGACCCTCGGCTGGGCGTTCAGCATGATGACTGGGCTTTCGATCGGGCTGGCTGAGGGCGCTCTCCAACGCTTCCTGGAACGTTCGGCCGGGCGTCCCATTCGTGGCACGACCTACAAGAACCAGCTCGAGGCCCCGCTGACGCATCTGATGCTGTCGGAGGTTCACTCGAAGATCCGCTCCGCGACACTCGTTGCGCGCGCCAATGCCGAGCAGACTGATCGTTACGGCGTCATGACTGCGGCCGGGGAACCGATCAATCCACGGGAGCTGCAGGAGTTCAACGGCCGTGTGCTTGTCGAGACTGCCTACGCGGCGAAGTGGTGCGCGGAGGCGATCGAGCTGCTGCAACGCAACTCGGGCTCAACCGCGATCATGGAAAGCGAGCCGATCCAGCGTGCATGGCGCGATGCCCGCGTGGTGACCCTCCACGGCGCGCTGAACCTCGAAGCCCTTTCCGAGAACTACGGCCGGCTGATGGCTGGCCTTGATCCGCACAACTTCGGTGGGATAGCCGCGATTGGCCGTGCGGCGCCGTTATCCATGGAAGCGGTGCACTAAGCAGCGCCCAAGCAGGACCGGCCAGCATGGGGCAGGTGCTGAACGGCGTCGACGACGAGGTCATGAAGCCAGGGACCGATCCGAAGGATCGGGACTACCCTGGCTTGAATCCTCGCCGGCAAACCTCGGACGGCCTGGTCATCGACTACGACGTCGCGATAAGGTTGCGCGACGGCGTGACGATCTATGCGGACATCTACCAGCCCGCCGACGCCGACGGCCCGCTTCCGGCAATCGTGTTGTGGAGCGGCTATGGCAAGCACTACCGTTGGCCGCGGCCGGTGCTGGCCCGTTTCACGGACAATGCCGCCATCAGCGACTACGCGCCCATCGAGGCGCAGGACCCGGCAGTGTGGTGCCCGGCCGGCTACGCGATGGTCGTGCCGGACCCCCGCGGCATCAACGCGTCTGAAGGAGACGTGACGACCTGGTCGCCGCAGGAAGGTGATGACATCCACGACACGATCGAATGGATCGCACAACAGTCCTGGTGCACTGGCAAGGTGGGCATGGGCGGCGCATCCTATTTCGCGATCGTCCAATGGTTCGCTGGAGCGACGCGGCCCGCACACCTTGCCGCGCTCATGCCTTACGACGCCATGAGCGACCTTTATCGTGAATGCGGCTTTCATGGCGGCATTCCGAACCACGGCTTTGTCAAGTTCTGGAACCAGCAGAGGCGTTCCTCCTTGAATCGTGCTGAGGACTGGGTGGAGGCCATGAAGATCCACCCATTCATCGATGATTATTGGAAAAGCAAGATGCCGGCGGTCGAGAACATAAACGTTCCGACTTACGTGATCGCGAGCTGGAGCGATCACGGGGTTCACACGCGCGGATCGTTGTCGGCGTACACGCGCCTTGGAACCGACCACAAGTGGCTCGAAGTGCACGGACGCAACAAGTGGGCTCGCATGTACACGCCCGAGAGCATCCGGCGCCAACTCGCGTTCTTCGAGCGTTTCCTGAAAGGAACACCGAACGAGGTCGATACTTGGCCGAGGGTCAGGTTGGAAGTGCGTGAGCGCATCGATGTCGGCCAAGAGCGCGCTGAGCAGGAATGGCCGCTTGCGCGCACTGAGTACACCCCGCTCTACCTCGATGCGTCAACTCGCTCGCTGAGTCCAAAGCCAGTCGCAAACGAGTCGTCGGCTGCCTACGATGCGACTGCCACCGAGCCGCAGGTGATCTTCTCGCGCACTTTCGAAAAAGACACGGAGCTCACAGGTTACTTCAAGCTGAAGCTGTGGGTCGAGGCTGACGGCTCTGACGACATGGACCTGTTCGCCGCGATCCAGAAATTCGACGCGGCCGGCGAGCTCGTCAACTTCTACTACATCACACGGTTCCGCTTCGGACATGCCGCGCACGGATGGCTGCGCGTCTCGCATCGCGAACTCGATATTGCAGAGAGCAAGCCCCATCAGCCGGTGCATCCGCATCTTCGCGAAGAGCTGGTGAAGCCTGGTGAGATCGTGCCTGTCGAGGTCGAGATCTGGCCGTCGAGCACGTTGTTCCGCTCTGGCGAACAAATGCGCGTCGTCGTCATGGGCAGGGATCCGTTTCCGCCCTCTGACGACCCCGGCGTCATCATCACGCGACACCCGGAAACCCGCAACTCTGGAAAGCACATCATTCACACGGGAGGCAGGTTCGACAGCCATGTACTTCTCCCGGTCATTCCAGAGTGACCAACTGCGGCAGCTTTGGACCAAGCAAGAGGCCATGACGACGCAGAGGCCTTGTTGAGCAAGGAAGCGTTCGTGACGACCCCGAAGCGCGACGATGCCCGTGTCCAACCCCGTCCGGATGCTCCGACCGTCTTGCAGCAGCTTGCGGCTGGGATCGAGGGCCACAACGAAACCCGCCTGCATCGCGGCGTGCGCATGCGCTTTCCTGGTGAGTTCATCCGCAGCCAACCGCAACCGGTTTCCTGTCCGGGATAGCAGGGGCCGCTGCCCAGTTCTGGGCGCGAAACAGCATGCTGGGAAGTCAATCCTGTCATGATTGACGTAACTCTCATTTCGAGATAGGCCTTGCAAAAGCCAATGGGCTGCTTTGTGCTGGGTTGACGGTGGCTTCGCAGCCGAACGGGACACTAAAGTCGCGATTGCAATTAGTTGGGAGACTAGCGGCGTTCGGTCTGAAGATGGATGGTGTTGGGTAGCCTGCTGGTGTTGTCCAACCAGGCGACCGACCCACGGGCAGCAAGCAACGGACAGAGTTGATGGACGGATTCTGACCGTCTGATAATGCGGAAAGCGGGAGCGGAAACATGGTTGAACATGACAAAGCGGCTATTATCGAAATCTTGAATCTCTATGGCTTTGCGCTTGACGCTCACCAATGGGACTTGTTCGACCGGATCTTTACTGAGGACGTCACGGCCGACTTCGGTCCCGCTGGGGCCAACTGGTCGGGTCTTGCCAACTTCAAACGCTCTTTCGCTGAGTTCCACAGCACGCTGGACAATCATCAGCATACAATGATGGGTCATCTGGTGCATGTCGATGGCGACAAGGCTCACGCCTTTTCCTACGGGAATTGGCTTCTCGTGCGCGAAGGAGCGAAAGGCGGCTCAAGTTGGTTGGGCACGGGCTGGTATGATGATGAACTTGTCCGCAAGAATACTGGTTGGCTGATTCAAAAACGCGTTTGCCGATTGATATCCTGGACCGGCAACCCGCTTGTTCCCATACCCAATCAAGAACATAACCCGGATATGAAGACGAATGCGTTGCGCCGGGACTGCGAAGCAGGGAAGCTGAGTTTTCTCAAGGCGATCGGCGCATAGTATGTCTAGTGCTGCCCACCGTGGGCAGCGCTTTGCTTGAAGATCCGGTGTCCGCCGTTTGCTGACTGGCATGCGCATACATAGAATGGCGGGCGGCGCTGCGAGCCGTGATGCGGGGCATGTGGCTGGTTACCGAAGCGGAGGCAGATGATCCCGCCATTCCCTGTCGTTTTGCCAAGATCGATCGTTGCAGGGGAACGTCACTCCAGCAACCACCCACTGCGTCGCGGTCGTTGCACCAATCTCCTCCGAGCAAACTCACACCATCCACCCCAGAGGCGCACAGCGATTGCAGCAATCATAGCGGCGCTTAACCGCAAACTGTGAGGCGTCTGACGCCTGAATAACATGAAATGGTGGGCTTATGACCGGCACGAACCAGGCAGAAACGAAGCAGAACCTTCAGGATGAAAGCCTGACCGGCGTTTTCGCCGGCCCCGTGATCGGGTTGAAGTATCAGACCCCAACAACCGCGGGCTGCACGAACGAGCAGGGTGAGTTCCGCTACCGAGCGGGAGAGACTGTCACGTTCCTGCTGGGGAGCTTGGTCCTGGGGACCGCGGAAGGTGCGCCGCGAGTGAACCTCGCGCAGATCGTTCACCGGGCCTCGGGCAGCATCGACAAGCTGCACGATCCGTTGGTTACCAATCGCGCTCGGCTGCTGCAAACGCTGGATCAAGATGGCAACGTCGAGAACGGGGTGACGATCGCGCCCGCGGTGCACGACATAGTCGGTTCGAAGGTCATCGCGTTCGATAACCCTCCGGGAGATCACGCTAAGGCCTCGGCCGGGCAGGATAGGTTCGGGAGCAACCCGGTCATCGTGGACCTGCTCGAACAGCTCAATGCCAGTTCCGGGGTGTTCACGGCCAAGGTGCCCAGAACGCTCCGCAGCGGAGCCGCCGCGCGAAACGAGTTGCGCCGAAACATCCGCGGCATCGTCAAGATGACCGACGTCAAGATTCCCGTTCGTGACAACTCCTACGTTTACGCAGATGTCTTTCGCCCCGCTGGCGACGGGAAGCACCCCGCCATCATGAACATGAGCTTCTACGGGAAGAGTTTCTACCACGAATGCATTTGCGACGAAGCCTCCGCCCTTGAGAAGGAGGAGATGGAGGACCGATACTTCTCGGGCAACCCAGACGGCTTGCAATACGAGAACCACGAAAGCGTCAACACGTCCGAGTGGGTGCCAAACGGCTACGTGGTGATCCGCATCGATCCCCGTGGCGTTTGTAGGAGCCCAGGTGTCCAGGCGCCGCTGGGCCGCCAAGAAGCGGAAGACTACCATGACGCCATCGAGTGGGCCGGCGTTCAGCCGTGGTGCAACGGAAACGTCGGGCTATGGGGCATGTCCTACGTTGCAATGACGCAGCACAACGTCGCCAGCTTGCAGCCGTCTCACCTGAAAGCGATGATCGCGCAGGGCACTGATTCGGACCCGTACAACGAATACCTTCGCGGTGGCGGGTTGTGGGACGAAGCCTGGTGGACCTGGTGGTGGAAGATTTGGTCCGGGAACAACCATTGCGGGGAGCGGCGTGAAACGGACTGGATGGCCCAACTCAAGGCGAATCCATTCGACGATCCAGCTCTGTATGGCCCACACAGCAAGAACTTCATGCGGCCAGACATTGAGAAAGCGACGGCTCCAGTCTGGATCGTTGGGCCCCAAAACGGCGCCGTGATACACCAGCTTGGCAGCAGCGAGACCTTTATCCGTTCGGTCGGGTCCAAAGCCAAGAAGTTCGACTTCATCGACGCATGGTTCCCGAACTGCTACAGTCAACAATCCGTCGCCGAGCACATGCGGTATTTCGATCATTGGCTCAAGGGAGACGACAACGGCGCCATGGATGGCCCACCCGTGCGCGTCCAGATCAGGAGCGGGGACGCGGCTTACTACGTGCTGCACGAGAACGAGTGGCCGATTGCCCGGACCAATTACACAAGGCTCTACCTGGATGCCTCGCCATCGGACTGGAAGGGCGATGAGCGAAGGCAGGACTTGCTCCGGATCTCGCATGCGCCACCAACGACCGAGAATCGCGCGAGCTACGACGCTCACCTGGTTCTTGGACAACCGGTGCCGTTTCCGAA
>CAXTLC010000045.1:23804-38686 GCA_964245075.1 uncultured Acetobacteraceae bacterium
TCGACATTCAGCCCGGCACCCCGGCTGGACTTCCTTCCCGCGCCTACGACGAGAGCTATCATCTCGGGGCCACGAATACGATCTACACCGGACCGCAGCACCAAAGCTACGTGCAACTCCCCGTAGTTCCTCGAGCAGCGAATTGATGGCGTGCGGCAGAGAGCGACCCGGCCACTGGAGCGGTCACGGTTGCCGCTCGGGGTTCACGCGCATGGTCAACCAGCCGACCGCTTGCAACGGCGGTTCCCGAGCGGCGCGAGAGGCTGAAGCATGATTCTGGTGACGGCGGCCAACGGGAACCAAGGCAAGTTGCTGGTTCCAAAGCTGCTCGCTGCGGGCGCGAGCCTTCGGGCCTGCGTTCGCACCGAAGCGTCGCGGACGGTCCTGCTCAACGCGGGGGTTGCTGACGTCGTCGTAGGCGACATGTCCGACGCTGAAGTGCTGGCCCGGGCGATGAAAGGCGTCGAGAAGGTTTACCATGTCGGCCCAACGCTCCATCCCAAGGAACACGAGATGGGATTGGCCGCTATCGACGCGGCCCGGGCGAGCGGCGTGAAGCAGTTCGTATTCTCTTCGGTGCTGCACGCGATCACGACCGATCTGGTTCAGCATAAGATCAAGCGCGACATCGAGGAACACCTCCTGTCGTCCGGCCTGGAGTTCACCATCCTCCAGCCATCCAACTACATGTTGCCCCATAGATTGCGGCCAGTGTTCGAACGGGGCGTGTTCCAGCTTCCCTGGTCGCTTGAGCGACGTCAGTCGCTGGTTGATCTAGGCGACGTGACCGAAGTGGCCGCGACCGTGCTGACCGACAGCAAGCAGCATGTAGGGGCGACCTACGAACTCGTGGCTCCAGGACGTTACACCGCGCATGACCTGGGGAAGGTCATGTCCGAAGCTCTGGGAAGGCATGTTGCCGTTGAGCAAATCAGTCCTGACACATTCTTCAAAGAGCGTATCGGCGAGCCCAGCCAGTTTCCGTACGAGACACAGGTGATGCGTGCGATCAGCGCGCGCTACAGCAGCCATGACTTCGTCGGCAACCCAAATGTTCTGACGTGGCTGCTTGGCCGCGCGCCGACCACTTATGCCCAGTTTGTTCAAACTCAGTTCGACGCGTACCAACGAGCCAAGGCCTGATATTCTCCTCGGATGGCTGAAAGACCATCGAGTTGGCGTTCTGCGAAGAACGGTACGCGTTGCCGGGCGTATTCGGAGGCGGCTTTGTTCCGGCGACCTGCAACGACGTGTTGGACGGGTGCGTCGCTGCCATAAATCGGCGTCGGGCAGCGTGGGCGGCACTGCCGACTGCTCGTTTCCGCGGCGTCGTTGGTGACGTCATGAACGCCGCGGACAAATTCTCCCGTCGCGTCCCGGCCATAAACCGTGGCTGCCGTGTTGAGGCTGGTCGCCAACAACTCCGCCGTCTTGCGGGCCGCCGCGACGCCCTCGACAGGGTGCTCGGTTTGCGGCCTCGGAAAGCACGGCATCCTCCAAACCTTGGCCAGGATACAGCACCGCAAAGTCCCAGATACACGCCACATCAGCCTGACCGACGGAACAGCAACAGCCGGTTGTCCGCCGGCATGACCTGCACATCCGCCGCGGCGAACCCGGCCGCGGCGGCGACTGCCGCCACCTCCTCGATTACGCGAAGCCCCCAGGCCGGGTCACGGGCGCGCAGGTCGGCATCGAAGGCGGCGTTGCTGGGCTGCATCGCGCGCCCGGCCTCGCGGAACGGGCCGTAGAGCGCCAGGGTGCCGCCCGGCGGCAGCACCCGTGCCGCGCCGGCCAGCAGGCCGGGCGTGGCGGCCCGGGGGGCGATGTGGATCATGTTGACGCAGAGCACGGCGTCCGCCCGTTCCACAGGCCAAACGGGCGCCGTCGCGTCCAGGGCGAGCGCGGGACGCACGTTGGGCAGGGCGGCGGCCCAGGCGTCGATGCTCGCGCGGCGCTCGGCGTCCAGGTCGGTCGGCTGCCAAGTCAGGGCGGGCAGGGCGGCGGCGAAGTGCGCCACGTGCTCGCCCGTGCCGCTGGCCACCTCCAGCACCAGGCCGGACAGCGGCAGGTGCGGGCGCATGGCGTGCAGGATCGGCTCGCGGTTGCGGGAGGCGGAAGGGGCGAACAGGCGGGCGTCTTCGGACATGGCATTCCCTCGCATGCCGGGCCGGGTTTGCGGTAGAGGGCAGGGCGCATGGCCACTTTCTTCACCGCCGACACGCATTTCGGCCATGGCGGCGCGCTGGGGCTGCACCGGCGGCCGTTCCCGTCCGTGGCGGCGATGGACGGTGCCATGGTGGCGGACTGGCAGGCGGCGGTCGGGCCGGATGACGAGGTCTGGCACCTCGGGGATTTCGCGGTCGGGCGGCGGGTGGATGCAGCCGGGCTGCTCGCGGCGCTGCCGGGCCGCAAGCACCTGCTGACCGGCAACAACGACCCGGCGGCCACCACCGGCCTGCCCGGTTGGACCAGCGTGCAAGCCTATGCCGAAGTCACGGTGGACGGGACGGCGCTGGTGCTGTGCCACTACGCGCTGCGGACCTGGCGGGACATGGGGCGGGGCGCCTGGAACCTGCACGGGCACAGCCATGGCCGCCTGCCGCCCCTGCGGCACCAGGCCGATGTCGGCGTCGATGCCCAAGCGTTCCGGCCGGTTACCCTGGCCGCCCTGATGGCTCAGCCGGCCCGGCGGCGGACCATGGCGCCGAAAGCATCGTAGCAGCGCTGCATGGCGGCGCGCTTGTAGGGATACAGCTCGGGCGGGTCCATGGAATGGATGATGGCGGCCACGTCCGCCTCGAACACCAGCAACCGGCCGCAGGGGGACTCGGCGCAGTCGATCGAGAAGTAGTCCAGGCCGACCTTCTCGGCCACGGCGGCAAGCGCCGCCCCGTGCCGCCGGGCGAAACCGGCGCCGAATCCCGCCATGGCGTCCCGCTCGGCATCCCGCTTGGCCTGGGAGCTGTCCATGCCGGCGTTCAGGTAGTGGACCATCCAGTGCTCGGACGCCGCCATGTGACAGATGAACGGGGCGCCCTCGACGAAAGCGATGCGGTATTTGCGATACCAGCCGTCCCCACTGCGGTAGTCGATGAAGGCGCACGCCTGGAACGCCTCGTCCTCCGTGTCCGCGAGATACCGCGCGGCGTCCTCCGGCCCGTCGAGCTTGGTCAAGCCCTGCCCGCCATGGGAACCGAGCGGACGCAGCAGCAGAGGGAACGGGCCGGCCACGTCCCGGCCGGTGCGCCAGGCGGGTGCGGCCAGCACGCCGGGCAACCCGGCCAGCGCCCGCGGCAGCCAGTCCCGCGACATGGGGAGGATGCGGGATGGGTCATTCAGGATCGGCATGGGCCAGGCAGCGTAGGCCGGCCGCAAGGCGCGCAGCGCATCCGGGGCGCTCTCGCTCACGGCCACGACCGCCACGTCGTGGGCCGGCAAATCCGGCGGCAGGCCCTGGCCGGGGCGGATGTAGGCGAGATCCAATCGCAGGCCGGCACCCGGGGTGATGAAGTCGAGCGGGGCGTTGACCATCAGGTCCCCGGGCGCGCACAGCGCGAGCAGGCGCGGGCCGTCCGATCCGCCGCGGACGCGGAACACGGTGCCGAGCTCAAGCGCCCGCTGCTGAAGGCAACCAGCCTGATAGGGTGCGAAGTTCAGCGCGTGCAGCCAGGACTGGTCCATCAGCCAACCAGCGCGTGCGGTGGGGCCGGCCGGTTCGGGGCCGAGCAGGTCCAGCACCGCGCCAACGCCATGCCCGGCGAACAGCATCGTCGCCATCCGGGCCGCCCCGTACACGGCCGGAACCCCGCCCGCCACCGCCCGCCAGTCCCCGTCCGGCATGCCCGCCTCCAACTCCCGCGCCGAGCATGACGGAAGATGGTTGCGGCCGGGTTAACCGATCGCGCGCACCACGCCGCCGTCCACCCGCAGCGCCGCGCCGGACGTGGCGGAAGCCTGGGGCGAGCAGACGTACACCACCATGTTCGCCACCTCCTCCACGCTGGCGAGGCGGCCGAGGAGGGACGTGGGGCGGAACTTGGCGACGAACTCGCGCCCGGCTGCCTCGGTGTCGCCACCGCCGAGCATGGCCGTCACCCCCTCGGACGCGGTGGGGCCGGGCAGGACGGCGTTCACCGTGACCCCGGTGCCAGAGACGGATTCGGCCAGCCCGCGCGAGACGGCGAGCTGGGCAGTCTTGGTCATGCCGTAATGAATCATCTCCTTCGGGATGTTCAACCCGGACTCGCTGGAGATGAACACGACCCGGCCCCAGCCCTTGGCCACCATGCCGGGCAGCAGGGCGCGGGACATGCGCACGCCGCTCATGACGTTGGCGTCGAAGAAGCGCTGCCAGTCGGCGTCCGGGATGTCGGCGAAGGGCTTGGGCTCGAAGATGCCCATGTTGTTGACCAGGATGTCCGCCGCGGGCGCGGCGGCGGCCAGGGCGGCCGCGCCCTCGGCGGTGGCGAGGTCCGCGGTGACGCCCGAGACGGAAACGCCGGGCGCGTGCTGCTGGACGGCGGAAACGGCCTGGTCAACGCGGGCCTGGCTGCGGCCGTTGACGGTGACGGCGGCGCCGGAAGCGGCAAGGCCCTTGGCGATGGCCAGCCCGATGCCGGCGGTGGAGCCGGTGACGACGGCGTGATGGCCGGACAGGTCGATGTTCATGGTGAGCGTCTCCATGCGCTTCCCCATCCCGGCCCTTTCCCGAGGGAAAGGGAGAGGAAGGGGGGTGGAGGGGTCAGGCGGCGGCGCGGATGGCGCTGTTGCGCACGTCCTCGCTGGCGCCGTCCTGGAAGGTGGCGAAGTTCTTCTCGAACAGGGCCGCCAGATGGTGCGCGGCGCGATCGTAGGCGGCCTTGTCGGCCCAGGCCTCGCGGGGGTTCAGCACCTCGTCCGGGATGCCGGGCACGCCGGTTGGGATCATCAGGCCGAACACCGGGTCCTTCTGGAAGCGCGCCTGCTCCAGGGTGCCGTCCAGCACGGCGTTCAGCAGCGCGCGGGTGTGCTGGATGGGCATGCGCTGGCCTTCGCCGTAGCCGCCGCCGGACCAGCCGGTGTTCACCAGCCAGCAGCCGGAACCGTAGCGCTCGATCAACTGCGCCAGCATCTTGCCGTACACCTCCGGCCGGCGCGGCAGGAAGGGGGCGCCGAAGCAGGTGGAGAAGGTCGCCTGCGGTTCCCCGCCCATCCCCTTCTCCGTGCCGGCCACCCGCGCGGTGTAGCCGGACAGGAAATGGTACATCGCCTGGCCCGGCGACAGCTTGGCGATGGGCGGCAGCACGCCGAAGGCGTCGCAGGTGAGCATGACGACGTGCTTCGGCTGCCCGCCGCGCCCGGTCTTGCTGGCGTTGGCCACGAACTCGATCGGGTAGCAGGCGCGTGTGTTCATCGTCGCCCGGCCGTCGCTCAGGTCCAGGTGGCCGGCGGCGTTGGCGGCCACGTTCTCCAGCACGGTGCCGAAGCGGTGGGTGGCGTCCCAGATTACCGGCTCGGCCTTGCGGCTGAGGTCGATCACCTTGGCGTAGCAGCCGCCCTCGAAGTTGAACACGCCGTTCTCGCCCCAGCCATGCTCGTCATCCCCGATCAGCGGACGTGCCGGGTCGGAGGACAGGGTGGTCTTGCCGGTGCCGGACAGGCCGAAGAACAGCGCCACCTCCTCGCCGGCGTTCATGTTGGCGCTGCAATGCATGGGCAGCACGCCCTCGGCCGGCAGCTTCCAGTTCATGACGGTGAAGATGGACTTCTTGATCTCGCCCGCATACTCGGTGCCGGCGATGACGATCAGCCGCTTGCTGAAGGACAACGCGATGGCGGTGGAGGTGCGCACCCCGTCCCGCGCCGGGTCCGCCGGGTGGTGCGGGGCGTGCAGGATGACGTAGTCCGGCTCGAACCCGGCCAGTTCGGCGGCGGGCGGGCGGATGAACATGTTGCGGGCGAACAACGCGTGCCAGGCCGAGGAAGTGACGAGCCGCACCCGCACGCGATGCGCCGGGTCTGCGCCGGCATACAGGTCCTGGGTGAACAGCTCCTGCTGCTCGCCCAGGTAGGCCGCGACGTGGCTGCGCAGGCCTTCGAACTTCTCGGCCGGCAGCTTCTGGTTGATCTTGCCCCACCAGATGTCACCCGTGGTGTCCGGCTCGTCCACCACGAACTTGTCCTGGACGGAGCGTCCGGTGTGCACGCCCGTCATCGCCATCAGCGCGCCGTCGGCCGACAAACGCCCTTCGCTGCGCCGCATGGACGCGGCGACCAAGGCAGGCGGCGCCAGGTTGGCGTGCACCTGGTGCTTGGCGGTCACGCCGCTGCCGGCAAGAACTGCGGAATGGGGCTGGCTCACAGACGGTCTCCTCAAGTCCCTTGAATTGAGTTGTGTCTAGCGAGACCAGTCGGCAACGTCTATCCTAGGTATTGTTCGTGATCGAACAAGTTTCAGTCGAAATGATGAACCGCGACTTGATATAGGTTCAAATCACGCGCGCAAATGGTCTGGAATCCGCATACCGAGCCGGGTCGGCACATCCCACATCTCCCGCACCGAGCGGATGGGCTTGAAGCCGGTGCGCAGATAGGTGGGCAGCGCCCGCGGATGGTCGGCGGTGCAGGTATTGACGGTGAGGCCGCGCCCGCTCGCCGCAAACCCCTCGTCGACGGCCGCGCGAAGGAAGGCGCCGCCCATGCCGCAGCCCACCGCCGCGGGGGTCAGCCCGAAATAGCTGAGGTTCACATCCGGCCTCGCCCGCCCGTCCAGCTCGAAGAAGCCGGCCGGTTCGCCGCCGCGGTAGAGCACGTGGATCGACACCAGCGGGTCGCCCAGGATGCCGGCCACCGCCGAGTCCGGCAGCGCCCGGCGCAGCCACCACAGATGCGGCGCGCCGACGGTGTCGTACAGGTAGCGGTAGAACGGCACGCTCGGCTGGGCCAGGCGCACCAGCCCGCTGTCGCGCGGCATGGGCGGCGCCGGGTCAACCGGACGCCGGTCCATGCGCAGGAAGGTCACCGTGACGGCGACCCGGGTGGCAGGCTGCACGGCTCCGTCCTCCAGCCTAGTCGTCGAGGAAGGAGCGGAGCTTGCGGCTGCGGCTCGGGTGCTTGAGCTTGCGCAGCGCCTTGGCCTCGATCTGGCGGATGCGCTCGCGGGTCACGTTGAACTGCTGCCCCACCTCTTCGAGCGTGTGGTCGGTGTTCATGCCGATGCCGAAGCGCATCCGCAGCACGCGTTCCTCGCGCGGGGTCAGGCTGGACAGCACGCGTGTGGTCGCTTCCCGCAGGTTGGCCTGGATGGCGGCATCCAGCGGGATCACTGCGGCCTTGTCCTCGATGAAATCGCCCAGATGGCTGTCTTCCTCGTCGCCGATCGGCGTTTCGAGGCTGATCGGCTCCTTGGCGATCTTGAGCACCTTGCGGACCTTCTCGATCGGCATGCCGAGCTTCTCGGCCAACTCCTCCGGGGCGGGCTCACGGCCGATCTCGTGCAGCATCTGGCGGCTGGTCCGCACCAGCTTGTTGATCGTCTCGATCATGTGCACCGGGATGCGGATGGTGCGCGCCTGGTCGGCGATGGAGCGGGTGATCGCCTGGCGGATCCACCAGGTGGCGTAGGTGCTGAACTTGTAGCCGCGGCGGTACTCGAACTTGTCCACCGCCTTCATCAAACCGATGTTGCCTTCCTGGATCAGGTCCAAGAATTGCAAGCCGCGGTTGGTGTACTTCTTGGCGATGGAAATCACCAGGCGCAGGTTCGCCTCGATCATCTCCTTCTTCGCCCGCGCGCTGTCCCGTTCGCCGCGGCTGACGGTGGTGTAAACGCGGCGGAATTCCTCGATCGACAAGCCGCAATCCTGCGCCACGGCGCCGATCTTGCCCCGCACGTCCGTGGCCGCCTCGAAATGCTTGGTGGTGAAGCTTTTCCAGCCCCGGCTGGGCAGGGCGGCCGCCCGCTCCATCCAGTTCGGGTCAAGCTCGTGGCCGCGGTATTCCTTCAGGAACTCGTCGCGCGGCACCTTGGACTGCTCGCCCATGCGCAGCAACTGGCCTTCCAGCGTGTTGAGCCGCTGGCTGAGCTGCTTCAACTGGGTGACCAGCTCCTCGATGCGGTTGTTGTGCAGGCGAACCTGCTCGACGCGGCCGACCAGCTCCTCGCGCTGCTTCTCGTAACTCTTTTCCGAGCGGGCGTTGATCTCCTCGCCGGCCGTCATCGTTTCCAGGCGGCGGGACTGCACCTTGTGCAGCTTCTTGTAGAGGGACTCGATCTCCTCGAAGTTGGCCAGCACTTCGGGCTTGAGCTTCTCCTCCAGCGCCGACAGGGACAAGCCGGGGCCTTCGCCTTCCTCGCTGTCGTCCTCGACTTCCGGCGGTTCGGCGGCAGCGTCCTCCGCGCCTTCCACGATGGCCTCCGGCGGCGGGGCGCCGGCGCCCTGGGTGGCTTCCAGGTCCACGATGTCGCGCAACAGCATGCGGCCGGCCTTCAACGCGTCGTGCCAGGCGATGATCGCGCGGAAGGTCAGCGGGCTCTCGCACAACCCGCCGATCATCATGTCGCGCCCGGCCTCGATGCGCTTGGCGATGGCGATCTCGCCTTCGCGGGACAGCAACTCGACCGAGCCCATCTCGCGCAGGTACATGCGGACCGGGTCGTCGGTGCGGCCGATGTTGGCCTCGTCGACGTTGCCGGCGACGGCCTCGTTCTCGGTCTCGCCTTCTTCCTCCGCCTTCTCGGTCTTGGCGGGCAGGGCATCGCCGTCCTCGGCTTCCTCGCCTTCGACGACCTGGATGCCCATCTCGCTAAGCATGGCCATGACGTCCTCGATCTGCTCGGAGCTGTTGTGCTCCGGCGGCAGGACGGCGTTCAGCTCGTCGAAGGTGATGTAGCCGCGTTCCTTGCCCTTCGCGATCAGGCGCTTGACGGCGGCGGCGTTGGTGTCGAGCAGGGTGGTGTCGGCGTCCTGCTCGACGGTGGCGGACTCGGCAGTCACGGCAGGCTTCGTCGCCATACGGGTGTCACTCCAAACCTGAACGGGCCGACCGGAACGCGCGGTCAAGCCTCTGCGTCGTCAACCTGGGCATCCTGAGCCAGGGCCTCACGGGCTGCGCACAGCGCAACCAGGCGATCCTGCGCCGCCAGGTCCGGCGAGCGCGCGAAAGCGGCCTGGGCGGCAGCCACTTCCTCCTCCAAGCGGGAACGGTTGAGCAGGCCGAAGAAATGCCACCATCCCGCCTCCGCTTCCGCCGGCATCGCGGCCGGTCCGGCGCAGGCCGGCAAGGGCATGGGGCGGGCGGCAAGCACCTGCCCCATCTCGGCCGCGTGACCGGATACCGCGAGGTGGTTCATGAGCACCTCGGAGTCAAGCGTATCGACTGAATCGCACCAACCGATCACGGCATCCCGCAGCCGGGCGTGGCCGGGAGCGAGCGGCAAGCCGGACAGCGCTTCCGCCACGTCCCCAACCAGCACCGGATGGTTGAGCAGGATGGCGAGCAGCGCCCGGTGCCGTTCCGCCGCCGCCGTGGCGATGGCCGGGATGTGCCGGGGCGGGGCGGCGACCGGCTTGCGCAGGCTTGGCCGCCCCGCCCCGCGGCCGGCCTTGCCGCGGGTGGCGGCGTAGAAGCTGTCACGCAGGGTGGAACGGTACTCGCTGGCGAGGCCCTTGTCGCCGATCCGGGCCGCGGCCGCGTCCAGCCGCGTCCGCAGCGCGGCCCGCGCTTCGGGCGTGTCGGCGGCGTATCCCTCCCGCAGCATGTCGAACAGCGCCGTGGCGAGCGGGCGCTTGGTCTTGAGCACGGCGGCGAAGGCGGGGGCCCCGCCGCGGCGGATCAGCGTGTCCGGGTCCTCGCCATCGGGCAGGGTCACCAGGCAGAGCGTGCGATCGGGTGCGATCAGCGGCAGCGCCGCTTCCGCCGCGCGGGCCGCGGCACGGGCGCCGGCCGCGTCCCCGTCGAAGCACAGCGTCGGCGCGTCGGACAGCCGCCACAGCTCCTCCAGGTGCCCGGCGGTCAGCGCGGTGCCGAGCGGGGCCACCGCGCCGGCGAACCCGGCCTGGTGCAGCGCGATCACGTCCATGTAGCCTTCGGCGACGACCACGCCGTGCTCCGACCGCCGGGCGCCTTCCCGTGCCAGGTCCAGCGCGTAGAGGGTGCGGCCCTTGGAATAAAGCGCGGTTTCCGGCCCGTTGATGTATTTCGGCTTGGCGTCCCCCAGGCCGCGGCCGCCGAAGCTGATCGTGCGTCCGCGCCGGTCCCGGATCGGGAACGTCACCCGGTTGTAGAACAGCTCGCGCACCGCCCCGTCGTCGCGGTTCTGCAGCAGCCCGGCTTCCGCCAGGCGGGCTGCCTCCACGCCGGCCTGGCGCAGCTCGGCCACCAGGTCGCCGCGGCCTTCGCCGGACCAGCCGAGGCCGAAGCGCGCGATCGTCTCGTCGGAAAGCCCGCGGCCGCGCAGGTATGCCAGCGCGTCCCGGCCTTCCCGCGCGTGAAGGCGCCGGGTGAAGCTCCCCCCGGCGAGATCCAGCACGCCGGCGAGGTCCAGCCGCTCGCGCTCGGCTTCCGCCGCCGCCGGGGAAGGCTTGGGCACATCCATGCCGGCTTCCCCGGCCAGGCGTTCCACCGCCTCGATGAAGCCGGCGCCGTCCGCGTTCATGACGAAGCCGATCGCGTCGCCGTGCGCGCCGCAGCCGAAGCAATGGTAGCCGTCGTCGTACACGTAGAAGGAGGGGGTCTTCTCGCCGTGGAACGGGCAGCAGCCTTTCCATGACTTGCCGGACCGGGCGAGCTTCACCTTGCGCCCGACCAGGGCGGCCATGGGCGTGCGCGCCCGCAACTCGTCCAGGAAGGCGGGCGGGAGCGCCATCAGCCGGCCAGCCGCGCCTTCACCAGCGGCGTGGCGCGGCCCATGTCCAGGGAAGCGGCGTGCTTGGCCTTCAGCGCCGCCATGACCCGGCCCATGTCCTTCGGCCCGGCGGCGCCGGTTTGCGCCACCGCTTCGTCCACCGCGGCGGCAAGGGCGGCGTCATCCATCTGCTGCGGCAGGAAGCCGGTGATGACGGCGATCTCCGCTTCCTCCTTGTCCGCCAGCTCCGGACGGTTGCCCTGCCGGTAAAGCTCCACGGACTCGCGGCGGGACTTCACCATGCCGCGCAGCACGGCGGTGACGGCGTCGTCGGACAGCGGGTCCCCTGGGCGGGCGGCGATGTCGGCGTCCTTCACCTTGGCCAGGACCATGCGGAGGGTGGAGGTGCGGGCGGCGTCGCCGGCCTTCATGGACAACTTGAGGTTGTCGGTGAACTGGGTGCGGAGGGTCATGCGGCGGCTTTCAGCATGCGATGGCTTTGACGTGTCCGCGTTGCGCGTAGTCGAGCATGCGGTGATCACGGGTGACCACCGGGATGCCCATGCAGCGGGCGGTTGCAAGGATGAAGCGGTCGGCGGGGTCGCGATGGGCGAGGTTTGGCAGCAATGCCGACTCCAAGGCGGTTTGCGCGTCGAACGGGGCAGGCATGACCCCGCCGCGAGCCATAAAGGACGCGAACCACTGTTGCGCGCCGGAAGCCGTCGTCACCGCGCCGAAACGCTGGCGCGCCGCGAGCAGCCCGATCTCCCAGGCGGAGATGGGGGACACGAAGACGCCTTCGCCGACGGCCGCCGCAATGATCTCGGCCGCGGCGTGCGGTGCCAGCTCGGTCCCTATTGCGATCCACATCATGGCGCAGGTGTCGAGGAGCACGGCTTTCATCCAGGGAACACCCGGCCCTCCTCCGCCTCGATCACGCCTTCAAAGATCGGCTCGGTCAAATCGAGGTCTGGCGGAAGTTCAACCGTTCCGCGCAAACAGCCGAACAGGGACTCGGCCTGCGCCAAGGTTACCTTCGGCGGACGCACGACGGCAACGACCTGGCCGCGCTTGGTGATCGCCAACTCGCCGATCTCGCCAGATTGCACCTTGTCGAGCAGGTCCAGGCATGTGGCCTTGAACTCGGTCGCCGTGATCGTCTGCATCCGCGCCTCCTGGTCATTTGATATGACCACACACCTGGATTTGCAATGGGAAGTTTTTTCCCATAGGTCAGGAGGATGGCAAGGGTCGACGACATCATCCTGAAACTTGGCGGCGCCGATGCAGCCGCCCAGCATCTGGGGGTTGGTGGCGAGGCAGTCCGCAAATGGCGGCAATCCCGCGCGATTCCGTCCAAGCACTGGTCCGCCATCGTCGCCGCGACTGGCCTGTCGTTCACTGACCTGCAACCAGAAGGAGCGAGCAAACCCATGCCGCACGCCGCTGATGCCACCCCGCCGGGCGCTTCCGCCGCTCTCGTGCTGGCGGACGGGTCGGTGTTCTGGGGGCACGGCTTCGGCGCCCACAGCGAGGGCCGGGTGGGGGAGCTGTGCTTCAACACCGGCATGAGCGGCTACCAGGAAACGCTGACGGATGCGTCCTACGCCGGGCAGATCATCACGTTCACCTTTCCCCACATCGGCAATGCCGGGACCAATCCCGGCGACATGGAAGCGACCAATCCGGCCGCGCTCGGCCTGGTGGTGAAGCAGGGCATCACGGAGCCATCCAACTGGCGTTCCGTCCAGCCGCTGGACGGCTGGCTGCGCGCGCACGGGCTGCCGGGCTTGAGCGGGGCGGACACGCGGGCGATCACCCGGCGCATCCGCGACGGCGGGCCGCCCACGGCGGTGCTGGCCTACCCGGCGGACGGGCGGTTCGACCTGGACGCGCTGCGCGCGAAGGCACAGGGCTGGCCCGGGCTCGAGGGGATGGACTTGGCGAAGCAGGTGTCCTGCACGCAAAGCTACGAGTGGGACGAGGGCACGTGGTCCCTTTCGCACGGGTTCCAGCGGCAGGTGGCGCCGCGCCACCACGTGGTGGCGGTGGATTACGGGGCCAAGCGCAACATCCTGCGCTCCCTGGCGCAGGCGGGCTGCCGGGTGACGGTGGTGCCGGCGGTTGCCACGGCCGAGGACATCCTGCGGCACCGGCCGGATGGCGTGTTCCTGTCCAACGGCCCTGGCGACCCGGCGGCCACCGGCGCGTACGCCGTTCCGGCGATCAAGGGCGTGCTGGACGCGAAGGTGCCGGTGTTCGGCATCTGCCTGGGCCACCAGTTGCTGGCGCTGGCGCTGGGGGCGCGGACCTACAAGCTGGATCGCGGCCACCGGGGGGCGAACCAGCCGGTGAAGGACCTGGCGACCGGCCGGGTGGAGATCACCAGCCAGAACCACGGCTTCGCGGTGGCCGACGACAGCCTGCCGGACGGGGTGCGGCTGACGCACAGCTCGCTGTTCGACGGCAGCAACGAGGGGATCGCGTGCGATGCGCGGCGGGCGTTCAGCGTGCAGTACCATCCGGAGGCGAGCCCGGGGCCGAGCGACAGCGCGCACCTGTTCCGGCGATTCACGGCGATGATGGACTAAGTAAGCCGTAAATTTCTCATGTAGCATGTTAAAGACTGGAACCGTCACAAAGTAATATCATGTTGTAAAAACAATGACATGTAAGGACTTCTACGCGTATTGGCATGGGTAACCACAAATTGGCCTGTGATCGCGATCGGGCTTACTATCCTTATGCTTGTGGAGCTGATCGTCATCACCAAACGACTCGTGGATGTTACAGCAGAAATTCGGCAACTGCGGTTTGACTTTCGCGCCGAGCTTGCGACAGGTGGCCAATACACGGCCGTTTCGACCATCACAGGTGAATTCAACGCCATCTCGTTCACGCTGTCCGAAATGCAGCGCTACCAGGAGCATGGGCCATTAGTGAGGCCCGAGCCTCCATGAATTACGCATCCGACACTCACGAGGACCTTCGTCTCCTCACTTCTTTAACAGGTTGCCAAAGGACGACTGTCCTTTGGCGGGGTGCAGGGCAGCGCCCTGCGCTTCTCTAAGGAACAGAAATGCCCCGCCGCACCGACATCCGCTCCATCCTCATCATCGGCGCCGGCCCGATCGTCATCGGGCAGGCGTGCGAGTTCGACTATTCCGGCGCCCAGGCCTGCAAGGCGCTGCGGGCGGAGGGCTACCGGGTGATCCTGGTCAACTCCAACCCCGCCACCATCATGACCGACCCGGGCCTGGCGGACGCCACCTACATCGAGCCGATCACGCCCGACCTGGTCGAGAAGATCATCGTCCGCGAGCGGCCGGACGCCATCCTGCCCACCATGGGCGGGCAAACCGCGCTCAACATCGCCATGAAGCTGCACGCCGCCGGCACGCTGGCCCGCCACGGCGTGGAACTCATCGGCGCCCGCGCGGAGGTGATCGACCGCGCGGAGGACCGGCTGAAGTTCCGCGACGCCATGAGCGCCATCGGCATCGAGAGCCCGCGCTCCGCCATCGCCCACTCGCTGCCCGAAGCGCGCGAAGCGCTGGCCGTCATCGGGCTGCCGGTGGTGATCCGCCCTTCCTTCACCCTGGGCGGCACCGGCGGCGGCATCGCCTACAACCGGGAGGAGTTCGAAGCCATCGCCGGGTCGGGCCTGGACGCCTCGCCCACCACCGAGGTGCTGATCGAGGAAAGCATCGTCGGCTGGAAGGAGTTCGAGATGGAGGTCGTGCGCGACTGCGCCGACAACTGCATCATCGTCTGCGCCATCGAGAACGTGGACCCGATGGGCGTGCACACCGGCGACAGCGTGACCGTGGCGCCGGCGCTCACCCTGACCGACCGGGAATACCAGCGGATGCGGGACGGCTCGATCGCCTGCCTGCGCGCGATCGGCGTCGACACCGGCGGGTCCAACGTCCAATGGGCGATCAACCCGGCGGACGGGCGCATGCTGGTGATCGAGATGAACCCGCGCGTGTCGCGTTCCTCGGCGCTGGCGTCCAAGGCGACCGGCTTCCCGATCGCCAAGATCGCCGCCAAG